>CAZXQO010000028.1:0-61694 GCA_964643075.1 uncultured Peptococcaceae bacterium
TTTTTGGCCTTCAGTCTTTTCCTTCATCTGTCATTCATTCGTCATTCCTGACGTCAGAAGTCCTACGACTGACGACCTATTTTCCATCTTGCTTCTGTTTAGTTTTCAAGGACCAGTTCGCCAAGTGCGACATTTTTAATCGTATCATTATTAGTTGGTACGGTCAAGAACCATTTACTGGTTCGGCGCATCGGCGACTTTTATATCATAGCATTTTGCAGCTTGTCCGGTCAACCGGTATTTATTAGTTGTTTTACCAGCCAAACCGGCAGCGACATTGATAAATATATCATATGCCCCTGCCGGTGTCAAGTATATTCATTGGGGACATTCCTCCGACTTCAAAGCCAGACCCTAAACAGAGGTGTGTCCCCTGACATATGTTGACATTCCTCCGACCCTAAAACCATGCTATTTGACCGTATCATCCCCGTCGGAATTTACCTTGGCCAAAGCCACCAGCTTATCCCCCTCGTCAAGGCGCATCAGGGTAACCCCCTGGGTAACCCTGCTCATTAGGGATACATCACCTGCCCTGATTCTAATTATGATGCCCTCAGCGGAAATCATCATTACTTCTTCGTCGGGTCGCACCATTTGCAAAGATACCACTTCCCCGTTTCTTTCGGTGGTCTTTATGTTGATTATGCCCTTGCCACCTCTGGTCTGCAGGCGGTATTCGGCTACCGGGGTGCGTTTGCCAAAGCCGTTGACTGTAACCACCAGAACGTCCGCCTCATCTTTGATGGTATCCATAGAAACCACAATATCTTTATTTAGCAGATTAATTCCCTTTACGCCCCTGGCCGTTCTTCCATAGGGGCTAACATCCTTTTCAGAAAAATGTATAGCCAGCCCATTCCTGGTGCCCAGCATTATCTCCTGTTTACCGTCCGTGAGTTTTACTTCCACCAACTCGTCTTCAGGGTCGAGGTTGATAGCTATTATGCCATCCCGCCTGGATGTATCATACTGCTTCAATGCTGTTTTTTTGATGACACCCTGCCTGGTGGCCATGAATAAAAACATATTGACGGCAAATTCCCGAACCGGTATTACGGCCGTTACCTTTTCATCCTGGTCGATATAAAGAACGTTAATCAGAGGTGTGCCCTTGGCCGTTCTACCGGCTTCCGGTATCTCGTGCACCTTTAACCTATATACCTTGCCCTTATTGGTGAAAAACAGAAAATAGTGATGAGTGCTGGTTATGAAGAGATGACGCACGAAATCCTCCGCTTTTGTATCCATAGCGTTAATACCCCTACCACCCCGTTTCTGGCTGCGATAGGTATCTGAGGATATTCTTTTTATGTAACCCTGATTGGTGATGGTGATGACCATATCCTCTTCTGGTATAAGATCTTCCACCACCATGGCTACGTCTTCATCGCTGATTATGGTACGCCTGGAATCGGCATATTTCTTTTTTATTTCTGACAGCTCATCTATGATAATCCCGTACACCTTAGCCTCATCACTAAGTACTGACTTCAAATAAGCTATCTTTTTTTGCAATTCGTCGTATTCAATATCCAGCTTTTCTCTTTCTAGTCCGGTAAGCCTTTGCAACCTCATTTCCAGAATGGCCTCCGCCTGTTTCTGGGATAAAGTAAACTTTTCAATAAGTGCTCCCCGGGCTATCTCAACTGTTCTGGAAGAGCGAATGGTACTAATAACCTCATCTATGTGATCAAGAGCAATCAATAAACCTTCGACTATATGGGCTCTGGCTTCCGCTTTATTAAGATCAAACCTGGTCCTCCGCACGATAACTTCTTTTTGGTGATCCAGGTAAAAATAAAGTACTTCTCTTAAATTTAATGTCCTGGGCTCCCCGTTTACCAGGGCCAGCATATTAACGCCGAAAGTTTCCTGCATCTGTGTATGCTTATAAAGCTGGTTTAGAATAACCTGTGGCTTTGCATCCCGGCGTAATTCAATTACCACCCTCATGCCGCGCCGGTCCGATTCATCCCTTAAATCAGTTATGCCGTCAATTTTCTTATCCTTGACCAGATCTGCAATTTTTTCTATAAGCCTGGCCTTGTTTACCGCATAAGGCAGTTCAGTTACAATGATCGCACTTTTACCGCTGTTAATTTTTTCTGTGGTGGTCTGTGCCCTTACCTTGACGGAACCACGACCAGTGGTATAAGCGGAACGGATACCTTCCCGTCCCATAATTTTAGCGGCGGTAGGGAAATCAGGCCCCTTAATTATGGTCATCAAATCCTGGGAGGTGGAATTCGGGTTTTTGATAAGATGAATCACCCCATCAATCACTTCACCCAGATTGTGAGGAGGAATATTGGTGGCCATGCCCACGGCTATACCGGAGGACCCGTTTACCAGCAAATTAGGTAGGCGGGCGGGCAAAACGATGGGCTCTTTGTCGCTGCCGTCGTAGTTGGGTATAAAATCCACCGTGTCTTTTTCGATATCGGCCAGCATTTCCATGGTTATTTTAGCCATCCTGGCCTCTGTGTAACGCATGGCCGCAGCGGAGTCACCGTCCACCGAGCCAAAGTTACCGTGGCCGTCAATCAGGGGATAGCGGCTGGAAAAATCCTGGGCCAGCCTGACCAAAGTATCGTAAATGGAGGCATCACCGTGGGGATGGAATTTAGACATCACCTGCCCCACGATGTGAGCACTTTTCCGGTGCGGCTTATCCGGGGTCATGCCCAGCTGGTGTATGGCATATAAAATACGCCTGTGCACTGGTTTCAACCCGTCCCGCACGTCCGGCAGTGCCCGCCTAACGATAACGCTCATGGCGTAGTCCAGGTACGAGTTACGCATTTCATCTCTGATATTAATTGGTACAACTTTACCCATTAATGATGGCAAACTGCTCACCTCATAAAAAGTCTAAAGTACAAGGTCTAAGGTCAGTTTCTTTCGACTTTTGACATTCGACTTTTATTACACGTCCAGATTCCTTACGTACCGTGCGTTTTCCTGTATAAATTTTTTTCGCGGCTCAACCCGGTCCCCCATGAGCATGGAAAAAATAGCGTCAGCTTCAATGGCATCTTCCAAATTTACCTGCATAACGGTCCTGGTATCAGGGTCCATAGTTGTATCCCATAGTTGCTCGGGATTCATTTCACCGAGACCTTTATATCTCTGAATGCTCACCCCGTCCCGTCCTTGCTGTTGCAGAGTTTTCTCCAGTTCTAGATCGCTGTAATAGTAATTTTCCTTTTTACCTCTCTTTAATTTATACAGAGGCGGCTGGGCTATCAGCATATAACCGTTTTCTATTAACTGCCTCATATAGCGGTAAAAGAAAGTCAGCAAAAGAGTTCTTATATGCGCACCATCCACATCGGCATCAGTCATGATTATTATTTTGTGATACCTGGCCTTACTAATGTCGAAGTCCTCGCCTATACCCGTGCCCAGAGCAGTAATCAGTGCCCGTATCTCTTCGTTGCCCAGTATTTTATCCATACGGGCCTTTTCCACGTTCAATATTTTACCCCTCAGCGGTAATATAGCCTGGAAACGCCTGTCCCTGCCCTGCTTGGCCGAGCCGCCGGCTGAATCTCCCTCCACCAGGTACAATTCGGAAATACTGGGATCTCTGTCCGAACAGTCAGCTAGTTTGCCCGGCAGCGTGGAATTTTCCAGAACACTCTTGCGCCTGGTAAGTTCCCTGGCCTTGCGGGCAGCCTCCCTGGCCCGGGCAGCGGTCAGGGCTTTATCAATTATCTTTCTGGAAACTGAGGGGTTTTCTTCTAGAAAGATACTCAAACCTTCTGTTAACACCGAGTCAACAATACCCCTTACCTCACTATTTCCTAGTTTGGTCTTGGTCTGCCCTTCAAACTGAGGTTCCGGCACTTTTATACTCATAACAGCTGTCATGCCTTCGCGGATGTCTTCCCCGCTTAGGTTTGCTTCACCATTTTTGAGAATATTGTATTTTTTTCCGTAATCATTAAATATTCTGGTTAAGGCTGTTTTAAAGCCTGCTTCATGGGTACCACCGTCAATGGTGTGGATATTATTGACGTAAGAAAAAATATTTTCCACATATCCATCAGTATACTGCAAGGCTACTTCCACCTGTACACCATCTTTTTCTCCACACAGATATATGGGTTTACTGTGCAAAACTGCTTTATTCTTGTTTATATAGCGGACAAAATCTTTTAAACCGCCTTCGTGCTGGAATTCAATTTCCTGGCCGGTCCTCTCGTCCTTTAAAATTATTTTTATGCCCTGGTTTAAAAAAGAAAGTTCCCTTATACGTTGAGTTAGGGTTTCGAAGTTGAATACCAATTCTTCAAATATAGACGAGTCTGGTTTGAAGGTTACCTTGGTGCCGTTGCTTTCGCTTTTACCTATTACCGTTAAGGGTGTTACAGAGGCACCCTTCTCGTAATTCTGATGATATACGAGGCCATCTCTGTTTACTTCCACGGAGAGTTTTTCGGACAGGGCATTCACCACGGATATACCCACACCGTGCAGTCCGCCGGAAACTTTATATCCACCCCCGCCAAATTTACCCCCGGCATGAAGTATAGTTAGTACAGTTTCCACTGCAGGAAGTCCTGTTTTAGGGTGAATAGCCACCGGTATGCCCCGGCCATTGTCAGTTACAGTGACACTGTTGTCTTCGTGTATAACCACCTCAATGAGGTCGCAATAACCGGCCATAGCCTCATCTATGCTATTGTCCAGAACTTCGTAAACAAGATGGTGCAAACCCCGGGCACTGGTGCTGCCTATATACATCCCGGGACGGCGTCTGACCGCCTCCAGACCTTCCAGTACCTGTATTTCGTCTACACCATAGTTACCATTATTTTCATTTAACAATAAATGAAACCTCCGTTTCATTTCCCATTATTGCCTTAATTTAAAACTAAATAACCGTGATCTACACTCACGGCTGCTTTCTACTGCTCCTCAACAATGCCTATTTCCAGAGCTGCCCTTTTTTTTAGGGTGCTGCAGGAAATGGGTGAGATGTAAATATCCTTTGTGGTTATAATAATTGATTTTTCTTTGACGGATTCGTTAATTTGTTTGATGAACCCTTCATCTGTCGATATTTCCATAAACTCCCGGGTGCTTGCAGCCTGTCTTGTCCTTACATCGAGGATAGCAATGATATCTTCTTTAAGCACCATCGTTTCCCCTCCAAGGTGCAAAAACATTATCTTTCCCCCTCTATTAACTGACCATTTGTTATTTTCACGGTCTTAAAATCCCCGGGGAAATTTTCTGGTACCGCAGTTGACGTTATAAATGACTGCAGCGGTAACGCAAAAAGGCTGGCCATCCCCGCCTGCCTGGCCTCGTCAAGCTCCAGCATAACATCATCCATCAGCAACAGTGGATATTCACCGTATTCCCTATGGTAGAGCTTAATAGCAGACATCTTCAGGGACAATACAGCGGATCTTTGCTGTCCCCGGGAACAGTAACGCCTGGCATCCATACCGCCAATATAAAACTGCAAATCATCCCTGTGGGGGCCCACCAGTGCCTGCCGTCTGTTTTTTTCTTCCAGGGAACGGGACGCAATGGCACTGTTTAAGGAAAAGGTTATTGCTTCAATATTTAATTTATCCCCCAGAGGAACACTAGACAGATATTTATAATAAATATCCTCTTTTCCCCGGGTAAGTTCCCTATATAAATCTTTTAAAACTGACGCCATTTTGCCCAATTGTACCAGTCTGCTATAAATAATCCTGCTGCCGTAATTAATCAATTGCAGGTTAAAGCTGTCCAGTATCTCGCTGAAGCCAGTAGTTTTTATTTTTTCTTTTAATAAATTATTTTTTTGAAGTAATACCCGGTTATAGTTATGCAGATGGTAAGCATAAGATGGTTCAAAAGAACACACCTCCGTATCCAGCCAGCGACGGCGTCCAGCAGGATTGCCCCTTATTAAATCAAGATCCGCCGGGGTGAAGGAAACTGACATAACCGGCAGAAATAGCCAGTTTTTTTTCTGTTTTACACCGTTTAACCTAAATTCAGCAATAGAGTTTTCCGCCAGTTTTACGATTATATCATCTTCGGCGCCGTTTCTCTCCAGCAGTGCACTAATCTGCAATGAATTAGTTCCATCTTTAATCATTTCCTTTTCACGACTGGTGCGAAAGGAAAATCCGGTAGTACAAAATCCGATGGCTTCCAGCAGGTTTGTTTTGCCTTGGGCGTTATTACCGGTGATAATATTTACTCCCCGGCAAGGATACCACGACAGATCCCTAAAATTTCGAAAATTTGACAGGACCAGCCGTTTAAAAAACATTTATGCTTCCTCCGGCGCCACTGCCTTGTATGCTCCTATTCCTTCTACACTGACAATATCGCCCGGTAAGATATTTTTGCCCCGGTGGTAAACCACAGTTCCATTCACGGATACCCTACCGGTCTGCACCAGCATTTTACCCTGTCCACCGGAACCCACTGCATTGGATAGTTTTAAAAACTGATTAAGCTTGATAGAAGTACTAACGGCAATACTATGCAAAACTGTCACTCCCTACTTAGCCTGGCTGGGACAAGAATGGACAGGTAATCCTTATTGTCTTCAGGTATTATTAGAGCCGGAGTCAATGGTCCGGTTAACCTCACTACCAGCTGTTCATAATTTATTGAACGTAAAACATCACACAGATAACGGACGTTAAAGGAAATTTCCAGTTTGTCACCATTTACCTCTGATTTTATTTCCTCACGAATCCATCCTGTTTCAGAACGCATATTTAAAACCACATGATTTTCTCTAATATACAAGCTTACCAGCAGATTATTCTCCCCTGCCAATAGTGCAACCCTTTCTGCCGACTCCAGGAAATCCTTCAGGGAAATTTTAATTTCTGAAATAAACTGATTCGGGATTACCTGGCGGTAGGAGGGGAATTTGCCTGGTATGAGTCTGGCAATTATTTGTGTTTCCCCTGTAATAAAGGCAGCATGGGTTTTTCCTATGATCACTTCCACGATGCTCTTGGGATCTGCTGTTCTTGCCAGTTCATTTAAAGTTTTTCCAGGAACAATTACATTTATAAGTTCTGGTGTTTCCTCGTTGATAGCGGTGTGACGCAAGGCAAGCCTGAACGTGTCGGTGGCTACTATGGTAAGCCTGCTAGCTACTATTTCAAAAAGCACTCCGGTAAAAACTGGCCTGGATTCTTCTGTTGAAACAGCAAATGTAACCTGTTTTATAATCTCCTTAAATAAATCAGCGTCAAGCTTGAAGGAAAATTCTTCTTCCGGAATAACAAAGGATGGAAATTCGGAGGCATCATAACCGTTGATGTTAAATTCAGAATCGCTATACCTGATTACAGCCATGGTGCTATCAGGCACGGCTTCAAATTCAATTATACTATCCGGAAGACGGCGGGCAAACTCAGTAATGTATTTGGCGGGAATGACCAGTGATCCGCTTTCCTCCACAGTAGCGGGCACAGCGCAGCGAACAGATATTTCAAAATCAGTGGCGGAAAGAACTAATTTATCTTCCTCACAACTAAATTTAATACCAGTCAGTATAGGTAGGGGACTTTTTTGTGATACAGCTCTCTGTACACTTTGAATGGCAAAGAGTAAATTTTCTTTATTGATAAAAAATTTCATAACGGCTCACCACCAGTTGGGGATATTACTTCGTGAATATATTAAGCAGTAAGGAATTTACATTCCAATCGGGGACATTCCTCTGACCCCAAAGCCAGACTCCAAATGGAGGTGTGTCCCCTTTCCTATGCAGGTGTGTTCACTAACATTATTAATATATATTTTATATTAGCAGTAGTATTAGTAGCTGTGAGTTTGTGCATAATCCTTGGAATAGTGAATTTTGAAGGGATTATGTACAAATTAAACCTGTTGGCAAAGTGATGGTATTAACTTAATATTATTGGTATATATTGTAAGTATAATTTATCACCGATGATTATTTTTTAGTTATTAACAATTAAAATGTTTTTGTTAATAATTAGCTTTTAATTATGTTGATAATTTCATTAATATTATTTTGCAGATTTGTGTCAAGCTGTATTTCGGATACGATTCGGTCATAAGCGTGAATGACCGTGGTATGATCCCTTCCACCAAAATACTCGCCTATTTTGGGCAGGGAAAGATCAGTCATTTCCCTGGCCAGATACATGGCGATTTGTCTGGGAAATGACACGTTTCTGGTTCTTTTTTTCGATTTAAAATCATCGGGACGAATATTATAATATTCCGAAACTATTTGGTGGATAAGTTGTATATTAATCTGGCGTGTCTGTTTAGGAGGTAAAATATCCTTTAAAACATCCGTAGACATCTCAAGGTTAATTTCGCACTTATTGAGCATGGAATAAGCGGCCAACCTGATTAGCGCTCCCTCCAGTTCACGGATGTTGGACTGTATTCTGTTGGCAATATAATAAACTACATCGTCAGGAACGTTAAGATTTTCCAACTGCACCTTTTTTCTTAAAATGGCGATTCTTGTTTCCAGATCAGGCGGCTGAATATCAGTAATAAGGCCCCATTCAAACCTGGAGCGCAGCCTGTCCTCCAGGGTGGGTATTTCTTTGGGTGGTCTGTCACTGGAAATAATGATCTGTTTATTAGCCTCGTGCAGTGTATTGAAGGTGTGAAAAAATTCTTCCTGGGTCATTTCCTTGCCGGCCAGAAACTGAATATCGTCGACAAGTAATATATCCATGTTGCGGTACTTATTTCGAAATTCTTCAGGTTTCTTATCCCTGATGGAGTTAATTAGATCATTGGTAAATTTTTCAGATGTAACATAGGCAATTTTAAGGCTACGGTTTTTATTGATGATATGCTGGGCAATAGCGTGCATGAGGTGTGTTTTTCCCAGTCCCACCCCCCCGTAAATAAAGAAGGGGTTGTAGGTTTTGGCCGGTGATTCTGCCACCGCCAGTGAAGCAGCATGGGCAAAGCGGTTGCTTTCACCCACTACAAAGGTATCAAAGGAATATTTGGGATTTAACTGTAAAAAAAATAAATCTTCTGCCGGGGGTAAGGGTTGCTTGTTTATACGGCTTAAAACAGAGGGAACTTCTTCGTTTAGAATAAAAACTATTTCGGTATCTTTTTTTAAAATATCATATATAGTGTTTTTTATTATGTGTCCGTATCTTTCCGACAGCCAGTCCCTGGAGAAGTGATCCGGCACCTGGATATAAAAAGTGCTATCCACACAATCAACAGGTATCATGGATTGCAACCATGTCTCAGCGTTATGATGGTTTAGCTTTTTTTCAAGGGCTGAAAGGATTTTGTCCCAGGTTGCCGATACTTCAACTTTGTTCATACATGAAGCCCCCTGCAAAATAAACTCTAAAAAAGCCTCCTTATATAACGGAGACCTCATTGTCAACTCTTCACAATTATTTATAATGTTATTGACAAGTGGATAACAATTGTGGAAAAGTATTTTTATTAATGTTTAAAATATGATAGCAAAATTTCCAGTGATTATCAACTAAAGAATAATCTGATTTGAGATGCTGTATCAAAGCTGGCTTTTTCTTGACTGCCGCTATTCTATTAATATATAATAACATGTGACGTGTCTGGTATATGCTGTCAAAAATACCCGGGGAGGTGTATCTAAATGAAGAGAACTTATCAGCCAAAAAATAGAAAACACCAAAAGGTTCACGGTTTTCTAAAAAGAATGTCTACTCAGGGCGGTAGAAATGTAGTAAAACGCAGAAGACTTAAAGGAAGAAAAAGGTTATCTGCTTAAGGGCCGCTTAAGAAAAGTGGCCTTTCATAATTGTATAAGCAGTACTAAAATTGGTTACCATATTATATACCATTAATTAGTAGAATTATGTTCTTTTTTAAGGTGTTTTTATGTCCAAACTGTATTCCTTGAAAAAAAATAATGAATTTAAAAAGGTTTACAGTAGAGGGCGGTCGGTGGCGGGACAGTCAATTGTGCTTTATTTTTTGACGGGGATAACAGGAAGAAAAAATTTTGGTTTTTCTGTGGGTAAAAAAGTTGGCAAGGCTGTGGTACGTAACAGGGTTAAAAGGGTGCTCAGGGAGTTATGCAGGATAAATCAGCATTATTTCAAAGATGGTTATGATTATGTACTGATTCCCAGAAAGGGTTTTGTAAACAGAAGCTTTAAACAATTAGGTGAAGAATTGTTTAAACTTACCGGGAAGGCTTTTAAAAATGAAATCAAATAAAGATCTGCTTACCGGGATAATGATCAGGTTTATATTAATATATAGAAGATTTTTATCACCTCTCAAACCACCTGTATGCCGTTTTTATCCTACCTGTTCACAATATGCTATGGAATCACTGGAAAAGTATGGTATAATAAAAGGTGGTATTAAGGCATTTATCCGTTTATTAAAATGCCATCCTTTTCATCCGGGGGGTTACGATCCGGTAAAATAATTTTGTTGGGTCGCAAGGAGGAGTTTATTTGGCTGAATTATGGCAATCGCTGGTAGGCGGTATGTCATCTTTGATAACTTGGCTCTACCATCTTACTGTAACCGTAGGTATTGGGAGTTACGGTCTGGCCATCATACTCATGACCATACTGATTAAGCTGGTTTTATTTCCACTTAGTCTGAAACAGATGAAATCAATGACTATGATGCAGCAACTGGCTCCCAAGATTAAAGAGATACAGGAAAAATATAAGGGCAAGGATGCCCAGCAGATGCAGCAGAAGATTATGGAGCTCTATAAGCAGCATAACGTTAATCCTGCGGCCGGGTGTCTGCCACTGCTTGTTCAAATGCCTATACTTATTGCCCTGTACAGGGCGTTGCGTAAATTTCCTTATGCCGATCCTAATCACGCCAGCTTTTTGTGGATAGGCAATTTGAGCCACATATACACCATGGGTCAGTTTTCCAGTAATCCTACGGTAATACTTATTCCGCTACTGGCGGGTCTGACAACCTATTTACAGACTAGAATGACAGCAAATACCCAGGACCAGACACAAAAAATGATGCTTTACACTATGCCGCTTTTTATAGCCTGGATAACCACTACAGTTCCTGCGGGACTGGGGGTGTACTGGGTTACCTTTAATTTAGCGGGTATAGTACAGCAATACTTTGTTAATAAACAAACCCTGGCCATGAAGGAGGCGCTAACCGAAGGTGCAGGCAATAGAAAAAACCGCTAAGACGGTACAGGAGGCAGTACAACAGGCGCTTAACGAGTTGGGGATAAAAAGAGAAGAGGCTGACATTGAAGTTGTAGAGGAACCTTCAAAAGGATTATTTGGCATATTGGGAGTAAAACCCGCCAGGGTCAGGGTAGGCATAAAAAATACCATCGGCTTGAGGGCGAAGAAAATTTTAAGTAATGTCCTTGGTGCCATGGATATTGATGCGGAAGTAAACGTGAATGAAGAAAATGAAAATGTACATATTAATTTGGAAGGGTCCGATTTGGGAGTATTGATCGGCAGAAGGGGAGAAACCCTGGACGCCCTCCAATACCTGGTAAGTCTTTCGGTAAATAAAAATCAGGAACAAAGGAAAAAAATATTTCTTGATATTGAAGGGTACCGTAAAAGAAGGGAAGAAACACTGCAGAAATTAGCCCTAAAACTGGCGGACAAAGCCAGGCAGCGGGGCAGAAATGTGGTGCTGGAGCCAATGAACTCACTGGAGAGAAGGATTATACATACCGCATTGCAGGGCAGGGACGATATAGCAACGTTCAGCGAGGGAGAAGAACCTTATCGGAAAATAATAATAGCGCCAAAAAAATATTAAGCAAACTAAACCCAGCGGAGCATAGGCCGGCTGGGTTTTTTTAAAGAGATAGGAAACGTTTATGAGTTGGGGGACATTCCTCTGACCTCAGAGTCAAGCTCCAAATAGAGGTGTGTCCCCTTTCCTTAGAGAGGTGTAAGCAATGCTTTATGATACCATTGCAGCCATATCCACTCCCATGGGAGAAGGTGGTATTGGCATAGTCAGAATGAGCGGGGACGATACCCTGCAAATTGTAAATAAAATTTTTCAGAGCTCCGGTGAAGAGAATTGGTATAGGGGTACTCACCGTTTATATTATGGGCACATAGTCAATCCGGCGGATGGTAGAATTATTGATGAGGTGCTGTTGTCCGTAATGATGGCGCCTCACACTTACACCAGGGAAAATGTGGCTGAAATAAACTGCCACGGGGGTATGGTCCCCCTGCTGGAAGTTTTGAAAATTGTACTTTCTTCTGGCGCCAGGCAGGCTTTGCCTGGGGAGTTCACCAAAAGGGCTTTTTTAAACGGCAGGATGGACTTAAACCAGGCAGAATCGGTAATTGACATCATCAGAGCAAAAACAGGCTCTTCTTTAAAAGTAGCTATAAATCAACTACGGGGGGATCTTTCCGACAAAATACGACAAATACAGGATCAGATGTTGGGCATGTTGGCAGAACTTGAGGCAGCTATTGATTTTCCAGAGGATGAGGTGGAAGAAAGAAAAAGTTCCGCTATGATCAGTAAGGCAGCATCAGTGCTGGCCCAACTGGATGAATTAATTGAAAGTGCCGAGACCGGCAGAATATACAGGGAAGGTATTCGCACGGTAATCGCGGGCCGTCCCAATGTTGGCAAATCATCACTATTAAACGCATTGCTCAGAGAAAACAGGGCCATTGTTACAGAGGTTCCTGGCACCACCAGGGATATTATCGAAGAAATGTTAAATATAAAGGGCATACCCCTTAGACTTATCGATACGGCCGGCATCAGGAGAACAGAAGATTATGTGGAGAAAATAGGTGTGCAGAAAACCAGGGAAAGCCTGGAGTCTGCGGATATGGTGCTGCTGGTGGTAGATGTAATAAACGGTTTTACGGACGAGGACAGGGATATAGTGGCAAAATTCAGGGCCAAAAAAATTATTGTGATTATGAATAAAATTGATTTAAACGGCGATATGTTGATTGATCTTCATGATCTTCCGGTGGTGAATATTTCGGCCAGGACCGGTGAGGGTTTAAGCTTGCTGGAGGATAAAATAATGGAGGTGGCTCTGGCAGGTGGAGTCGGCCTGCCAGAAGCGGTTACTGTCAGTAACGTAAGGCACCAGACAGCTATTAAAGAGGCCAGAATAAACATGGAAGATTTTATTGGTGCCCTCAAGTCTGGATTGACTGCCGATTTATCTTCTATTGAACTGAGGTCGGCATGGGAGAGTTTGGGAGAAATTATTGGCAGTACAGTGACGGAAGATTTGCTGGACAGGATTTTTACAGATTTTTGTATCGGTAAGTGAGGTGCGGTATGGAATACAGTGCCGGTAATTATGATGTTATCGTGGTTGGGGCCGGGCACGCCGGCTGCGAGGCAGCTCTGGCTGCTGCCAGGATGGGATGTAAAACCCTGGTAGTATCCCTTAATATCGGCAATATTGCTCTTATGCCCTGCAACCCATCCGTGGGGGGTCCAGCCAAGGGGCAGCTGGTGAGGGAAATAGATGCTTTAGGAGGGGAAATAGGTCTTAATACCGACCGGGCCGCGCTTCAAATGCGTATGCTGAATACCGGAAAAGGACCTGCGGTTCACGCTCTCAGAGCACAGGCTGACAAAATTGTATATCAGATGAATATGAAAAGCGTGCTGGAAAACCAGCCTAACCTGGACGTAAAGCAGGTCTTGGTGGAAAAATTAGTGATTAAAAACGGACGTGTTGGTGGAGTAATAGGAAGTACCGGGGCCGTTTTCAGTGCACCAACAGTGATACTTACCACTGGAACATATTTAAAGGGAAGAATAATTATAGGAGATTTGGCTTACCCCGGTGGACCCAGCGGTAACTCCAATTCCATAACACTTTCTGATCATCTGATTGCACTGGGGTTTAACCTGTTGCGCTTTAAAACCGGAACCCCGGCCAGAGTGGACCGACACAGTATAGATTTTTCCAAAATGTCTGAGCAGCCGGGAGACGAAAAACTATTAAATTTTTCTTATATTACGAAGGTCAAGGAAAGGGAGCAGATATCCTGCTGGCTGACCTACACCAACGACGAAACCCACCGTATCATCAGGGAAAATCTTCATCGCTCGCCCCTTTACAGTGGTTTTATCAAGGGTACGGGACCCCGCTACTGTCCTTCCATTGAGGACAAAGTGGTGAGGTTTGCGGAAAGGCCCGGACACCAGGTTTTTATCGAGCCTGAGGGAAGGGATACTACAGAAATGTATGTGCAGGGCATGAGTACAAGCCTGCCTGAAGATGTGCAGCTGGCCATGCTCAGGACCCTGCCGGGGATGGGAAAAGTAGAAATAATGAGAACCGGCTATGCCATTGAGTATGATGCCCTTGATCCAATACAGTTAAAACTATCTCTGGAAACAAAAATGATCGCAGGGCTGTTTTCAGCCGGGCAGATTAACGGTACATCAGGCTATGAGGAAGCAGCGGCTCAGGGCTTAATGGCGGGTCTAAACGCTGCGTTGCATGTAAAAAACAGGGAGCCCTTAATTTTATCACGCTCTGATGCTTACATAGGTGTATTGATTGACGATTTGGTAACCAAGGGAACCAACGAGCCTTATCGGCTAATGACATCCAGGGCGGAATACCGTCTGCTGCTAAGACATGACAATGCTGACATGAGGCTGACCGAAAAGGGTTTCAGGGTAGGGCTGGTGGATGAGCACAGATATATGTTGTTTGAGAAGAAAAAGCAAAAGATTATGGGTGAAATAGAGCGGCTGAAAGTTGCCATGGTACCTGTTACGGAAAAAATAAAGGGAATTTTAGAAAGAAAAAAATCCACACCTTTGCAGCAGAGTATACCCATGGAAATTTTATTGCGCCGGCCTGAAATAGATTATATTGATTTAATGGACATGGAGCCTCGTAATGATGAAAATTTACCGGAAGAGGTAAGAGCTGCGGTTGAAATAGAAGTAAAATACGAAGGCTATATTAAAAAGCAACTGGCTATGGTGGAAAAGTTTGAAAGGTTGGAAAGTAAAAAGATACCTCAAGACATAAATTATCTGGATATGAAGGGAGTATCCACAGAGGCGGCTCAGAAGCTTGATAGAATAAGGCCGGAATCCATCGGCCAGGCTGCCAGGATATCTGGTGTTAGCCCGGCGGATATTTCAGTATTGCTGATACATCTGGAGCAAAAAAGAAGGCTGGCCGAGATAAACAATTGAGGAGAGTCTATACATGTACCCTGAGTTGGAGCAGTGTTTAAAAAAAGGCGCCGGGGAACTGGGAGTTTTTATCAATGAAGAAAAAAACTCTCTTTTTATAAAATATTATACACTACTGCTGGAGGAAAACCAAAAATACAACCTTACCTCCATTGTGGATGAAAAGGGAGTGGCTATAAAACATTTTGTAGATTCCCTGACTTGCCTGGAACTTTATGATTTTAAAAACAAATATGTTGCTGACATAGGCAGCGGGGCAGGCTTTCCGGGCATACCCCTGAAAATAATGTGTGAAGGGATGAATATTGTACTCGCTGACTCGGTGCAAAAAAAAGCCGGCTTTATGGAAAAGGCGGTTCGGGAACTGAAATTGGAACAGACTGTGGTAATACAGTGTAGAGCGGAAGATATGGGAGTAAAGGACATTTACAGGGAGAAATTTGACACGGTGTTAAGCAGGGCCGTAGCTCCTTTAAATGTATTGCTGGAATACTGCCTACCACTGCTTAAGGTGGAAGGGATATTTCTGGCTATGAAGGGGCCCGCCGCCGATGAGGAAGCGAAAAAGGCGGCCTTGGCGTTGGATAAACTGGGGGCTGTTGTAGAAAAGACTAAAACAGTAAAACTGCCGCTGCTGGGTGATGAAAGAAATATTGTTGTCATTAAAAAAACAAGACCTACTTCTGTAAAATATCCCAGGAGGGCAGGCCTTCCCTCAAAAAAGCCTTTATAAGGAGTAGCGAAGATATGTAAATTGTCATTTTGAACCGGCTTGTGCCGGTTTTTATTGTGACTTTTTGTAATTAAAAAAAGGAACTAATATTATACTCGTTGAATTAGTTTTCAATTGGTGAACTACCCTTCCCTCTCGCTTCGCGAGCAAGGAAGCCTCAGGATGAAAACTTACCGGCGGTGAGTTAAAGAACGGAGTGAATAATTTGGGGAAAATTATTGCCATAGCCAACCAAAAAGGAGGAGTTGCCAAAACCACCACAGCGGTCAACCTTTCGGCATGGCTTTCCCTAATGGGACAGAAGGTGTTGCTGGTGGACATTGATCCTCAGGGTAACGCTACCAGTGGCCTGGGCTTTAACAAGGAAGCCCTGGAACTCACCATTTATGACGTACTAATTAACGGGCAGGAAATTCAGGGGGCTATTTGTGAGAGCGTGATAGAGGGTTTGTGGGTTCTACCCGCCAGGATGGAACTGGCCGGAGCGGAAATTGAGATGGTTGGGATTAAGGAAAGGGAGTATCTTTTACGGGAACCGCTAAAAGCGTTAAAGAAAAACTATGATTACATAATAATCGATTGCCCCCCCTCATTGGGACTGCTTACCATTAACGCACTGGCTGCAGCGGAATCGGTTATGATTCCAATTCAATGTGAGTATTACGCACTGGAAGGTTTGGGACAGCTTTTGAATACTATTCGCCTGGTTCAGGAGCAGGTAAATTCGGAACTTAAAATTGAGGGAGTACTACTAACGATGTTTGACGGTAGAACAAATTTGAGTATTCAGGTTGTGGAAGAAGTAAAAAAACATTTTAGGGATAAAGTTTATGCCACCATAATTCCGAGAAACGTCAGGCTCAGTGAAGCACCTAGCCATGGCAAGCCGGTAATGGTATATGACCGGCGCTCCCGGGGGTCGGAAGTTTATCAGGATTTGGCGAAGGAAGTGATGGGTATTGAACAATAAAAGGGGACTGGGGAAAGGTCTGGAAGCCCTGTTGCCTTCCAGAAACGATGAACAAAGCGGTATTAGGCTTAAGGAAATTAAAATAACCGATGTAGTTCCTAATTCAAAACAGCCAAGGAAGCTTATGGACGAGGATAAGCTGGTGGAACTTTCCGAATCCATCAGAGAACATGGCGTGGTGCAGCCAATAGTTGTAAGGCCGATTGGAGGAGGTAAATACGAACTAATAGCAGGGGAAAGAAGATGGCGGGCCTGTTTAAGGATTGAAATGGAAAAAATACCAGCCATCATCAGGGAATATGATGATTTGGAAGCAACTGCGGTTGCCCTGATAGAAAACATCCAGAGAGAGAATCTCAATCCACTGGAAGAGGCCATGGCCTATAAAATGCTGATGGAAGATTTCGGACTCACCCAGGAGGATGTATCAAAGAGGGTGGGTAAAAGCAGACCCTTTGTAGGTAATATGGTGCGATTACTGACCCTGCCCCTGGATATAAAAAATCTGATGGTTGAAGGTAAAATTAGTGCTGGACACGCCAGAGCTATGCTAACCATAGAAGACAAAAATCAGCAATTAAAATTAGCCGGTAAAATTGTGGATAAACAGCTTAATGTTCGCCAAACGGAAAAGCTGGTAAAAGCAATAACCGAAAAAAAACTGGCCAGACAGAGAACGCGAAAGCCTTACATGTTAAAGGATTATGAAGACCAACTATTTAATGTTCTCGCTGCTAAAGTTCAAATCACCCCTGCATCCGGTGGCGGTGGAAAAATTGTTATCCATTATAGCGGAGAAGACGATTTGCGGTGGCTCATTAAAGTGTTCACCGGCCAGGAAATTCTCATATAACACACAATGTTTCACGTGAAACAACAGTAACAAATAAAACAGGAAACCCGGGGCTAAAAACCCCGGGTTTCCTGTTGACCACTTTGTGTGAGAGTTTTCTGTAGTCCCTCCACTATCAATTCAGCCATTTTCATTACTATGTTGAGCCTGGTGTTTTGCAACACCATATACTCCAGGAATCCACCCACGTTGACTATTCCCGTTATGTGCACTTCTCCTACCGGGGGTAGGTTTTTGTTTACTCCGGCTCCGGGCTGCAACGGGCCATCGCCTATATTAATACAGCCTACATTATCCATACTGCCAAGGCAGGCATCTACGGCAATGATAAAGGGCCTATCATGGGCAGCGCTTATTTCATCCATCTTTTCTTTAAGATTACTGGCGTGTACCGGCAGATCCAGGGTTCCGAAAACTTTGAGGCCGTTTCCGGGGCAGGAACTTAATTTAGTACCAATTAAAGGCCCCAGACTATCGCCTGTGGAACGGTCGGTTCCTATACAGAGCACGATAATTTCCTGATTAGCGTTAATTCCCTTCTTATCCAAATGCATGGCCAGATCCCAGCTAAATTTAGCCACGGCCAGCGGATCTTCCATATGAATCCTGGTTTTGGCGGGGAGCAACTCCTGTTCCGCAATGTTTAAGGCACACATTCGCACATTCCTCCCATAATTACCAACATTAATATATTTATTTCCAATCGGTTAATGATTTATTCATTATGGATAGAATTTCAGGATAAAAATTAATGGCAGGCATAAGCTTTACTGGGTGATTTTTTTGAATCAAATATTAAAAATAGCGGCGGTTTATGCAGGCGGCGTGATAGGCGCCGGGTTTGCTTCCGGCCGTGAAATACTGCAATTTTTCATAAGTCACGGTGAAAGTGGAATCTGGGGCGCCGTTATAGCCTGCGTGCTGTTTGCCTATCTTGGTGCAGTAATCATGGCCCTTTCTGTTTCCCTGGGTACGCAAAACTATTTAACGGTGCTAAATAAAGTTTTAGGACGCAGGCTGGCCAGAATTATTGATGTTCTGAGCATGTTTATGCTCCCCGGAGGATTTGCGGTAATGCTGGCAGGCAGCGGTGCCGTATTCAAAGAGCATCTGGGTCTGCCGCCGCTGCTGGGCATTTTCAGTACTGCCGTGTTTTGTACACTGGTTTTGATGCGTGGTATGCGAGGGTTTATTGGTATAAATGCCGTGTTGGTGCCGGTAAAAATTACAGCTATAGCTCTAGTTTGTTTTATTGCACTGACTATGCCAACTGCCGGGCCAGCGGAGACTGCTAATGGTGTTGGTCAGATGAAAGGATTTATGTTTATCTGGTCCGGAATACTTTATGTTTCATATAACATGATTGTGCCTTTGGCAGTATTGTCATCACTGGGCAAGAATGTCACTCTGGTCAGGGGAATTCTGGGAGGCTTCCTGGGCGGAACCGCCATAGGACTGATTATCATTCTGGTTACCGCCGCAGGCCTTGTTTTTCATCCGGCTATAGAAGAATATGAGATACCCCTTCTTTATATGGCATCTTTCCTGCCGGGAAGTTTTAAGATCGCTCTGGGCATATTAATTTGGATAGCTATATTAACTACGGCAGTGGCAGATGTCCATGGTTTTGCCTCCAGGCTTGCCCCTCCGGGGAGTAAAAATTATCAAATCATAGGAATCGTGGTGGTGGTGTGCATGCTGCCACTGGCTCGTCTGAAATTTTCTCTATTGGTGAATATACTTTATCCGCTGTTTGGCTATTGCGGATTGCTGCTTCTAGCCGGGTTGCTGTTTGTACCTGCTATTATGATAATCAATAAAATTAAATGATTGAGTTAATCATCTAATTTGCAATATAATACATAGGTAGTGGGTTTTTCTGTAAACCTTTTAATCTGCTCCTGTGTACAGGCTTGATTCACAGAGGCTCTGGTAGCCTTGGATGCAACTGATTAGACACCCATGCCGCTAACGCGTACCAACAGGAGGATGAAAATTACAAGAATTAAAAGAATCAATTTTCAGGACAGCAGGATGAAAAATCAACATAAAATAGATATGATTTGGGGGTATTGGCATGAACTGGCTGGATATCGCCATAATAGTGATTTTGTGCTGGTCGCTCTGGCAGGGCCTTAGAGTTGGACTACTGGCGGGCAGTGCCAGGCTTATCGGCCTGTTGGCTGGGTTGGTGGCTGCCTTTTTTTATTACGAGCCTCTGGCCAGATACGCAGAAGAAAAATGGCACCTGGGGACGATTATACATACTAAGCTGTTATGGCCTAATTTCCTCCATGCCCCTGGTAAACTGAGTGGTTCATTGGCAGGTATAACGCTGCCGGATATAAATCTGTCCGGCTATGGTGAATTGTTGCCACATATTGCACTGGACAGTAAGTTAAGGGAATTGGGAGAGGCTTTTTCAAAATTACTGGCATCGGGTATACTGGAAATCTGCTCGTTTATAGTAATATTTCTGGTGGTGTCCGGCGTTGTTGCCATGCTGGGGAGGTTGTTCTCCACGGTTTTTTCCTTTACTTTCTTCGGATTCGCAGACAGGTTGGGAGGTGCTGCTTTCGGCCTGGCCAGGGGTCTCTTGCTGGTATTTGTAATGCTGGCCGTGGCCGTTTCACTGCAGTGGCCGGCTGCCATAGTTTCGGGCGGTCACGATCCGCTGTGGCTTTCGGATACGCTAAGAAACTCCCGCTTAGCACCTATTTTTTTAAAAGTCTTGGCTATTTATAAGTCTGACATACCCGGACTTTCACCAGGTAGCATAATATAATGTTGCATATGTATCTGGCCGCGTAGCTTATGTATAAGGGGCAGAATCATCACATAATCCAGGCCGCATAAAATACGACGCAGTATTTTTTTGATATAGATATTGCTAATCAGTAACGGGTAATACTAAAATTATAAAATTTATTTACTATAGGAGGATCTTAATGTCTAACCTGAAATTTGAACCGGGCCAGGAAAAATCGCCAGTTACCGCCTGGGATAAACTGAATGAGACGCAGTACGATGATGTATTTAAATTTAATGAGGGCTATATTGACTTTCTCAACGCTGCCAAGACCGAAAGAGAAGCGGTGGCAGCAGCCATAGAGGCAGCGGAGAAAAAATGTTTTGTAAACATTGCCGGGTGCAGCGGTTTGAAACCCGGCGACAGGGTTTACGCCATCAACAGGAACAAGGAATTAGTGCTGGCGATAATAGGCAGTAAGCCGTTTACCGACGGGTTGAATATCGTGGGCGCGCATATAGACTCCCCCCGGCTGGATTTAAAACCACAGCCCTTTTATGAGGAAGGTCTGCTTTCCCTGGCCAAAACCCATTATTACGGGGGCATAAAAAAATACCAGTGGGTGGCGATGCCCCTGGCCCTGCATGGTGTGGCGGTGAAAGAAGATGGCAGCACAATTAAAATAGCTATCGGTGAAAAACCGGGAGATCCCGTTTTTACCGTAACTGATTTACTGCCCCACCTGGCTAAAGACCAGATGGATAAAAAGCTTTCTGAGGGCGTTGCAGGTGAGGCGCTAAATATCCTGGTAGGGGGTGTGCCAATAAAAGACCGGGAGATTAAAGACAGGTTCAAAAAATCCACACTGGATTATCTGAACAGGGAAATGGGGCTAACGGAGGAGGATTTTATCAGCGCCGAAATTGAGGCTGTGCCGGCCTGGCCGGCTTCCGACACTGGTTTTGACCGTGGGCTGGTGGCTGGCTACGGGCAGGACGACAGGGTTTGTGCCTACGTTGCCCTCCAGGCGCTGCTGGACACTGAAAAGCCGGCGCATACCTCCGTAGTGTTGCTCACCGATAAGGAGGAGGTAGGCAGCATGGGCAATACCGGTATGCAGTCGACTTTCTTTGAAAATTTTGTAGCCGGCATTATTGCCATGGGTACGGGAAACTATAGGGATCTTATGGTAAGGACCACCCTGGCCAATTCCCGTGGTCTTTCCGCGGATGTAAATGCCGCGCTGGATCCTAACTATGAAGGGGTTATGGATAAGTTGAACGCTGCCCGGCTGGGCTGCGGGGTGGTGTTGACAAAATACACCGGTTCCCGGGGCAAGAGCGGGTCCAGTGAGGCTTCGGCGGAATTTGTAGCAGCGGTCAGGAAGATATTTAACGGTAACAATGTAGTCTGGCAAACGGGTGAATTGGGTAAGGTGGACCAGGGGGGCGGCGGTACCATTGCCTACCTGCTGGCCAATTACGATATGGATATCGTGGACTGTGGTGTGGCACTGCTGGGAATGCACTCCCCCTTTGAGGTGGCCAGCAAGGTGGATGTCTACATGGCTTACCGGGCTTACCGGTCTTTCATGAAGGATGCGTGAGTAGATTTCTCCCGGCGTTAACGCATAATTGATCTATGCGGTGTCATATTTCGGAAAAACTTTTGTAATAGGGTGATGCTGTCATGTCGTTCGTAAGATATCATGTAGGTGACGTTGTAAAAATGCGCAAAGCTCATCCCTGCGGGGGTGATCAGTGGGAAATAATGCGTACTGGCGTTGACTTTCGCATTAAATGCCTGAAATGTGGCCGGGTGCTTATGCTGCCCCGGCCTAAATTTGAAAAAAGTGTTAGAATAACATTGTCCCAGGTTATTCCCCTACCGAACCCTTAGAGCGAACATAAAGGTATGGGGACACACCTCTATTTGGAGTCTGACTTTGGGGTCAGAGGAATGTCAACAGAGGTCAGGGGACACACCTCTATTTAGAGCCTGGCTTTGGGGTCAGAGGAATGTCCCCAATTAAGAGCTTTACAGCTTGTTGATCCCCGGCCTTCAAGGACGTGGTCTTACAGGCTGTTAGCGAGATAATATACGGGTATTGCTATTCAGTTCTATGCATGTTATAATTTTTAAGCCAAAAATTTGGCTTAAATTCCGCCCTGCTCTACCCTGGTGGTAGGGCCGTTTAGTCCGCGGGGAGGGGGTGAAGAGGAGTTGCGCAAGTACGAAACGATTTTTGTCATTCGTCCGGAACTGGAAGATGACAAATATACCGAGGTAATTGAAAAATATAAGTCATTGATTGAAAACAATGGCGGAGAGATTACCAACATTGACAAATGGGGCAAAAGGCGGCTGGCCTATGAGATTGCTCACGTAAAGGAAGGCTTTTACGTGGTGGTCAAATTTAATGCCGAGCCGAAGGTTGCCGAAGAATTGGACAGGGTATATAAGATTTCAGATGAAATCATTCGTCACATTATTGTCCGTGAGGACGAGTAATGATTTTTTAGGGATGATAGAATTTATCGGGCGGTGATGAGATGCTCAATAAAGTAATACTTATCGGGAGATTAACAAGGGACCCCGAGCTACGGTATACTCCCAGCGGCACACCGGTGGCCAAGTTTACTCTGGCGGTGGACAGAAGGCCCAACAAGCAGGGAGAAAGGCAAGCCGATTTTATTGACATCGTAACCTGGCAGAAAACTGCTGAAACATGTGCCAATTATCTGGGCAAGGGTCGTTTGGTGGCGGTGGAGGGACGGCTGCAGATACGTTCCTATGATGACAGCCAGGGGGTACGCCGCAAGGCGGCCGAAATTGTGGCCGACTCGGTACGGTTTTTAGACAGGGCCAAGGATGGGCAGTCGCAGCATACCGCCAGCGGCAATGCCGGTGACGATTTCGCCAGCGAAGTCAGCTTTGTTGATGACGACATGCCATTTTAGATAAGGAGGGAAGGCTTTGAAACGTGAACGCGGACGCAGGGGCAAAAAGCGCATTTGCAGCTTCTGTGTTGATAAAGTAGAAGGCATTGATTATAAAGACATTCCCCGTTTAAAGAAATATATTACCGAGCGCGGGAAGATATTGCCCCGCAGGATATCAGGAAATTGTGCCAGGCATCAGAGGATGCTGACCACGGCTATAAAAAGGGCCCGTAACATTGCACTGATACCCTTTACATCAGAATAATAAGGGAAGGGGAGCTTAAGGTTCCCCTTCCTTTTTTTCTAATAGCAGTCTTACCGTGCCATGCAGGGCAACAAATAACAGGGTTTTACGCCTGCTCCGGGGCAGGAATATAGGACGCAGTTGCAGAATAGTCCCATGATGCTTTGTATTTGGAAGCTTTGATTTTGCGGAGGTAAGAATTATGTTCCCGGAAGGCAACAATACAGGTTTTGCCAGAAACATACGGGTGGTGGAATGGCTCAAGGCGGATTTACTCACCTCCGTTGCAAACCTGTACAAGGCGATGCTGCGGGGAAGCGAGGAAAAATTGCTGGACGCGCTGTCCGGCATAATTATAACCTGCTATATACTGGGCCGCCGCCTGGGTTTGAGTTTTTCCAGACTGGACATGAGGGTGGAAGCCAAACTAAGGCAGGGTATTGACGAAGACCATGAAGTGGAAAAATGGTATAAAGATCTTTCACAATTACTGACGTACCTTACGGTTAAGAAGAGGTGATCCATTGGTTCCCTATTCCGGAAACAGGGCCCTGGTGGAGGGGGCTTTTTTTGCGGCTATTACGGTGGTGCTTGGATTTTTGGGGCAATTTGTGCCTTTGCTGCTGTTGCTGATGCCCGTGCCACTGGCCGTGCTGGTCAGGCGTCACGACCTTAAGCTGGGTTTCATGGCCCTGGCGGTTGCAGTGGCGCTGATGTTTATGCTTTTCGGGCGCCCGCTTACGGTTCTATTGCTGGTTATCCAATCAGGACCCGTTGGCCTGCTGCTGGGTCTGTTATTCAAGAACCGTGTGTCTTCCGGCCTGGGCATAGGCATTACCTCTATTATGGGGGTTGTAACCACGGTGCTGGTCCTGGCTATTTCCTTCTGGTTAACAGGCATAAGCCCATTTGCTATGGGGGACGATTTGCACCGTTTCATGGAACAGGCTTTGAAATTTTACCAGCGTAATGGGCTAATGGATTTTGCACAGTTGCAGATGATGAAGGCCAGTATGGAACAGGCGATAAATTTTGTTGTTCAGCTTACGCCTGGTATTTTGGTGTCCGCCTCAATTATGGTTTCTTTTATCACCTATGCGCTAACGCATTTTATTCTGGTCAAAATGCAGTTCGAAACGGTACCCTTGCCTCCCTTCAGCCGATGGAGGCTGCCCTGGTATGTCATTTGGGGGGGAATTGCCGGGCTGAGTTTTATCCTGCTAGGGGATGAAATTGCACTGGCGGGTCTGGCGACAATGGGTAAAAATATTCTTTATGTAATGGGCTTTGTATATTTCATTTTAGGTGTTTCCGTATTCATCTTTTTCGTGAAAAAATGGAATATTACCAGGCCGGTTAAATTTCTAATAGTGGCGCTGGTAGTGCTTTACTTGCAGGTAGCGCTAAGCATGATGCTGACGCTGGGTGTTTTGGACCCGGTAATGGACTTGCGCCGGCTGTCGAATCACGGGGATACCACCAAGGGGGGTTGGAAATGAGAGTCATATTAATGCAAGACGTCAAAGGACAGGGAAAAAAAGATCAGATAGTGAATGTTTCGGACGGCTATGCCCGTAATTTTTTGATACCCCGGGGCTTGGCGGTGGAGGCCACGGAGGGTAAGGTCAAGGATCTGGTCCGTCAGACTGCCTATGCCGACAAAAAGAAATCGCAGGAGGAAGAGGCGGCCAGGGGGCTGGCGGCCAGCATGAGCGGACTGACGGTGCAGGTAAGCGGTAAGGCCGGCGAAGGCGGCAAGCTCTTCGGCGCCGTGGGCAATAAGGATATTGCCGAGGCACTGGAAAAACAGCACGGCTTTAATATTGACAAAAAGAAGATCATATTAAAAGAACCGCTAAAAACATTGGGAGTTTTTCCGGTTACCATAAAGCTGCACCCTGTGGCCCAGGTTGAAATACAGGTGGCGGTGGTGGCGGGATAAAAAGGTCAGGGGACACACCTTATTAAGGTCAGGGGACACACCTCTATTTAGGGACTGTCTTTGGAGTCGGAGGAATGTCCCCAACTAATGCCTCACTTTGGGGCCGGAGGAATGTCCCCAATTAAAGTGCCGTTGTGACCGGTCCGCGGATATGTATCAGTTTTCCGGCCCCGTAATGGTTTCCAGGCTCAGCAGTAATGGAGAGGAGTTTAATTGATGAAATTTTTCCTGGAAAAGATAAAGGGCGGCAATAGAATAGAACAGGCAGGCGGCACCGGTGGCAGGGACCAGCTCAGGAGGCAGGTCAATGCGCTATATAATCTGGTAGCCAATTTGTACGGCTCTGACAAGCTGGTATTAAGGGCCAGCAAGCTAAACGCCCTGCAATTGATGCGCTCGGAGTTGCTGGAGGAAAGGGTACTGGCCCTGCAGCGGCTGGTCTACGAGGATCCCACCATAGATGCGGTTCCGGAACTGAAGGAAATTCCTGAAATACTTGGGCAGATGGAGGATGAAATAGCCGATAACATTGCCCGCCGCTCCGTGGAAGAGGAAATAGAGAAAAAAATTAACGACAAACTGCAGCAAAAGCATGAGGATTACGTACGTGAAATAAAAATGCAGGTGATGAAGGAAAGCAACGGTCCAGAGAATGCCCAGACCCTAAAAAAGCTGGCCATACTGGAAAAAATGGAACAGAAAAAACTGGCCCGGACGGCCATGGAGTACCTCAGGCCTGCTGCCGTGGAGGAGATTGTAGGCCAGGAGCGGGCGGTTCGGGGGCTGATGTTCAAGTTGGCATCATCCTTTCCGCAGCATATTTTATTGTACGGGCCTCCGGGGGTTGGCAAAACCACTGCTGCCAGACTGGTTCTGTCCGCGATAAAGGAAATGAAGGGCAGTCCCTTTGCCAGGGAAGCCCCCTTTATTGAGGTCAACGGCACCACCTTGCGCTGGGACCCCAGGGAAATTACCAACCCGCTGCTGGGTTCGGTGCATGATCCCATCTACCAGGGAGCTAAGCGGGACCTGGCGGACAGCGGTGTACCGGAGCCCAAGCTTGGGCTGGTTTCCGATGCCCACGGAGGGGTGCTTTTCATCGATGAAATAGGGGAAATGGACCCCATATTGCAAAACAAATTGCTGAAGGTGCTGGAAGATAAGAGGGTGTTTTTTGATTCATCCTATTATGATCCCCATGATCCCAACGTGCCCCAGTACGTTAAAAAAATATTTGAAGAGGGCGCGCCGTCAGATTTTATACTGATCGGCGCCACCACCAGGGACCCCGAGGAAATAAATCCCGCCATACGCTCCCGCTGCGCTGAGGTCTTTTTTGAGCCCCTAACCCCTGGTGATCTACGGGTGATAGTGCTACAGGCGGCCAAAAAGCTTGAAGTAAACCTGGAAGAGGGAGTGGCCGGGTTAATCGGCGAGTATACCATTGAGGGGCGCAAGGCCGTTAACATACTGGCGGACGCCTACGGTATGGCTTTCAGCCGCCGTGCCGATGCCGGAAACGGGGACTTGACCATAACCCTGGACGACGTTTACGAGGTGCTGCAGTCCGGCCGCCTCACCCCCTATATTACCCGCAAGGCATCGGACAAGCCCGAGACGGGGAAAATATTCGGATTGGGTGTGCACGGTTTCCTGGGCTCCGTACTGGAAATAGAGGCCGTGGTTTTCCCGGCCCGGAAAAACGGCCAGGGCGCCATCAGATTTAATGACACCGCCGGCAGCATGGCCAAAGATTCAGTGTTTAACGCTGCTTCGTTAATCAGAAAATTCACTGGGGAGGATCTTGCTGCCTATGACCTGCACATCAATGTAGTGGGCGGTGGGAAAATAGATGGTCCCTCCGCCGGGGTAGCCATTTTTCTGGTGGTTTACAGCGCCCTGAAGGATATGCCCATACCCCAGGACGTGGCGGTTACCGGTGAACTTTCTATCCGTGGAGGCATCAAAGCGGTGGGCGGCATACCCGAGAAAATTTACGGGGCCCGCCAGGCCGGCATCAGGCGGGTGCTGGTTCCCGGGGAAAATAAAAAAGATGTGCCCGGGGATTTAAAAAATTTAACAGTTATACCGGTGAGTACCGTAGAGGAAGTGCTGGAGAATATTTTCGGCAGCCAGACAACTAGTTTAACGGTCAATTAAATTTCCTGAGGGTAGTTTGTCAAAGTAAAATGGTTACTACTCAGTAGTCACATTAGTCAGTATGAGAGAACGGTTTATCGTTTCGAAATATTCTACCCTGAAAAACCCGGTCAACTTTTTCATACTCTTTGGTAGCCGCTTTTTAGCGGCCCGGGTGTCTGAATTCTGACTATCTGAATAGTAACGTAAAATAATGGGTATTCGGATTATGTGGTGAAGACTATAATCTGGATACCCATAAATGTAAATGCTAGTTGGTAAACATTTTGTTAAAAATGTATACCAACTAGCTAAAATATTTTAATATAGGTAATACTAAAGAAACCATTTACTTAATTGATCGACAACTACTTTAAAAGTATGTTCGTTTAGAAAGATATCGTTATGCAAAGCTTTATCTATCTTCAAAACAGGTAATCCCTGGTCCTGGAGTTTAACACATGACTTTAATATTTCTGGAACATCCCTTGTACCAAATACTATAAGGTAATTTTTGTTATCATCCGGTTGCCACAGGGCTGTCTTTTCGAGAATGTCAAAATTTATGCCGGGATAGCTTTCTCGTACTCTGTAACTTCTGAGGTCACTTATTATATCCTTGGTTTGTTCGCTGTAACTTTTGTTCAGAGCCGGTGAAATGCCAATTGCAAAATCCGCAGTGCTGGTGAGTGCCAGCCTACCACCTGAGGAATGTCCGATAACTGCCACCTTCCCAAATTGACGGCAGTATTTAATTGTTGATTCCAAATCAGATGAGAGACTGGAGGTTTTTTGTCCCATGGAGCCATCGTGGCCCGGGAGTACGGCATTCCGGCTGTAGTGAACATTCCGGGGGCAATGAAGATGATAAAAGACAGTCAGTTGATTACTGTCGATGGCGATGAGGGGAAGGTATATCTAAGCCCACGACAATCTTTCGATTGCTGAGTTTGGTCTATATTTGTTGAGCTAACGGGTAGCGTTAGTCGAAGAACAATTTTGTTGCATATCATAAGGAAAGTACGCCACAAACTTCCAGAGCGATGTGATGCATTTTGTTAATTATATGCAACCAATATAGACGAGTACTTAACTCGGCGTCTAATAACAAAGGGTTTTGATTTTACCAGTTAGTGATACTCAGAATAATCATAATGTTATTCTACCACTGCCCGAGCAAAGTGCACATGCTCGCACGCATAATAGCCGCCCGTGTGTCCCTGGAAGTAGCGTTCCTGGATATCGGCCGGACCTAGGTTCTCTTGAAGGCTCAAGCGTAGATTAATCAGTTCCGCGGCCAGTGCAGGCGGGTCGAACCCGGTGATCGGCGGCTCCCCCTCCCGCCGCGCCGCGTCCATCCCCCACTTCTTACGTTTGGATACCCTTTCCGGATCAAAGGCGTCGCGATCGAAATAGTCGAAAACGATGGTGCTGCCTGCCGGGGCAACATCGGCAAAAGCGCCAAGGGTGGCGAATACCGTTTCGCGGGGCAGGTAATAGGTGACGCCCAGCCAGCTGCAGAAGCTTTGGGCTTTAGGGTCATACGGTGAACGTATTAGGGCCGCTGTCAAGTTTTCCCGGTTGAAATCCACCGGCACGAAGTGTAGCTGCGCCGGTTGCTTCCAGCCCAACTCAGCGATGCGAGAGCGTTTATAACCTTGCGTGGCGGGATGGTCGACCTCGAACACCTTAAGCTGCTCTAACATCTCCGGGCAACGAAACGTAAAGGTATCCATTCCTGCCCCGAGAATCACATACTGTCGTACCCCTGTCTGACAGCCTCCTCAAGGTTGTCTTCCGTATACCGAGCACGGCTGAGGATGAAGGATGCGCCAGTCATGGAGCGCATCACCCACGCCAAGGCTGTTGACTGATCGGGACACGATGCGGCGCGGGCGGGGTCCAGGGAATGGAGAGAGTTTGCTAGAAACTGTTCTATGTAGGTGACTGCCTCATCCAGCAAAAAATGATGAGCCAGGAAGTCGTCAAAGATTTTAGGGGCATCGTGCGCGGAATGATAGGCACGGATGTAGGCCGTCATCAGGGCGGTGCGGCTGACTTTATTATCTTCCATTGAAAATCCTCCTCTCAAGTTATATCTAAATGATAACCGAGATGGAGAGTAAAATCTTGAGCTTTCCAACAGCAATTAATTTAGAGCACAGGTATGTACAAAAAATTTTTCCGTGTTATCTCGTAATCTTTATTTTGTAATGTAAACATATTAATACCTACATTATTGTTTAATGCTAATGTTGATATATTGAGCCATCTGTATAAATCATCCCGTACCGTCCGATAGATTAATCCCAAAATGTCCGGGTAGCTGAATACAGCGTACTTCGAGTCGGGAATAATTCTTTCTTCTAAACTGGAACAGTCTCCCATATACTCCTCTGCGGGTATACCGGAAAAACAGTAAATGCGGAAATCATCTCTATTGCAAATACGCATAACATTGAACAGCCGTCTAGCAGTACCCTTGATAAAATACTCCTCTTCAAAGTTGTTTCCCTTGTGGATTGCTTCTTCCAATTCGCAGGTACTCTCCGGACGAAAAAACATTTCCTTTCCCAATAGCTTTATTTCTTTAATCTCCCGGCAGGAGTAGTCAACTATAATGTTTTTATTTTCATTCTTGAAATCCCGCTCAACAATATCCACCTTTTCCGTTAAAGGAACATAAATGTTCTCTTTCCTGTAGTGGCTCGGGGTAACATGAAACTTTTTTATAAAATCCCGAGAAAATTGTTCATGGGAATTGAAACCGTACTGGAAGGCAATGTCCGCCACATTGTGGTCTGTTTTTCTCAATGCAATTGCAGCTTCGGAAAGCCTTCGCCCCAGGATATATGATTTAACAGTCTGATTAGTTACTGCCCGGAAGATGCGATGGAAATACGTAGATGATATGTAATTCCTGGAGGCCAGATCCTCCAGGAATAGCTTCCGGTGTAAATTAGATTCGATATATTGTATAGCTTCATTGACTATTTCAATATAATTCATGAACTCCCCCACCGGCAATAAGGTCAGACTTTACGTTTTCTATAATTATGTATTACCAAACAAAGCGGATAGTTCCTGCTATTTGTTTAAAAGAATATGGCACATTTTTAAGAGTTTGCATTATATAAATTCACTGGAATTTTCTTCGGCAATTTGCACCATGGAATCCGAATAGCAAAAAAATTTTGGTCTGATGTAAAGGCTGCAAGCAGCCGCCTTTACCATTTGAGAAGGAATACTTAACAGGTGTGTGTAATTACTTCCTTATAACAAGATAACAAGATAACAAGATAATACATAACAAGATACAAGGGCTTTTGCCCGGGGATGGCGATAATAATATGAGCATAGATTTATTGAATAGAATTCCGCCCCAGAATATAGACGCCGAGCAATCCGTGCTGGGCGCCATGTTCCTGGATCGGGAAGCCATATACAAAGCAGCCAGGCATCTAAAGGCAGGAGACTTCTATCTGGAGGGGCACCGTTTAATTTTTGATGCAATTATAAAGCTGGACGAGGCCGGCAAAACACCGGATCTGGTGACGGTAGCAGATTTACTCAAGCAGAACAACCAGTTGGAAAAAGTGGGCGGGGCGACCTACGTGGCCTCCCTCATCGGCATGGTGCCCACTGCCGCCAACGTGGAGCACTACGCCAGGATTGTGGAGGAAAAGTCCATCCTGCGCAGCCTCATCTCAGCGGCCAACAGGATTGCCAGCATGGGCTACGAGGGCGGGGAAGAGGCGGAAAAGCTGGTCACCGAGGCGGAGCGGATGCTTATAGAACTCAGCAGCCGCCGGACTGATACGGTTTTCAAGCCCCTCAGCGAGATACTGCTGGAGATTTTCCAGATCATAGAGAACAGGTACCGCAACAAGGGACAGATATCCGGTATAAAAACAGGCTTTGATGACATGGACCAGCTTTGCTGTGGCCTGCAGCCAGGCGATTTGGTGATCATGGCGGGGCGTCCCGCCATGGGCAAGACCAGTCTGGGCATGACCATAGCCCATAATGTGGCCCTGAAAAGTAACCTGCCGGTGGCGGTTTTCAGCCTGGAAATGTCCAGGGCGCAATTGGTACAAAGGATACTTTGTGCGGAGGCCATGGTGGATCAGCAGAAGGTTCGCAGCGGGTACCTGGATGAGAATGATTGGCGGCGGCTGGTGGAGGCGGCGGGCAAACTTACCAAAGCCACCCTGTATATAGATGACACTGCCGGGCTGTCAGTGCGGGAGCTGAAGGCCAAGGCCAGGAATCTCAAGGTTGAAAAGGGACTCGGTCTAATCGTAATTGACTATCTGCAATTACTCTCCGGTTCATCCCGGGAAAACAGGCAGCAGGAAATCTCGGAAATATCCCGTTCGCTAAAAGGGCTGGCCAAGGACCTGGAAGTGCCGGTGATCGCCCTGGCCCAGCTTAGCAGGGCGGTTGAACAGCGGCAGGAGAAAAAACCCATTATGTCCGATTTGAGAGAGAGTGGCAGCCTGGAGCAGGACGCCGATGTGGTGATGTTCATTTACCGGGAGGAGTATTACCGGCCGGATACGGAGAAGAAGGGAATTGCCGAGATAATTGTGGCCAAGCAGCGCAACGGCCCTACCGGTGTGGTGGAACTGGCGTTTTTAAAGGAATTTACCAAATTCGTCAACCTGTCCAGGGATTTTGAAGCTGCCGGAAAGAACAGCGACGGGGCGTTGTAAGTTGGGGACATACCCCACCACAAATTCAAGCTTTAGTTGGGGACATTCCTCCGACCCTATAGACAAGCCCTATATAGAGGTGTGTCCCCATACCTATGCAGGTGTGTCCCCTGTCCGCATATTAAAAATATTGACAGTGCGTTAACCCTTTGCTAGAATTACTATGTTATACGTTAATAATGCTAATTGTAAAAATTAAAAATAATATTTACACACTCAAATGTTGATTGATACACAGGTCGTCATTTGAGGTTTTTTTATGGGCTTGTGTCAAAAAGCACAATACTGCCTGCTATTCGGTTATATTAGGGGGGAAGATATCTTTGCAAACTTATGACGTCATTATAGTGGGGGCGGGTCCCGCGGGTATTTTTGCCGCCATGGAACTGGTCCGGGAAAAAAATGACATAGAAATACTCATACTGGAAAAGGGCAGAGATATAGACAATAGAATCTGTCCCTCCAAGACCAAAAATGTGAAATGTGTGAATTGCCAGCCCTGCTCCACGGTTTGCGGCTGGGGCGGCGCCGGGGCTTTTAGTGACGGCAAGCTGACTCTTTCCACCGAAATAGGGGGCAGTCTGGAGCAGTATATAGGCGAAGATGCATTAAGTGGCCTGATTAATTATGTGGACGGAAGGTACCTGGAATTCGGGGCGCCGGAGGAAGTTTACGGCCTGAGCAACAAAGAAGAAATAGAAAACTTCCAGCGCAAGGCCGTCCAGTCCGAGCTAAAACTGATACCGGTGGGCATTCGCCATCTGGGTACGGGCCGCTGCCAGGAAATATTGAAGCAGATGAAGGAATACCTGCTGGTCAGGGGAGTGGAAATTAAAACCAGTACAGCCGTGGAAGAGGTGCTGGTGGAAAACGGTGAGATTCGGGGGATCTGCATATCCGGGGGAAAGAAGGTTTACGGCAGGCACGTAATCCTGGCCCCGGGCAGGGAAGGCTCCCAGTGGCTGGCCGGCCAGGCCGGGCGTCTGGGCATAAAAATGGAAATCAACCCGGTGGATATCGGGGTGCGGGTGGAAGTGCCCGCAGCGGTGATGGAGCCCCTGACAAGGGTGTTTTATGAAGCTAAATTCATATACTACTCCAAATCCTTTGACGATAAGGTGCGGACTTTCTGCATGAATCCTTACGGTGAAGTGGTGCTGGAGAACAACGACGGGCTGGTCACTGTCAACGGACACTCTCATGCTTACAAAAAAACCGGCAACACCAACTTTGCAGTGCTGGTGAGCAAAACGTTTACCGAACCCTTTAAGGAGCCCATCGCATATGGTAAATATGTGGCCAGTCTGGCCAACCTGCTGGGGGGTGGGGTGATGGTGCAGCGGTTGGGGGATCTCATCGCCGGACAGCGTACCAATGCCAGCCGGCTTAGCAAGTCATTGACCGTACCAACTCTGTCCGAGGCTACACCCGGGGATCTGAGTCTGGTTTTTCCCTACCGTCATCTGGTGGCCATTGTGGAAATGTTGAAGGCCCTGGATGATATAGCCCCGGGGGTATACTCAAGATACACCCTTCTTTACGGTGTTGAGGTGAAATTTTATTCATCCCGCCTGCAGTTAAGTAACTTGCTGGAAACTGCTGTAACCAACCTTTTTGCCGCCGGAGACGGCGCGGGGGTAACCAGAGGCCTGGTGCAGGCTTCCGCCTCCGGGGTTGTGGCGGCCCGGTCAATACTTTCCCGGCTGCAGTGAACAGGCTGCAGGGTCACAGGTGAGTGCATAATTTGGAGATAGTTCATAAAAAACAATAAATATTAGTAAGTACTCAGGAGCCAGGAGTCAGGAGTCAGGAGTCAGAATGAGAGAACCGGCGAAAATAACAGAAGTCAGGAATATCTGAATAGTAAGAAGGATCTTGGATACGGTGATATTTCTGAAACAAGACTTTTATTTGCAAGAGGTTGTTAATTGCTGGAAGCATATTCTCGGGGCATTCAGAATTCTGACTACCTGATAGTAACAAATATAAAACCTGCCGGGCACTGTCTAGGGAGGGCTCATGCGGGTCATAACGGGGGGTTTGTAAAATGTCTACGGTGGTTCTGATTGGCGGCCAGTGGGGTGATGAGGGCAAGGGTAAGGTAACCGACTTTCTGGCCGAACGGGCGGCTATGGTGGTCCGGTACCAAGGGGGTAACAATGCCGGACACACAGTGGTGGCAAACGGTCAGGAATTCAAGCTTCATCTTATCCCGTCGGGTATTCTTTATGCCGGCAAACCTTGCTTGATCGGAAACGGTGTGGTACTGGATCCTGAGGTGTTTATTCAGGAACTGGAAGGCCTTGAGAGCCGGGGTATCAAGACCGATCACCTGCGCATCAGCCCAAGGGCTCAGGTTATCATGCCTTATCATCAGAAATTGGATGCCTGCGAGGAAAAACGCAGGGGTGCCGGCAAAATAGGAACCACTGGCCGGGGCATTGGGCCGGCCTACATGGACAAGGCAGCCCGGGTGGGTATAAGAATGGCCGACCTGATTGACCCCGAAGAATTCGGGCCCAAACTGAAAAATATTCTGGCAAACAAGAATGAACTGCTGCAGAAGTTTTATAATGAAGAGGGCTTTGATTACGGGGATATATATAAAAAATACACTGAGTACGGCAAAAGGCTGGCCGGATATGTGGAAGACGTCTCCGTAATCATTCATGAGGGCATAAAAAAGGGCCAGCACATACTGTTCGAAGGCGCCCAGGGGACGCTGCTGGACCTGGATCACGGCACGTATCCCTACGTTACCTCCTCCCATCCGGTGGCGGCCGGGGCCTGCCTTGGTGCGGGGCTGGGGCCCACCAGGATAAGCAAGGTGGTGGCTGTGGCTAAGGCGTATATAACCAGGGTGGGGGAAGGGCCGTTCCCCACCGAATTGAAAGATGAACTGGGGGATTACCTGAGGCAGAGGGGCCACGAATACGGCACCACCACCGGCAGGCCCCGCCGCTGCGGCTGGTTTGACGGTGTGGTGGCCCGCTATGCCACACGTATTAACGGGTTGGACTACCTGGCCATAACCAAGCTGGATGTGCTGACGGGCTTGGATAAACTGCTGGTATGTACCGGCTACAGCTACCGGGGTAAATTGCTTACGGAATTCCCGTCCACATTAAAAATTCTGGACGAGTGCCAGCCGGTTTATGAAGAAATGCCGGGCTGGCAAGAGGATATTACTACGGTGCAAAATTATGGTGAGCTGCCGGAGAACGCCAGGGCTTACCTGGACAGAATTAGCGAGGTGTCCGAAGTACCCATCGCCATTATAGGCGTCGGGCCGGGCAGAGAGCAGACACTAGTACTGAAGAACCCTCTGGAATGAATTCGGCGTGTATCAGCATATAAACGGGGATGACGCTGCGAGTGGAGGAAGTAGCACCGGCGGGGCAAGTATGGGAACTGCCAGTGTTGCTTTCGCTCGCTCCAGTATTTAACGGACCGGAACTTTGGCTACTGTCAAAATTACGGCGGGCTTCAGGCAAGCAACACTTTAGTGCGGGGTGAAGGACCGATAGTCCTGAGGGGCGGCAGCCCCTTTTTTTAAGTGATACTAAACAAACTGTGGGCGAGGTGGGGGCTATGACCCGGGGTGAGGATTTTTTACAAAATACTTTGTTGCAGGCGCAGTTAAACAGGCTTAAGCACGGGGATGAGTCGACTGATGACAGCAGACCCCCAGCGGACTGGGCGCTTATCGCCGGGGAACATATGGGCCACTTGCTGGGAGCCGTGCGTTCAAGGGACTGGTCCCGGGTGGAGCAGGAGATTCTTCATGTCTCCGGTCCACTGCTGGAGTTACACGAAGCTCTTGTTAAAAACAGGCTGGTCAACAACCCCGGCGGTGCAGCCAACCGGAGTATAAAAGGATATAAATAGAACTCTCGCCAGCTGAGGGAGGTTTTACCTTATAGCTATTGCATGTCTGGTTTAAAGCAAACGCGAAGTATTTTGACACTAAATTTGATCAGTGGCAACAATGTAACAGGGCAAATGCCTGACGGTAATGAATAAAAAATATTTTGCATCGCAGACAAAAATAATGGATTGACACTCCCTGCGAGTTATAGTATCATATCATTTGTTGACGCCATGATAGCGTCCTGGGGGACAGACCCGGAAATGTATATATGGGCCATTAGCTCAGTTGGTAGAGCACCTGACTTTTAATCAGGGTGTCCCGCGTTCGAGTCGCGGATGGCTCACCAGGCCCCTTGGTCAAGCGGTCTAAGACACCGCCCTTTCACGGCGGTAACACGGGTTCGAATCCCGTAGGGGTCACCAGTAAAACCTGCGTAAAAACGCGGGTTTTTTGTTATACAAATGTTTAAGCCTTGCGCATTGGACAGGTAGCTTTTGACTGGGGACATTCCTTTATGAAATTGTTGAGGAGTAAGATGTTTAGTCAACAAAAGAAGGAGTGTCCCCTTTCCTTGAAGCGGCCTGTCTTTTTGTTTGTAAAAAAAGCTGCACAGTAGCCGCCCCTTTAATTCTAACCTGTCGGGCAAGAAAAAAATGACTTTTATGACCGTTCGTTTTTTTCAGAGCAATTTTTGATCTTGCACCGGGAGCATAGGGGCGTCTCTGTGCATATTGTCTGGCTGAACATATAGAGTATGGCATATCCCTCTATGGGTTCATACCCTTCCGCACGGGAATGGCGGTTAATAATTTCAAAGACGGCATTCGGGGAATTTTTGTGCTCAAGCAATCGCCATCTGGTTAATACGTTGGCTATTTGCTGATGGGAATGAAAATTTCGAAAGCCAAGACTGTCAAGTAAAGACCTGACATTATTATTGCCAATGTAGCTGAAATTTTCCACCAAGTCTTCCAGCATATTGTCGGATGCATCCAGCCAAGCCCTCAGGCTGCCATGTTTTTCAATTAATCTCAGAGCTGTGGCAGAATTGTCGAGCAGTGCCTTCACCTTCTTCGAATTGTTGCAAGCTTGCGGCAGCCTGGATTTGCTCCAGCCCGGAAAAAATCGGTTAAGTGTCGGGCTGAACCAAAGCATGGCCTTTTTTATGTCGGGCCATATTTTTTGGGCGCTATGAATCTGATAGCCGCTTAGCAACACAATCCACGAAACGTTATGCAAAATCTTCCTGTCGCCCATCTTTTTGTAACAGTTTTTTATCATATTCAGTATGCTTCCGTTCGCGTTGTGGCTGTTTTCCAAAAGACATTCCTTGCTTTGTAACAATAAATCTGCCGTGTTCATGTTTGTTCACCAGCCTTAATAAGGTATGGGGACACACCTTCTAGGTTATCTAAATTCTTTACCGGTATATTAAGTGTCTGAAGGAATGTCCCCAACTTGTGTCAGGGGACACACCTTCTTGGGTTATCTGGAATTCTAACGCCATAACAGTCTCACGAAGGAGTGTCCCTAATTTATGGATAAATTTTTTCTAATTTCGAGTTAACCCATGATTATATTCATAAACAGACACACCATGAATATATTTATCTTCAGAGCAATATCTGGCGGCTTTAAACCAGAGGTCAAAGGTTTCACGCAGGCGTTCATGTATGTATTGCACCAGTGCAGGAGCAGGGTGATATATTACTACATAATATATAAACAAAATATAAATAGTTCCGCTTTCCTACCCTTTTTTTTAGTAACCTTCGCCAGCAATTCTCCATATATTGATATTGGAAAAATGCTTACAAAATATTCCGTGTTAACGCCGCTGCGTGATTCTCCGGTCGGGGGCTACCGGGGACGTGCGCCGCGTAGAATACGGAATGTGAAATAAAAAAAGGAGTGATATTTTTTATGGTACGTCAAAGTGTTGAATCATCCAGCCTGGCGGAAGTCATCGACCGCTTACTGACCAAAGGTATTGTCATTGACCTGTATGCAACAGTATCGCTGGTTGGCATCGAGCTGTTAGCTATTCAGGCCAGGGTTGTTATTGCCAGCGTTGAGACATGGCTCAAGTACGCCGAAGCGGTCGGCCTGACTAAGCCCATACATTATGAACATGCTGCCTAAAGCGTTGCCGTGGAAGATGCATGGCTGATAATTAACACTGATTCCAAACCCCCGGTAAAGATTGATTTTATTTTTCTGCCGGTTTATGAAACCGTAAGGAACTGTTCCTTCCAACGAATCTGCCCGAAGCCCCGGAAAAATTGTTATTTGGGACATACCACCGGTATGTCCCAAATAAATGGGAAATAAGGTTAGGGGATACACTTTCTTTTGTTTCCTTAACGCATAACTTTATAACAAAATAACGAAGGAATGTCCCCAAACCATGTAAAGGGGGGATTACTAATGTCCCTGGCAGTTGATTTTAAAGAACTGGGCCAAGATTTAATCGGATCACAAAAGCACAGGTCAAAATATTTACGCCATCTGGAAAAACATATTGAGGAACTCCTTGAGCGATTCCAGCGGGAGAGAACCAGTGAAACTGAATCTATCCGGGTACTGCTGGCGCAAGACAGGGCAAAACGTCTGGAGAGCGTGCGGGAATTGATGGACTCATATGAGGGCGACAGGAGAGAAGCCGAGGTAATATGGAATAAAACCTTGCGAATATTGAATAAAATACGCAAAGAGTATTCCCAGCCCCGGAAAGTTTGAAAGCAATGCAAACTTTTTAGGTAACAAAACACTATCCCGGGTGTTGGTGAGCATTGTAAAATACTGGCGCAATAACGAGCAGGCCCAGGTGCTTATAGCATGCTGGGCCTGCCATTGGGAAAAAGTTTTTGGCAAGGGAGGTTTTTTTATGATCGAGAGGGTTATTGACACGGTGCAAAATTTTTTTTCTAGCACCCTTAACAAATCGGGAACAGTGGTTGGCATCAGAAAAGAAGATGATCTCTGGCGGGTGCAGATTGAAGTTGCCGAAGATGTGGAATACATGCGGAAAAGAGCCAGAGACGATTTGATGGCACTATACGAGGTGGGTGTGACACAGAACTTCGAAGTGTTGGATTTTGAAAGAAAATCAATGAGGCCCAGGGACAATACTTTTAATACATAGGTCAGGGGACACACCTCTCTATTGAGTCTGGCTCTGGGGGTCGGAGGAATGTCCCCGATTGGAATGGTTATAGGGGTCGGAGGAATGTCCCTAATAAATAAAAAGGTGGTTGAAAGATGATCGACAATCATGTTTTTGAAGTAAAAATGCCGGAGTTTGTGGAGACTAAATATTTTAAAACTATTAAAGACAAGGCCATTGCTTACCTTAAAGCGGGAATTGCCATAAACTTCAGCGGACCGTCCGGTATCGGTAAGACCTCCCTGGCGTTTTACGTGGCCAGGGAATTGGGCAGGCCGGTGGTGTTTATTCACGGTAACGAGGAAATGATAGGCTCCGATCTTATTGGCAGCAATTATGGCTACCACAAAAGAAAAATGGTAGACAACTTTGTGCACAATGTTTATGTCATGGAAGAGGATTTGGAGCAGCGCTGGGCGGAAGGAAGGCTCTCAGCCGCCTGTACCAAGGGTTATACTCTTGTCTACGATGAATACACCCGTTCCAGGCCGGAGGTTAATAATTTTTTATTGTCCGTACTGGAGGAAAGAATGCTGAGTCTCACCGGCCACCAAAAGAAAGGGCAATATCTTGAGGTGCACCCGGAATTCAGAGTGATCTTTACAAGTAACCCACGGGAGTACGCGGGGGTTCATAAAAGCCAATTGGCTTTGGATGACAGGATTATTACTATGGATATGCAAGAGATGGATAGGGATACAAAAATAGCAGTCACCCTGGCCCAGTCCGGCATGGAGGAGACCCGGGCTGCTCAGTTGGTGGATACGCTGCAGAGAATAAAAGAAAAAATTGGTGAAGGCGGTAATATTTCAGTAAGAAGCTGCATAAAAATAGCCAGAATATTGCAGCAGGCTGGTGGATCGATCAGCCATCGGGATGTTTATGCGGATGTGCTGCTTTCAGAAAACCGATCTTTGCTATTGACAAAAAGATCAAAGCTAACTGATTTAATTGCCCGGGAAATTGCCCGGGAGGAAGTTGAAAATAACTCCGGGCCGCTGGCAGGAGCGGATGATAGCACATCGGTTGAACAGCCGGTTGAAGAATCTATTGACGGCATAACACCTGCTGATGAAAAATCCGGGGGCGGGCTGGCGGATTAAAAAGAAAAAGACATCCTTAGATGTTTGTCGCATGGGACGGTGTTATTACACATGAAAAAAGATTTTTCTGAAGGGTTTAAATTAAATGATGTATTGAAAGGCATAACCGATCTGGTTGATCTGGTACAGAAAATGGAGGCGGAGAAAAAAACGGAGGAAAGCAAGACAGGAAATTTTCAGTTTCCCCGGGGCAAAAATTTTTTTCAGGGCTCCTATGGCTTCAGCGTAAAGCTGGGTGGCCTGTCTGATAGACCCCGGTCCGGGCAGCCGTTGACTATGGATACAGGCCGGGCAATAAAAGAGATAAAGCTGCCCTACGATGCATGGGAGCCGGTAATGGATATATTTAACGAAGACAGCACGGTGCAAATTGTGGTGGAGATGCCCGGCACCTCGGAAGATCAGGTTAATATTGTGATAACCGACCAGGAACTGGATATAGGTGTAGATAAGGGTGAGACTGGAGTTAGGAAATCCATAGCCCTTCCCTGTCCGGTAAAACCGGAATCCCTTCAATACTCCGTACGTAACGGCATATTAAAAATCACACTGGATAAAGCGGCTTGAACAAGGTTTGGGGACACACCTTCTTGGGTTATCAAAAAGTCTAATGTCTTAACAAGTTTCACGAAGGAATGTCCCCAATCTAGAAAGGGGGCAATAATCCTTGGCAGAGGAAAGTTATTTTGTGGTGGCGGAATCCTCTCATAAAGACGTGGGCAGGGGTATTGCCCGCCTGGACCCGGATGATATCTGCGGGCTGGAGGCAGAAATCGGTGATATTGTTGCGATAACCGGTAAAAACACAGTTGTGGCAAGGTTAATGCCACAACACCGGGAAAACCGGGGAAAAAAAATAATTCAGCTTGACGGTTTGTCCAGGGAGAATGCCGGGGTTGGTCTAGGAGACCGGGTGCGGATAAAAAAGGCCGGCACCTGCCAGGAAGCCGCTAAAATAATCGTTGCTGTACAGGAGGATACCGGTTTCCGGCCGGAAACCTCATATATACGCAAATATCTGGAGGGGCTGCCTGTTCTGGCCAATACCAGGGTGCAAGTTCCTACCTGGGGTTCCAAAACAATAGAAATGAGGATAATTGATACCGAGCCAGGGGGCACAGTGCTGGTAGGACCCGGCACCCGGATAATCGTCAAGGATGCCGCTTCCCCGGGAACGGGCCGGGGCCGGACCATACGCTATGAAGATATAGGAGGTCTGGGCAAAGAAATCACCAAAGTCAGGGAGATTGTGGAGCTGCCTCTGAAATATCCCCATGTTTTTGGGCATTTGGGCATCGATCCGCCCAGGGGCGTACTTTTAAGTGGGCCTCCCGGCACGGGAAAAACGTTAATTGCCCGTGCCGTTGCTTCAGAGTCTGAAGCAGCTTTTTTTCATGTCGGCGGGCCGGAGGTTATCCATAAATATTACGGGGAAAGTGAGGCCAAGCTCAGAGAAATTTTTGAAAGGGCGCAGCAAAAAAGCCCCAGCATTATTTTTATCGATGAGATAGATGCCATTGCCCCCAAAAGGGAAGAGGTAACCGGGGAAGTGGAAAAAAGAGTGGTGGCACAGTTATTGGCCCTGATGGACGGCCTGACCGGACGGGGGCAAATTGTGGTAATAGGGGCCACCAATATTCCCAACGCCCTTGATCCTGCCCTCAGGCGGCCCGGGAGGTTTGACCGGGAAATATATATAGGTGTTCCTGACCAAAAGGGTCGCAGGGAAATTATGCAAATCCACACCAGGGGCATGCCCCTTGCCGGGGATGTAGATTTAAGCGCTCTGGCAGGGCTAAGCGCTGGCTTTACAGGGGCTGATCTTAGCTCGCTATGTAAGGAAGCGGCCATGGGCTGCCTCAGGGATACATTATCTCACCAGAAGCAGGGAAGTGGCCGGGCGGGTTGGCCTGGCTGGTCGGAGCTAAAAGTGGGCATGCAACATTTTAGCGAGGCCCTAAAGGATATAGAACCATCTGCAGCCAGGGAGTTTCTAGTGGAAATTCCCATGGCGGGCTGGGAGCAGGTGGGAGGGCTGGACAGGGAAAAGAAACTATTAAAGCAGTTTATAGAGTGGCCGCTGAAATACACAGAACTTTTTGCCAGGGCAGGGGCAAAAATGCCCCGGGGCATTCTCCTTTACGGCCCCCCGGGAACCGGCAAAACTTTGCTGGCCAGGGCCGTTGCTAATGAGGCTAATGCTAACTTCATTTCCATTAAAGGGCCGCAGTTAATGTCCAAGTGGGTGGGAGAGTCGGAAAGACAGATTCGGAAATTGTTTACAAGGGCCAGACAGGTAGCTCCTTGCATAATTTTTTTTGATGAAATTGATGCCCTGGCTCCCGTGAGGGGGTTTGGGGGTGGTGCTGCCGGGGAAAAGGTGGTCAGCCAGTTGCTTACCGAGATGGACGGCATCGAGGGTTTGCACAATGTTGTGGTAATGGCTGCTACCAATAGGATAGATACCATAGATCCGGCACTGCTGCGTTCCGGCAGATTTGAGGTTAAGCTGGGATTATCCATGCCGGACCGGCAGGCAAGGCAGGAAATGTTTAGCATACACATGCAGGACCGCCCCGTTGGGCGGGAGGTTAAACCTGAGTTACTGGCGGATCATACGGACGAACTAAGCGGGGCGGATATTGAATACGCGTGTCGCCGGGCAGCTCTTTTAGCCATAGAGGACTTTATTGAGCGAAACGGGGATGATGTGGGGGACCTGGAAGCTTTTTGCATTAAGGAGGCAAATTTTATTCAGGCCATAGATGAAGTGAAAAGCATGCCCCGGAGGGTGATGGAATATGAATGAAACAACGGGTAAATATCTTTACTGCTTTATAACAAACGGTGCCGGTAAAGAGTTCGGCTGCATCGGTATGGGGGAGGAAGCCCAGCCTGTATATACAGTGTCTTACCGTGATATGGCCGCCGTGGTTAGTGACAGCGCGGAAAAGTATTACGACCCCATTGGGAGAAACGCCATGTGCCACCAGAAGGTTATTAGCACGGTGATGTCGGGCCAGGAAGTGGTGCCGGTTAGGTTTGGGGTGATTTGCAAGAATTTGCGGTCTTTGAACAAATTGATGGAAGAAATATACCCGGCCATTATGGCCAATTTTGAGCGGGTGCGCAACAAGATGGAAGTGGGGCTGAAAGTTCTCTGGACCAGGGAATCTTTCGTCAAGGAAGTGGGAGAGGCATACAGTGAGGTAATAGATTTAAAAAATAGAATTATGGAAATTGGCCCGGAGAAGGGGTACCCACTGATGATTGAGCTGGGGGAAAAGCTACAGCAGATAGCCGATGAAAAAAGACAGTATTACATTGATAATATTTACGAAGGTCTGCGGAAGGAAGCTGATGATGCGCGGCTTAATGAGACAGTAGGGGAAAGAATGGTCATTAACGCCGCTTTCCTGATCGACAAGTCCAGCGTAGAACAATTCGACGAGGCGGTAAACCACTATTACGAAATTTACAGTCAGCACCTGGATTTTAAGTATACCGGACCCTGGCCCCCTTACAATTTTGTAGAGGTAAATGTTGACTGAATTGAATCCGGTGGTGGAAATTATGGTACTGGGAAAAATTTTCTTGTCTCCTTTCAAGGGTTTATGGTGGGTGTTTGAGGAGATCACCCGGTGTGTGGATGCAGAACTATACGATGTGGAGAAGCTTCAAAGAGAGTTGCTGGAACTGCGGCAGGCTTTTGAACTGGGGGATATCAGCCAGGAGGAATACGGCGCCCGGGAGGAACAGCTGGTAGGGAGACTTAGGACGGCCCGTGAAAGAAAGTTGGCAGAGGAAGAACGCGACGGGGAAGAAGATGAAGATGTGGAGGATGAGCGGGATGATTCCTGAACTCTTCTGGGAAAGCGCCAGGCCGTATTTTCTGTCCAGGGCCAGGGAGCTGGTGGAGGAAGCCTGGGTGGAGGTAACCGGTGAAATCGATACCAGACTAAAGAACGAACTAAGGGACGCATTATCCGATGCCTTCCAAAGCAGTCTGCGGCAGGCACTGGAGGAGAGGTTGACAAGTAGCATTGCCAGTCCCATGCCCACCGTGGATCACGTAACGCTACCCGGAGGACACCCCGTGTCTTCCGTGGAGCCCGGGGATGATGTGTTATATTATCTGTACTGCGTCACCGATGGCCGGGCCGGGGAAACCCTGACTGGAATACTGTCCGGGCATGCTGCCGCGCTTAACGTGGTTTTTTCCGATGATGAGCAGTTTTGCGCCGTGGTGGGGGAGTGCTCCCCTGATGAATTTAGTGAAGAAGTCATCGAGGAAAAGCTGGGGGATGCAGGCTGGCTGGAGGAGAAGGCCAGACTGCACCAGGAGGTTATAGAAGTTGTTTTAAAAGCAGTGGACCACCCGGTAATTCCCATGAAATTCGGCTCCGTGTTCAGCACACCCCAAAGAGTGGTGGAGATGCTGCGGGAGCAAAGGGGGTTTATGGAAAAGGCACTGGAATTTTTACGGGGGCGCCAGGAATGGGGATTAAAGATTTACTGCCATAGAGATAAACTGGAACAGGAAATAAAAACACACAATCCCGTGATCAGGGAAATGGTGGAGAAGGCCTCCGGAGGAGCTTCGACGGGGATTGCCTTTATGATGAAGAAGAAACTGGAAGATAATATGCTAATTGAATGTGACAATGAAATGGAAAAAATTTGTTCCTTCTGTCATCAGAGGCTGAATGAGTTTTCCTGCGATGCCAGGCTGAATAAACTCCTGGACAAGGGAGTCACCGGCGAGGAGGCGGAAATGATACTCAATGCGGCCTACCTGGTGGATAACCACAGTATGGAGGATTTCATGTCGGCAGTCAGGGAACTACAGGATAACATATCATCCTCATTCTTCTTTTCCGTTACCGGCCCCTGGCCACCGTACAATTTTTCGGGAAATGCCGGGAGTGATGGATCTGAATAGTCTGGCCAGGGATAAAAACGTAAACCTTCTGGAACTGCTGGATTTAATATTGGATAAAGGTGTGGTCATCTCGGGAGACATAGTAATATCCGTGGCAGACGTGGATCTAGTCTACCTGAGTTTGAGGGTGGTGCTGGCTTCCATAGACAGAATGTATGCCCTGGAAGATGGTGAGGCGTAATGTTATACCTGTACGGGATGATCGATACAGCGGGGCCGGTTAATTTTCCATGCGCCGGCAGGGAAGTATTTGACGTGGCCTACAATGAATTAAGTGCTCTGGTGTCCCCGGGACATGGTTCTCTGGCCAGGGTTAGCGAGAACAATGTCATTGCCCACGGTGAGGTGTTGAAGGTTATCATGGACTCCCATGCCGTCCTTCCCGTAAGGTTCGGAACTCTGCTGGACGGCAGGAGCGAAGTGGAGGGAATGCTAGCCAGGAATTACACCACGTTTCTGTCTTCCCTGGGGGAAGTAAGGGGAATGGCGGAAATGTCCGTGAGGGTACTGTGGGATGTTGATAAGGCAGAGGAAAAGTGCAGGCAAAAAAATGCAGATATTAACCCGGGGGATAATTTGTCCGGAATGCCCGGCACAGGTTTTTTAATGCAAAAAAAGAGACAGTTGCTCTGGGAGCAGTGCCTAAGAAGTGCTGCCGCGGCTCCGGCGGATGATATTCACCGGCGGCTTTCCCGGCTTGCTATAAAGCACATTAAAAGGATTTTGCCGTCCCCCGGCATGTTTTACCACGGCTCTCACATGATCAAAAGGGAACGGGTGGGGGATTTCGGAGAAGAGTTTAGGGACCTTAGGGAGAATTTTTCTCAATACAAATTTCTCTTAAGCGGCCCCTGGCCGTTATACAGTTTTGTGTCAATAAAATGTCGCTAGCCGGAGGAGTTTAAATGGACAGTGTCGTTTGCCGAGAATGTGATCTGGGCGATTTTGAAGAAGAAATGTCTGTCAAGGACCCGGGCCGGGTGCAGCGGATTCAGGCCGATCCGGAGAAGGTGGAGCAGGGTCTGGCCAAACTGGTATTGACACTGATTGAACTACTCAGGAGGTTGATGGAAAAGCAGGCGTTGCGAAGAATAGAGCGGGGTACCCTTACGGATGAAGAAATTGAACGGGTGGGGCTAACCATGTTGAAGTTGGAAGAAAAGATGGAGGAACTGAAGCGGGCCTTTGGTCTGGAGGGGGAAGAACTGAACCTTAACCTCGGCCCGTTGGGCGACCTTCTTTAAGGGGGTAAAGCTGTGCAACAGGCCACCAAAAGCACCAACCTTGCCGAAATTCTGGAAAGGGTGCTGGATAAAGGTCTGGTAGTGGCCGGGGATATAAATATTTCCCTGGCGGGTGTTGAACTGCTGTCCATAAAAATAAGGCTATTGATAGCTTCGGTGGATAAAGCCAGGGAAATAGGTATCAACTGGTGGGAGAACGATCCCAATTTAAGCACCAGGGCAAAAGCGGCATTGGAAAAAGGGGAAGAGGTCCCGGCAGCTGCGACAGCAGGAAGAGAGGCCGGGTTTGCGGAAGATGCGGCAGCTCAGAACAGTAGCAGATACCCGGTGAGGTAAGCTTGCCACTGCAAAGAGATAAATTTTATCGGAAGAAGGATATTATTCGGTAGGAATATTATCCTTCTTTTTTTGTCGTTCAGGAAAGTATATGTTGCTTTAACGTATTAAAGCTCTGGAATTAGCCTTCTGTAAGAACGGTTTTTTTCATAGATAGGGAATTATCCAAGGGATAATTCCCTATTAAAACTTTCACGAAGAAATGTTCCCAATCTCAACTCAGATATTGTTTTTTGTACAACCCCTGGGATGTAACAAAAATATGGCTGTTTACATATTATTTACCATAGGATAGTGACAATTATTGCAATGGCAGGGTAGTGCTGGATTATCAGGCAAAGCAAGCCAGACATTAATTTAAGGGAGGAAAAAACATGGGTATAACTTTTAACAACTGTTTGGTGTTCAACGACTGTGTACAAAAAGTGGCGGAGGCCCAACTGACCGTAGCGGCCATAAACGCACTTACCGGTCTGGGCATTGTGGTAGACAGTTTCGGCAACGCTACGGTAGTTATCGGCGGCGTGACAATTCCGGTGCAATTTGAAGTGTGCTGCCAGTTGGACAAAATAGTTTTCAGGCCCACACTGCTAAAGAACAAGATTATAAACTGCGGCTGGGTACGCGGTGCTTTGCTGATCAAAAATGCCGAGGCCGGCAATGTTCTTGCCTGTGTGGATGTATCCCTGGCCTTTCAGGAGGAGCAGGTGGCCAATGGCGTTTTGCCCACAGATTCCATCAGGGAAACTGTGGAAATTGATGAAGGGACCAGCACCTGCCTGGTGCTGGTGCTCAATCCGACCACCGGTGTGGTGGAGCCTGTTGTGATTATGAAGTGCGTGTTTACAGTGGCAAAAATAGTGACCCGCGAAGAGGTAGTGCTGCCGTCCAACTGCACCGCCCCTCCCCTCTGCGTGTCAAATGTCTGCCCTCCGAACAGGATCAATATTTCACAGATATAGTAATAAATACCTGGCCAGCTAAACAGTTATGCAGTCGCCTGCATTAAAATGTTGTCCGATTCATGTTAAACTCTTGGAGCCTGCGGGCTCTTTTTCTTTTTACCTGTTCCGGCAACCGGTTTTAGTATCATCTATTTTGGGTAGACCAGTCAAATCCGATGGAGGAGTCGTTCCACGGGATTCTATGTTCGTCAGGGTTACCCGGTTTGTAGGACTGTGTGGTGAAATAAATTATAACTGCAGGCTGATTACCCAGCACCCGGTATCCGTGGGCAACCATTATTGGTATCAGCAGCAAAACCGGATTGTCCTCACCCATATAAAAAATGTTTGTTTCCTTATAGGTAGGTGAATCATGTCTTAAATCATGAAGTACCACCTGGGCGTTGCCTACCGGGAAAAACCACAAATCATCCTGAAATTGGTGATAATGAAAGGCTTTAATCACCCCCGGATAAGTTTTGGAAATAGAAGCCTGGCCGAAGCGGGTTAGCAATCCGTCATCGTCCCTCAATATTTCTGCAAAAAAGCCCCGGTCATCGGGATACTTGACCAGTGTTTTTACCTTTACCCCTTCAATCAAAGCAGAACCACCTTCCGGAGGGTCAAGCCTGACTCCCTACTACCCTTACTTTATTATATATCTATACATCTATACGCTCGTTAATGTGTCGGATTAGTTAATTTTTTATAATGTTTTGTACTATTTAATGGTAACGCTTCATATTATTTAGAGATATATTTTCGGGCGAGGAGGGGGCTCGGGCATGTCCATTGTCAGGGGGCAACACTGGTTGCTCAAGACCAGAGCAGGGGATATATGGGATATATTTCTAGAAAACAATTTATTGAGATACAGGTTTTTTGCTGCCGGCTACCAGTTTCCTCCGGTGCCAGAAACGCTGGTTGGCACGCCTGTGATTGATTACAGCGCTATTATCGATGCCTCGGACAATTTGCATCTGGCATGTATATTAAAAAGTGGTGAATTAAAATATTACATAGGCTACCCTGGCCGGAACTGGAACAGCACTGTGCTGGCCGAGTTTGACACGAAGGCACAATATTTGAGATACCTGACACTGATGCTGACTTCAAAAAGGGTGCACATATTTTTGCTAACCTCCAGCATGATGAATGCCTTTGTTTGGGCGATCATGCATTCCTTCTGGAACGGGAAGGAATGGAAGGAGCAGCATATTGGCGAAATAATATCAGGCAAAAATATAGCTCCCTTTAGCGTGGACAAAGACAGCCAGGAGAACATTCACTTTATTTACACCAGTGCGGTGGGCGGCAAAAATGTCGAGCCCTATTATAAAAAATTTAATAAAAATTTTGATTTATGGGGTCATACCGAAACTATATCTCAAATGCCGGACAATACACTGGAGGTTTTCGGCCTTGTGGATCGAAAAGATACCTTTCATGTTATCGCCAGCGGTGTCTCGGGCGCAGAAAACAGGCCAAATATAACATATCGCAGGCGCAAGGAAATTACCAAGCATAATAATCCATGGGAAAACATGGTGACTATTTCCAATTCCTTAAGCGGCACCTCCAGGCCCATGCTTTCTTACCGTGATAGCAATTTGTTCGCCTTATGGCGGGAACAGACTCAATTTATGTATAGCGTTTCACATGACTGGGGCAGCGGTTGGAGCAGGGCCGCCTCCGTGGATATGGCCGGTCGACCTGTACTAATAACTTTTAGAAGCAATTCTTTGAGGGATGTGGGAAGAACAAATATACCACTTGTTCCTGGAACATCCGGCAGCGTAGTACAAATGTTTCTTGATGAGGATAAGCAACTGTTTCCGCCTCCGGTGGCGCCGGAAATGGTGACCGGCAATTATTATCCGCCTGCGGCGCCGGAAACGGAAAAGATAATCCCGCCTGCAGTACAGGACAACGCTGCTGCAGGGCAGGAAGAGGAGGTAGCATGCCAATGTCCGGGCACCGGGGATGAGGGTATGGCCGGACAGATAACTGGAGTAGAGGAAAGCCAGCCTGAAGGGTTTGCTGAAGAGGTGGCTGAAAACGGCCACCGGGATGATGAGGAAGATGATGTTTCTAGATTAATCCGGGAAAACGAGAGTATTAAAACAACCCTGGAAGATTTAAAGCTTGACGGCCAGCTGATTTGCACCACGGTGGAAGAGATGGAGAGCAAAATGGCTGGGCTTGATCAGGGGCTGGGGGCGGTAAACGATTCTGTTAAGCGCCTGCACCTGCGCTATGAAGAGATCATCACGCAAGTGGCGGAGAAAATACAAACTGCCTTCAGCGAAAGCGAAGTGCTCGAATCAATGAAGGCGGAATTAAAAGCGGTAAAGGACATAAAAAGTATTGCCGGGGAACTGACAAAAATTCCACACATTGAGGAAAGTATAAAAGATATATTTAAACAGCTAAAAAAAGAGCATAGTGCAATGAAAGGGATGGTTGACGAATTATTTGCGGGGCAAAAGCAAATAGAATCCCATATTGACGAGATTGTTAAATCAAGGGAGCTGGTTGAAAACGAAATAAATGAAAAAGTGTCTGTTCTGGCCGGCAGCATGGTGGATAACCGCGATAAAACAGAAGAATTGAGCGGGCGTCTGGCCGGCGCCCAGGGTAAAGTAGAAGAGCTTGCCGGACAGATTGTTGGCCAAGGGGAAAAGGTAGAGCATCTTTCCCGGCGTTTTGATGGCAGTAATCAGGTATTACAGGAGGAACTTTACCAGCACAGGGAGCAAATGGATGCGCTGGGCGCCAGACTTGAGCAATACCTGCAGGAACAGGCAGAAATGTACACGATGCAGGTTGATACGAGAAAATTGCTTTTGACGCTTCAGGAAGGGCAAACAGACCATGAAAAAGCCCGGGAAGAACTATCTGGTGAAATGAGGCTGTTCAGGCGGGATTTTGTGCAGCAGCAAGAACTGCTGCAGCAGCTTACCGGCGCTGGCGCCGGCCTGGAAAAGGAGTTGAGCCGGATAGCGGAGGAGCAGAAAAAAGAGAGCCAGCAACTTAAAGGCTTCCAGGAAAGCGGTACTAAGCTGCGGGCGGAGGTAAAAACGGAGCAGGATAAGTTGAAAAAGGAATTGGGAGGCATTATATCCGAGCAGTTAGCTTTACAAAAGCTGCTGGAGGGCCTTCGTGAAGAGCATGAGAAGACCAGGGAGGAACAGTCTCTGTACCGTCAGGAGCAGTCCAGGACCAGGGAAGGGCAAATAAAAGAAATATTTGCCGGCATGCTGGAATTAAAAGAACAGGGCAAGCTTTTACTGACCCAGGTTAAATCCGTACAGGTCAAACAGGGGGAAAGCGCCAGGAACATAGCCTCGCTGGAGTCAAAATATAAAGAACTGCAGGAGCAATTGACCAGGGTGGAAAAAGAACAAAAGATGATTCAGGAGGAACTGACGAGGCAAAAAAATGCAGGTTTGTTAAAGAGAATTTTTAATTAATAAAGAAACCACCCCTTGGCGGGGCGGTTTCTTTATTGCTAGGCTGCCAATGGCAGCGACTGTATAGTTATTACAGATCTTCCAGTTGCGGCGGGAAGAAATCTGTTGGGAAAGGTGTTTTGACCGGGTTGAAGAAGGTTGCACATACATCCACCTTGCACTCTGTAAATGGCTCGCAGGGAGCGGGTTCCGGGCAGAAACCGAAGGCCGGGACCAGCAACTGTACTTTGCCCACAACCTTAAGCACCAGGAATACCCCCACCTGAATAGCCAGGCAGCAGTCGAACACGGTAGGTGTGCACAGGAGCTCAGAACGGGTTTCAGTAATAATATTAAGGTCCACTTCATCCCTTGCCGGCGGTATAAACAACACAATGTCCTTTTGAATATCGGGCAAGGTGCCGCTAATGGTAATGGTTTTGCCTGTGCCTGTATCCAGTAATGTTGCGGTGAAGGCTATGGATATGGTCAACATAACCCGGAAGAAGTTAGGTCTGTTGGCAATGGGGGTTATCTGCAGACTCCCGGGAACAATGGTGCCGTTGAAGAATTTAATGTCCTGGAATATGAAGGGTCCGGTGCCGGTAAGCGGTATATTAATTTCCGGGAAGCATTCCCTTTGCTGGCAGCTGGTATAAACTTTATCCACGATGATGCAGACGGATTCTCTTATTTCTTCCAACACGTAGGGGTCGAGCAGATCGATGGGTTCACTGGGGCTTTCTATTGCTCCGAGGCGACCGATATCAATACCCCTGGGGCCTCCTGCAAGGGCAATGTTGTTGAGTGTGGCAATGACAGTATTGGTGGCTGTATTAATAATAGAAATGGAGTTACTGCCGAAATTGGTCACGAAAGCCCTTACCACGCTGACCTCGGGATTGGTATCGAAATCCAGGCGGTCCGGCGTGGTTCCCACGGGGATGCTGGGGACGATTACGGTAAAGCTGAGTGCGCTTATTACCGTCACGTCGTTGGAACCACTGTTGACGACGTAGGCAAATGTACCGGCGGGATTGACTTTAACTGCATTTGGATTTAACCCCGGCAACACCGATACCGTCGCGATTACGGTATTGGTATTGGGATCGATAACAGAAACACTGTTGCTGTTAAGATTTGGCACCCATACCTTTCCATCCGGGGCCACGCTAAGAAATCTGGGGGTGGTTCCCACTGCTATGGGTGCGCCCAGCACGGTGTTGGTGTTGGCATTAATCACGGTAACTGTGCCGTCGCCGCTGTTGGCCACATATACAAGCATGTCATCCGGTGAAATTGCCACTCCTATGGGAGTGTTGCCCACGTTGACGGCGGCCACCACCGCATTGGTAGCGGTGTTGATAACGGACACCGTGTTGCTTCCGGAGTTGGTTACATAAGCCCTGGTGCTGATGGAGTTGAAAACTACATCAGCGGGTGCGTTGCCCACTGTTATTGTCGCCTCGGGAATGTTGGTGCTGGCGTCAATGACAGTTACGGTATTGGTACCGAAGTTGGTAACATATACCTTCGCTGCGTTGGGCATTAGTTGCACGCTGAGAGGGCCGGTTCCGGTGGCTATCCTGGTAAGTATGGTGCCGCTTAAAGAATTGAGCACTGCTACGGAATTATCGTTCGGATCGGCAACGTAGGCACGAAATCCAACTAACATTAAATGTGCCTCCTTTTTTATTTAGTTTTATTTTTATACCCTTGTAGGGTAATTAGCTGGCCGGTTGTATGATTCAATCGCGTCCTTTCGGTGGTTTTTTATTACATTTTATGTGTGGAAAGTGAAATTGTTACTTGACCGTTGAATATTTTGCCGTATCAGATAAAATTTTTTCATATCCGTTTAAAGTTTCCAGAGCGGCTCTTTCCCATAGGAAATTGTTACTAATATGGTATTTTAAGGTAAGGAGTTCGCTGTCTGATATTTTTAGCGCCTTAATTACTGCATTTCGTATTGATTCCTCGCTGTCGGGGTTGCAGTAGCAGGCCATCCGGCCAAAATATTCGGCGGCGCAGCCGCGGTCGGTGCTTACCAGCCTGCAGCCAGCCAGACCTGCTTCCAGGCTAGCCAGTCCGGGCGTTTCAAACCAACTGGGCAGAACATGTACCCTTGCGGCGGCATACAGACCCGGCAGCTGGTGGTGTTCCAAGTGGCTCAACATAATTAATCCGGGGTAAGCCATCCTGCATTTTTCAGCGTATTCCCGGTCATTTACCGGTCCGGCCAGCACCAGAGTCAGGCCGGTGCCCTTTAATGCTTTCGCCAGGGCAAACTGGTTTTTACGGGGGCTTATTCTGCCTACGCATAATACAAAGTCTTTTATACCATGTTGCCTGTAGAACTCGTTCGGGTCGCCCCGGGCAAACAACGGGTCCACCCCATTGGGCACAATATGGCAGGGGGCTGCGCCCCGGGTTTGCCGCCCGATTAAATCCGCCTCTGCTTTAGAGTTGGGTAAAAGCAGGTCCGCGTTGCGGAAAATAGTTTTACGCATGGCCTGGGAGTTAACCCAGTTGTTATATAGATTTTGGGGGCTACCCGGGGAATGGCAGAATTCGGTAAAGTCCCAGTAGATGGTGGAAACCGCCACGGAATTTTTCTGTTTTTTGGCATTAAGGTAATAATAATAGGCCTCCTTTACTCTGGTGGTATTGAACAGATGAATTATGTCATAGTTGGCAAGGCTGGTGACAGAAGTGGAAACATCCACTGTAACGCCCAGTTTTTCCAGGTATTCTTTTGTCTTTAACAGTTGTATGCTGTCACCGGCCAAATTTTTCAGATAATCAGGTCTGGTTTGAAAAAGAACTCGCAGTTTCATTGAAAAATCCTCATCAGTGGTATGGGGACACACCTTCCTAATTATCTAAATGCGTATTGCTAAATAATTCCGGATGTTGGTAAACCCCTTACTTTACATGAATTTCGCGAAGGAATGTCCCCAATTTTAATTTGGGGGCGGTTCTTGAATTGAATAATTTTTTGAAGTATTTCCTTTGCCCTGAGCAGATAGGTGTGTTTTTGGTAGACTTCTTCCTGCCCGGCCCGGGCGATCTTTTCTCGTAAACAATTCCTACCGAGGTAATATTTAACAAGATCCACGGTTTCTTCAGCAGATTTGCTCCACACCAGATGTTTATGGTTGGTAAACATGTTCTCTATGGCCGGGGTCCACTGTGTAAGGTGAAAGGCGCCGCAGCCCAGGGCTTCGAATGTGCGCATACTCATCATGGTGGCAGAACTGTCTACCGAGTGCATGCCAAGCACGATCTTTGCGGAGGAATAGGCTGCGGGAAGGCGCTCGTAGGGCAGGTAGCCGCCATAAAAGTGCCGGTCCAGGGTGAAGGGCCTTCTACCGTCCACCCACCACTGGTTTCCATATACCTTGATATTGTAATTACCGTTTAGCAGGGGCCTGAGGACAGTATCCAGTCCCTTTGTCCGGGCGGTGTATTTGTGGTAATTGTTGCCCACAAATACCAGGTCGTGCCTTAAACTGTCGTTGGGCGAGACTTTTTTATGGAATGACGGCAAACAGGCGAACTGTATGTGTGCCGCCCGAATTCCATGCCGGAGGTAACGAGGTACGCAGTCAATGTCTGTGGTATACACATATTTAGCCTTGCGGGCCAGGTGCAGGGAGAAGTTTTTAAACTCCACCGGGTCGTCAATGGCCCAGAAAACCAGGGGTACATTGAACTCCTGCAATGCCGGGAAAAGAACCTGGTAGGGTTTTAATATTGCTGTTCCTTCTACAACAACAAAGTCTGGCCGGTGAATTATCACCTGCTCCCGGAAATATCCGGGGTTCTTTTCTATATTCCCCGGCACTTCAATGATGGCGATGTCTTCCCCGGCTTCGGCCAGCCCTGCCGCGAGGCCGTATTTTATTATGGGCGGACCGTTGACAAAAAGAAACTTCAAAGTCAATCCTCCTGCATCCGGACTTTATGTATAATATGCATCTTCATTTTTATGTGACATTACTGGAGGCAAGTATGGATAAGATTGGGTGTTATTACCAAAGTTAAGTTGTTATAGTTAGTTAATCAGCTAACCGTATGCATTATGCTATATATGGTTTAAGAGTTAATTATATCCATATATGAATTTGGATGAAGTAGTAAATTCCGAGAGGCGCTTGTTAGTGCTGTAAAAAAACTTCTTGATTTGGCTTGGGTATCTTGGGACCTTTTAATGCTTGTCGTATAGGATGGAGGTATGGGGGCGATTTGTCTGAATGTCTTATCGATGACTAATGAATTTGAAGAGGAAAGCTTTGGAGGTGCCGGAACGGCGGTCACAGGCATGTTGTATATGCTAGATCGTTTGGGCATACAACAAACGGTTATTATGCCACGCACTGATTGGAACGTACCCGGTTGGGTCGTACGTGGACAACAGATCAAAGTGCTTGGATTACCTCGCAATTCCCATTATTTCGGTTATTTAGGCATGATCAAAGCCGATGTCGTAAGTCAGGAATTTCCTGAGCTTAGTCAGGAGTGGGATTTAATTCATATTCATGCTATCAATTTTACCCCTTTGGCTTATGCCCTTTCGAAAGGATTAATTCCAATTCTTTATTCCGTTTATTCTTTTTTGCGCCAAGAGTTAGGAGACCGATCTGAGCCTGAGTTAATAGAGCAATTTGAAATTCAAGAGGAACTTCTAATGCGTTGTCAACGTATTCAACTCATCAGTCAGAGTGAAAGAAACTATCTGGCAGGGCGTTTCCCCCAATACCTTTCCAAAACGAAAGTTTTACCTCTTGGCATTTCCTTGCCTGCAGAACGTTGGCAACAAGGGAGCGCGGATGAGTTTCTTTATGTTGGCAGACTGTTGGACTATAAAGGGATAGAAGATTTGATCATGGCCACGTATTTAATACGGCAAAGCGGGCGGAAAATTCATGTAAATATTATCGGCAAGGGACCAGACTTATATGAAGCAAAATTAAAACAGCGTGTTCAGTTTATGAAGCTTGGAGTTTACGTTCAGTTTCACGGCTGGAAGCCGGGTGCAGAGGTGAGGCGATGGATGGGGCGTGCGACGGGCCTTATTGTTCCGAGCCGACGTGAAGCCTATGGTCTGGTGGCCTTGGAGGGAATGGCGATCGGGACTCCTTTAATTGCGTCAAGAGCGGGGGGGCTGGCAGAATTAGTTTCTCACGACTGTGCCTTAACCTTTGAGGCGGGTAATGTAAAGCAGTTGTCGGAGGTTTTAATGATCGCGCTCAGCAATCCTTCACTTTTACGATCACTTGCTGCACGGGCCCGGGAGCGGGCTTTAACGTTTGAGTGGGAGCAGCTTGCCCCAAGATATTTGACGATCTTGGAGCAATTGCCGCATTAAATAGTAACTACTCAGGAGTCAGTAGTCAGAATGAGAGAACGGTTTATCATTTCGAAGTATTCTGAACTCCGACTACTGAATTCTGAATACTTGATTATAATATTTCTTTTTAATACTCATTAACACAGAGAGCAGTTGATCCGCAGTGCGTTGCCAGGTCCAGGGTTTTGCGAAAACGTGGCCCGCATTGGCCAGAGATTGGCGTTCATTATCATTAGTTAACAAGCGATGCATTGCTTCAGTTAATAAGTTTATATCGCTAGGTGGGACAACGACACAGTTTTCCCCGTTTCTGGCATAATCACGATTTCCTCCACAATCGGTGGTTACCACCGCCGTACCGCAAGCCATCGCTTCTAGAGGAGGTAAGCCAAAGGATTCGTAATAAGAAGTATAGACAAAAAGGTCTGCTCTGGCATAGAGCAGGGCCATCTCGTGGTCACTATCGGCCGTCACGGTTGTATAGGGAAAAGAGGGAATGAACGCTCCCGGCTCCGGGTTAACAATGAAAACATCAAAATCAGGCAGTCTCTCTTTTAGCCGTGCACACGCTGCTATGAAGTCATCATTTCCCTTCCAGGTATAGCCAGCCCCCCGCATGATGTAAAAAATAGTTTTACGACCTGTTTGGGCAGAGAGCTTAGGATAGGGATGGAAAAAAACCGGATCTACGCCACCGGAAATCACCGTACTATCACGACCAACTTGAGAGAGGATAAGTTGGCGTTGCCACTGAGAGATGGTAACAATCGGCGCTCCGATGGAATAAGTGGATTTTGACACATCTGCGTTGGGGATACAAAAGGGCTCGTAGACAAGACTCAGGCGGACGACTTGCCCCTTTTGGGATTGCCAGGCTGGAAAAACAGTTAGGTAGAAATTTGGAAGGATAAAATCAGCCGGGGGGAAGCAGTCCGGTGTTAACTCCTTAACCCTGGTAATTTTAGTGCGCACGGGCCAGTCCACGGAACCGCTTTCCGGTATGATAAATTCTACGTTTTGCCCGAAATCTACCAGTGCATTCCCTAACTGGTATAGAAAGCGGGCTCCGCCGCCTTTTTCCAAACTAAGCGCAGGAATGACGATTTTCATAAATTAACCTCCCAGGCAGTTGTTTATCTCGTTAAGCCTAACCTATTTTTCGCTTATATATCAGTGTATGTTACATCACGCTTCGATGTGGCAACGGGTGTCAGATAGACAAAAACTGACATACGATATATCAATTACTGCAGATGGGGGATGGGAGAGCGTGATGTGGGAGCAAAACCAGGTCCTGGTCACAGGAGCCGGTGGATTTATCGGCAGTCACTTGACAGAGGCACTGGTCAAAGCAGGAGCTAAAGTTCGTGTATTTATCCGTTATAATTCCAGGGATGGCCGTGGGAACCTGGAGGATTTAGAGCCAAAGGTACTCGAGCAGATTGAAATAATTGCGGGAGATTTACGTGACGCGGATGCCATCGAACGATCCGTAAAGGGGTGTAACGCTGTTTTTCACCTGGGTGCTTTGGTGGGAATCCCTTATTCCTATAAAAACCCTCGCGAGGTTGTTGAAACAAATATTTTGGGAACGTTCAATGTTCTTACGGCAGCACGGGATCATGGAGTGGATCGTATCGTCCATACTTCAACCAGTGAAGTATACGGGTCTGCATGCTATGTCCCGATTGACGAGGCTCATCCTCTTCAGGGTCAGTCCCCATATTCAGCCAGTAAAATCGGGGCGGATAAGTTAGCCGAAAGTTTTTATGCCACCTTCGGGCTGCCGGTCGTTACGATAAGACCGTTCAATTGTTATGGACCGCGACAGTCCGCCCGGGCCGTCATTCCGACGCTTATTACCCAGGCCCTTGTCTGTGAAGAGATACGCCTTGGAAATACGGACGCCCTGCGTGACTTTACCTTTGTATCGGACACAGCCCAGGCATTTATTAAAGCAGCGCAGACCCAGGAAGCGTTTGGAAAGGTCATTAATGTTGGTTCAGGTCAAGAAATTTCCATTGGGCAACTAGCCAACATGATTATAGATTCGACCCGGAGCAAAGCAAAAATTGTCGTGGACGAGACTCGGGTTCGCCCGAGCCGCAGTGAGGTTACCCGTCTTTTAGCGGATAATCGTTTAGCCAAAGAGACGTTAGGTTGGGAATCTCGTGTAACATTGGGAGAAGGGGTCAATAGGACTGTGGCCTGGATTGCCACCCATTTGAATCGTTTTCAGATAGGGAAGTACCAAATTTGAAATTGATAAAATAAAGAAGAGGAATAAAATGCAAAGCATTATTTTAGCGGGTGGTAGAGGTTCACGCCTGGATCCGTATACCCAAATCTTACCCAAGCCCCTTTTTCCCATTGGGGATAAACCGATAGCGGCTATTCTCGTGCATCAACTCCAAAGCGCGGGCTTTAATGAAATAATTATGTGTTTGGGATATTTAGCAGATCTCTTAAGGGCTTACTTCCAAGATGGCAGTCAGTTTGGTGTGCCTATTCGTTATGTTGTTGAGACTGAGCCTTTAGGGACGGCAGGCCCGTTGAGAAAAGTCAATGATTTAGAGGACCATTTTTTAGTCGTCAATGGGGATGAATTAACCACCTTGGATTTCCGGGCGTTGTATGAACACCATTTAGAGAAGCAAGCAGATATGACGGTGGCTGTACAAAAGAAAACGGTTAGTACATCGGTGGGAGTCTTGGAGATTAAGGATGGTCAAGTGACGGCCTATGCGGAAAAACCAACCCGTAACTATTGGGCCAGCATGGGCATTTATGTCATTAAAAAGCGGGTTTTATCGTTAATTCCTGAAAATGAACAGTTTGATATGCCGGACCTGGTTCAACGTCTTCTTAAGGAAGCAGCCCGGGTTGTGAGTTATGAAAGCCGGGACCTTTGGTTCGACATCGGGACGATGGCTGATCTCGAAAAGGCTAAGGAGGAGTTTAAGGAGTCAAAACAGGTTTGTGGGGGAGGTTGTTTCTTTCCAGAATAGTAAAATAGTTAGAAATGAAGGCAGGGAGTTGAGCATTTTAAAAGAGAGAAGAGAGAAACGGGCGACAGGCCGAAAGTTCTCTCTTCTTCTTTTTTTCGCTAACCTTTCCTTATTTAATGTTGTTTACTATGCCAGGGTCTCATGACATTTAGCATGAGATATGACCGCCATGTCCGGCGATAAAATCCGGGTTTTTCCACGTTTTTCAGCTGAACAAGGATATGCCACTTATATGGAAATTTAATAGTATTGAAGACATCCAAAAAGTAACAAAAATAGTAAACGAACCATACAATAAATAGATCCATAATTTAGGAGGGGAGACTGTATGTCTATAGTTAATAACGGGTTTGCTTGATGATAACGCGGGAGGGCTTAATCTAACGGGCATTTACAATACATTAATAATGTAAGGAGGCGGGGCTATGGCTTTATTAACTACCGGATTAATTGAAAATACACCGGTCGCCGGTGTAAGACCGACATCAACATTTACAGTAAAAATCACAAATGACGGCACAACCGCTGCTGACGTTCAAATTGACGGGTTTTTTGTGACCGGGGCTATGAAGACGCCGTATGTATTGGAGCTATTATCCTTGACACCGGGAGAAGTTGCAGCCAGAACATATTTTGCGCAGTTTGATGAATTTGAATTCCGGTTCACTACCAGTTCAAACTCCGTGATCATTTCGGCCTGGGGAAAAGACGCCGCTGGAAATTTGACCAAGGCCCATCGGGTTGTGGCCAAAGAGATTTCCACGGTTTAACAAGCTATCAACAATAAAAAATGTAAGGAGACGGGGCTATGGCTTTATTAACTACCGGATTAATTGAAAATACACTGGTCGCCGGTGTAAGACCAACTACGTCGTTTACAGTAAAAATCACAAATGACGGCACAACCGCTGCTGATGTTCAAATTGACGGGTTTTTCGTGACAGGGACTACAAAGACACCGTATGTATTGGAGCTATTGAGTTTGGCAGCGGGGGAAGTTGCAGCAAGAACATATTTTGCGCAGTTTGATGAATTTGAATTTATATTCACTACCAGTTCAGACTCCGTGATCATTTCGGCCTGGGGTAAAGATGCCGCTGGAAATTTGACCGTGGCTCATCGCCTGGTGGCAGAAGAACTGGATACAATCGGTCCAGAACTAACAGGACCAACGGGACCAACAGGACCTACCGGACCTACAGGCCCTGTAGGAGGACCAACAGGACCAACAGGACCAACAGGACCAACAGGACCAACAGGACCTACCGGACCGACTGGAGCAACAGGACCAACCGGAGCAACAGGATCTACCGGAGCAACAGGTCCAACAGGAGCAACCGGACCGACAGGAGCAACCGGACCAACAGGAGCAACCGGACTTATCGGAGCAACCGGACCGACCGGATCAACCGGGCCGACAGGACCGACCGGGGCAACGGGACCAACGGGAGTAACCGGGCCAACCGGGGCAACCGGACCAACCGGAGCAACTGGAGCAGCCGGACCTACCGGACCTACCGGGCCAACAGGATCTACCGGACCGACAGGAGCAACAGGACCGACAGGAGCAACAGGAGTAACCGGACCAACCGGAGCAACCGGACCTACCGGACCTACCGGGCCTACAGGACCTACCGGAGCAACCGGAGCAACAGGGCCGACAGGAGCAACAGGAGCCACCGGAGCAACCGGAGCCACAGGACCGACAGGACCTACCGGACCGACAGGAGCCACCGGACCAACCGGAGCAACAGGAGCAACAGGAGTAACCGGACCAACCGGACCGACCGGACCTACCGGGCCAACAG
>CAZXQO010000029.1:0-56831 GCA_964643075.1 uncultured Peptococcaceae bacterium
AACCGTCCCCATGGCGTAGCGGGCATAGCGAAATAAGCAATACTACGCTGTAGTATTAGCCGGAGGTGATAAATAAAAAAAATCTTCTGTAGCATGTCGGTAGGAATAACAGGCGGACCAAAGAGATATGAACAAAAAGGTTGGGCTGTAAAGGACTACTTATTTAAATAATAAGACTGGCTAGCTAACTATAAAGGAGGCTAACAAATGACAAAAAAACAAGTCGGCAGCGTTAAGAATCTAATGACAGAGAGCAGGGTTTTTTACCCAAATCAGGAATTTGTGGACAAAGCAAAAGTTAGTTCCCGTCAGGAACGAGATGAATTATACAGGAAATCCATCGAAGAACCGGAACAATTCTGGGCCGAGATGGCGGAAGAGCACATCAGCTGGTTCAAGAAGTGGGATAAAGCTGAAGAGTACGACTTCGTAAACGGGGTTGTCAAATATTACCAGGGAGCCAGGCTGAATGTTACTTACAACTGCCTGGATCGTCATCTTAATACCTGGCGCAGAAACAAAGCGGCCATCATCTGGCAGGGCGAGCCTCTGGAGGAAAGCCGCACTTATACTTATGGCGAACTGCACCGGGAAGTCTGCAAGTTTGCCAACGTGCTGAAGGGTCTGGGTGTAAAAAAAGGCGACCGGATCTCCATCTACCTGCAGATGATTCCCGAACTGGCTATCGCCATGCTGGCCTGCGCCCGAATCGGCGCCATTCACAGCATCGTATTCGGCGGCTTCAGCCCCGAGGCCCTGAGGGACAGGATTTTAGACGCTGAAGCGGATGTACTGATCACCAGCAACTACGGCTTCCGGGGCGGCAAACTGCTCCCGCAGAAGGACAATGCCGACAAGGCCATGGCCCAGTGCCCCAATGTGAAGCACTGCATAGTCGTAAGCCGGGTTGATAAAGAATGCAACATGGTGGAAGGGCGCGACCTTTACTGGAATGACCTGATGGCCATAGCTTCCAAAGACTGTGAGCCGGAAGTCATGGATGCGGAAGATCCCCTCTTTATCCTCTACACCAGCGGCAGCACAGGCAAACCCAAGGGCGTTCTGCACACCACCGGCGGGTACCTCACTTATGTAACAACCACCTTTAAATATATCTTCGATTACCGTGACGAGGATGTCTTCTGGTGCACGGCGGACATCGGCTGGGTGACCGGCCACAGCTATATCGTCTATGGTCCCCTGGCGTCCGGGGCTACATCCATGATGTATGAAAGTGTACCGAACTATCCCCAGCCTGACCGCTTCTGGCAGATCGTGGAGAAATACGGTGTCAACATCTTTTACACCGCACCCACCGCCCTGCGGGCGATGATGAGAGACGGCGACAAGTGGCCCCTAGGTAGAGACTTAAGCAGCCTGCGCTTACTGGGTACGGTGGGTGAGCCGATTAATCCCGAAGCCTGGGTTTGGTACCACACCATTATCGGTAAAGAGAAAGCCCCGATCGTTGACACCTGGTGGCAGACTGAAACCGGCGGCATTCTTATTACTCCGCTGCCCGGTGCTATCCCCACCAAGCCAGGCTCTGCAACAGTGCCATTCTTTGGTTTAAAACCGAAGGTGATCCGTCAGGACGGCAGTGAGGCGGACGTAAACGAAGGCGGATACCTGGTCATTGAAAAGTCCTGGCCGGGTATCATGCGCGGAGTTTACGGAGACCCGGAAAGATTTAAAAATACTTACTTCGTACAATATCCAGGCGTATACTTCACCGGAGACGGCGCCCGCAAGGATGAGGACGGCTATTTCTGGCTGATGGGCCGGGTGGATGACGTACTGAACGTATCCGGACACAGACTTGGCACTGCCGAGGTGGAAAGCGCCCTGGTGGCAAGTGCCAAGGTTGCTGAAGCAGCGGTGGTTGGCTACCCCCACGATATTAAAGGTGAAGGTATTTACGCTTACGTAACCCTTAAAGATGGCATTGAATTTACAGAAGATCTGAAAAAGGAACTGGTGGCCCATGTCCGCAAGGAAATTGGCCCCATCGCCTCACCGGACAAAATTCACTTTTCCAATGCCCTGCCCAAAACCAGGAGCGGTAAAATAATGAGAAGAATTTTGAGGAAAATAGCCTCCGGAGATATAGAACAACTGGGTGACACCAGCACCCTGGCAGATCCCACAGTGGTAGACTCCCTGGTTACCGGCAGGCAGTAAAGCCGTATCTTTAGGGAAAGCAGCGGGCTAAAACCAAAAAATAAAAGTGGGCAGGCTTGCTTGCGGACCTGCCCGGAAAAATAAGGAGGTGCGCTTATGAATACCCAATCCCAACCCGGCGCAGGAAGAGCATGGTCGGTAGTTTTAGCGGGCATGGGTGTGAATCTTGCACTGGGCGTTTTATACACCTGGAGCGTTTTCGCCGCAGCCCTGGTCGACAAATTGCACTGGACCAAAACCCAGTCCCAGTTCCCCTACACCCTGGCCTGCGTCATGTTTGCCGTTTTTATGATCGTAGCCGGCCGCTGGCTGGATAGAGTCGGACCCCGGGTCATTGCCACCATCGGCGGAGTAATGGCCGGCGCCGGCATGATTTTGTCCGGTTTAACCCAGTCAGTAACGGGCATTACCATCGGATTCGGACTGGTGGTAGGTGCTGCCCTGGGCTTTGGTTATTCCGCACCCACCCCCGCAGCCGTCAAGTGGTTCCAGCCCCACAAGAAGGGGCAAATAGCCGGCCTGGTGGTGGCCGGCTTCGGTCTTGCTTCTGTTTATATCGCTCCGCTGACCAATTACCTGCTAAAAAATTACGGTATATCAAAATCATTCATATTTGAAGGATTTTTCTTCCTGGCTGTAATTCTTGTCTGTTCCCAGGTGCTGGCCTATCCTCCCGCGGGTTATGTACCGTACGGTGGCCCCGCCCCGCAAACAAAAGCAGGTTCCGCCACGGCATCCAAACTGGAGTTCTCCCCTGGTGAGATGCTAAGAACACCCCAGTTCTATCTGTTATGGATAATGTACTGCTTCGCCGCCTCGGCCGGACTACTAATTATAGGTGCCCTGGCCAAAATATCCCAGATTCAGGGCGGTATACAATGGGGTTTCATTCTTGTGGCAGTGCTGGCGGTGGCTAACGCAGGCGGCCGGGTCCTGGCCGGCTGGCTGTCTGATAAACTTGGCCGCACCAACACCATGCTGATTGTGTTCGGCATTCAGGCGGTCAACATGTTCTGCTTTGTATCTTACAAAAGTGCCATGCTGCTGCTGCTGGGCTCCGTCCTTACCGGCATAGCCTACGGTTCGCTGCTGTCACTGTTCCCGTCGGCGACTTTCGACTACTTCGGTCTAAAAAACGCCGGCATCAACTATGGCCTGGTGTTTAGCGCCTGGGGCGCCGCAGCTCTCATTGGCCCCATCATTGGTGGCCGGGCTGCTGACCTCACCGGCGGCTACGGCGCAAGCTATATGATTTCCGGAGTGTTGCTCCTTATAGCTGCTGCAATATCATTTATCACCAAAGCGCCAACCTCCAAGCCCGGGGCTACGGTACCCGTTGCCGATATGATACAATAACTGTAATCATAAAGCCCGGGCTACGGACCGGAATACCGAAAACCCGGGATGCTTCCGGGTTTTCGGTATTCAAACAGTATTTATAACTGCTTTAACAGAAAAATGGTTTTTTATCAGTAGTTCTAACCCCTTATGGCACGCCGCCCGATTAATAAATGCCTGGGACTAGAAGGATTTCAATTGACCCGGATAGTATTATTTAAACTAAACAGGCTATTCCTGCTAGTTTGATACACTACAACTTTCAGGGCAAGTGCCTGCCGAGAGGAATGAGCGCTAATGGTTATAAACTGCGCCGAGATAGCGGTAAGAGAGCTTTTTCCCGAGGTGCTGAAATCCTACCAGCAAAGGATCGGGCCGGTCTGCACATGTCAGCGCTGCCTGGACGACGTTATCGCCCTGGCACTGAATTATCTCCCTCCCCACTACGTCGCCTCGGAAAAGGGAACTATAATTACAGGTGTGGACTATCAGCAAATAGGGGGCAGAACAGAAATTTTCACCCAGATATGCCATGCCATAGGTATTGTGTCGGAGAACCCCAGGCATTGATGCCTGACCCGTGCTCGCCAGTTATGGTCATCTGTACCCGGTCTTATGTATCCGACTGTCATACATGTACTGTGCGATATTCCGGGCACTACCGCAGTCTTCATAAAAAACGTTGCCTATTACCAGTGTATCAGCATAACCGGCCATGGCCCTTGCCATGGCCACCTCTGCTATGCCCCCACCGTAAACCAGATGAATCCTACGGCGTCTGACCGAAACTGCCTTCACCAGTTCAATTTCACCGAAACTGCCGCTGTATTCTATATACAGCAAGGGAAAATTATAAATCCCCTCCGCCATGGCCGCATACACCTGAGCCTCTTCAACTCCCACCGGACCCGTGCCGGTAACCTTGCCCGCTGTGGAATCCGGATTACAGATGATGTATCCCTCCACAAGCACTCTGTCCCAGTCGATTAGCCTGCCATAAACCGTTAAGGCTTCAAAATAATAATCCGAAAACCATTTCTTTTTAGAGGCGTTTAATACGAATGGTATAAAATAAGCATCGACCCCTGCCACTACAGCCCAAGGGTTGGAAATCTCCTGAACCAGGGGACCATTGTAACCCGACGATCTGACTTTTTCGATTAGCTGCTTTGTGTTGTCAAAGGTTATCCCCTGGGTTCCGCCCACTACTACTGCATCAAAACCGGGATGACTTACAACAGTCAATATCTCGCTGCTTACAGGCTTATCCGGATCAAGTTTGGCGATCAGACGCCACTGCCGCCAGTATTTTTCAGGCCACAAAATTTACCCCTCCAAACATCACAGGTTAAAAGATACCTGTTCCAAAAAATAATATTTATACACAAAAAATAAGTTAAATTAAACTAACACACTTAAACAACATATAGCATTTAGTTTAGCATAGTGCACCTATCTTTAATTTTACAAAACAAGGTTAAATTTATTATATAACCAATATTGACTAATGACAAAATATAACACCAAAAAAACTATCGAACCTCGAAACCTGATTAAAGGCCGGCGACTGCTACGTGTATATTTTTGAAAAACCGGGATAACCAAGGCCACTATCGCATTTTAAAACCCGGTGAGGTCTTCAAGCCGGAACACTGCGGGTCTGTCATCGTTTGCACGAAAACCGTACCTCTGGCCACTGTCACCGCCGATGCCGCTTCTCCGGAATGGTGCTGGGAGATGTCGGGTCCCATGTACCTATGGCACTTTTCCCCGCTTTACATATATGCATAAAAAAGGGCCTTCGGCCCTATCTTTATTTTAAAAGGGGCTACCGCCCCTCGGGACTATCAGTCCCTCACCCCGTATTAAGGAAAGGGGACACACCTCTCTTTTGGGTCCAACTCTGAGGTCGGAGGAATGTCCCCAACTAGCGTAAGGGAGACTCCCCCTTACCATCCCCTTAGGGAATTATCCACTTGGATAATTCCCTATCTCTTTAAAAGACCAGAAACTTTTTTACACTTGTCCGGACCTCCGGTATAAGTTAAACTTTTACCGTAGCGAGGTGAAATACTGTCAATGATATTACTACAGGCCAGTCATGTAGGCAAATCTTTTGGAGATATAACGATACTTAAGGATATAACGCTGACGGTACAGGAAAATGAGCGTGTGGGGCTGGTGGGCGCCAACGGAGCGGGCAAGTCCACACTATTAAAAATTCTTACCGGGGAAATCCCTCCGGACGCTGGGGAAGTTATTGCCTCGGGCGGCATTACCAATGGCTACCTTGCCCAGGACGGAGACCTTGATTCAAGCCGTACTGTCTGGGATGAAATGCTGGAAGTATTTCATCCCCTAATCGATATGGAAATCCGTCTGCATCAACTGGAAAAACACCTTGATACCCGGGAAGCCTTACTTGAATATGATACTCTTGCCGAAGAATTCCGCAACCGGGGAGGATATAGCTACAGGACCGATATTGCCCGGGTGCTTAAGGGTCTAAATTTTTCAGATCAATTTTTTAATTTACCCGTAAACAATCTGAGTGGCGGCCAAAAAACCCGCTTGGCCCTGTCCAGGCTTTTGCTATTGAAACCAGGCCTGCTGGTTCTAGATGAGCCTACCAACTATCTGGACGTAGAAACTCTGGCCTGGCTGGAGCAATATCTCAAATCATTTCCCGGCGCTGTCCTGGTGGTTTCCCATGACCGCTATTTTCTCGATCAGACTACAAAAACAATTTTCGAACTGGAAAATGGCCGTGTCACTCGCTACCCTGGCAACTATTCCAGCTTTGTCGAACAAAAAAGTGAATTTATCCGTCTTAAAGACAAACAATATCGCAAACAACAACAGGAAATTACTCGTCAGGAGGACTTTGTCAGGAGAAATATCGCCAGAGCTTCCACCACCTCCCGGGCCAAGAGCAGACAAAAAGCGCTGGAAAAAATTCAACCATCTGAAAGGCCTACCACACTGAAAACGACCCGGTTTTCCTTTGCCATAGCGCGCCAGAGCGGCTCGGAAGTTTTAAAAGTAAGTGATCTGACCATTGGTTACCAGGGGCTATTACTGTCCCGAAGGTTAAACTTCCATCTGGCCCGAAGCGAAAGGGTTGCCCTGGTGGGTCCTAACGGTGTGGGTAAAACAACCCTGCTAAAGACAATAGCCGGTGAAATTGTCCCCTTGGCCGGACATTTTTTGCTAGGAACCAATGTCTTTACCGGGTATTACCAGCAAGAGCAGGCATGTGCAGGCAATACCCGGCAAGTGCTGCACGAGCTCTGGAATAGCTATCCAGGTCTGGCTGAAAAGGATATCCGGACAATTTTAGGGAACTTCCTCATTCGAGGTGATGAGGTATACAAGGAAATGTGCGAGTTGAGCGGCGGGGAAAAGGCCAGGGTTTCCCTGGCCAAACTAATGCTGCAAAAGCCCAATTTTCTAATTCTGGACGAGCCCACCAATCACCTGGATGTTTACAGTAAGGAAATTCTGGAAAAGGCACTGCAGGACTTCCCCGGCACCATATTATTCGTTTCCCATGACCGTTATTTCCTTAACAAGATTGCTACCAGAACACTGGAATTGACACCCGGAGGGGTATTTGATTACCCGGGTAATTACGATTACTTTCTGAAAAAAAAGGAAATGGAACAAGCTGACGCCTGCCGTGGCACACGTAGCACCCCGGCAGGCCGGAAAAACAGGGAGGATGATACAAAAAACGATTATCAAATGCAAAAAGAAACCAAAAGAAAACAGGAAAAAATACAACGCAGGATTGACAAACTGGAAGCGGATATAGCAGAAGCAGAAAAAATGGCGGAGGCACTGGAAAGAGAAATGGTGCTGCCGGAAGTGTATCAAAATGTAGAGTTGCTTCTGGATAAAAACACCCGTCTGGAGGAACTTAAAGCTATACTGGAAAAATATTATAATGAGTGGGTGGAATTAACCGAATCAGCCACCTGAGCTTCAGAATAATAAATTGTCGTTAAAAAGAAGGAAAACCATTGTCCCGGAACAAATTTTATATATCCCCTAATATTATCAGTCACCCCCAAGGGAGGCATTCACCTTGAAAGCAAACCCGGAGCTTCTTCAAAAGGAATATTATGATAATTACGAGGACTACTGTACCGCGGCCGACTCCATTGTGGAGGATCTAAGGGCCTTCCTGGAAAAACACCAGCGGGCATATAGGCTACAGGTTAAGCAATACCCCCTCTACCGCTTTGAGGTCAGGGTGAAAAGCTGGGAAAGCATACTTGATAAAATACAAAGAAAAGAACAGTACAAAGATGCCAAAACTTTAAATGATATACCGGATACCATTGGTGTTTTTATAGTGGTGGAGCTGTCCGAAGATATTGAAAAAGTGGTCAAGCTCATGGATAAGAGGCACGATGAACTACTGGAAATATCTCATATATCATCGCTCATGCATTTGCCCACAAAACACGAAAATGGCAATCTTGCCCACCATTATGACGGTGTATACTCTCTCAAGGCCGGGGCTAAAACGGCGACGGCAAACTATAATTTTGAAATACAACTGCGCAGTGAAGTGGAAAACCTCTGGTCCAACATTGAGCACATGTCTTTTTATAAAAACAAAACCAAAAGCAGAAACGACAGGATACTGAAGCGCCTGAAAGAACACTCCTTCAGCCTGCTGCTGCAGGCCGATGATGTTTTGAGCATCTTGAGAAGGGAGAGAATGAAAAACGACTTGCTGGACTTGAAAGAAAAGATGTACGAAGCATTGGAAGGATATTTCGACGGCATAAAGATTCGCGATGCCGAGGGAGTATCCGGGTACCTCTACGAGTGCTGGGACCTGGCCTTTGATATTATTACCGTGGAAGAATTTGAGAATATTTTTTCCGGGGCCTCCAGGATCAAGGACGAGCAGGTGGATCTGATATTAAAGCATTACACCCCCGACAAAATGCATGAAAGGCTGTTCAACTACCTGAAAGATAACATGACCCTTAGCGACAGGATTATATTGAAAATGGGACTCGCCTGCGGGGAACCCTATGTTGCCATAGACTACCTGCTGTCCGATATGGAAGAGGCCTGCTGCTCCGAATGCGGCAAATGGGTGGACTATAACGATGCCGACTTTTTCGCCACCAAGGTGGAAATGCGTGGTAATTTTTATTGCCGGGAATGTGCGGAGAAAAAGTTATCTTACTGCCAGGCCTGCGGTTCTGTGCTGGTACCGGGCAAATTCTGTAAAAGCTGCTTCTCCAAACTGCCCTTTAAAATAAACTGATAATCGTTTAAAAATAACAGCCGGCCTGCCTGTATATAATATTTTACTAGAAAAATAATAAAGAACCGGGGTATAAGTAATGAAACAATTTGCAGTTATCGGGCTGGGGCGTTTCGGCACCAGTGTAGCCAGGACATTAACCCAAATGGGCTATGATGTGCTGGCCATCGACGCCGATGAAAGCAAGGTGGAAGAGCTAGCAGACGTGGTCACCCACGCCGTCACGGCCAGCGCGCTGGATGAGACGGTCCTGAAGTCGCTGGGATTGAGAAACTTTGACGTGGTGGTGGTGGCTATTGGCCAGGATATACAGTCCAATATACTAGTTACGGTGATGCTGAAAGAAATGGGCGTAAAAAAAGTGGTGGCCAAGGCCGCCACTGAACTACAAGGCAAGGTGCTGCAAAAAATAGGAGCTGATGTTGTTGTTTTTCCCGAAAGGGATATGGGCGAGCGAATAGCCCGCTGGCTGGTTTCCAAGAATATTATCGACGTTATCAACCTTTCACCTGATTACAGCCTGGTTGAACTGGCCGCATCCCCGGAATTTCAAGGTGTATCCCTGCAGGACACGGGATTGCGTAAAAAATTCGACATTTCGGTGCTGGCCATCCGCCGGGGAAAAGAATTTATCATTTCTCCCGGGGCCAGGCAGCTTATAGAAGAGGGGGATGTACTAATAGTCATTGGCAACAACGAAAAATTAAAATTCTTTGAGACTGAGGGATAATATGTTTATAGCATCCTCTCCATAGTGACCCAGATCTGGTAGGAACCGTCTGATCTGTTAATCACAGGCGTTCTCTTTTTGATAATAAAACCGCATTTATTATAGCAGGTAAGCGCCCTTACATTGGCTTCGCGCACTGAAAGCCACAAAAATTTCAGTCCCAGCCTTTTTTTGGCTATCTCCATCATGGACTGCATGGCCTGGGTTCCTATACCCAGGCCCCAAAACTGGGGCTCCCCGATCAATATACCCAGTTCCGCCGATGCGGTTCTGGTAAATATCTGTTCCACCCAGGCCGCGCCAACCTTCTTCCCTCCGTATTCGATCATGTAAAGGTGATAATCCCCGCCCGGCTCCTTAGCTACGGTAAAGTTCCTGGGGCCGATGGTGGTTTGAAAAATTGATGTATCAATATTCTTCCGCCATTTTTCCCACACTGAGGCATCCTCCGGTGAATAAGGCACCAGTTCAACACTCTTTTTCAAGCTATCGGCGCCGTGGTCCTCTACCTCAACCAGCTCGGCAAAAATCTTGGATTCCCTACCAATTTCGGCCAGTTCCCAAACCTGCTTTTGAATGCGCGGGTCGCCGCATAACGAACCCTTGGGATATAGCACAAAGCCGCCGCCAGCTGTCTTATTCTTAACACTGACAATTAACTCCCTGATATCGCTTTTATCACCTACAGCGGACAGTTTTGTTTTTTTCACATCACAGGGCTCAGACCCGGCAAACCCCACCCTGACAAAGGAATGTCTGGGATGTTGGGGAAAGCGGGCAACCATCATTCTCAGGGGCTGCTTAAAGCGGTAGGACACCTTACCCTCCCTGTCCACCAGCAACAGGTGACCGTTGTCCTGTAAAAGCTGTACGGGATTTTCGCTTTTATCCCCGCCGGAAAAAATAACGTTTAATTCTGTCTCCCCGTCCAGCAATCTGATTAGAATATTTTTTACCACATCGGCATCTTTAATTTCAGCTATAATATCCGTGCACCCTGGAAACAGTTCACTCAGTTTTCCATCAAATAACTCCAGATTTCTCTCCATACCAGGGCCTCCTTACTATACAACCTGTAATACTATTTCTGCACTACACCGCCATTCCCTTCCCCTGGCGTCTATTTCTTTTGCCAGCGTGGGGTTGGGTGGTTTATAATGTTTTTCAGTAGTCAGTAGTCAGTAGTCAGTAGTCAGTAGCCAGAATAAGAAAACGGTTTATCGTCCCGGAATATTCTGAATTCTGACTACCTGAATAGTACTGGAAATCGATTAACAAGGAGATTTCTGTTATGGAGCCCATCCGGATAGCCCTGGTGCAAATGCAGTCGGAAACAGGCATGATCAACAAGAATATGGAAAAAATTTATAGTTTTACCCGGGAGGCGGCTGAAAAAAAAGCCAGCATAATATGCTTTCCGGAACTCTGTGTGCAAGGATACCACAGGGAAAAATCACCCCCGCTGGCAGAGCTCATCCCGGGTGAAAGCTCCGAAGCCATAAGACGTCTGGCCGTACAGGAAGGTATTATTGTGCTGGCCGGGCTGGCCGAACAGTCCACTACGGAAAAACCATATATTACTCAGTTGTTGACTTTTCCAAACGGCGATTGGGCATTCTATCGTAAAACACACCTGGGTAAGAGCGAGGCTCCTTATTTCTCCCCCGGAGACAAACTGCCCGTTTTCATCTCAGCACAAGCCTCCTTCGGGGTGGAAATCTGCTGGGATTTACATTTCCCGGAGGTCTCCGCCATATTATCCCTGAAAGGTGCAGAAATTATTTTCGCCCCCCATGCTTCCCCAACAATTGTGGGGGACCGCAAGAGCATATGGCTAAAATATCTGGCTGCCAGGGCCTATGACAATACAGTTTTCGTAGCAGCCTGCAATTTGGTGGGCAGCGACGGCACAGGCCAGTCCTTCTGCGGCGGAGCCCTTGTCATAGACCCCAAGGGCAATGTTGTGGCGGAGGATTTCAACGGCAGAGAAGGTCTCCTGCTGGCAGACCTGGACCCTACCCTGCTAAACACTATCCGGCGCAGGGAATCAGGATCCATGAGGCACAGTTTCTATCTGGAGGGCAGAAGGCCGGAAATGTATGGGGAACTACTGAAAACGGTCAAACCTCTGTAGCACAAAGACAGGGGTACGGTGGGTTCAACTCACCCCGCCTCCAACAGAATAAAACAGGTAAACCGCCAGATGGCGGTTTTTGTTTTTCCAGGCAAATGCTAAATATCTTAGTTAACCGGTACCGTATAATATAGTACTATATGTAAAATAATATATAAAAATACAGGAGGTGAAAAGAATGACTAAAACCATATTCAATGATAGAATTATGACCGGGACCCTAATAGGTTTGATAAGTAATATTCCCAAGCAGATTTTAGACTTTATCCTATATAAAAATGGTTTTTCACAGTTTTTTTGCTGGCATGTTACTGGTGGAACTCTTATATCGGAAAAATGGTTAGATACTGTTAATGGAGTTGTAATTGGTGCAGCAATGGATTTTCTATTTGCAGGGTTTTTAGGGGTATTAATGGTTTATTTTTTATACGTGTTTGGCCAGGAAAAATATTTGTTTATTAAAGGGGTTTTATTTAGCATACTTATTTGGGCTCTTCTTTGTATGATGGTTATAGATTTAAGAGTTAGTATGTATGCTACGTTAACCGACCCCTGGCACGCTTATCATTCTTTTCTTGATCATGGTTTATGGGGGGTAACAGCAGCGTATTTGATTGTAAAATACGGTAAGTCAACAGTTATTCCATCTGCTTGGAAGAAAATTAATAAGGGATAGGTGACTATTTTTAGGGGAAGCAAGGGGACGGTTCTCGTGCTTCCGTATTATTGAACGTAATCCCTACTACGGGCCTGTCGTGCCTGTTCTTTAGCCATATAGGCTGGCATATAGCTGTCATCGTGGTCTACGTCCAGCACTTCTCCTGTTTTGGCAGACTCCAGTATCTTGAAAATCATCATAGCGTCACCATACTCCATCTCCGGGGTGACTGATAGGGGCTCCTTGCCCATGGCGGCGTTGTAGAAATTTAACAGTTCATTGTAATACCCCTGCTGGGGCCGGTAAGGGACCTTCTCCAAACGACCATCATTGTACGACACGTTGATGGTGCCGCAGTCCCTTTCCTCCAGGTAAATCATACCGTTAGTGCAGTATATCCTAAGCCCCACCAACGGCCTCTGCATCTCCTTACCAGCACTATAGAAGGAAAACTGCCCGGTCACCCCGTTCATAAACTTGATGTTTACATTAACGGCTGCGTAAGGGGCAAAGTCATCGTTCTGGGGCACGCCGAAGGCCTGCAGTTTCTCCACAGCCCCGAAAACGTGTCTCAGCATGGCCATGTCGTGTACGCCAGTATCAAGTATAGCGCCCCCCGGGAATTTTGCGTGCTGCCTCCATTCCACCGTAGGGAATTTATTCTGCTGCTTCATGTCCCCGGGAAAGAACACAACCCTGTTCTGCATGAAATATACCGGTTTTCCCACTTTTTCCGTACGGATCATGTCCCGGATTATGTCAACCTCTTCATTATAGCGAAAGTTTTCGGCAATCATAACAGGGATATTGTATTTTTTCGGCAGTTCGGCGCTTGCCCTGGCCTGCTCCGGTGTGGGCGCCAGAGGTTTTTCCAGTATAATGGGCTTGCCGGCCCTGGCCACCACGTCCGCTACTTCGAAATTGTCGTTTATCGGCACCATAATATCAAAAGCGTCTATGTCGGTCCTTTTCATCATCTCCCGATAATCCCCGTAGGCGTCCTTTTCCGAATTCAGGCCCAGCCTCCCGGCCCACGATCGAGCCTTTTCAACCTCGACATCGGCCAGAGCCACTATCTGGTATTGGTCGGACAGTTCCTGATACGCCGGATAATGGAGTTTTTCCAGGGCCATACCGGTGCCGATAATCCCCACGCGCAGTTTTTGCATCTTCTCTACTCCCCTTTGTCTTCCAACATTTTAAATAGTATGACCATTACCGGTTAATGCATGCACTAACCCTGCAATAGAGTACCGCTTTAAAATTACAGACTATTCCCCCGGAGAAGGGATTAAAGGGAAAACAGCGAATCGACTACTACGGGGCCAATGCCAAAATCAAGGAGAGAACGGCGCGTTTTATTGACCGCATAGGAGTTGAGGAATTTAAAAAGACTGTTCTGAAATAATTTAGGGCGAAAAAGAGAGTCTACCAGACATAAAAGCCGAAGCCGGGCGCACCTTTGGCAGGGTGCCCGGCTTTTGATTCCGGGAATATGATTCAGCATTTTAATACAGTTAGGCCCATGGGCCCCCTGGCATCCACGTCACACATCCAGCACAAGATTGTTGCGATGCACCACTTCATCATAGTCCTTGTGCCCCAGTGCCTTCTGGATATCATGGGTATGCAGCCCTTTGATCAGATTTACTTCCCTGGCGGAATAATTAACGATACCCCTGGCTATTTCCCCTCCGTCCGGTCCCACCAGGCTTACTGTGTTGCCAATTTCAAAGTCGCCCTCCACCCCGGTTATACCTGATGGCAAAAGGCTTTTGCCCCGGCGCGCCAGAGCCTGGGCCGCCCCCTCGTCCAGGAATAGCTTTCCCTGGACCGTGGCGCAATAGGCAATCCAACGCTTTTTGTTGTCCAGCCTGACCGAGGGCCAAAAAACCGTACCTAATTCCTCCCCGGCCAAAACCCGCCGGATAACGTCACCCGTACCGGCCCCGGCCACCACTGTGGCCAAACCGAAATGCATGGCCATACGCGCAGCATGAAGCTTAGTTGCCATACCGCCAGTACCTACAGCGCTGCCGGAACCACCGGCTGCTGCCTCCAATTCCCTGGTTATTTCGGTTACCATGGGAATAACAACGGCTCCAGAATCAGTCTTGGGGTTTGCATTATACAGCCCATCTATATCGGAAAGCAAAAGTAACAGGTCCGCGTCCACTAACCCCGCCACCTGGGCCGCCAGGGTATCGTTGTCACCCACCTTTATTTCATCCACAGCCACGGTATCATTTTCATTGATCACGGGGATTACACCCATCCCCAGCAGTGCGTACATGGTATTACGGGCATTCAGAAACCGCCTGCGATCCGAAAAGTCTTCCCGGGTTAGCAGTATCTGCCCCACCACCACCCCGTATTCAGCAAAAAATTTTTCATACATATGCATCAGCATACCCTGCCCCACGGCGGCAGCAGCCTGTTTTTCCGGTATGCTTTTGGGCTTCTGGCTGTACCCCAACCTGTTAAAACCCACGCCTATAGCCCCGGAGGTCACCAGCAGCACATCTACGCCCCGGTTATGAATGTCAGCCATCTGGCGGATCAGGTTTTCCATCTGAGCCAGATTGGGTTTGCCTGTGTTATATATTAGGGAACTGGACCCTATTTTTACAACAGTGCGCCTCACATCGTTAAAATCCCTGGCTTGCTTCCGCATATCTTTCACACCCGTTGTCAAGCATAAATTTTCATCCACATAAATATAGAAGTAATTAACATACTTTAATATTTAAACTTACCAGTCAGTTCTTCCATAGCCACTCCCATACCAGCCAGTTGCTGCGCCAGGGCGGATACCTCCTCCACCGAAGCCGACTGCTCTGCGGTTATGGCGCTGACGTTCTCAACGCTGGCGGCTATCTGCTGGGCAGCGGCGGCGACATCCTGTATCTGCGCACCAAGGCTCTGAATTTTATCTATAATCGTCCGGAAATAGATTCCCACCTCGTCTATGACTGAATGTACCCGGTTGTACTCCTGCTGGCTCTGATTCATAACGGTCACAGCCCGGCTCGATTCACCCTGCACCTCATTGATTAAGCTGTATATTTCTTTGGTTGCCTCCGCAGACTGTTCCGCCAGCTTTCTGACCTCTTCCGCCACCACGGCAAACCCCCTGCCCTGCTCGCCCGCCCTGGCTGCCTCTATGGCAGCGTTAAGGGCAAGAAGGTTGGTCTGGTCAGCAATACCCCTGATAATGTCAACAATCCTGCCAATCTCACCGGATGCCCTGTCCAGACTGCCAATGACCGATACCACCTGGCCCGTGACATCGCCCAACCCGTCAATGGAACTTACTACCTTATCTATGCCCTGTCCACCGGACTCGGCCAGATCCGTCGTCTCCCTGGCCACTGCGGCCACGCTGTTGGCATTTTGCGCCACCTGTTCCACGGCGTCTCCCATCTGGGAAACCGTACCTGAGGATTCAACGGCATTTTTGCTTACCTGTTCGGCGGTGGAGGATAAATGTTGCACCGCCCTGGAAAGCTGAATGGCCGTAGATGAAACCTCTCCCACCAGATCCCTCAGCCCGCGCCTCATATGATTGAACATCCTGGTCAGTTTACCAACCTCGTCTCTGGTTTTTACGTCCATATCCTGACCTGTAAGGTCACCGGCGGCGATCACCGCAGCACCCCTTTCCAGTATGGACAACGGCTTACTGATAAGATTGGCTAAAAATAAGGATATTACCAGCCCCACCATTAGCAGTAAAATAATCGCTGAGACTACCATTTTTATGACTTTCTCCACTTTCAGGGAGTTGGCGGCGGTTTCATCAGCCATTAATTTTTCCTGGTAGTCGCTGAGGGCAAGGCCGGTCTTAATGATACTGTTAATGGTGCCTTTTTTGTTTAAAGTATAATTTATCACGTCATCAAACTGGCCGGTTTGCCTGATGGCTGCCACTTCCCTGGCATAAGTGGTAAAACCGTCCAGACCCACTACCATTTCATCCACCATTTGCCTGCTTTTATCGTCATTGGCCATCTTTTTCAATACTTCGGCATCTTCCCCGGTTTTCGCCAGGGTATCTTTATGTTTTGTCAGGTAATCTTCCGAACCTGTAAGCAAGTAGGAACGAAGATAGAGAGCACTATATTCGAAATTCACCACCAGTGTTTTAGAGCGGCTGGCGATTTCGGAGCGAGTTTTAACCACATACTGATAGGACCTGTCTAGCTCTTTTATCTCATAAAGTGTCAACAGGCCGACAGTCAAAGTAAAAAGCAGTAAAAACGAACACATTAGAATTAGCCTGGTTCGGATTTTAGTAATCATTCTATGTCACCCCTATGTTAAATATATAAGCCCTGGTTATGATTGTGAAACATTCAACATAGTTCTCCAAGAATTAACTTTTTCCTTCTGAATTATCAAATGTTTTTTTTAAATTTATTCACACATAAAACAATTATTATGAGACGGGCATCTAAGTATGTTGTTGTTTTCTACTCTCTATACTCGAATTCATAATCCTTTATCCTTACGGTATCACCGTCTTTGGCGCCGGCCTGGCGCAGAGCATGATCTATGCCCATGACCTTCATTATCCTTTGTAGCCTGGCCAGTGCTTCCTCATTTTCCACCACGGTCATGGCCAGATGACGCTCAATCTCCCTGCCCAGCACCAGGAACGACCCGCCGTCCCGCTGGATGGAAAACCGGGGGCCGGCCCTGTGCAGTTCTTCCGGCTCCTCTTCCACATCCGGTTCAATATCCGGGGGAATGGCATCAAGCATGGCCGAGAGTTTATGTACAACATTATCCAGTCCTTCACCGGTGGCGGCGGAAACCGGATATATTTCGTAACGCCCTGCCAATTCCCGGCGCAGGCGTTCCAAATTGGCGGCTGATCCGGGCAAATCCATTTTATTGGCCGCCACAATCATCGGCCTGGCAGCAAGCCGGGTGTCATAAAGTTCAAGTTCTTTATTGATGACGGTAAAATCAATTAGCGGGTCCCTGCCTTCCGTCCCCGCCATATCCAGCACATGCACCAGAATTCTGGTTCTCTCCGTATGGCGCAAGAATTCATGGCCCAGCCCGGCGCCGGAGTGCGCACCCTCAATTAGTCCTGGTATATCGGCCATGACGAAACTATGATCTTCTGCCACCCTGACCATGCCCAAATTGGGTACCAGAGTGGTAAAAGGATAATCTGCAATTTTGGGCCTGGCCGCAGAAACCCTGGATATAATGGTGGATTTGCCGGCATTGGGGAACCCTACCAGACCCACATCCGCCAGCAGCTTCAGCTCCAGCAGCAGCCAGTGTTCATCTCCAGGCTCGCCCTTTTCAGCCATTTTAGGAGCCTTGTTGTTCATGCTGACGAAGCGCGTGTTGCCCCTGCCACCCCGCCCGCCCCTGGCTACCACTGCCTCCTGGCCGTTTTCGATCAGGTCGGCAATCTTTCTGCCGGTTTCCTCATTCCTCACCTGTGTACCCACGGGCACCCTCAGTACCATATCCCCCCCGGACTTCCCATGCATGTTTTTACCCATGCCATGCTGGCCCCGTTCCGCCTTATAATGGCTCTGGTAGCGAAAATCCACCAGGGTTCTCAGACCTTCATCGGCGCGGAAAACCACATTACCTCCCCGGCCGCCGTCGCCTCCCCAGGGACCACCATCAGGAACATATTTTTCGCGGCGAAAGGCGACGCAGCCGTTACCACCGTCGCCACCCTTAACATAAATTTTTGCTTTGTCGTAAAACATAGGAACTCCTTTTCTAAGGTATGGGGACACACCTCTCTTTGAAGCTTGCCTTTGGGGGCCGGAGGAATGTCCCCAATTAATATGATTATATTATGCTCTATTTTAGCTTACTTCAGGTGCTCCCGGGGTGAAATAATATGAATCTCTCCACCGCCCCCGGTAACCTCCAGGCCCATCCTACCTCCGAAAGGCAAGAGACACTTTTCCATATCCGCTACTACATCCCGGGATATACCGTCTCCCCGCCCCGCTGTTTCAGGGAAGGAAATCCTACATAGATATTTTTTGTCAGTTTCCGAAATAGATATGTCCATACTGCGGCCAGGTACTTCCGGTGACGCCAAATACTCAACAGCCCGAAACAACGCTTCATACAAAACCTTGGCCATTTCCTCGCCGGGTATGGCGCACCGGTCCATATCGGTATGTATATTATAGTTAATCATTACCTGATGCTTTTCCGCCTGGTGATGCCCCAGTAAAAGGGCCGCAGCTACAAATGGGTTTTTGATGTGGATTACCTTGCTCAGCCTATCAACGTCCAAGCTAACCTGACGAATATAATCCCTGACTTTATCACCTTTATTCAATTGCAGCAGCCCGGATATAACCTGTAGATGATTTAAAAAATCATGCCTTTGAACAGAAATAAATTCCAACATAGCCAGTATATCCACGTATCTTCCTCCCTAACATTAAAATTGAAATATAATCTTTTTAATATCAGTGACTGTCCGGCAGAGTCTACAGACCTATAATCAGTCACTTTGGCACTATAAAAACTCAAACTTATCCACAAGCGATGCGAGTAAAAAAGTACGTATATTCGTAGTACTCCGGTCCTACGTCAACACTTATCAACATATTATCCACAGATATATCAGGGCAATTAATGCCATGCCATAACGCATTAAAAATGCAGGTACATTAATTATCACTTTAGAGCATCGGCTTATCCAGGAATAGGCAGACAAAAGCCGCATTATAAATATTAACCGCGCGAAGCATAATTCCTCCCTCCCCAGCTATTTTCTGCCAACCTTCCGGGTAATCGAGCCCGGGTACTTGCTTCGCCTCCGGAAGCATTGACGAGCATAACCGGCAGAAATTGCGACAGTGGGTGCCAAGTCCCATAGAAGAAGCGGACTTTTCTGCAGCATGCGCTGGCGGCCCGGAAACAGTTTTTACAAAACAGCCGCTTTTCTGCTATAATTCATAACATCAACCGAATAATCAGTGATGCAGTATCCTAGTCGGGAAACCTTCCATCGAAGGCGGGGCTAAAAATCCGCCAAGGGCACATCGATGAAGTTCCTGGTGCTGGCTTTCGACGCCATCGGGGGCCGGTACTGGGAGTTAAGGACTCAGGGCTAAATGCAAAGGCATGTATTGATAAATTATATGACGGGCTAAAATACCCGGCCCCATGTAATGACCCTGTTTCCGTGGAGACCCGTGCCGCAGGCAGTAGGCTTGCGCCCGGGGTGTGAACCTGCATGTGGCAGCAACTGCGTGCAGTGTAGCCTGCCTTGAGGTGGCTGTGGGGAATGGAATAGTATTTTTCTGAAACCGCCGCTGCAAAAGAGGCTAGAGGAAGGGTTACCGTCAAGGAAAACTTCTAGGCTGTCCGTTTATGGAAACGGGGCAGGCCGGGGATTAAAGTGCGGACTTAGTGGCAATCCGGTACCGGATATCATTCCGGAGAGGTTTTAAAGGGAAACCGCCCGCGCGGTAACGGCGGGTAACCGGCTGGGAAAACCAACCGGACCTATGCCGCAATATTTACCCGGCAAGTTATCACTGCAAGTAAAAGCAACTCCCTTAAAGGGGTTGCTTTTTGTTATCCGGGCACCCGGAATATTTAAATTTTCCCTGCAAGAATAAAGAGACCGGAGGTATATACCCCCCGATCTCCATTAATAAACTTTGTTACATAACTGCTTCGGCCACTACGGGCTGAATCTCAACCTCTTTTTTATCCTTGCCTCTGGTGCGGAAGGCTACAACTCCGTCAATCTTGGCAAATAGGGTATCGTCTCTCCCTTTGCCCACATTAGTGCCCGGATAAATCCTGGTTCCGCGCTGGCGTACCAGTATGGAGCCGGCAGTCACAAACTGTCCGTCGCCCCTTTTAACACCCAGCATTTTGGGTTTGGAATCCCTACCGTTTCTGGAACTACCTACACCTTTCTTATGAGCCATTAAAACACACCTCCGTATATCAGGCGTTTATTTTTTCCACCGTCACCTGGGTAAAGGACTGGCGGTGACCCTTTTTACGCCGATAATTTTTTTTAGCTTTGTACTTGAAAATAATTATCTTCTTACCCCTGCCGTGGCGAACAACCTTTAGCTGCACGGTGGCACCGTCCAGCAAGGGGCTGCCCAGCTTTAATTGATCGTCTTTCTGCACTGCTAATACCTTGTTGATTTCTACTGTTTCGCCCGGCTCATTGTTGAGTTTCTCAACATAAAGGGTATCCCCCTCCTGAACCCGAAACTGCTTTCCGCCTGTCTCAATAATGGCGTACACTTATTAACCTCCCCCGTTTTTAGGACTCGCCGGAACCAGGTACGGGTATGCCCGATTTGCGGCTTACGCCGGTCTCCAACCCGTTCCGAGCGGTGGTTTTGGCTACTATATGCCTACAATATAGTATTTTAACATAACAAGTGGTTTTGTCAAGAAAAAAGGACTTAAGTCTATTTTACCAGCCTGGCTTTGGCATAGGTTCTGTAAACCTTGGTTACCTCCACAGGCACTGACTCTCCCACCAGGGAGCCGGCTCCCTCTATATCCAGTATAAAGCCATCCACCCGGGCTATACCATCGTTAATATTGGTAACATGGGGCTCTTCCACCCTTACGTCAAGTATCTGACCCGCCTGAACCGCCAGAGTCTGGGCCTGTATGTCCGCCTGGTCGTAAAGCGGACGTAAGGAAACGGATTCTATATGCTGCCCCTGGGAACCTCGAATGTATAAATTCTTCCCGGTACGGTGCTCCAGCTCCCTCAGGTTGGCCCCGCCGCTGCCAATGAGCCGGGCGGCCACCAATGGATTGGCCTCCACCAGAATGGTGTCGGCAGAAGTCTGGCGGGCCATCTGATAAATATGGTTTTTGAAATGAATGCCCACAGTTTCCTCAGACAACACCTTGCCCCTGCCCTCGCAATAGGGGCAGGGCCTCTGCATCACCTCGCCCATACTGGGACGCACCTTTTTACGAGTCATCTCCACCAGACCGAGCTGGGTAATACCAAGTATATTGGTCTTAGTTTTATCTTTCTTGATCTCGTCTTCCAGCACCTGCAGCACCTGCTGGCGGTGCTCCTCCTTCTGCATGTCAATAAAGTCCACTATTATTATGCCTCCAAGATTGCGCAGCCGGAGTTGCCGGGCAATTTCCGCCGCTGCATCGAGGTTGGTGCGCAACACTGTGTCCTCCAGGTTTGTGGACCCTACAAACTTACCGGTGTTTACGTCAATGGCGGTAAGGGCCTCGGCCTGGTCGATAACGATATAGCCGCCGCATTTCAGCCAGACTTTCCGTTTCAAGGACTTCTCCAGTTCCAGATCGATACCGTAGTCCCGGAAAATATCTTCCCTTTCGTCCAGCACCACCTTGAACTTCAGTCTGGAGCCGGTAATATCAAGTAAATCCAGTATTTTTTCATATTCATAGCGGGAGTCTATGGTCAGGCGGTTCACATCCTCGGTAAAGACATCTCTCAGCAGCCGCTGGATGAGCTCAAGGTCCCTGTGCAACAAATTAGGCACGGGGCTGTGCCCTGCCCGCTGCACTATCTTGCGCCAGAGTTTATTTAGCAGCATGATATCCTGGGCCAGATCGTCCTCCAAAACCCCCTCGGCCACCGTTCTGACGATCACACCCATACCCTCAGGCTTGACCCTGGCAGCCAGTTCCTTTAGCCTTTCCCTCTCCTTTTCGTTTTCGATCCGGCGGGAAATGCCGATATAATCCACGGTAGGCATCAACACCAAATAGCGTCCGGGCAGGGTTATATGTGTGGTGACCCGGGGGCCCTTGGTCCCGATGGGCTCCTTTACAATCTGGACAATTATTTCCTGGCCGTGCTTTAAGATATCACAGATGTTGGCCCCCAGGGCGGATCCCCCGCCCTGTCCGTCCGGGGATCTGGAGGGCAGGGCATCTTCTACGTATAAAAAGGCGTTCTTTTCCAGCCCTATATCCACAAAGGCGGCCTGCATTCCGGGCAGTACATTTTCCACCCTGCCCTTATAGATATTGCCTACCAGGCGCTGGGTGACCGATCGTTCAATAAATATCTCCACCGGCACCCTGTCCTCCAGCATAGCCGCCCTTGTTTCTTCCTCGCCTACATTTATAACAATTTCTCTAAACATGGCAAACCTTCCTCAAAAACCTTATAGATGGTTTTAATTAATAAACACAATTCTCAGAGTTCACTTGTTGCCGCATTGCATTAACAGTGCCGGTTATTCATCCAGAGAGCGGCCTCCCGGGGCGTACAGCACGTTCCTGGTGATATGAATTCCGTATTCAGCCACAGGCAGATTGCCAATACAGGTTAACTCCCTGATTACTTCTTCTGGCCGGATATTACCCGCACTGCCTGTTTTGATATCCATTTCCAGTACCGCCACGTCTCCGTAAACAACACCCTCCAGCTTGAATATCCCCGGGCGGATGTCATGAGTTTTTTTCCTGCCTTCCTTGTTGGTGCGGGTCACCTGCAACTCCGGCAGCGCCAATAAATCCGACATACACCGTTCAAACAGACCGGCGTCAATGGGTTCATTAAAATCCAGGCGCACCGTATAGCCGGCCCTGTCAATGAGGGACATGATGGCCGGTGAGTTATCCGGCACCTGAAAGACCGCTCCGAGGTCTAGCCCCCCGGGCAGCGCTCCGCCCAGGGACTTTACAATATCACCTGGCGGCATTTCCTCAGCCAGCTCAATATCCATATACTCGTTTTCCCCCGGCACACCCACTGGTAGCGGGGCACCAAAACTGAATTTTGGGTGTGGATTAAAGCCCTGGGAAAACGCCACCGGGAGACCGGCCCGGCGAATAGCTCGCTCAAAGGTTCTTAACAGATCCAGGTGGGAGATGAAACGGGCCGGCCCCTTTTTACTGTAGCAAATTCTGTAGCGGGGCAAAATCATCACCTCCCGGCAATTCGGGTTTTATCTCCAGCGCCGGGCAAAGTCCGCAGCCCGGGCATCTGCCCGCCCGGCAGTCCGGGGTGGATACGCCCGCCCTGGCCCTCTTGTGCTCCCGGATGAGATACTTTTTATCAACTCCGGCGTCAATGTGATCCCAGGGCAGAACATCTTCGTAGTTGAAACGCCTATATGCATATTCGCCGGGATCAATGCTGTTTTCCCGGAAGGCTCTGTGCCAAAAATCATAGTTAAAACATTCGGACCAGCCGTCAAACCTGGCGCCCAGCCTCCAAGCCGTTTCCAGCACGTCTCCCAGCCGGCGGTCACCCCTGGCCAGCACCGCCTCCAGAAAGCTGGTTTCCGGATCATGCCAGTTAAAAGCTATCTTTTTTTCTTTTTTTAGTTTTTCCTTAAGGTAGGACTGCTTCCTTTTAAGCTCCCCCAGGGTGTTCTGGGGCTCCCACTGGAAGGCCGTATGGGATTTGGGCACGAAGGACGAAGCGCTAACCGTAACCTTGAGTCTTCCTTTGGCAACGCGGCACTGCAGGCCGGCCTGCAACACCTTTATCGCCAGTTCGGCAATACCGTCCAGGTCCTCTTCCAACTCCCCGGGAAGGCCAATCATAAAATAAAGCTTTACTGCGTGCCAGCCGGCGCCGAATGAAGCTGTAACAGCATCCAGCAGGTTTTCTTCGGTAACTCCCTTGTTAATCACATCTCTCATCCGCTGGCTCCCGGCCTCAGGTGCGAAGGTAAGACTGGAGCGTCTGACTCTCTGGACTTCCTTGGCCAAGTCCACGGAGAAAGCATCAACCCTGAGGGATGGCAGCGATATGCCAACTCCCTTGTGTTCCAATTGGTTTAGTAACTCCGTAACCAGCGGCCGAATGCGGGTGTAATCAGCAGTGCTTAAAGAGGTAAGGGAAATCTCATCGTAACCGGTGTTTTGCACCAATTCCACAGCCTGCCGTACCAATGTATCCGGGCTTTTTTCCCGCACCGGACGGTAGATCACACCGGCCTGGCAAAAACGGCAGCCCCTGGTGCAGCCCCTCAAAACCTCAAGCATAATCCGGTCATGTACCACTCCCATATACGGCACCACTGGGTTTGAGGGAAAAGGCGCCCGGTCAAAATCAGAAAGCACCCTTTTGACCACCTTCTCCGGTGCCCCAGACACTGCAGCAAAAGAGGTCACCGAGCCGTCGGCACCATACTGCATACGGTAGAGGGAAGGTACGTAAACCCCTTGGATTGTGGCCAGTTTCTCTAATAATTCTTTCCTGGACAAATACCCGGTGGTTTTGTAAAGGTCAATAATATCACCCAGCACTTCCTCACCCTCGCCTATAACAAAGACATCCACAAAGTCAGCCAGGGGTTCCGGGTTGAAAGCAGAGGGCCCGCCGGCGATGATTAAAGGATGATTTTTGTTCCTCCCAGCGCACCGTAAAGGCAACCCTGCCATATCCAGCATGTTTAATACATTGGTAAAGGTCATTTCATACTGCAATGTGAACGCCACAATATCAAAATCCGCCAGCGGCCTGCGGGACTCCAGGCTGAAAAGAGGCATCCTGTGTTTTCGCAGCATACCCTCCATATCCATCCATGGTGCGAAAACCCTCTCCATCAGAGCGTCCCGGCGGCTGTTTACTACATGGTACAATATTTGTAAGCCCAGATGAGACATACCTACCTCGTAAACATCAGGAAAGGCAAAAGCTATCTTTACATCTATGTTATGCCATTCTTTTATTATAGCATTCCACTCGCCGCCTGTGTAACGGGAGGGCTTTTGCACATGGGGTAATATCTTCTCTAGTGTCTGCTGCATGATCTTCCCGGAAAGCTCCGGAAATTTCGCCTCCTCGCATGTTCTTGTTAATATTATAACCTAAAGGACAACCGGAAAATTATTCCTTTACATAATATTCTACAGTAAATTTTAAAACCCTGTAACAAGGTCAGGGGGCACACCTCTCTTTTTTAGCCTGGCGCTGGGGTCGGAGGAATGTCCCCAACGTAGTTTAAGGGCGGCCTGCAACGAGGCCGCCCGCATAAAACAATGAACCGGCATAAGTCACCTATATTTTTGTTTAACCATATTTCTGAAGGCCATCCGGCCCACAACTACGGATAATGTTTACCGGTATATCATTTCTGATAATCCTAAGTTGTTCAAGCTCACCGGCCTCTATTAGTTTGTTCATAGCCCCGATTATTTTTTTCTGGTAAAAATCCCTCTGTTCCACCGGTACATTTAAACTTTCCAGGTAAGCGCAGGCCGTCCGGATAAAGGTCAAATACCTGTATCGCTCCTCCTGGGCAGAAATAAATTTTTTCAAATGCTCCAGGTCTACCTCAAATTCAAAACCGGAGATTTCAATTACATCTTCTTTACCAGCGGCCATTTGTAATTCGCGGCTGATGGATCCCTTTACCCCGGCAACCACCACCTTTTTACCGTCCCTTATTTTCATCCTGGCAACTATATTGGAAAAATGGCCGTCACCTGTAGCCAGCAGAATTGAATTAACATCCCTGTTTTCCTCTTTGAAAACAAATAAATCCTCCAGAATTTTAAAATCGGTAAAGGACTTCTCCTTACCTCCCACTATTTCGGTTCTGGTATGGACCACCTCAAAGCTTGAGGCTCTGAGTTTGGGTACTTCCCCTTTGATATAAACGTTTTTTTCAAAATCACCGTAGGCCCTGGCAAAGATAATCTGGCCGTAGAGCAGGGCGATGTTGATCAATTCCATGGGGTCCGGCTGACACTGGAACTTATTGTGCATACTGTAAAACAAATTCTCATAATCAACAAACAGCGCAACTTTAGATTTTGGGTCCACCTTTTCACCTCCTATCTAAAGTATTGTTGTTTGTCCATACTAATTATACGTATGCAGTAATAGTAAGCATTTCAATGGTTTCCATATACTGCAAAGTTTCATAACAAAGGAAAGGTTTTCATCTTCGCCTTTCACAATAAAAATCTAATAGCCGTCAATTATTTTTCCCACCGGAAAGTTTAGCCCTTCAGACATGAGCGTATCCACAATCCTGTCCTCGGTGACCATGCCTTTCTGGGCCAGACTATGGTCAAGTACAATCACCAGATGAAATTTCTGCGGTATGAAGAAGCGAATAATATCTCCCAGCACGGCGTCCTCCAGTGCCACCATAATCCCAGCGGGAAGCAGCCCCACAGCGTTTAATTCCTCTTTCTTTTTTATTATATGTTTAATGAACAGGTAGGGGGCGGCCATCTTTTCCCGGGTGGCAGCATAGTACAAAAACATCCCGGTAACCATCACGTCCAGGCCAGTAATCCCCAGCAGCAAACCCGCCACTCCCAATGCAATAATTATGACCGCCCAGACCTGGCCGTAACTTGCCGCCCTGTAAGAAGCCTTTTTTATACCCAGCTTACCGGCAAGCAAAGCCCGGTAAACCCTTCCCCCGTCCAGGGGGAGTGCCGGAAGAGTATTAAAAGCTGCGATTAAAATATTACTTTGCAGAAAAAAAGGCCCTATACTCTCATCCCAGATACCATAATTTTTAAAGGCAAGGGCCGCCAACGCCATCAAAATATTGCTGGCCGGTCCCGCAACGGCTATATACAGCTCTTTGGCGGGTTCCAGCGCAAGGTCACTGCCCATCCTGGTCACCCCGCCGAAAGGCAGCAATTCCACCTCTGTAGCCTGAACCCCAACTTTTCTGGCTGCCATGGCATGGGCGAGTTCGTGCAAAAGCACCACCAGAAAGGCCACCAATCCTTTTTCAAGCACCCCGGCCACGAAAAACAGCGCGATCAGGGCAAGAAAAAAAGGGTTGACATATATACCAACCCCCAGTATTGTACCCAGCTTCATTGTACCCGCCCCCTAATTTACCGGAGGTAAATGTATTTTGGTCAGGGGATCCACCAGACTGTTTTTCTCCCTGAATTCAAAATGCAGCCCTCCGCCTTCCACATCTCCTTTTGCGGAGACCTCTCCGATAATCTCCCCCGCTTTGACGGCCTGTCCCCTAACTATCATTACACCGGTCAGGCCCGCGTAAAGCGTAAAGGTACCATCGCCGTGATCAAGCTGAATAAACCTGCCCAGCGCGCGGTCTTCGCCACTTCGTGACACCTTGCCGGCTAAAACCGCCTTAACGGGACTACCCGGCGATGCCGCGATGTCTATACCCGGGTGAAATCTTTCCATGTTGTCCAGCGGGTCAATGGTCCAGCCGTAACCACGTACCAGCTTGCCGGAAAGGGGCGGCGGAAGGCTCCCAGCTGCCTTCCCCAAAGTTTCACTGGCTCTGGGAATGCCGCTGTCAAACTGGTTTTCCCCACCGGCCAGCTGCAGGCCCAGTTGCACAACCTTCTCCACCACAGGCTGATAATTCCAGTCGGTAGTTAGCACATACCTGAGCCCGGTGCGCATCTCTTCCCCCACCGGGCTTTCCCACTGTCTGACCGCCACCAGAACAATCAGAACGGACAGAGCCACCAACAGTTTATAGGCAGTGCCCCTCTTTTTGACCCGGCGCTCAGGCTCCCAAGCGGCGGACCATTTATTTCCGCCCGGCTGGGAATAATTGTTCCAATCGAAGGAGTACCCCCGGTTTTTTTGCTGGTCGAAATCGTATTTATAGTTTTTTTTCTTTTTCCAGGGTTTGTCCCAAAACATAATAAAACCTCCCTGTTCCATATACTGTCAATACAATATATGGAACAGGGAGGATAAATATGCCAGCCGGATTTAAAATATGTTTCTATTCAGGTACTCAGAATTCAGAATACCTCGAGACGATAAACAGTCCTCTCATGCTGATTCCTGAAGTTTACTAAAATATAAGCTTTTGTCTCCTCACATATACATTCATCAACACGCCTATGGCGGTGAGATTCATAAGCATGTTACTACCCCCATAACTGAAAAGGGGTAAGGGTATGCCAGTAACGGGCATCACCCCGGCAGTCATACCAATGTTGACCAATATATGAAAGGCAAACATCGACACCACACCCATGGCCAGCAGCCTGCCGTAATTGTCCCTGGCCATAACCGCTACCTGAACGCCGCGGTAAAGCAGTACAAAATACAGTCCCAGCAGCACAAGCGCCCCCACGAAGCCAAACTCCTCGCCCAGCACGGAAAAGATAAAGTCAGTATGGCGTATGGGTAAAAAGGTATAGTGACTCTGGGTACCCCCCAGCAGGCCTTTGCCCCAGACGCCCCCCGAGCCAAGAGCAATCCTGGACTGCCAAACGTGATAACCGGCCCCCAGCAGATCGCTCTCCGGGTCCATAAATATTGTCAATCTGGTCATCTGGTATTCCTTAAGGGTGAGTTTGTGAAATCTAGCGTGTTTTCGGTGAACCATTTCATGTTCCTGGGAAATAATTTTATAATAGGTTTGCAAATCCTTCTTGCTGGTAGTCAATTTATGCGCTTTTAAGTCGTTTACTATGGCCTGATCATTTTCAAGATACAAAGTATTTCCGCTAATGGCATTCTTAACCTCGGTCATGCGCTCTTCCAGGGCAATATCGGGCTTGTGATAGTAGTCATGGACTCCATAAAGAGTTACCGCCATCAACAAGCCCAGGGCTATCAGGCCGGCCAGCAGCGACGGGCGCGCGCCTGCGGCGAAAAGCATGCCAAAGGTTATGGCAATAAACACCAGAGAAGTACCCAGGTCCGGCTGCTTTAATATCAACAGCATAGGCACCCCCACGAAAATAAAGCAGGGGATAAGATCTCTCAGACGGTTTAGCTTTCCTTCCCTTTTAACCAAAAAGTCAGCAAAGGTGATGATAATAATAAGCTTTGAAAACTCTGATGGCTGAAGCTGGAAAGGGCCTATGGGAATCCAGCGCTGGGCGCCCAGAGCAGTCTTGCCCATGTATGTTACCGCCAGCAGCATAATCAGATTTAATATATACAGCTGTTTTGAATATTTTCCCATATCTTCATAATCAATGTAAAGGATAGCTGCCAAGGCAATTATCCCCAAGGCAATCCAGGCAACCTGCTTTACTACAAAGCTATAGTCCAGCTTTAGCAAACGGAGAAATATGTTCAAATCTATCAGCTTGGCAGAAGAGGCATCGGTAAATTCCAGGGTGGCGCTGCCAATGACAATAAGGCTGAAAACCATTATTATTAAAGACGATATGCCTATAGTATAATCGATGTTTTTTACTATCCTTCTCAGCACCTGTTTTCGTCCTTCCTGTCTTTACACATTAAACACCATTTATTATATAACTCTTTTTGTGTCTTTTCGAGGGTGACTTAATTCCTCCGGTAGCATATTACTCCTGTTTCACAGGAGACACCAAAAAGCAACTCCGCGCTTTACCAGCCATAATAATAAAAATAGCAATAATTACCACAATCTAAGCTCGCTTAAAACGTTTGGATAGTTCATCCAATTCTTCCGACAATCCAGCCAGACTCTGCGTAGTGGAGGCAACCTCCTCCATAGTAGCCGTCTGTTCTTCGGCTGCCGCAGCCACATTTTGCACCCCTGAATTCATCTGCTCGGTCGCCGCTGCAACTGACTGTATATCTTCCGCCAGACCCTGGACAGCGTTAATGATCTTTTCTATGGATGCTCTTACTTCCCGTACCACCTGTGCCCCGGTTTCCACCTGGGTTTCACTTTGCTTCATGCTTTCAACAGCCTCTTGAGATTCATGCTGGATAGAGGTTATGAGAGTGTAGATTTCCTTGGCCGCCCCGGCAGACTGTTCGGCCAATTTCCTCACTTCTTCGGCCACCACTGCAAAACCCCGGCCATGTTCACCTGCACGGGCCGACTCTATTGCCGCATTCAAGGCCAGTAGATTGGTCTGGTCTGCAATGCTGGTGATAAGCTCAACAATCTGTGTAATCTTGCCGGCAGATTCACTCAAACCGCTGACAACTTTCCCGCTGGCAGACGCCGACTCTTGAATAGCATCCATTTGTGAAACGACGTTCTTAAGGCCTCCATTTCCTTCCTTGGCATAGGCAGCAGCCTGGGCAGAGGCGTCGGCGATACGCTGGGCGTTAACGGTAACCTGCTCCACTGTGGATGCTACTTCGCCGATAGTGGAGGCAGTCTCGCTAGCCGCTGCCGATACATTTTCAGCACTGGCAGATATTTCTGCCGCAGATGAGGCAACACTCCGCGACTTTTCTTGAAGCTGGCCCGTAATATCTTTGAGGTTATTCAACATATTATTGAAAGATTCAGCAAGATGACCAGCCTCATCTTTTGACTTTACTGTGATTTCTTTACCTGTAAGGTCACCGGCAGCAATTTTAGCTGCCTCAACATCAACCAGGCGGACAGGGTTTGCAATCATGCGGGCAATAAAAATTGCAATTAATAAACCAAGAATTATTATAATAACTGCGCTAATCATTGAAAACCTGATAATTTTATTTGCGTTAGCTAAACTTTGTTCTTTACCGGCATCTAAAAGCTTTGATTGACGCTCTGCAAAGGCAGCAGTTGCGTTATTTAATCCGGTAATAATTCCTTTTTTAGCTTTGAAGTAGTCCATCAATTGCTTTTCTGCTACTGTACGGTAAGCCCCCGAGGCTGCCTCGCGTGCCTTAACCAGGGTAGTTATTTGTTCAGAATAATTCTTGAAAGCATCAGCGTTATTTTGAATGTCTCCATATAATTGTTTTCCCTCATCGGTTGTCACCAATGAGCTGATTCTTCTAAGTTTTTCATCTCCATCGCTAACGGCTTTTTGCGTCTTAGTTATATAGTCCTGGTCTCCATCTATTATAAACGCTCTTAAGTAGGCCCCCGCCTTAGAATAATCACCAATAATCGCTTCTGACAAAGCGTAACCAGAAGCTCTTTTGTCTATAAGTACACCGTATTCAGCATCTATAGCTTTCATTCCGGAAATAAAATACAAACAAGTGCCGAGCATTAATAATAAAACCATCCCAAAACCCATTAGGATTTTTCCCATAATATTGAACTTCATATCGTCACTCCTCAGGATTCTTCATGAACAATTAAAATATTATTAAGCTACTTCGGATAAGTTCAATACCAGCCATAAGTTTTCTTTCTTTTTCACAATACCCTTCAGGAAAGTTACGTTGCTACCAACAACTGAAGAATCTTCTATCTCGTCGCTGGTGTAGGTGCCAACCTCCAATACCAGATCTACAATAAGGCCAACTTTTTTCTCGTTTGATACTACTACAATAACACGGGTATTCTGATCTTTTTCTTTCTCAGGTAGACCTAGTCGCCGGGATAGATTAATAATCGGTATAATCTGGCCACGCAGGTTGATAACTCCTTCCACAGCTATGCTTGTTTCGGCCACCGGGGTTATCCCGACCATACGTATAATCTCTTGAACCTGCAGGATATCAATACCGTAGCGAACTCCAGCCAAATAAAAGATAACTACTTGACTTTCCGCCATGTTTTCACCCCCTCTCAAGCAAATATATAACCTTTAGCTTCACCTTTCCTTCTCTCAAACAAAAAAAGTGTGTAGCTGCTACACACTTTTGCAAAAAACCCAGAGTGCTTGCAGCTTGGCGATCATAGTATTGCTACCTTAGACCCACAGCTTTGCGTCCCTGTCTTTCGTACAGGTTTGCCCTCGACACATTTCGTGTATATTCATTAAAATTCTGCAAATTTAATGAATATTTTACACCCAATTTTTCACGGAGTAAAGCCTTTTATGCAGATTTTTCACAATATTCTAAACAATCACCCTGGCCGGATCGGAACTTGTCATCCCGTACAACTGTTTCCCTGCGGTTGGTGGTAATTACCACCATCTCATCTTCAGGAACTACGCCCATCGGCTCAGCGGCGAGAATGTCTAAAATATCATCTATGCTCATCATGTCGCTGGCTTTAACCATGTTGTAGCAGAAACGGTTGAATAATCATGTAAAAATATAGATAAAATATTATATAGTATTTCTAGCCTATGCAAGACAAAGCCCTAATATTGTTTTTATAATACATAGTGTGATTATTTGAAATTAGTTGATGGTACTTGTTAAATATCCATGTATATCGTATACATGGATATTATATTCAGTCGTTAGTTTTTATTATGTATACACATATCCCTATAAAAAAATAACATCTTGCACACATACCATACTGTTTTTTGTGTATGAATTGTATTATGCATTCATGTTCAATATATGCTTTTGCATTTTATAAATATTATGTATACTTCAGGTTTTCTTGTTGCAATAGCAAATCTAATCTATATTATATTATATTATTAAGTGAATATATGATTTAAGGTGGTGCTCAAATGAATTCAAACAGAGCGGTAGAACAATGGGTTGAAGAAATGGCCAAACTTACCAAACCGGACAATATTGTCTGGTTAAACGGCTCTGAGGAAGAAAGAAAAGGATTAACAAAACAAGCTCTGAAGACAGGAGAATTGATCGAGTTAGATCAAGAAAAATATCCAGGGGGTCTTTATCATAGGACAGCGATTAATGATGTTGCCCGGGTTGAGCATCTGACCTTTATTTGCACATCAAAAAAAGAGGATGCAGGTCCGACCAATAACTGGATGGCTCCATCTGAGGCTTATGAAAAGCTGGGTAAATTATTTGATGGTTCCATGAAGGGTAGAACAATGTATGTGATACCTTATCTGATGGGGCCCGCGGCTTCCGGTTTCAGTAAAGTGGGAATAGAGCTTACCGATAGTATTTATGTTGTTCTTAATATGCGAATTATGACCAGAATGGGAAAAGTCGCTATGGACTACCTTGCGGATTCAGATCACTTTGTCAAAGGCTTGCATTCGAAAGGCGAACTGGATCCAGAAAAGCGCTTTATCTGCCATTTTCCGGAAGATAATGCCATATGGAGCATTGGTTCCGGGTACGGCGGAAACGTTCTTTTGGGTAAAAAGTGTTTCTCGCTGCGTCTGGCAAGCTACATGGGCAGGCAGGAAGGCTGGATGGCAGAACACATGCTTATATTGGGTATAGAAAACCCCAAAGGGGAAGTTTCATATATTGCCGCTGCATTCCCGAGCGCATGCGGAAAGACCAACCTGGCTATGCTGGTTCCTCCAAAGTCTCTGTCAGGTTACAAGGTATGGACTGTTGGAGATGATATTGCCTGGATGCGGGTAGGTGAAGACGGAAGACTGTGGGCAGTAAATCCCGAGGCAGGCTTTTTTGGCGTGATGCCGGGTACAAGTATGAAATCCAACCCGAATGCCATGCTTACCACAATAAAAAACACCATATTTACAAATGTGGTTTTAACGCCCGAGAAAACCGTATGGTGGGAAGGTATGGGCATTGAACCTCCTGAGCACGCTACCGATTGGATGGGTAATCCCTGGACCCCCGGAAACGGTAAAAATGGCGCTCACCCGAACTCCCGGTTTACTGCGCCGGCCCGCCAGTGTCCCTCAATATCCCCCGCATGGGAAAACCCCAAAGGTGTACCTATAAGTGCAATTTTGTTTGGTGGCCGCCGCGCCAGGACTGCCCCACTTGTATACCAGTCCTTCAACTGGGAACACGGTGTCTTCGTCGGCGCCACAATGGCCTCAGAGACCACTGCGGCTGCAACCGGCGCTGTAGGGGTTGTCAGGCGTGACCCCATGGCCATGCTTCCTTTCTGCGGCTACAATATGGGAGATTATTTTGACCACTGGCTAAAGATGGTCAAAAAGATTCCCAACCCTCCGAAGATATTCAATGTAAACTGGTTTAGGACCGGTGAAAAGGGAGAATTTCTCTGGCCTGGGTACGGCGATAACCTCCGCGTGTTGAATTGGATACTTTCCCGCTGCAATGGCGAAGTAGGTGCTGTAGAAACTCCTATTGGTTATTTACCTGAAGTTGATGACATTGATATAAGCGGTTTGGAGGGCGTTTCCCGGAACACGGTGGAAACCTTGCTAAGTGTCGATAGGGAGTCATGGAAAGAGGAGGTCAGGGGTCTGGCGGATTTTCTTGAAAAATTTGACAGGTTGCCAGGCAAGATTAAAGAAGAATATGATTCCCTCATTAAAAGGTTTGAATTATATATGTAAAGTATTTACATTTTCTCTTTCACACACGAATATGTTTTTCAAGATTTGCGCTGAACATTAAAGGTTTGTTAACCGAAATTTACGAGATGGGGTACCTTACCGGAACACCCCATCTCGTAAATATTATAATTTTTTCAGTATCCTAAAAAATAACCTGGGGGTAGAATTAATGGGGATAAAACAAGTTAAAATTACTGACACGACGTTGCGTGACGGGCACCAGTCCCTTCTGGCGACAAGAATGAAACTGGTTGATATGCTGCCGATTGCCGAAAAAATTGATGATATAGGATTTCACTCCGTAGAGGTATGGGGTGGGGCAACCTTTGATTCGTGTATGCGCTTCCTGGACGAGGACCCATGGGAAAGATTGAGGGCTTTTAAAAGTGCTTTTAAAAAAACCAAGCTGCAGATGCTTCTCCGCGGTCAGAATGTTGTTGGCTACAAGCATTATGCCGACGATGTGCTGGATGAGTTCATAAAATATGCCGTCCGGAACGGTATGGATATTTTCAGGATATTTGATGCACTCAATGACGTCAGGAACATGGAAAGGGCCATCAGGACCACCAAACATGAAGGAGGACACGTACAGGCGACGGTGGTTTACACCATCAGCCCGGTTCACAACTACAGTTTTTATATGAATATGGCAAAAGAACTGCAGGAACTGGGCGCAGATTCAATATGCCTGAAGGATATGGCCGGCATTCTAACCCCGAATAATGCTTACGACATAATCAAGGGCTGGAAAGAAAACCTGGATATCCCGGTACAACTTCATTGTCATTACACCAGTGGCATGGCTTCCATGGCCTATCAGAAAGCCATTGAGGCAGGGGTGGATGTAATCGACTGCGCTATTTCCACCATGGCTCTGCAGACCTCTCAGCCGGCTATTGAATCAATGGTGGCTACCCTGCAGGGCAGTGATCGCGATACGGGCCTGGACCTATCAAAGCTGACGGAAATTGCTGAATACTTCAAAGAAATCAGAAAGAATTACGCACAGTTTGACAGTTCCTCCACCAGCGTTGACACAAACGTTCTGATTTACCAGGTTCCCGGCGGGATGATTTCAAATTTCGTGAATCAATTGAAAGAACAGAATGCCATTGACAAGCTTCCCCAAGTGCTGGCCGAGGTGCCCAGAGTAAGGGAAGACTTCGGCTACCCGCCCCTGGTCACTCCCTCCAGCCAGATCGTAGGAACTCAGGCTGCCATAAATGTTATCTTGGGCTCACGCTACGCGGTGGCCACTGATGAGGTGAAAAACTATGTTCGCGGCTTATACGGCAGGCCGCCCGCGCTGGTAAATGAAGATGTTCGCAAGAAAATAATCGGGGATGAAAAACCAATTACTGTCCGCCCGGCAGATCTTATTGAGCCCGAACTGCCCAAGGCCCGGGAATTAGGTGGCGATTTTATTCAAAAACCGGAAGACGTAGTTTCGGTAGCCCTTTTCCCGCTGGTGGCCCCGGGCTTTCTACAGAAGAAAATGGCCGGTCAGGGTTGATCGAATGGCATTGTAAATGGGCGACAGATAAACAAGAAGAAAACCCCTTCCTAAGCGTTAAGCGAAGGAAGGGGTGGTTCACAAAAGCTCCCGAAGGAGCTGGCAAAAATGTCACTACATCCGTACTGTGTTATTATGTATCAGGCACCGGTGGGTGCAACTTTCCCTGAGCGTTTCATACCCTTGACGGGAATATTGGCCACCAGGGCTATCTGGTTTTCATTGCTGTCCAGGCTTACTTCCAGGGCGGCTTCATCAATTTCCATGTAGTTTGAAATGACCTTTATCAAATCTGATTTTAAATCCTGCATGAGTTGAGGAGAAATATCCGTCCGGTCATGCACCAACACCAGCCGCAGCCTTTCCTTGGCCACGTTCTTACTGGGAGAGCTATCCTTGCCGAATATTCTTGATATAAACTCCAGCATCGTGTTCCCCCCCTTTTTATTATTTCATGCCCATGAATTTTCGCAACTTTTTCAATATGCCGCCTTCTTGTAAATCCATCAGGGAAACTTGCTCACCCTTAATACGCCGGACTATGTTCCTGTAAGCCTGGCCGGAGCGGGACTTATCGTCCTGTACCACAGTTTCCCCACGGTTGGTGGTGATCACCACCATTTCGTCTTCCGGCACTACACCCAGCAGCTCAACGGCGAGAATGTCTAAAATATCATCTATGCTCATCATGTCGCCAGCTTTAACCATGTTGTAGCGGAGACGATTAACAATCAGTTTCGGGTCCCTAAGCTCATTAGCTTCCAGCAAACCGATAATCCGGTCGGCATCCCGCACCGCCGATACCTCCGGGGTAGTTACCACGATAGCCCTATCAGCTCCGGCAATGGCATTTTTAAAGCCCTGCTCAATGCCCGCCGGGCAGTCTATAATGACGTACTCAAATTCCTGTCTTAAGTCTTCGCACAATTCCTTCATCTGATCCGTGCTGACCGCCGTTTTGTCCTTGGTCTGGGCAGCCGGAAGCAAAAATAGGCCTTCGTAACGCTTGTCCTTGATGATAGCCTTTCTATATGGGATTTGCTTATCAGTCACATTGGTTATGTCATATACAATTCTGTTCTCCAATCCCAATACCACGTCCAGGTTGCGCAAACCGATATCGGCATCCACCAGTACCACTTTGTGTCCGGCGGCAGCCAGGCCCGTGCCGAGATTTGCGGTGGTGGTGGTTTTGCCTACACCACCCTTGCCTGAAGTAACAACAATTACTTCACTCATCATTTTGTCCTCCCTTAACCTGCTGTGCATTTGATAATATGTCTGTTACCTGTGCTGCCGGTCGATACTGGCATTAAACAATTCAATAGTAACCACGCCGTTTTTTATACTGGCAATTTCCGGGCGGTCAGTATCCTGGATATCACCATCGGGCGGCCTGGTAATATGATTGGCGATCCTTAACTGGGTAGGAGCCAATCTAAAAGACATAATGATGGCTTTTTCATTTCCGCCCGCTCCCGCGTGGACTACGCCGCGCAATTGTCCCATTACTATTATATTACCCGAAGCCACTATCTCAGCCCCCGGGTTAACATCGCCCATGACAACTACATTACCGTCATAGTGAAGCCTTTGACCGGAGCGCAGGGTCCTTTTGATCAGTATGGTATTTTCCTCCCCCGCGGTTTCTTCAACACCGTTGGAGTTACGGTCCTGATTTTTATATGAGTTTTCCAAGGACGATCTCCCTCCCCTGCAAGATTAAATTTTCTACAATCCAATAACCAAATCCTGCTAATGATGTAAAGAAAAAAAAGAAAAAACCAGCGGAATATCTTTCCACTTTCCGCAGGCTTTCGTTATCCTGTTGCAAATTTCATCTTTATAAACACTATAAACACTATTTTAGGAAAACACCACCGGAAACACAGTTAATGCTTTTACTATCTGGCCAACACCCCAGGCCGGGCATTGGAATCTCACGACTAGAAAAACATTAGCCTGATGGGGAACCCTGAGGTTTTTGCCCGGTGCTACCGCTGGGCGTACCTGTACCTTTTTCGCCGTCGGCGGCCTGGCCACCCCCGGCGTTGCCCGGTGGACCGGTATTACCGGTATTGCCGGTGTTCTGACCGGGTGACGGTGGAGAGGTCGAAGGAGGCACCACGACTCCAGCCTGGCCGGACTGCTCACCCCTGGGAGCCGTGCCGCCCGTAGTCTGAGAAGCTCCGGGCACAGCACCCGGCTGACTACCCTGAGGCTGGACATTCCCGGGAGAACGTGGCACTGCTGGACCCCCGCTTTGTTTAGACTGGCTTTTTTCCACACCGGGCGTCTGAACGGCACCAGCGGGAGCGCCCGCTCCCGGTTCGCCAGTATTGTTTTCCTCATCGCTGCCCGGAACGGGTATTTTGTTAAGGTTAAAGTAGGTATCAAATATCTGCCTGGCCACCGGGCCGGCAACAGTAGCACCATAACCACCGTGCTCAATGATGACTGAAACGGCCACCTCTGGTTTTTCATAAGGGGCAAAGGCGACAAACAACGAAGTAGAAGCAGCTTTCTTCGTACCTTCGCCCACCTCCGCCGTTCCCGTCTTGGCTCCGGCACTATATGGGGCGCCGGCAAAAACTACCGTAGCCGTTCCGTCACCCATGGTAACATCATGCATACCTTCCGCCAGCAAATTAAACGTATTTTGGGATACGTCCGTTTTTCTTACAACCTCCGGAGAATTCTGCAAGAGCACCGAACCGTCAGGCGATACAACCTTGTCAACCAGGTAAGGTCTGTACAACGTGCCCTTGTTAGCAATAGTGGATACATAATTCGCCAGCTGCATCGCAGTGACTTTGGTCTCCTGTTGACCTATTGCCATGTCACTACTGTCATACCAGTGCCACTGTGATTCCCATGCGTTGTTTTTCCATAGTTTTTTCTTCAGTTCCGGCGAGGCGACGCGGCCCGCTTCCTCATTGGGAAGGTCAATACCTGTGAGCTGACCCAAACCGTATTCACTGGCAAAGTGACCCATTGGCCCGGGACCGATTTTATCTCCAAATATATAGAAAAAAGTGTCGCAGGATACTTGAATCGCCCTTATTATGTTGACCCGGCCGTGACCGCCTAGTTTGTCGTCCAACTTGGTTTTATAGTAACCCGGATCATTTATATAGGTGTCCGGTGTAAGCATATGCTTTTCCAGTAAGGCAGTGGACGTTGTCATTTTAAATGTGGAACCGGGAGCAAAAATCGACTGAATGGCATGGTTCCGCAAAGCTCCGCTGCTGGCCAGAGCATTGTATTGCGCCACCGTGATATCCCCCGACCAGACATTAAGGTCATAGGACGGAAGGGTGACCATAGCTAAAATCTTACCTGTCCTCAAATCCTCCACCACTGCTGCCCCGCTGGGAATTTTGCCCGGAGGCGGCTTGGATTTAGCCAGTGCGGAGGCTACGGCATCCTGGGCCACTTTCTGCAACCTGTAGTCTACTGTCATTACAAGATTGTTTCCAGGCGTAGGCTCTTTGATGCCCAGGTCTCTGACCGGCCTGGCCTGGGCATCAACTTCCACCAAGCGGGCTCCCTTCTGGCCGCGAAGTTGATCTTCGTAACTTTTTTCAAGGCCGTCCTGCCCTATCACATCACCCATGTTGTACTGATGACTGTTGTCGGATAACTCGCCTGAGTCAATCTTCTTTTGCTGATTTTCCAGTTCATCTGCGCTGATTTCACGAACATAGCCAAGCACTTCCCCCATAAGGTCTTTAAAAGGATAATCTCTTACCGGTTCCACGTCAATAGACACCCCGGGAAGTTCCAAACGCTGTTCCTCAATGCGGTTAACCGTTTGCTGGGACACATTAACGGCCACCTTGACAGGCTCGTAAAGCCGCGGGTGATTTTTTGATTTTTTCTGGATATCTTCCTTTATCTGATTTGCCGTCTGGCCCTTGAACGATGCTTCCAGTGACAACAATTCGGCTAGTTTGTTAATCACGCTTTCGTTGTCCTTTAACCCCAGGTAAACCAGGGAAACTGTATAAACAGGCTTGTTGGATACTATACGCACGCCGTTACGGTCTAGTATTTCACCCCTCGGCGCTTCCACAGGTATTAACCGCTGGTGATTTCGGGTGGCGAGAGTACGATACCTGTCGACTTCCAAAACCTGCATATAGGCTAGCCGGCAGACAAGTAATACAAAGAGGCCTGCCATCAGGTAAACAAAAATTTTAGATTTTTTTTCAAAAGCTTTGCGCTCCACTGCCGCACCTCTTTTATTTTACACCTCGCGCCCACGCAGCAAGCCGTCTTGACTTGATTTTTGGAATCTTTTATAGGTAAGGGGAACTAACAGGACTGTGTATGTGGCAGTAGGCAATATTATCCTGCCAAGGACTACCAGGGGTGACATAGCCACTCCGGAATAACTCATTACCAGATAATACAGCAACTGCTCCCCTGCGGAAGCCAGCCAGGCCAGGGCCATCATAATAAGAGTACTTTCCTTATAAAGCTTTGATTCGGTCATACCGATAAGATAGCCCACGGTCATATAACTTAAGGCATTTAAACCAATATATCCGCCGGTAAAAATATCCTGCATCAAACCAGCGCAAAAACCTACGAAGGCACCCTCCCGGTGGCCTTTCATAAAGGCGTTGTAAACAACCAGGAGCAATACCAGATCAGGTTTCACGCCAAAAACCTGAAAGGAATTCAGAAAAGTGGACTGCAATATCAGGGAAACAAGGACAAAGGCCAGCATTATTAACAGGCGCATAAGTAATACCCCCAGTGCGGTTACAGTCCCAGAACACCGAAACCTTCCTAAATCGATACATAAAACCTGTAAGGTAATAAATTTTTCTAGCCACCGGTACCCGGTCCGCTTTGGTTATGCACAGGTGGTCCGGTCTGAGCAGCGGGAGGAACCACCGTACCAGACGGGGCCGAAGTGGCACTTCCAGACGGGGCCGAAGTGGCACTTCCAGACGGGGAAACTTTTCCGGTCTGGTTTCCTGCTGGTGATGCCGGTAAAGTACTTCCGGACGAAGAATATTCCTTTATCCGTATGCTCTGCCGCCCGGAACCGCTGTTACCGCTCACGCCGTTGACGGGCGGAAGTTCATGACTGCTTTGCTCCGGTTTACCATTTACCGGGAGATCACCGGCATGGATAGTGTCCGGGGAACTTGCATCAGGCTTGGCAGTTCCCCACGGGGGTGGAATATTGTCAAGGCTTATATTTGTTTCTGATGATTTTGCCCCGACAATTAACATTACTTCCTCTAGCCTGTCGAAATCCACAAATGGAGTAACTGAAGCACTGTTAAAAAGCCCGGTGTTTTCCCGGCCCACTGAAACCACAGTACCAATAGGTATACCCTTCTGATAAAGACTACCCAGACCAGAGGTAACCACAGTCTGTCCCTTTTCAACCTTGGCTCCCACCGGAATGTGCACCATCTGTAGCTGTCCCGAGGCAGTGGCAATCCCCTCGACTAAACCCGGGGTTCGGTTTTCCTGTATCAGGGTTCCCACCCCGCTGCGAGGATCGGTAATCAATAGGACTTCCGCAGTAGCGCTGCTGACCGAGGTTACTCTGCCCACAAGCCCTTCCGCTGTTAAAACAGTCATATCTTTGCGGATGCCATCAGCAGATCCTTTGTTTATTGTAATCATGCCAAACCAGTTTCCAGGATCCCTGCCTATGACGGCTGCGCTTTTAAGTTCCAGTCCCATGGATCTGGCGATATCGGATTTAAAATTAAGTTGTTTTTTCAGCCTTTCATTTTCCTGATGGTATTCTTCCATCTGCCTTAGTTGACCCTCAACATTCTTGAGCCTTTTACTGAGTTCCTGATTGCGGCTATTCATGCCCACCACATCAAAAGGAAAGGACACCAGCCCTTTTATGCGGTGCCCCACCTGAGTGGCCAGACCCTGAACGGGTGATAGTACATCCCTGAGTGCCGCCTCCGCAGGTGAAACGGAAAGCCTGCCAAAGGCGGTATATTTAACCAGTGCCAGCGAAGCTGCTACCAGCACGGCCAGGTAAAAAGCCTTTTTATAGGTAGCCCTGCGGGGCACTCCCCTCACCTCCGGTTAACGGTTCGGTATAAAGTATTACTCATATATTTTATAACTCCCGTACAATGAATGCACCAGATAATTGTTTACGTAATAACCAATATATACTTCATAGCAGGGGGTTCCCCGTCATTGACTAACAAATTGATATAACTGATTACTGAAAAATCGCCTGCATTTACCTAAAAACATAAGGTGGAGAGCGGGTATGGGAGCTTCCGTTTAGGCCAGTTTTTTGGGCTGAATAAGCACCCTGCGCAGTATCTCTATATTCTCCAGAACCCTTCCGGTACCGTAAGCTACCGCCAGTAGCGGTTCGTCGGAGAGGTGTACCGGCATCCCCGTCTGCTCGCTTACCAGATGGTCAAGCCCCTTTAACAGGGAGCCGCCCCCGGCCATTACAATTCCCCGGTCCATTATGTCGGCCGCAAGCTCCGGCGGCGTCTGCTCCAGGGTAGCCTTAATGGCATCCAATATGGAGCTGACCGGCTCGGAAAGAGCCTTTTGTATTTCCTCCGAGGTGATATTAACCGTTTTGGGGAGGCCGCTGATCAAATCCCGTCCCCGGATGTCGTAAACAGCAGAAGTATGCTTGGGATAGGCAGTACCTATTTCAATTTTTATTTCTTCCGAGGTTCTCTCCCCAATCATTAAATTATATGCCTTCTTAACATGCTGGATGATGGCATCGTCCATTTCATCCCCGGCAATACGAATGGAACGGCTGGTTACTATGCCGCCCAGGGAAATAACCGCCACCTCCGTTGTGCCGCCGCCTATATCCACCACCATATTTCCAGTGGGCTCGTGCACCGGCAGGCCGGCGCCGATAGCCGCAGCCATGGGCTCTTCAATAAGGTAGGCCTCCCTGGCCCCGGCCTGAATGGCGGCCTCTCTGACAGCCCGCTCCTCCACTGCGGTAACACCGGAGGGAACCGATACAACCACCCGGGGGTGCACCAGAAACGTCCTGCCCCTCAGGGCCTTGCTGATAAAATATTTAATCATGCTCTGGGTAACGTCAAAATCAGCTATTACGCCGTCTTTCATCGGCCTGATGGCCACAATATTCCCCGGTGTCCGGCCAATCATCTGCTTGGCTTCCTCGCCCACCGCCAGGACCTGGCCGCTGTCCCGCTGGATGGCCACCACAGACGGCTCACGCAGCACGATGCCCTTCCCTTTTACATACACCAGTGAATTTGCGGTACCCAAATCTATTCCCATATCCTTGGAGAACAGCCCTATGCGCATCTCCCGGCCCCTTTCTTTTATAGGTTCACAACATACCCTTGGCTTTAAAACTGGTAAATTTATTATCCCCTATTACTATGTGATCTAATATTTCAATGCCTACAATTTCCCCGGCCTCCTGCAGGCGCCTGGTTACATCCATATCTTCCTTGCTGGGTGTGGGATCCCCGCTGGGATGATTGTGCACCAGTATTATCGCCGCCGCACTGCGCCGGATAGCTCCTTTGAATAATTCCCTGGGATGTACCGCCGAAGAATTCAAAGTACCTATGGAAACGGTTTCCCTTGCCACCACCTGGTTTTTGGTGTTTAACAGCAGGGCGCTAAAATATTCCCTGTCAAGGTGACGCATTTCTTCCATTACCAGGAAGGCGGCGTCCTCCGGACATCTGATGTAGGGGCGATCTTCAATCTGGACGGCGGCAACCCTCCGGCCCAGTTCCAGAGCAGCCTTTACCTGAGCGGCTTTGGCCAGCCCGATGCCCCTTACGGCGGAAAGTTCTTCCGGGGCGGCCTGCACCAGTGCCCTGATCCCTCCGAAATGGCTGATCAGATGTATGGCCAGATCCAGCGCACTGGCCTCGGCTGTTCCTGTACGCAGCAGGATAGCAAGCAATTCACTGTCAGCCAGCATACCCGGACCTTCCCTAATTAATCTCTCCCTGGGCCTCTGTCCTTCCGGTAAATCCTTGATGGCAGTATGGTACAACACGGCATATCTCCTTTGCCGGAAAACGAACGCCTGTCCATCCTGACTTCAATCAATTTAATCGCTTTCCAATACATTAACGCCAAAACACTTAAAAACGGTAGCAAGTTTAAAAAGTGGTAGCCCTACAACGTTGGCATAACATCCCTCTATGCCGGACACAAATACAGCTCCCAGACCTTGTATAGCATAGGCTCCGGCCTTGTCCATCGGCTCACCTGAGTTAATGTACAGTTTCAATTCTTCATCCCCGGCCGGACGAAAAATAACTCTCGTGCGCTCATGGGTGCAGACCATCCTGCCGTCTGTGGCATTAACCACGGCCAGGCCGGAATATACGTAATGTTCGCTTCCCTGAAGACACCGCAGCATACGCAGCGCATCCGTCTCATCCGATGGCTTCCCCATTATTTTTCCCCGCCAGACCACCACCGTGTCGGAGCCTATAACCAGCCCCTGGCTCAATTCCCGGGACACCGCCAGGGCCTTCCTGGCGGAAAGGGCCTCCACCAACCCGGCTGGCTCCATATTTTCGGCTACGGTTTCGTCCACCGGCCGGGAAATAATGTCAAAACACAGTCCCAGCTGCTCCATCAGCTCCCTGCGGCGGGGCGAGGTGGAAGCCAGATATATAGGCAGCAAAGACAGATCAACTCCCACGGCTAAATTCTTCTGTAAACCCAATAGCCTGCAATCATACCCAGGACCGTTAAAGGCCCCAGGGATATGTTGATACCAAAGGTGATTTTTAAAAAATGCAGGTCCAGCGTGGTGGGAAACAAGCCGAAACTTTTGGTTGCCTTGATTAGCGGCAGAACCGGCGCCAAAACCTCCGCCAGGGCGCTTCCGGCCAGGGCGCCGGCAATAAGCAGCAGCAACAGCACCCATGGACTTTTCGGATTTTTAAACGATTTAACCATTATTTCACCCACAGGCTCTAAAAATTATCTTTCCCTCGCCAGGAAAAACCAATACCCGCATTATCTCGCTAACAGCCTGTAAGACCCCGTCCGTCCTCGAAGGCCGGGGATTAACAGGCTGTACAGCTCAAACTAAGTTCGCTTTTAAGGAAAGGGGACACACTTCTAAATCGGTCAGGGGACACACCTCTGTTTGGGGATTGGCTTTGAAGCCGGAGGAATGTCCCCAACGTATGTTCGGCAGGGGAATAACCCCTTCCGAACCCAAGGCTCGCTTATATTCCCAGTTTAACATCCAGCCTTCGGTTATGACAAGCTTTTACATAAACATCCCTCTGGCCTCGGCCACCATGTACAGTGATCCGGTTATGCAGACCATGTCCCCTGGGGCGGCCAGTTCCAGAGCCGCCCTTACCGCCCTGGAGATATCCTCCACAGTCAGCACTTTTTCAACATATTTGCCGGCCTCTCCAGCCATGCTCTGCCAGTTGCCTGCTCTGGGGCTGTTGGGCCGGGTGATTACCACGGCTCTGGCCCGGGGCGCCAGTTCCGCCACCACCCTGGAGCGCTCCTTGTCTCCCAGCATCCCCAGCACCATGATGATCCCTCTGCCGGAAAAATAATCGTCCAGAGCTCTGCCCAAGGCCACCGCCCCATCCATATTATGGGCGCCGTCAATTAAAACCAGAGGGTCCCTGCTTACAATTTCCATCCTGGCTGGCCAGACTGTGCGGGCTATACCGCCGGCAATATCATCAGCAGTAATTTTTGCCCCGGTTTCCACCAGCACTTCGGCCAGGGCCACCGCCATGGCGGCGTTAATTTGCTGGTGCCTGCCCATCAGCGGCACCGTTATATTCCGGTAATTTCCTAACCTTCCGTCAATGCCGATTATTTGCCCGTTTCCGGTAATTTCCCTCTCCCGCCAGATAACATCCCTACCCAGCAGCAGCAGGGGAGCATTTTTTTCCCGGCACACCCCTTCGATTACCTCCAGCGCCTCGCCGGCGGCTGCAGTAACGAGGGGCACCCCTTCCTTTATGATGCCGGCTTTAACCGTAGCGATCTCTTTTACAGTGTTTCCCAGGTAATCCATGTGGTCCATGGCCACATTGGTTATAGACGCCACCAGTGGTATAATCACATTAGTGGAGTCTATGGCCCCGCCCAGCCCCACTTCCAGCACCAGGTAATCCACCCGCTGCCTCTGAAAGTAGAGGAAGGCCAGGGCGGTGCCCACTTCGAACTCGGTGGGATGCTCATTCCCTTCCCGGACCATCGCTTCCAGGTGGGGGCGCAGTTCGGTGATCATCACGGCCATATCATTTTCGGAAATTTCTGCTCCGTTAATACGGTATCTTTCGGTATAAGAATGGAGATGGGGAGAGGTAAAGGCGCCCGCCCGGTAACCCGCCTGCTGTAGTATCGCCACCAGCATGGCGGTGGTGGAGCCCTTGCCGTTAGTGCCGCCGATGTGTATGATCCTCAAATCAAGGTGGGGGTTGTCCAGCCTGCGCAGCAACTCGGTAATTCTCCCCAGCCCGAAATTAAAGCCGAACTTGGTGAGGTTCTGCATGTATTCTATGGCCTCTGAAAAATTCAAACCAATTCACCTCGCTAAGGTATGGGTACACACCTTCTGTCAAGTAGTCAGAATTCAGAATTCCCCGGGAATATGCTTCCATCAATTTACGGACCTCTTGCAAAAGTAGTCATGTTTCGGAAATATCATCGTATCCAAGATCCTTCGTACTATTCAGTATTCCTGACTCCTGTTATTTTCGCCGGTTCTCTCATTCTGACTCCTGACTTCTGATTCCTGAATACTTGCCTTTAACAATTTCACGAAGGAATGTCCCCAATAGATTCCAGCATCTTCAGTCGCTCCTCAATGGCCTTCTTCTTGCCGGCCAACTCAGATTCCTTGGATTTTTCTTTGGCCACTACTTCTTCCGGGGCTTTGTCCAGGAAGCCGGGATTAGAGAGTTTCCCCTGTATCCTGACCAGGTCTTTTTCCAGAGTTGCCAATTCCTTGGACAGCCTGGCAACTTCCCGGTCTATATTTATAAGCCCCTTTAGGGGAACATAAATCTCCATCCCCCGGGCCACTGCCTGGGCGGCCTGTTCCGGCGCTTCAGGCAGTGTGACATGTATGCTTACCCTGCCAGCTGACAGCAATTCAATATAATTTGCCCACTTTTCCACCAGTTTCCTGGTTTCCGCTTCAGATATCACCAGCACTATGTCCGCCTTTTTACCCGGCGGAACATTCATCTCGCTGCGGATATGCCTGACCGCACGGATTATCTCCATTAGTATCCCCATCTGGTCTTCCGCTTCCTGGTCTGCAATCCCAGAGGTTGCCACGGGCCAGGTAGCTTTCATGATGGTTTGCCCCCGGTGGGGCAGACGCTGCCAGATATCCTCGGTAATAAAGGGCATGAACGGGTGCAGCAACTCCAGCGTCCCTTTTAAGGTCTGGGCCAGCATATACTGAGCAGTGTAGCGGTCATCCCGGTCCTTACCGTACAGCCTCGGTTTGGCCAGCTCAATATACCAGTCGCAGAACTCGTTCCAGGTAAATTCATACAACACCCGGGCAGCCTCACCCAGTTCGTATCTGCCCAGGTTCCGGGTGACCTCAGCCGCAACCTCCTGGAACCTGCTCATAATCCAGCGGTCGGCCAGGGTCAGCGCCTCCCGGCGCGGCTCCGTGCCCGGAGTGAAATCATTAAGATTCATCAGTGTAAAGCGGGAGGCGTTCCATAATTTATTGGCAAAATTTCTGGCGCCCTCCAGCCGCTCAAAATGAAAGCGCAGGTCGTTCCCCGGAGTGTTTCCGGTAATCAGCATAAAGCGCAGGCTGTCCGCCCCGTGACTCTCGATAACATCTATGGGATCCACCCCGTTGCCCAGGGATTTGCTCATTTTCCGCCCCAGGGCGTCCAGCACCAGGCCGTGGATGAAAACCTCCCGGAAAGGCACCTCATCCATGAAGGCCATACCACTGAAGATCATCCTGGCCACCCAGAAGAATATGATATCCCTGCCGGTGACAAGCACCGAAGTAGGGTAGTAATAGGCTAAATCCACCGTCTTCCGGGGCCAGCCCAAAGTGGAAAAGGGCCAAAGCGCCGAGGAAAACCAGGTGTCAAGCACATCGGGATCCTGCTCCAGCCTGCTGCCGCCGCATTTTGTGCACTTCGACGGAGGGGTTTTGGTAACTATAATTTCCTCACAGTCGCCACAGTACCACACAGGAATTCTGTGCCCCCACCAGAGTTGCCTGGATATGCACCAGTCCCTGATATTTTCCATCCAGTTGAGATATATCCTGGTAAAACGTTCCGGAACAAAGCGCAACCTGCCCTCCCTGGCGGCCTCAATGGCCGGTTCGGCCAGGGGTTTCATACGCACGAACCACTGTTTGGAAAGCATGGGCTCGATAACCGTGGAGCAGCGGTAGCAGTGACCTACGGCGTGGGTATGATCATCCACCTTGATCAGGCAGCCTTTACTATCCAGTTCCCTGACCAGTTGTTTGCGGCATTCCCAGCGGTCCAGCCCCTGGTATTTGCCTGCTTCCCCGGTCATCACCGCATCCTTGTTGATAACCTGCAACTGAGGCAGGTTATGGCGCTGGCCTACCTCAAAGTCATTGGGGTCGTGGGCCGGGGTTATCTTGACTGCGCCGGTGCCGAATCCAGGGTCCACGTATTCGTCGGCGATGAGCGGTATTTCCCTGTCAACCACCGGCAGAATTAGCGTTTTTCCTACCAGATGCCGGTAGCGCTCGTCCTCCGGGTGAACCGCCACTGCAACGTCGCCCAGCATGGTCTCCGGGCGGGTAGTGGCTATGGCAACATACTCATTGCTGTCCTTCACAGGATATTTTACAAAATAAAAGTGGCCTGGTTTATCCAGATGCTCCACCTCTATATCCGAAATGGTGGTATGACATTTGGGGCACCAGTTGGTAATGTAATGACCACGGTAAATGAGGCCCTTTTCATAAAGCTGTACAAACACCTCCAGCACGGCCTCCGAACAGCCCTGATCCATGGTGAAACGCTCCCGGTCCCAATCGCAGGACGAGCCTAGGCGCCTTAGCTGGTGGGTAATCCTGCCGCCGTACTGTTCCTTCCACTGCCAAACCCGCTCCAGAAATTTATCCCGGCCCAGGTCCTGCCTGAAAAGGCCCTCTTTGGCCAGTTGCTCCTCCACCTTGGCCTGAGTGGCAATCCCCGCATGGTCGGTGCCGGGCAACCAGAGAGCGTTATAACCCTGCATCCGGCGCCAGCGGGTCAGAATATCCTGCATGGTGTTGTCCAGGGCATGCCCCATGTGCAGTTGGCCGGTAACGTTGGGAGGAGGCATTACAATGCAGAAAGGCTCCTGCTCCGGGTTCACCACGGTATGAAAAAATTTATTTTCCTCCCAGTATTTATACCACTTTCCCTCCACCGCCCCGGAATCATAGGCGGGAGCCATATCTGTTTTAGGAGTAGCATTACCTGACACCATGATCATCCTCCTCATTCATGAAAAATAGTTACTATATCAGGTATTCAGAATTTAGAATATTTCAAGACAATAAACCGTTCTATCATATTGACTCCTGACTTCTGTTGTTTTCACCGGTTCTTTTATTCTGACTCCTGAGTAGTTACGAAAAATAAAAAACCCCTCCCGTACATAAGGACGAAAGGAGTTTACTCTCCGCGGTACCACCTTAATTCCGCAACAGCGGCAACAATCTTATTGTCGCCTTGTATTGCGGCACTTTAACAGCTGTAACGGGCAAACCCGGCTATGGCCTAACAGCGTTTGCCTTCGACCATGCAGCTTCCGGGGCGACAGTCCAACCCGCCGGGCGGGAAATCTTTCAGCCTGCCGCTGCTAATAGCGCGGCGGATCTCCCTCTCTGGGCTCCTTGAAAGGCCGGCCCTCCCCATCACTGCTTTATACGGTATGACAAAAATATATTATCCCTTTGCATTGCCGTTGTCAATGCGCGAAATACAATCGCATGCAGCCACCTGTTCAACAGCTTCCCCGGCGTCCTCCATACATTCAGAGCCAAAATTTAAAAACAGCAGACATTAATTACTAAATACCAAGTCATTAAACTTAAAAACCGAAATATTAATTATAATAGCCCCCCCCCGTACGGTAACGGCAGACCCCTGTGAAAAGTCTTATTCAACAAGAGCCGGCGGGGAAAACATTGCAAAATAGCGTTTTTAGTCTTTCGGTGGATTAGGTGCTGTATATTTGACATCAAATTCAGCACAAAGAGGGGTTAAATTGCTGGAAAAATTAGTTTTTATACAGTTTGACGGTTCTCAGTCGCATTTAGCCCGATGATTACCCTAGCAAACCTGGTATACCGCACAAACTGCATCAGGTATGGGATTGGCAAGATTTCTATACACTACAGGAGGATGTTTCCATGAAGAAACCTCTTAAAACCCTGACAATCCTTTTATTACTTATTATTGTCCTGCCGACGCTGTCCCTGCTGGCCCACCGCTGGTTTCTGGCCGGAGAAAAGACCGTAACCATTCGGGTGGCCGAAGGAGGCGGCGGCGCATACCACCTTCCCTTCCACCTGGCCGGAGAAATGAAATTTTTCAAACAGGAGGGCATAGCCGTTAAAACCAAAAGGTATGACACCGGGGACGAGGCGATGGATAGCTTACTGGCAGACAAGTCCGACGTGGCCCTGGTCGACCTGGAGGACTTTGTCAGGGCCGGGGCCAGCCGGCTGGACGATGATTTTGATGCGACAGGCTTTGCCGCCATCACCTGTATAAACGACTCTTACCTGCTGGCCCCGGAGCCCGGGCACAATTTTGAATGGGCCGGAATGAAAGACAAATCTGTTATCTGCGGCTCCCCCGACAGCATAGAGACGGTAGTGCTGGAAGAAATACTGAGACGCCAGGGGCTGGTTCCATACGAAGACGTGACCCTGATGACAAACATACCGGACGATTTAAAAATAGGCGCGCTTAAAGCCGGCATCGGCAATTATTTGTTAGTACGTGGTCCGCTGGCTGCAGCAGCCGAGAAAGGCGGTGCAGCAGTGGTTATCACCGCTCCCGGCAAGGAGCTAGGCCCATACCCCGCCGCAATCTGTGTGGTTAATAAAAAATTTTTATCTAAGTACAGCAATGAATTACAAAAATTCACCAACGCCATTTACAAAGCACTGATCTGGATTAAATACCATACGGATACAGAAATAGGCAAGCTCCACACCGGGGCAGCAGAAAAAAAGGACCGGAAATTGTATTCAATCATGCTTAAAAGATACGCCAGGGATAAAGTGTGGCCGGAAAATCCGGTGATTACCAGCGATTCCTTTGACGGCGGGGTGGCAATGTTGGCCAGGGCCAGAGAGATTCCCAGGGAAGTAACATATGAGGGCATGGTAAACAGCATTTTTGCCCGCCGGGCTGTGGACACTGTAAAATACATACCGGAGGACAAAATGCCTAAAAAAAGGTTCCCCTTTAACATACTAAGCAAGCTTAACATACTAGGCAAGGCTGATGATAGATAGGATGCAAACAGTCAGTCCAGTAAGTTGCTATCCGGCTGCTCGCCGATCATAACTTCAATTATCTGCCATATCTCGTCCCGGCCCTGCCCGGAAAGGGAGGAAAAAAGCAGCAGGGTATCTTCCCGGCCGAGTTCAAGAGTGGTCTTGATAATCTTCACCTGTTTGCCGGCCTGGTTTTTGGAAAGTTTGTCGCTTTTGGTGGCCACCACCAATGCGGGAATGCCGTAATGTTTCAGCCACCGGTGCAACTGGATGTCCTGTGCGCTGGGCTGGTGGCGAATGTCTACCAGTTGAATGACGCCCTGTAGTTGAGTCCGCCCCTTGAGATAATTTTCTACCATGGGACCCCACTTCGCCCTTATTTGGGCAGGAACCCGGGCATAGCCGTAGCCCGGCAGGTCCACCAGGTAAAAGCTGTCGTTTATCAGGAAGTAATTAATACCCTGGGTCCGCCCCGGGGTATTGCTGGTGCGGGCCAGGCTCTTTCTGTTGACCAGCTTGTTCAGCAGCGATGATTTCCCCACATTGGAACGCCCGGCCAGGGCGATTTCAGGTCGCTCTCCGGCCGGGCAACTTTTTAAATCAACTGCTGTTTTGACGAATTCAGCGGTAGCAATTTTCATCTTCAACTATTCCTCTGCGGTTCTCAGGAAAGGATCCGGCCTCCGCCGTCCTGAACCACCGGCTGGTAGGCCACCTCTGGATTCACCACAGCGGGCGTTCCACCCAATTCGGCAGCCTCCGGCTCAAATTCCTTTTCCATTAAGGCTATTTCCAGCACATCGTCCATGTGGTCAACCAGTTCAAAAGTTAAATTCTTTTTAACATTGGCCGGTATCTCGTCCAGATCCTTTTTATTATCATTGGGCAGTATGATAGTTTTTATACCACCCCTGTGGGCCGCCAGTACTTTTTCTTTTATGCCGCCCACTGGAAGGACCCTGCCCCGGAGGGTAATTTCCCCGGTCATGGATACATCATGCCGCACCTTGCGGCCGGTAAGGGCCGAGGCTATGGCACAGGCCATGGTTATACCGGCGGAGGGACCGTCCTTGGGTATGGCTCCCTCGGGTATGTGCACGTGGATATCGAATTTGTCAAAAACATCCTCGGAGATGCCGAGTTCCATACTCCGGCTGCGTACATAGCTGTATCCGGCCTGGGCTGATTCCTTCATCACGTCCCCCAGTTTACCGGTGAGGGTAAGCTTGCCGTTCCCCTTGTAAACCGTTACCTCGATGGCCAGTGTGTCACCGCCCACTTCAGTCCAGGCCATGCCGGTGGCAACCCCCACCTGGTCATCCTGCTCGGCCACACCGTAGCGATAACGGGGTGTTCCCAGGAATGACTCCAGGTTTTGTGTGCTGATTTTCACCTTCTGCGCCTTGCCCGCCACTATTTGTTTGGCTGTCTTGCGACAGAGCGATGCGATATTCCTCTCCAGGCTACGCACACCGCTTTCCCTGGTGTATTCCCTGATAATCCTGCGAATGGTGTTTTCAGACATATGCACCAACTGGTCGTTTAGTCCGTGCTCCTTAATCTGCTTGGGAACCAGGTGACGCAGCGCTATCTGCACCTTTTCTTCCTCGGTGTAGCCGGAAATATGAATAAGCTCCATCCTGTCCAGCAATGGCCTGGGAATATTATGCTGGACGTTAGCGGTGGTGATAAACATAACATTTGAAAGATCAAAGGGCACCTCAATGTAATGGTCGCTAAAGCAATTGTTCTGCTCCGGATCCAGCACCTCCAGCAGGGCTGATGATGGATCGCCCCTGAAGTCCATACTCATTTTATCAATTTCGTCCAGCAGGAACACCGGGTTTTTAGAACCGGCTGTTTTCATGCCCTGAATAATCCTGCCCGGCAAGGCACCCACGTAGGTGCGCCGGTGACCGCGAATTTCAGCCTCGTCCCGAACCCCACCCAGGGAAATGCGTACAAATTTGCGTTCCAGCGCCCGGGCGATGGAACGGCCCAGGGATGTTTTGCCGACTCCAGGCGGACCAACAAAGCAAATTATGGGCCCTTTCATCTTTTTGGCCAGTTTGCGAATGGCCAGGTATTCCAGGATCCGCTCTTTAACGGTTTCCAGCCCGTAATGGTCAGCTTCCAAGATGGCTTCAGCAGCGTTAATATCCAGGCGATCCCTGGTACCCTTACTCCAGGGCAGGGCCAGGAGCCAGTCCAGATAGTTGCGTACCACGGCAGACTCGGCGGCCATGGGCGGCATTTTTTCCAGCCGCTCCAGTTCCTTAATGACCTTCTCTTCTACATCTTTGGGTAGCTTGGCACTGGCGATTTTTTCCCTGTATTCCTCCGCCTCGGCCATCCGCTCATCCTTATCGCCCAGTTCCTTCTGGATAGCTTTGATCTGCTCCCGAAGGTAATACTCTTTCTGAGTTTTTTCCATCTGCTTGCGGACACGGATATTGATCTTGCGTTCAAGCTCCACAATTTCCAGTTCCTTGGCCACCAGGGCGCATAGTTTTTCTATGCGTTTGACGATGTCCGTCGTCTCCAGCACCGCCTGCTTATCCTCAATGCGCAGGGACAGGTGGGATGCAATTATGTCCGCCAGACGTCCGGGCTCCTCCAGGTTGACCACCGAAACCACTGTCTCCGGCGGGATACGCTTGGACAATTTGACATACTGCTCAAACTGGTATACCAGACTGCGCATGAGAGCCTCAATTTCCGCAGTCTTTTTAAAATCCTCGGAATACTGTTTGATCTCAACTTTGAAATATGGTTCATCGGCCAGGTACTTGCTGATTCTGGCTCTGGACATACCCTCAACCAGAATACGGATGGTGCCACCCGGCAATTTCAACAGTTGTTTGACCTCTGCAACGGTTCCGATTTGGAAGATATCCTCCTCACCGGGGTCATCAGTTTGTGCTTCCTTTTGGGTGGCCAGGAAAATCATACGGTCCCGGGCCATGGTTTCTTCGATGGCCTGCACGGATTTATCGCGGCCCACGTCCAAATGAATTACCATGTATGGAAACACCAGAATACCCCTGAGAGGCAGCAATGGCAAAACCTTTACGGTTGGTTCCACAGCTGCACCTCCTTATCTAATGTATTGATTATTCAGTTACTCAGGGCAGATGCGCATACAACATTCTATCACACCAGTTCCGCCGACTGCTATAGTAATAACTGTCAGAATTGAAGAAAAAGCAGTAAAAATCACATATAAAACCAGTATAACGTAAATTTCAGCTCTCTACCGCCTGTATATTAAGTATTATGCCGAAAATCAAAATTATCCCGAAAAATAGTTATAAGAAAAAAATCGCCCTTTGGGCGATTAATAAGTTATCCATAATTTACTCAAAGCATAATTTCACAATAAAAAACACTTCTGTCCCTGCTGAACAATATTTTCAGTGGCAGTTTACCCCCTGCACCCCTGCAGCCACCAGAACATCCGCTTTTACCGCCACCGGGGCGGGATTTGTCAGGCCCGGATCCTCCACCAGAGCATCTTTTAAAACCTGTTCCAGCCGCGTTACAGGCAAGACTTTTACTCCTTCCAAGTCACGAAATGTTTCCTGATAATTTTCAGCCGGTACCAGCACCCTGCTAGCCCCTGCCCGGCGGGCGGCTTCAACCTTGGAAACCACTCCCCCCACAGGCAGCACCAGCCCCCGGATGGAAATCTCACCTGTCATGGCCAGCCTGTTATCCACCGGTATGCCTTTGATGGCAGAATAGACCGCAGTGGCCACAGCCACACCAGCGGAAGGTCCGTCTATGGGCACACCTCCCGGGAAATTTACATGAATGTCATAATCCGGAGGATTTACATCACTAACCCGGCGCAATACCGTCAAAACATTTTCAACGGATCCTTTGGCCATACTCTTCCTCCGGATGGTACGCCCCCGGCCGCCTATTTCTTCCTCTTCCACCACACCGGTTACAATTACATTACCCTGCCCCCTGGCAGCCGGTACTGCACCCGCCTCGATTTCAAGCAGCGTGCCGGTGTTGGGACCGTAGACCGCCAGCCCGTTTACCAGGCCGATTTGGGGCTGCGAGGCCACCTTTTTTTCAGGACGCGGAGAATACTGCCCGCTGTTGACCACCCACTCCACGTCGCAGGTGCTAATGGTTGTTCTACCTTCTGTCATGGCAATACCTGCGGCAATTTGAATAATATTAACCGCTTCCCGGCCGCTGGTAGCATATTTCTTAATAACCTCCAGACAGCCGCCTGTCATGGGAAAACCCACTTTCTCGGAGGCATTGGCAACGATTAATTCAATCTCCTCGGGCTGCAGAGGTTTAAAAAAAACCTCCAGGCAGCGTGACCGTATGGCCGGGGCTATATCCTCGGGGGTTCTGGTAGTAGCTCCCACCAGTCTGAAATCAGCAGGCAGGCCATTCTGGAAAATGTCATGAATATGGCCGGGGATGTTGTTGTCCTCAGAACTATAATAGGCGCTCTCCAGCAATACCTTGCGGTCCTCCATAACTTTCAGCAGTTTGTTCATTTGGATATGGTGCAATTCACCTATTTCATCCAGAAAGAGCATGCCGCCGTGAGCCTTGGTTACCGCACCGTGCTTGGGCTGCGGCACACCGGCCATACCCAGCGGCCCGGCGCCCTGGTAGATTGGATCGTGCACCGATCCAATCAAAGGATCGGCGATGCCCCGTTCGTCAAACCGGGCTGTGGTGGCGTCCATCTCAATGAATTTAGCATCTTCCTTAAAGGGGGAGGAGGTATTTTTTTTGGCCTCCTCCAGCACTACTCTGGCAGCCGCCGTTTTGCCCACCCCCGGGGGCCCGTAAATAATGACGTGCTGGGGATTTGGCCCGCAAAGGGCCGCCCGCAGTGATTTCAAGCCCTCGGACTGACCGATTATTTCCTTGAAGCTGGTGGGCCTTGTTTTTTCCGCCAGCGGCTCCGTCAGCGATATGGCCCGGAGGCGCTGCAACTTCTCCAGCTCCTTGCGGGACTCCCGCTCCACAGCGGATTTATTCCCCTGCTGGGCTTTGAGCATATTCCAAAAATACATACCGATAATTACTGCGAAAAACACCTGTATAAAAGTAAGAAAACTGCCGATTCCGATACCGGCCTCTCCCATCGGCGATTCCTCCTCATTCAGTTTTCCTACTATTATTGCTAACTTTTGCATATTTTATCCCTGCAGGAGTCAGGAGTCAGAATTAAACAGGGAATTCGGCAAAGCCGAATTCCCACAAAAAATCCAACCTTCGACCTTCGACGACTGATTTCCGTTGAAGAAGGAATGTCCCCAGCAAGAAGCTCCGGCCATCTGCCGGAGCTTCTTGCTGGGTGCTTCTATCAATTGTAATTGATACTTTCAGGAATCCAGAAGTCAGGATATTTCACGACGATGAATTGTTCCCTTATTCTGACTACTGACTACTTATTAGTACTACAGCGTAATATTGCTTATTTCGCTATGCCCGCTACGCCATGGGGACGGTTCCATCGCTTT
>CAZXQO010000030.1:0-56387 GCA_964643075.1 uncultured Peptococcaceae bacterium
TTGAGGCACTCTTTTGCAACCCATTTGCTTGAAAACGGGGTAAGCATCTATCATAAGTTGTTGCCGAAACCTTGCAGGAGTTAGCCTCCGATAAAAAGTATCTCGGTGCTACATTGGGCTTTACTTCCATATTGCATACGTGGGGTCAGAATCTCATGCATCATCCGCATTTGCATTGTATCGTTCCGGGAGGTGGTTTAAATTCGTTTGGCAAATGGGTCAGCTCTCGCAAGAAATTCTTCCTGCCTGTTAAGGTGTTATCCTTAAGTTTAGGGGCAAGTTTCTGTATTATCTTAAGCAAGCTGATCTTAAATTCTATGGAGAGCAAAATTATTTATCGAACCCAACCATTTTCAACAATTTCCTTTCTCAGCTTCGTCATAAGGAATGGATTGTTTACTGCAAGCCGCCTTTTAAAAACGCCTCTTTTGTTGTCGAATATCTCGGACGTTATACGCACAGAGTTGCCATATCCAACAATCGTATTTTAAGTTTGGAAAACGGAAATGTCAGCTTCAAATGGCGTGATTCAAGCCTTTCTGAAATTGCCTCTTTCAGTGGATGCTTATAGCTTGTAGAGAAGATAATGTAGCGATAGAGGTTATATGGATATTATTCTCCTGGCTCTGCACTGGCCTATTTTCTAGGAATATATTAAATTCGATACCTTTCATATATTCCTGACATGGTCATCCATTTTGCCACTAGTGTTTGTCCGGCAACTTTTAACCAATCCTTTTCGATCGCGAAATGGCACTCTTGGCCTAAACCTCTTCTGGAATGGTGGCAAAAGCGGCATTCAAGAGGTTGGAACCCGCTTCCGTAAAGTTCGCAAAGGCCGCTTGACAAAAACGTACAGCCCAAATGGGAAAAATCCTGTAGGGCAAAATTCTGCTCGCATCCTACAAATGCAGGAGAGAGAACACCAAAAGTAAATTCAGGCGATATTTCCAGCATCATGCGATTTCCATATCCGGCATCGATTGCTTTTGTTGCTTCTTCCACTGTCCACCAGCCGGGACGAATGCAATAGGATCTGCATACTTCGCAGTTGCATGGTTCAGACGGAGGATATTGCTGGCTAAGCGGAATAAAGTTCTTTTCACTACCTAAACTCACGATATCACCGCCGTGACGTTCTTGTATTTTTGATCTTAAGGTTTGGTTCTAATTTGACGGTATCTCACTTGCTCTCGAGATTACTGTGCACATCATATGTTGTCGTTTACACATAGAGAATCCATGTGAAAGTTACTTCCAAACACCTGGTGCCCGCTTCCCATTATAAACATTAGTTGCATTTATCCAGCAAAAGCAAAACATAAAAGCTTCAAAGTTCATTCTTCAAAATCGGTCACAGGACGTGGCAGCCTTTACCTCATCTTTCCGATAACCTTTTCGTATGCCCTACGTGGAAGTGACTTAAAAAACCACTTAGTTGGCAATAAGTATGTCCACGGAATTGTAACTATCGCAATGGTAAGTGCCACTTTTAATTTTAGTTGTTTTTCTAATATTTGATTTTGCAAAATAATTCGATAGTTAAACAAGAATATAAACAATGCTGATACCAGCATTGTTTATATAATTATAACAACTGCCTCCGCATGACTGAACGGATCATAATTTATTGCTGAAATCAGATCATACGATAGCCTAAAAGACGCACCTAGAATTCCTGTTACAAACAATATTCCGGCACCTATTGTATCTGCTAAAAAACCAAACATCCAAACTTTTAATATACTTTTGTTATAAAATGTTTTTAGATTGTTTTGACTGTCCGCTAACTTGAACACATAAAAGCAAACTAATAGCACTAGTGAATCAATAATGAAGTTACCTGCAAGAGTTATAAATATTACTGGCGGAAAAAACTGTAAGAACCAAACAGGAAAAATTATATTGTATAACTTCATTTGTTTCACATTTTTTGCTCCTTAAATTCATCACTGAACGGTTTATGTATGACTTTTATATCATAATAATTTCCACAGGGAATCTAGTTCTCCTTGTTATAATGAAAAAATTTACTTTTTTGTCACATTACATACATTAATGAAAAATGATAAAACCAAACTATTACCGTATAGCAACCCCTCACCTCTTGCCGATAAACCATAGGAAAACTTCTTTTTTTAGATACATTTCACACAAAAGAACTGCCCCGGTATTGACCATGGCAGTTCTTTTTAATCATTTTATGCTGTTTTCTCCACCTTGACGGCGCAGACTCTAAGCTCCGGTATCTTGGATATGCCATCCCCGTCGGCAACTTCATGGGATAGCTCAAGCGGTAACCATCTGCCAGTCCGGTCTGACTTCGCCCACAGAGTCGATGGCCTTGCATACTCTCTAATGGAAGCATATGAACCGTCCCCATGCTTTCCACTAGGAATTTTTCAAAACCACTGCTGCTCGATCCAGTTCACCACCGGTTTCAGGTCATAATCTACGGCCAGGGCCGCCATCTCCGGAATTTTGCCGTATTCATCCAGCCCAACCGACTCGGGAAGCATGGGATTAAGACGGCAATAGCGCTCGCCCAGCAGTTGCGAGCTAAAGCGTGCATCTACTTCCACCAGTCCGTCAAACATCAGGCTTATCAACGGCAGCGGTGGAGAAGGGTAAACCAGCCATTCAATGGCCCCCCAGCTTGTAGTATCAGCATCGATTTTCAGTGGACAGAAACCGGTGCCTATGGACAATAAATAAATATCATCCAGCGGCTGACCTCCGGCCAGTTTATCCATGGCCAGAGCAATTGCCGCAGTACTGGGATTATTGGCAATAACCCCGCCGTCTATATGTTTATGGTACGAAGGGAAATAAACGGGCGCCGCGCTGCTGGCCATGGCAACGTCCATAACTTTCTCGTCCAGGTTATCAGAATTCCGAAAATTATTATAAAAAACAGGACGCCAGTACAAAGGACCACTTACCCGGAACGAAGGAACCAAAACCTTACGTTTTAAATCTCTTAAACTAGGATTTTTGGGGAATACGGCTCGCAACATTGTTTTCAGGTGCTGGTTATCGTATTTGGGCCTAAGCAATTCAAGATATTTAGGATTAAAGATGAATTCCCCGTTTTTTTCAGAATACAGGTCTACAAGCTGTTCAGGGGACAGTCCGCTGGCAAGACCCAGCGCTATAAATGAGCCCGTGGAGGTTCCAGCAAAAAAATGTGCGCTATTAATCAAATCGGGAAAAAAATCGTTAAGCCTTTTCAATAGGCCTGTGCTGAGGGCTCCACGTATACCGCCGCCGTCAAAGGTAATAATCCTGTACTTAGCCATCAATCAACACCCCGGCAAGAACAAATATTATTTATCCCAGACTATGCGATTGAAAAGCCTGTGGTGCCCATCCCAATTTAGCCGTGAACATAAAAAACTGCCCTTAGAGCAGAGGGCAGTTTTTTATGTTTATCCTTTTTATAGCCCGGAAAAATCCAGGGTGGCAAAATAATCATCAATCGTTTCCGCCCGCCGGATTAACTCCACGCTGCCATCCGCTTTCAGCAGGAGCTCGGCGGACCTCAGCTTGCCGTTATAGTTAAAACCCATGGCATGTCCGTGCGCCCCGGTATCGTGCATGACCAGAATATCCCCTATTTCCACCATGGGCAGTTTGCGGTTAATGGCAAATTTATCATTATTCTCACATAGGGAGCCGGTGACGTCGTATATAGAGCCGTGCGGCCAATCCTCCTTGCCCAGCACCGTTATGTGGTGGTAGGCGCCGTAAATGCCGGGCCGCATCAGGTTAGCCATGCAGGCATCAAGGCCTACGTAATTTTTATAAATTTCCTTCTTATGCAGGACGGTGGCCACCAGATAACCATACGGACCGGTAATCATCCGCCCGCTTTCCATGGCCAACTTCAGCGGGTGCAGACCATTAGCCACAATTTTTTGTTCATATACCTTCTTGATACCTTTACTGAGATTAAAAAGATCAACGGCTTCCTCGCCCGGGAGGTAGGGTATGCCTATTCCGCCGCCAAAATTTACCAACTCCACCTTTATACCCAAGTTGCTGGAAATTTCAACCACCAGTTCAAACATCATGTTAGCCGTTTCTATGAAATAGTCCGGGTCCAATTCATTGGAGATCACCATGGTATGCAGGCCGAAACGCCTGACACCCTTAGCCTGTGCTATTTTGAAGGCATCAAAAAGCTGCTTGCGGGTGAGCCCGTACTTGGACTCCTCCGGGTTGCCGATAATGGCGTTGCCGCCTTCGCGCAGCGGGCCGGGATTATACCGGAAACACAGCAACTCCGGTATGCCGGCGTGTTGGTCCAAATAATCGATGTGGGTAATATCATCCAGGTTGATTATGGCTTCCAGTTTCCTTGCCTTAACGTAGTCTACGGCCGGGGTATCATTGGAGGAAAACATAATTTCCCCCCCGCAAATCCCAGCCCTTTCCGCCAGCATGAGCTCGGATAGTGAGCTGCAATCCGCGCCGAATCCCTCTTCCCGCAATATTTTCAATATATACGGGTTGGGTGTGGCTTTTACCGCAAAAAACTCTTTGAATTCCGGCACCCAGGAAAAGGCCTCCAGAAGTTTACGGGCGTTGGCCCGGATGGCCGCCTCATCGTAAATATGAAACGGTGTAGGATATTCTTTAATAATTTCCAGCAATTGTTCCCTGGTAAAGGGCAATTTTTTTTCTGCCATCCTTACAAGTCCTCCAGTTTAACAGTGTGAGAGTACGTAATAAATTATATAGTCGATTAATGCTATAAATCAACCCTTCATCAACAGTACCCTTCGCAACTGAATCTGCTCTCCGGCCGAAATATTCCTCACAACATGGTGTACCCACACCTATATCCGGGTAAAGGTCCTGTTCCGCTCACGGAAAAGGGCAACTTCACTATACCCGGCATCTTTTAGCAATTCCAGGGCCAGTTTAAAGCCCCAGCCTACCTGTTCCGGCTGGTGGGCATCGGAGCCGGTGGTTACCGGAACTCCTTTTTTTCTGCATTGGGCCAGGAATTCCCTGGCCGGGTATATCTCAGCCGCAGGCATTCTCAGCCCGGCGGTATTTAATTCCACGCACACCCCCGCCTCGGCAAAGGCCAGGGCCGCCTTCCGGTATAAATCCAAAGGCTGCTTTGCAAGACGGTGGCCGAACTTTTTAATTAAATCAGGGTGGGCGATAATATCAAACAACCCGGATCTTGCCGCTGCGCACAATTGCTCAAAATACAGGGCATAAAGCTCATCCAGGTTCCGTTTTTCGTATTCATGCATCAAATCGGGATTGTCATATCCCCAGCCGTCTATATAGTGAACCGAGCCAATTACATAATCAAAAGGATACGCTGAAAGTATACTTTTCAGATCCCCTTCGGAGCCGGGGATAAAGTCTGCCTCCACCCCCAACCGGATTTCCAGTACCGGAGTTGTTTCCCTCAATGCCAGGACCCGCTGCACGTAAAAAGGAAATTCCTCGCCTGCCATGGCCAGACCGGAATCCCTTCTCCCTTCCGGCAGCCAATACATGGGAATGTGGTCGGCAAAGCCAACCTCTATCAGGCCTTGCCGCTGCGCTTCCATTACGTATTCGCTCATACTGCCGCTAGCATGTCCACAACGGGCTGTATGCCAGTGATAGTCAGGTATCATTTTCCGGCCAACTCCTTCACCTTTTCTCCCACCTGTCTGGCCAGCATGTATATACGCCCGGCCAGATCCGGTTCCAACAAACCTGTGCCACAGGCAGGGGTAATAATTGATTGGGTTAGCAGCAGATCTCTTGCAATTCCCCTTTGCCCCAGTTCGCCCCAGATGCCTTCCAGCCTCTCCAGCAATCTACCAGGACTTTCACTAAAAGCACTGTCGTTGGTGGGCACAATACCCCAGGCTACCGTACCGCCCCGCTGCAGGTATTTTTTCATCTCCCGGGCGAAAGGCAACAATGAATCTGCAAAGCTGTATACGTCCAGGTTAACTATTTCCAGGTCGCTTTCATAAAGTATGGACCAATCGATGGCATCACAAGAATGTACCCCCGCCATCGCACCGGCCTGGTGAATCTGATGAAATATGGCATTGATATCGTTGATCACCATTTCCCTGGTTATGGTTATATGAGTTGAAGTACCGCAGGCCCCGATAGCAGGCTCGTCCAAAAAAATTATGGCCGGCCGCCCCAGGGCAGCAAGCTCTCTGGCCTGCCAGCGGGCATGCATGGCCAGGGTCTTGATTAATACGTCTTTAAGCTGTTCCTGATAGTAGGCCAGATTTCCCCGGGCGTCTTTAATCTGGAAACCTATGGTCAAAGGCCCTGCCAGGTGGCCTTTGTAATAAAGAACACCAGAAGGTTTATTTCGACAAACATAATCCGTGAAGGCGAAAAATCCTGCCGCCGCCTCACGGGGCAGGGCAAAAGCATCCAGTGACAGCTCATCACCGCTTTCCGCTTGCAAATAAACGGTATAAAAATCGGCAAGCCTTTCCGGCCAGGACGGGTTTTCAGTTTCAAATACTGCATTGCCCTGATTAAGGGAAAGAAGACCTGTGTTTACCAGCGGGCTAAGAAACTGAAAAACAAAACCCTCCCTCTGCCCCCGCTGCGGCAACTGGGGCCAATGCGGAATTTCAGGCATGTTATTAAATATCAAAGGCAGGGCCGGTTCGGGCTCGGTGAAAGGAAGACTGCCTATACCCGTTACCAGTCCGGCAGGAGCAAAACTCATAAACCATCCCTCCGGTACACTTTCTAAATTTTTACTACCCTGAAAATAAAATTTTCACCCTTATGATGGTGCCGCTTTAACAGCATGGATATCTATTAAGGTATTCAGAATTCAGGAGTCAGAATTCAGAATATTTTGAGACGATAGCCGTTCTCTCATTCTGACTACTGACTATTATATCCCAGCTTTGCAACAGACGTAAACAATATAAGTGAACCTTGGGTTCGGAAGGGGTTATTCCCCTTCCGAACCCTTAGAGCGAACTTAAAGGTATGGGGACACACCTCTCTTTGGAGCCTGGATTTAGGGTAAGAGGAATGTCCCCAATAAAACGAGCTTTACAGCCTGTTGATCCCCAACCTTCGAGGAAGGGTCTTACAGGCTGTTAGCGAGATAATGAAAACTGTCCGGAACAAAAAAAGCACCGGGCCTGCAGGTCCCGGCATTAGCAATCTTAGAAAATTTTAAACAAACATATGCAGATGATAATTATAAACAGTAAAAACAGGAAGCCGCATACACATATCGTCAGCCAGGGGCTCTGACAGTTCAAGATGCCTTCAGCCATTTTTTTCACCTTCCTTTTTACCACCATACTATGTCAATATTGCAATTTTAGTCACCATGGCTTAAAAAAAGGAGGGAACTCATCAATTAACGGTGCTCACCTATGGCTTCCAAATACACCTTGCCGGTCTCATAAGCAATTTGCTTCCAATCATATCTGGTTAAAACCTTTTTCATGGCCCTGTGGGAAAAAGTCCTGGCCAGTCCCTCGTTCTGCAGCAGCTCAGAGGCGTATTTGGCGAGTAAATCAGCCCTTCCCGGAGTTGTCTTGTATCCATCCACGCCGTGTTCTATTATTTCACCCAGGCCGCCTGTGTCCGATATGACCATGGGCACACCCGCCGCCATGGCTTCCAGGGCTACAATTCCGAAGGGTTCATATATGCTTGGGAAAACAGCCAGATCCGCGCCGGCCAGTATTTTGTTCCTCCCTACATCATCCACAAAGCCGATAAAATTTACCCTGTCTGCTATGCCCAAAGCTATAGCTTTTTGCCTCAACTCTTCCTCGTAAGGTCCGCGCCCTGCCACCATCAGACAGGCTCCCGGAACCTCCCGCATAATCACGGGCAGCGCCTCCAGCAGTATTTGAACACCTTTTTCCGGTACCAGCCGGCCTAAAAATACAATATTGCCTATACCGCCGGGATTGCATCTGATGGCCAGGTCCCGGTCAATCCTGACACTTTCCAGCTTGACCCCGTTGGCAATAACCCGTAATTTGTCCCGGGTTGCGCCAAAAAGGCGGCCAACCTCCCGGGCCATATACTCGCTGCAGCAGATCACCCTGTCCGCCCGGCCCACCAGGGCTTGTTCTATGCTGTTTATGCTCCTTTGCAAATCGGAAAAAAGCCCATTGTTGCGACCGTTTTCCGTGGCATGAATAGTAACCGCCAGGGGTATTCCTGTAGCGGAAGCCATTGTCTCTGCGGCATCCCTGACCAGCCAGTCGTGGGCATGTATTAAATCGAAATAGTTATTCTTCAGCCCTATTTCTTCCGCCATCCTGACCATACCGTTATTCAACTGCTTCAGCCATTCCAAAAATTCCGAAGCCGGCAGCTCCTCCGGATTTACCCGGTGTATATGTACACCCCTGTCAAACTGATACAGCGGCGTGCCGGAGGCAGGACAGGTGAGCACATGAACTTCCAGCCCAAGGGCCGCCAGCGCCCCGGACAAATCATATACATGGCGGGCCAGCCCTCCCACTGTGCGGGGAGGATACTCCCAGGACAGCATAAGGACCCTTCTCAGTTTGCCGCTGAATATTTCGGAGCGAGCCCTGTTATATCCAAAGACTCTGAAATCCAGGTTTGGAAAAATATTGTCCCTGCTCTCCAGTTCCGCAAGTAATTTTTCATCTATTCCCAAATATTCAATCTGCCCGGCCAGCCCCAGGAAATTGTTTAGATGCTGTTTTACCCTGGCCGCAGCATACTGAACGGTAGTCTTTTCTTTTAGAATAAAGGCCCAGTCGCTGCTCTGAGCCAGCAGCAACTCCCGGCCCGCCTGATTGAGCACGCGCTCCACCTGCCCTGTGGCTCCGGGATACATATCGGCAAGCTCGCCCATTTTGGCCTCGGCCCGGTGTTGATGCCGGTAAATCCAGTCGTTCTCCTGGTTCAGCCAGACGTAGCTATAGCCTTCCTCTCCCCAACTGCTCATGGGCAAATCGGCTTCCTGGTTAACCGGATGCATCCCCAGATAATCTCCCGGCGTAACCATGGTAACGTCTGGGTCTGCGACGGCCAGGCGGCATAGTTCTTCCAGCCATTGCGGCCCCTCATACCACCAGTGTCCGAAAAGTTCCGCGTCGTACGGAGAAACCACCAGGGGCAGACGATCCCCCATAAACGCCGACGCCAGTTCAAACTGCTTCTCACGGGCCTGCAGAAAATGGGAGGCATGCCCGGCTGCCCTGGCTGCAGCCACAGAAGGGCTGTAGGGCTGTTTTTCAACACCCTCACCGGTAATCCTGTAGTATTTAAAGCCTGTATCCAACCTTATACCGCTAGGCAGAAAGGGCTTAAGGTATTCCATATCCAAGTCATAGCCAATGTCCCGGTAAAACTCACGGTAATCAGGGTGGCCCGGGTAGCCTACCCGTCTCTCCCAGACCTGCCGGGAACTCTCCGGATCCCGTCCGAAAGCAGCAACCCCGGAGCGGCAGTGCAGCGGGCTGTATATACCGTAGTCGGGACTGGGACTGGCGCCGAGTATGCCGTGGGTATCCACAAAAAAGTAGCCGATGCCCTGCTCTTTCAATAATTCGTCAACACCCTGGATATATCCGCATTCTGGTAGCCAAAAGCCAGGCGGCCCGGAACCGAAATATTGCCTGAAAACTTCCACCCCGGCATGGATTTGGGCACGCCTCGCCTCCACCCGCCTGATCAGGGGCAGATAACCGTGGGTAGCGCAAGTGCTTATCAGCTCCAGCCTCCCGGCTTCCATAAGTTTCTTAAAGGCTATGTTCAAATCACCATTATATTGCAAAAAGAATTTCTGGACATCCCCTGCCCGCCGCAAATAATCCTCTGCAAGGGCTAATAAACGCCCGTCGTTCTTATTCCTTACACACTCATTTTGTCCCAGCCTGATCAGCTTTTGCAAGTAAATGAAATACCTCTCCTGCAACAATGCATCACCAAGCATGGATATAAGGGGGGGGGATAGGGATACGGTCAAACGGAAATTGACGCCCTCCCCCGACATTTTTGCAAATGACTGCAGCAAGGGCACATAACAGTTTGTTATGGCTTCGAATAGCCAGCGCTCCTCAAGCACATCGGCATTTTCCGGGTGGCGCACAAAGGGTAAATGGGCATGCAACACCATGGCCAGATAACCGCGGGACACATTAACCCCCTCCTTCCTCACTGATCAATTACTTAATAAAATAAAGGGCTATATAATTCATGTGGGGGGGTAAATCAAAGGCTTAATTACTTATTAATACTGCATATGTACCAAACCGTGGCAGTGGCCCGGGAGAAACCGGTCCTGTCAGCTATTACAGACTAAACGGAGATACCTTTATAAAACGGCATTTTTAACAACACATCATGGAGGGGTAATTCAAATGACTTTTTGTTGATAACGGCTTTTTTCGTTGAAAACTCAACCTGAAAGACATTGGGCCTTGTTTTGGAATTATGTTTGCGGGCAGGTGTAAATTCAGTAACCGGTAAGGCCGGAGTATGGACCTTGTTTGAGCGCAGCACGGGCAGAAACTCGCCATCCTCTTGCAGGTAGCCAATCTCGCAGAAATACCCTTCATCAGGCTGCACCTTGTAAAAGTACCAGTTTGAGCCAAAAGGAGGTGGAGCAACCTCCTGGGACAGTGATTTTTGTGCGGTGTCAGCATCCGGACCGCCAAAGCGATAGAGTTTCAACATCGCCCTGCCATGGCGGCCTATTATGGCCCAGTGGTACTCGGAAAGATCCCAGTAAACATAAACCGTGTCCGGACCCTGGACCATTAATGTCATGGTGTCTTCATTATAAGTAGCGAGAAGTTTGATATTATCAGCCACAGCATTAGCCTCCATTCCTTGACATGATTACTAAATAATGGAACATTATAAATACTAGCACAAGTGATTACAGTATTCAACGCCATCAACTAAAAAATCAGTCAACAAAATTTGCAAGCCCAAATGCAGCAAGAACATTATCCAAACTATGACAGCTACCCTCTAAAAATACCAATCATCAATTTTTGGCAGCACTTAAAATATAAGAGTAATATTTTAAAGCATATTGTAGCATTTTTTTATAAATTTAATGGAAAATATATGTTAATTAATTGTAAGGAAAATCACAAGCTCTCAGAAAAATATTGCAAAACGTACAACTTAGCACTTCCCAAATGTCAGGCGCGGTTTCATCTCCTTTGCTATTTTTCGCTCTATATCAACCCCTTAAGTTGAATTATAAAACCCAATAATTACAGGCTTCTTTCCAATATCTTACGTTTTTATTAAAAATACTACTCCCATCAACAAATCCGGGTCACTACAAAACCGTCCTTATGGACGGATTTATCTAGACGCTTTAATACATAAATGCAACACATACTGTCCTGGAACGATGAAAAAGACCGGTGCTTACCCGGTCAATCATTTTAACGCTCTGTGCATACATTTTTCGCAAATTCCAAATATCTTTAACTGATGGTTTTCCACCGTGAAATTATGTTCCCTGCTCACCCTGGTTTCCAGATTTTCCAGCAAATCCTCGTCAACTTCAATAATTTTCCCGCACCGGGTACATATTAAATGATGATGATGGTGACCGTCCGAACCCAAGCTGCAGAACTCGTATCGTTTACGTCCGTCACCGAAATCAATGCTGTGAATTATATCAAAGAGCAGAAAAAGTTCCAAAGTCCTGTACACCGTTGCCAGTCCCACATCGGGAGCCTTTTGCTTTACCAGATAGTATACTTCCTCTGCGCTCAGATGTTTGTCATTGTTTTCCAGCAGCACTTTCAGAATATGCTCCCTGCGGGAAGTCAGCTTATATTCACCGGCTTTTAGCTTTTCCTCAACGTCAGTAATAACATTTTTCATTATGTCACCCCTGGAATACCTTTGTAATACTAAGTATAACCGAGGTTAAAAATATCTGTCAATTGAAATAATGTCCATAACATCAGCGTCTGACCCTATTTGCCCTGGAACGCCGCACTATTCTGCGACGGTGAAGCAAAAATTTCACGCGCAACGTCGCAAAAATCAGCACCAGTACAGCCGCTGCCAGGGGTACGTACCACCACCGCCATAGGGAGCGGGCTTTCACTGTATTGTATGCCAGCAGGTTGACCCTCCCTATTTCCCTGTCACCCTGACAAAAAACAAGGGCGCCTACCTGATCTTCCCTGTACACAGGAGCTTGTAATCCTTTTTTTAATTCCACCTTCCTGGTCACGTCAACCTTTCCATCGATAGGAAAATTATAATAAAACGACTTTCCGGTCACTGCGGCAACATGAACATCATTGCCCCCGTCAACCTGCGCGTTAGCCATCCTGACACCTGACTTTACCAGCTCCACCGGAGCAAAAGCAGAAAAACCGTAATCCAGCAAAGTCTTGGAATCCTTGTAAACGTCATATCCCTGGCACTTCATCACAACCGAAAGCAATTCCCGCTCCCCGTGCTGGGCCGATACCACCAGGCACTGCCCGGCCTCCACCGTGTAACCGGTCTTTATACCCGTTGCGCCTTGGTAGCTGAACATCGAAGATGGCCAAATCATCTTATTGTGGTTAACAAAATCCACCTGAGGAATGCCATCCACCGGCCTTGGCAAATATCTTACCATCCGGTAGTGATAGGTGCCCACTATTTTTCTGAAAGTAGGATTCTGCATAGCAGCCCGGGCAATTATAGCCAAATCCCTTGCCGTGGTATAGTGTTCGGGGTCGGGCAAACCATGGGGATTGGCAAAATGACTGTTTTTAGCTCCAAGGTTAAGGGCTTCTTTATTCATCATAGCCACGAACCCTTTCTCCGAACCACCCACATGCTCGGCCAGGGCATCTGCCCCATCATTGGCGGATGAAAGCATCATGGCATACAATATATCCCGCACGGACAGACACTCACCCGCCTGCAGGCCTACCGCCGATCCTCCCGGCATGACTGCCTTTTCAGATACGGTCACGGTTTCATTAAGGGAACAGTTCTTCAAGGCAACCAGTGCAGTCAATATTTTGGTGGTGCTGGCCGGATACATTTTTTGGTCGGCGCCTTTGGAGTACAATACCTGTCCATTACGCATATCCATAACTAAACCGGTTTCGGCTGTTATCTCCGGCTGAGCACAGGCGATAACCGGCAGTGAAATAACAAGTATCACGGTAAAAAGCATTCCATACAATAGTTTACTGTTAAGCATTACTTCCCCCGTTTGTAATAATTTCTAAAATAGTAACATAAAAATGTAAGCTTTCCAAGGAAACGAAACTCCGTATATAGACACACAAATCCGGGAAGGAATGTCCCCTAATTTATAGAGATTAGACATTTTTTTCTCTTCCCTTGAAAAAGAGTAAGACCGCCAGCAACAACAGCAAAAATCCGGTCAGCACAACCGGTTCGTTTGCTCCCGGTATAGACCCCAGCGCATTAAGCATTCTCGCCACCGCGCCTCCCACCAGAAAAGCGATTACCAGTATAGCCGGCCATATGATTACCGCCTGTCGCCAGCCCCGCTCCTTAAATATTACCATCACCGTGGCAATACAGGGAACAAAAAGGGTCAGTGTAACCAGGGCGATAAACTGCTGTTCGGGCTGTAGCGACATGTTTAGTATGCCCGCGGTACCAAAATCCCTTCTTATAAAACCCATAATAAAGGCATTTGCGGACTCCCGGGGTAGATACAACCAGCCCACGGTAAGCGGTTCCATTAACGTTTGTAAAACATACAAAAGGCCTGTAATTTTTAATAGACTTAAAAACAAAGCTCCGCCCAAAAACAGCGGCAGGGCCTCCTTTACAAAATCCCATGAACGAATCCAGGCTTTGGTGAAAACGTTATTTATTCTTGGCAGGCGCAGGGGCGGTAAATCCACCAGCAGGGGCGTAGACTGCCCGGGCAAAATCCTGCCTAGCAGGGTACCGGCCCCAACCATCACGGATAAAATAATCAGTATATACAGAATCAAATAATAAAAGCCCAGTCTAGCCAGTACCGCGGTTACAAAAGCCAGCTGCGACGAACAGGGAACAGCCAGAGCCAGCAGGAAAATGGCGATGAAACGTTCCCGGTCACTCTGCAGCAGACGCGTGGTGATGCACGCCATGGTCACACAGCCGAAGCCCAGTATTAATGGTATGATAGCCAGCCCGTTAAGACCCAGGGGGGCCAGGGACCTGTCCACTAAAATGGCAATCCGCGGCAGGTAGCCGGTATCCTCCAGTAGCGATATAACCAGGAAAAAGCCCAGCACCAGGGGTGTAAGCAGACCGAACAGATAAGTTACGGCCATGGTGACCAACCCAAACTGGCCCGCCAGTATTATCCCCACCGGGGAATCGGGTTTGATTAATCCATACAATAGCGACTTTACCGCCGGCTCATAATAGCCCCGCATGATAATGCCTTCAGTGAATTCTACCACGGTCTGGGCGAAAAAGACTCCCACCAGCAGGTATATAGCTGCCAACACCAGCACAAGGATGGGCAGGCCGGTAACCGGCCTTATGGTAAGGCGACCCAGCCTGCCGGAAAATCCGCCTGTTCCGGTCATCTCAAAGATTACCCCGGCGGCAACCATATTGGCCCTTTCCCGCCTCTGGCTATATAGCACATTCCGTTCCATGCCGGGTACGACGGCTAGTTTCCCGGCCACCTCCCGGTCACCCTCCAGCAGCAACAAAGCCTCCCCTATAGACAGGCCATGCATGCGGCCCGTTTTTTCCAGGCGACTGCGCAAGCTCCCATCTGCTTTCCCCGGGCGAGCCTCTCCAATACGGCCAACCAACTGGTGCAATCCTTTTTTTTCCACCGCCACAGTGGGCACAACGGGAACACCCAGTAAATTCTCCAGTTTTACATAATCAACCGAAACGCCACAATTTCCAGCCTCATCCATCATATTCAGGGCAATGACCAGCGGCACACCGCAGTCAATGAGATGCAGGGTTAAAAACAAATCACGCTCTAGGTGTGCCGCATCAACCACGTTTATAACCAGATCAGCAGAAAGAATGAGTCCCGCTGCTAGTTTTTCCTCTGCGGTAAAAGAAGAAATACCGTAAATTCCGGGGGTATCAATGATGATATCCTTAGCCAGATGTCCGTAACACAAGTTGACGGTGGTACCGGGGAAATTGCTCACATCCACGTAAAGTCCGGTAAGCGCATTAAACAGAGCGGACTTTCCCACATTGGGATTTCCTGCCAGTACCATACAGCGGGAATCTTCGCCAATCCCGGCTTTTTCCCCTAAGTCACGGCAATTCAATGAGAATACCCCTTTCCCCCACCGGATAGGGCCAGTTAATCAACTATAATAAAATTAGCCCGTTGCGGGCCATTATTCAGGTCTTAGACACAAGCATCGGAAGCAAGGGGACGGTTCTCGTGCTTCCGTCCATCCCCTTGCTTCCATCTCGAGGTGTTTTAGCCTATTTGGAAAGCTCTGACCAGCCAGTTAAACAGGGCACAACAACCAACTTTTTTTAGTTTGCCAGGACACGATTTTCCTATAAGCCGTGCCATTGGTTCAACGGTTATACTTCTGGCCAGACTACGGCCAATGGCTATTTCCTGATTATGCTTGGATATTACCACCGGACCAGCCGGCACTATTTCCCGGCAGGTTACTACCGCGCCTTCGGATATGCCGAAGCGGATGGCCTGGGTTCTAACCATATCATTGGGAATGGACAATATTTTCACGGTTTGCCCTCTTTTTACACTGTCGAGAGTCACAGGCCACCCTCCTAAAGTAACAACCATTTACCAACTGCAAATGAAAAAGATAACCGTTATCAAATATTATTATATTTATTTATTAACTATAAATCAATCAAAAGTATCTTCTGCGGGCTTTTTAATTACCGGACTGCATTTGGACCTAAGGTTTAGAACATTGGCAACCGGGTAAAATAAAATAAGTAAGTAAGGAGGAGCTCTTACAGGCTGTTAGCAAGATAAAAAAAGAAGGGGGAAGTATCCATGGTTACTATTAATACCGAAGGCATGAAAGTGGCCCCGCTGGATGACCATCAGTTGCAAAATCTTATGGAAGTCGAAAAAAAAATGAACAATGATGCCAAACAATCCGGTGAAATATACCTGCTGGCGGTGACCAGGAGGGCCTGACCGGGAGATGCCCGCCTGATTCTATTTAGCAGGCGGGCATCTTCTGCTTTATGGAAATTTAAAGGGTCTGTGGAAGGATTTACAACTAACTATTTAACTCATTATTTTAATTTATTATATACTGTCTCCCAGAAGGACTGATCCTCAAAGCCAAGCCTCCAGAAAGCAATCCCCCCAAGATTATAATTATTAACCAGATTAAGTTTTATGGCGAGACTGCTGCTATTTTCATACCATACGTCGTGTTTGCTGCCGTCCTTCCAGTATACCAGATGAGGAACACTGCTGTAATTATCCCACTGCACGTTGCCATATCTATTAATCAGGTCGTTCATAGCCTGCCAGGTAACCGCCTTGCCCTGGCCGGCTGCTGGCCAGTCGTATCCAAAACAGCCGATACCCATAAGTATTTTGCTTCTGGGAATGGTTTGTACGGCATAATCCATCACCGTTGTCACCCACGGCAGTGAAGCCACTGGACCCGGGTCGCCACCAAACCAGTGCTCATCATAACTCATGATCACAACATAGTCGGCAATACTCCCGATGGCTTTGAAGTCGTAAGCCCCAGACCACTGGTCGGACGGATCGTCGTAGGTTTTAGCCGGTATGGCAACAGTAAGCAACTTTTTTTCCGGCTGGATGATTTTGCCTAATTCCTGCAAGAAAGTAGTATAACTCTGCCTACCCTGGGCCGGTATTCCCTCTAAGTCTATATTTACACCGTCAAAGCCATACTTTTTCAGATTCGTTACAATGCCCCCGATTAGCCTGTTTCTGTTTGCCAGATTGGATATGGCGCTATATGCTGAAAATCCATCGATGCTCCCGCTGATGTTATGTACCAGCATTATGGTCTTTACTCCCCTACTCTTCGCCAGCTTTAAAGCCTCCGGGGAAATATCGCCTATTATATTTCCGTTACCGCTAATCTGGTAGTCAAATGTAGCCACCTGGTCAATCAACTGACTATTTGCCTGCAAAGAATCATAGGAACGCCTGTCCCCCGGATAGTCGACACAGTAAAAACCCAGTACCATCCGGGACAGCTTAGTGCTTGTCCGTTTAGTCGCATAACTGTTATTCAGTACGGACCACTCGGCCCAGCCCACCTTGCCATCTACCGGGAGCTTGTTTTTCATTTCCAGTCTGGTTACTGCGTTTAGCGTCAGGGAGCCAAAATAGCCGGATATAATTCCTTCCGGGTAATACCCCGCCTGGTGCAGCTCTTTCTGCAGTTCAGACACCGCCGGACCCCTGCTTCCGTAGCCCAGAAGCCCGTTATTCACCGCCACTGCCAGCGCCGGCTGAGACATGAAAATAATTAGCAAAACAGGTAGCAAGATAAATATAAGCCACTTCTTCCTGTTCATTCTCACCCTCCATAAATATTTATCATTAGTACTACAGCGTAATTTAAAGGTTAGCGAAGCCATGGGGACGGTTCGAGCGTCCCCGAAGCGCAGCAAAGGGCCGGAGGGAAGACGATGGAACCGTCCCCGTGGCGTAGCGGGCATAGCGGAATAAGCAATATTACCTGTAGTATTAGACAGCATTCGACATTATTTATATTATCAGTAATAATGATACGGTAACAAACCTTTAATATTGCCTGTTCAGCCATCATCTGCCATGGCCTAACTTCCCATTATCGCGACTATACTGTATAATAACCTTGTTCCCGCCGCTCAACCTGAAATCCGGCGCGTAACGGCAATATATAGATATGGAGAGTAAGGTGCACAAAAATATATCACCCCAAGAAGATAAAAATTATGTTTTACTTGTAATACTTTTTTTTACTGAATTTGCCAGAGGCGCTTTCTTTTTTAGCTTCTTGCCTCTCTTTAGCGTGGAAAACCTCGGCCTCGGCATAACTGCAGCGGGATTCGCTGTATCGGCTCATTACCTGTGCGAAACCCTGTGCAAACCATTTGCCGGCTCGCAGTATGACCGGCGGGGAAAAACTGTATTGCCGGTTGGCATGCTGATTAGCGTACTTTCCCTGCTGGCCATCAGACTTTACCCATCGCTCTTTGTAATGATTGCCGCATCGGGCATGCTTGGACTGGGCGTATCTCCCCTCTGGCCGGGGATAATAAGCGAAGTGGCGCCGGTAAATGCTCCAGGCCGATCTTCTAAAATCGGCCTGGTATTTTCCATTTGGCTGGCCGGCACCGGCGGCGGACTGGTGGGAATAAACTTTATGATGGGTTTAGGTTACGGGGTTTCCTTTAATATAATAATAAGTATATTGATTATGGCCCTTCTGGTTTCAGCCATTTTCTGTTATAAATCTGACCGTTCTACCCTGCTGCAGGAAACACATTTTTCTACGGGAATAACGGAAACGTTGCGTCATTTTTCACAAAACCCGGCAGTTACCAATCTTCTGCTGCCGGGGATGTTTATACAAACTCTTGCCGTTGGGCTGTTGCTGCCCATCCTGCCGATTTTCGCCAGGACAAAACTGGGTCTGAACCATGATCAGTATGGACTTCTGCTCCTGGCAGGAGGGGCTGCCACCATAATTTTCCTTATGCCCATGGGTAAAATAGCTGATAGAATAAAGTTAAAATTCGTACTCAGCGCGGGGTTTTTATTAACCGCAACGGCCATGGGACTGCTCTCCCTGGCGGGAAAAAGGAGTAACGCCCTTTATCTGGTGATTTTGCTGGGAATATCCTACGCGGCGGTGCTGCCAGCCTGGAATTCATTACTGGCCAAAGCGATCCCGCCGGAGCGGCAGGCTACGGGCTGGGGAGTATTTGCCACCATAGAGGGCATGGGCGTTGCAGTTGGCCCGGCCATAGGCGGGCTGATAGGACGCTGGCTGGGGATTGAATCAACCATATTAATCACCACGGCACTCTTGCTAGGTATGTCGGTATTTTATATGCTTTACCCAATAGAGAAGCTTTTCTGCAAAAAAAACGTGGCTAATCAGGAGTCAGGAGTCAGGAGTCAGGAGTCAGAATAATAAAACCGGCGAAAACAACAGAAGTCAGCATGAGAGAACAGTTTATCGTCTAGAAATATTCTGACTACTGACTTCTGAATACCCAAAAAAACAGCTTTTAAAATACATGGAAGTGAATTTCAAATGGAAGATACTTATGCCAAATATGCCATATGGTTCTTTATTATCTACGCGGCAATTCCCACCATACTGGTCCGCTTCTGTCATTTGGGTGTAGTCTGGCGACCGGACCGCAAAGGAAGGGTGGCCGTAACCTTTGACGATGGGCCTGACCCTCAATATACCCCCCGGGTGCTGGATATATTGAGAGACTATGATGTCAAAGCCTGTTTTTTCGTGCTGGGGGACAAAGCTGCAAAGCACCCTGACCTGCTGGCCAGAATCATTGCCGAGGGACACGACATAGGAAATCACGGCCAGAGACACTACCTCCCCTGGTTGCTGGGACCGCTGGGAACAATCAGAGAAATAAAAAAATCTGCCGTTATTATAAAGAGCATAATTGGCCGTCCGCCTGCCTTATTCCGTCCTCCCTGGGGTCTGCTGAACATCTTTGCCCTTACTGTTTTTGTTCTTAACCCCTCCCGTATAATCAGGCAAAGGCTGGTGCTCTGGTCATATATGAGCTGGGACTGGGGAAAAGGAGCCTCACCGGAGAAAATTGCATATAAGGTTTTGTCCCGGCTAAGGGACGGGGCCATACTGGTTTTCCACGACAGCGACACTGTACCGGGGGCCTCACGGGGCGCACCGGAAAAAATGCTGGCATCCCTGCCCCATATTATCAGTGAAATACGGCAAAAAGGCCTGCAGATAACCCCTTTGCATGAGATGCTGCATTTACAACCACTGTTAAAAAGATGCATGATCAAAGTCTGGGGTTGGTGGGATAGCCTTGTATTGCGCCTGGCCCGGATTGAACAGGTAACAGTAAACGGTAGGCCTACTCTTTTCAGGGTGGCCCTAAGGAAATATACAGGCCCTAAGATAGAAATGCCCTGCGGCACTCAACTGCAGCAGGGTAATAGGGTTTGTGAACTTCATATTAATAACGACATGCTGGTAGATATACTGGCGGGGGAAACAAAACCGGAGAAAATCGCCGTGCGCCTTGTAAGGGAACTGCGCCGATCCCTGCCGGCGCTGGCCAATTACATTGCCAGCAACCCGAAGTTTAAAGATATACAGGTGCTGGCGGGAATCACCATGCTGCACCGGGCAACCGAAAAAATGGGTTTTGTGGCGGCGGACATTCCCTCCAGCGCCCTGCGGCGGGCAATATTTATGTATCAGTCCATCGTGCTATGGATATATCATCCGGAGGGAAGAAAAGGAATCGCCGGGCGGGAAGGGCGCCTGGAGCCTAAAATTGTTGTCATAAGCAAGGCTGGTTTATTGGAGAAAACATGTAAATGGACAATAGGATAAGTGTTTTTGAGTAGTTACGTCAAATTATAATTTTGCATATTTTTTATAAAGAAGGATTTTTAAATGCCGGGGAGAATTTTTTATGCAATAGTAATTTATTGATAGTAATTTATTGAAATGTTCTATACTATTCTGCCTGTTGAAGCCAGTTCAGTTCGAGGTGCGACAAGGAGGTTTTTTTAAAATGAATCTGCCTCTTAGACTTGACGAAATCGGACGGGTATCTCCGGAACAGGAAGCCCTGGTATATTATGACCAGCGCCTTACATACGCTCAACTGAATGCAATGGTAAATCAACTGGCAAACGGACTCCTTAAACTGGGTATTAAACCGGGTGACAGGGTGCTTATCGTTCTTAGCAACTGTCCGGAGTTTATAGTTTCCTATTTTGCCATTATGCGCATAAGAGCCGTGGTAGTGCCCGTTAATAATCTGTACACTCAAAATGAGATTGGACTAATTATGCGTGACTCCCTGCCGGTTGCGGTTATAACAAATGCCAATCTGGTACCTGTTATAAAAAAAATTGCCACGGAAATCGACATCAGTAGTAGAATTATTGTAGCACGTTCCTCACCGCAGGGAGAAAACCTTTTTTCATACGATAAGATTCTGGCGAAAGACGCTGTTACCTTTAAGTCCGTCACTAAATACCAAAGGGACGAAGTGGTAGAACTGCTATATACATCAGGCAGTACCGGAAGCACTAAAGGGGCTATGCTTACCAACAACAACCTGTACTCTAACGCTATTACCTTCGCCCAATTGAACAAACTGACCCCTGCCGACAAATCATTGCTGGTAGCACCGGCCTACCATGCTGCAGCTCAAACCTGTGTTATGAATGCATCCGTGGTTTCCGGGGCCACTCTGGTGGTTCACAATGGCTGGGTTGACCCGGCTACTTTGTTAAAAGCCATACAGGACGAAAAAATAACATTTTATTTCGGGCCGCCGACCATGTACGCGCTACTGGTTAACCACCCGGATACCGGAAAATACAATACCGGCAGTTGGAGAACAGCTTACACAGGGGCGTCAGCATTGTCCGCTGATATTTTTAATAATTTTGAAAAGAAATTCGGATTTCAGATTACCGAGGGTTACGGACTCACCGAAACTTCGCCGATGGTTACATCCAACCCGGTGGAGGGCACAAAAAAGCCGGGCTCGATAGGTCTCCCCATACCCGGCGTAGAAGTTAAAATAGTTGATTACGAGGACATTGAAATGCCTATGGGAGAGATCGGCGAAATTATTGTCAGAGGTCCCAACGTTATGAAAGGCTATTTCAACAGAGAGGAAGAAACACGCTGGATTATGCGCAATGGCTGGTTCCATACCGGAGATCTGGCCTACAAAGACAGCGACGGTTATTTGTTTATAGTAGACCGCATAAAAGACCTCATTATCCGAGGTGGTCTTAATATATATCCCAAAGAAGTGGAGGAAGTGCTATATACCCATCCCAAGGTGTTTGAGGTTGCTGTGGTTGGAGTGCCGGACCCGGTTATGGGCGAGGAAGTGCTGGCCTTCATTCTCTTGCGCAACGGCGACGCGGTTGACCCCGAGGAACTGAAAGAGTTTTGCCGGGATAAATTGGCGCGATATAAAATACCTCGTTATATAAGGTTTGTAGAAAACCTGCCCAAGACTACCTCCGGCAAATTGTTAAAAAGCGCCCTACGCAAAATGGTTAAAGAACCCCGCGAATAAGCGGGGTTCTTTATATGAAAAAAAGAGATGCACAAACGCGAACAGCAGAGTGTGCGCTTTCAGACTAATAAATAATTTCACATTTTGCTCTGTAAGATATCCATGGATTGTCAAATATTTAACTGATATACAAATGCCCTCCTTGCATATATTTTCTTTCCGGCCAGCAGAATAAAAAGCTGGTTTGAATATGGGGCTGGCATGCATTATGCAAAAGACAATCCTATACAGTTTTTCATGGAAACATTTATGGAGGGGGTATAATAGATGGCGTTGCCTCAAAAACAAAATCATAGTCAGTATCAGGCTGACATTAACGAAAAAAAGCAGGGAAGCTCATGAAGCCTTTGGAATATTTTTCATCCGTGTCTGCTGATACCACTGTGAAAAACGCGATTTTTCTATTGATGAATTCATTAAACTCCGAGCACCCTGCAACACACCTGCTGGTTTTTGAAAGCAAATCCTTAATAGGAATTGTGGGAATACAGGAACTTTTATCTGCAATGGAGCCACCTAGTATCAGAGACCATTGGTATCGGGGCTGGAACATGTCTTCCTGGTCCCAGCCGGTTTTTATGCAGGGGTTTTTTACCAGCAGATGCCATGAATTGTCTGAGAAACCCGTGCGGGACATAATTCAGCCCATAGCCGCAACCATAAATGAAAGCGGTACGCTGATAGATGCAGTTTATCAGTTTTCAAAGATTGGACGCGACGCCTTACCGGTGGTCAGCAACGGGCTGGTCATCGGCCTGCTGCGAAACTGTGACATCATTGCCGAAGTAAGCACCATTCTGGGTGTATAAAAAATGTGTTTATGACAAAAAAGGTATCTGGATAAATCCGGTGCCTTTTTTATGTCATTAGAAAATAAATGTATTGTGATTATCCTTCTTTTGTGCAGGATTTATATCTTTTTTGGAGAAAATATTGGCGGGAGGTGAAAATATGTCAGCACTGGATAAAGCATTTGAAATGTGTATTGAATTGGGCAAAACCATCGCCCAAACAGAAGAATATACGAGATTTAAAGAATCAGAATATAAATTGCTTCACGACGAGGAAGCACGTTCTCTGATTGAGAATCTTCAGATTCTTCAAATGGAAAATCAAAAAAAGAAACTGACAGGCATGGAACCAACTAAAGAGGAAGAGGACAAGCTAAAGGATATGGAAAGGCTTGCCCTGCAAAATCCCCTTGTCAAGGTATCACATTACTCCAACACCAAATTCCATGAGCTAATGAAGACTATCAGCTCAAAGATTAAAGAGGGTATTACCTCCTGCGAAAAATAAACCGGCTTTAAGCCGGTTTATTTTTTTGCGAAAAAAAGAACCTCACAGGAGGTTCAATAAACAATACAATATTTATAATTGTGGCTTTGAGGAAAATAAATTCTTGATTATTTACCGACTCCCAGTGGAGCCAGGGCCTCGTATGGTGATACAACGCAGTGTTTCAAGCCAGCAACCGCCGGGGGCAAATCAAAGGCAATGGCCATTAACTGGGTAAAAAACAGTATAGGCAAAGTTAAATTGGTTTTATGAGCTTGATTAATCATGCCCCGAAAGGCATCAAGGTTCATCTGGCACATGGGACAGTTTGTCACCAGCATACTGGCGCCATTTGCCGCCGCCGACTCAATAATCTCTTTGCTGTGGTCCAGCACAATCTCGGTCTGGGCAATCGCGTGAGAACTGCCGCAGCACCTGGCCTTCATGGGGAAAGGCACCGCAGTGGCGCCCAGCGCCTCAATCAGTTGGTCCAAGAGTACCGGCCGCTCCGGGTCGTCATACTCCCAAGGCAGCGCACGGACTGTCTGACACCCTACGTACCCTGCCACTTTCAACCCGGTAAGCGGTTTTTTTACCCTGGCTTTTATTTTGTCCAGCCCGATGTCATTCACTAGTATATCTACAATTTGGCGCACTTTGAGGGTACCGTTGTATTTCAGGCCGCCCGCCGCCAGAGCTTCATTGGCCATTTGTGCAAAATGGGGATCATCTTTAAAATGCTTGTTGGTAAGTCCCATGTTCATATAGCAGGAACTGCACGCCACCAGCACATCCTGTCCCTTGGCCTCGGCTATGGCAAGATTCCTGGCGGTCATTACCTGCTGGGTAAATTCGCCCACCACGCCCGCAACCTCGCTGGCCCCGCAGCAATTCCAGTCCGGAATCTCATCCAGATGCATGCCAAGAGCCTCGGCAACCGCCTCCGTAGCTTTCAGGAAAAAAAGCGCCGGGCCCTCCATGGTACAACCAGGATATATACTATAGCGCATTACTTGGCCTCCTTTTCCTGCAGGGCCTGCGCCCGCTCTATGATCTGCTGCAACTCTTTCAGGCCCTTGATCTTACGCGGCGGAACTAAAGGTACACGGCCATGCTTGAGCATACCCATGCCCATATCCTTCATTCCCAGGGCTAGTAATTTTTTAATTTCGCCCAGACCCCGCTTGAGGATAAAACGTGTCATGATGCCGCCTTCAAATACGCGGCCCCTGCTAAAGGCTTCCTGCCAGAAGGCCTGATGAAAAGCAGCATGCGGATAATCAACATAGCCCTGCTTAATGGCCATGGCTTTTAAATCATGCATTACATCCACCAGGGGAATACCCCTGGGGCAGCGCACCTTGCACATGCAGCAGGCAGTGCACATCCACATGGTGTTGGAGCGCATTACTTCCTCTTTTTTACCGGCTCTTACCAGGTTAAACAGCCTGCGCGGTGAGTAGTCCATAATGTCGTGGGTGGCGCAGGAAACGGCACACATTCCGCATTGCATGCAGATTTTAGCATAACGGCCGTTTTCCAGGGCATATATTTCCTTTGCAAAGCTGTTGTCGTATTTGACTGGCGCAGAGGAAATTTTATTATCTACCATCCATTTATCTCCTTTGGCCTGAATTTTTTAGTCAGCGTTCTCTCCTCAAATTACATTATTTCAAAAGTTATCAAAGGAGTATGGGCGGCTCTTGCAGGCCGCCCTTTCTATAATTCTATAAGTGCCGGGGTTGGGCTAGCCTTTCCCCGGCACCTGAAACAATACTGTCACATTAGGGTTAGAAGCCCTTCATCGGGTTAGGACCAAGATCTTCTATTTTCTCCATGAATTCAGCCAGCATTTTAGGAATTTCTTCATAATCCATAATGCTTATGGTTTTGGCCTGCACGCGCTCGGATTCCAGCCCCAGCCTGTCAAGGGTTTCGGAAACCTTGGACAGCCTGATTTCTGCCAGTTCACTGCCCTTCATAAAGTGGCACTGGTAATCGTCACCGTGCTTGCAGCCCAGCAGCAGCACTCCGTCAACACCCCTGGACATAGCGTCGTTAATCCATACCAGGCTCAATGATCCAAGACACCTGACAGGAATAATGCGTACCCATGGATTGTATTGCAAACGATTGATGCCAGCCATATCGATGGCAGGTATAGCATCGTTTTCGCAGGCAAAAATAAGAATTCTCGGTTTTTCCTCGTCTTCTTCCGGAACCTCGAAAGCCTTGAGCATATTGCCAATCATGGGCACCGAGTAATTCTTAAAGGATATAATCCTTTCCGGGCAGGCACCCATACAGGTGCTGCACCTTCTGCAGCGGGTCGGGTTAATCAGCGGATTACCCTTTTCATCTTCGTTAATGGCGCCAAAGGGACACTCATCGGTGCAGCGCTTGCACTGGGTGCAGCGGCTAAGCTGGAAGTCAGGTAAGGAGGTGTCCCCGGCACGCGGGTGTACAGCTGCGCCCTGATCTGTCATCTCAACGCACTGGATGGCCTTCAGGGCTGCGCCAGTGGCGTCTTCTATGGCCTGGACCATATCCATGGGCCTTCTTACGCTGCCGGCGGCATAGATACCTGTACGCCTGGTTTCATAGGGGAAGCAAATATAATGTGAATCAGGGAAACCGTATTTAAGATCGGGCAGCTCGGGGCCCTGCCTGTAGACCAGATTTAATATATTTGATTTAATAATCGGGGCAGCCGGCACAGCATCAGCGGCAGCAGCAGCCTCAACCCCGGCATCAGGCTCGGGAGCCTGAACCCCGCAGCCAACATAGGCGCCTTCAGCAAAGGCTGTGGTGGGTACCATACCATTGGCCAGAACAATAAGGTCAAGTTCATCAGCCATGGTTTTTTCGCCCATCAAGATATCATCTGCCTCAATTACCAGGGTGCCTCCGTTCCCTGCGGATACACCGGTAACATCACCCTTGACGAATATTACGCCTGCTGTCTGGGCAGCTTTGTAGAAATGCTCATACTGCCCGGCGGAACGGATATCCTTGTAGAATACATAGGCCTGGGCCTCGGGATCCTGTTCTTTCAGATACAGTGCCTGTTTCATGGACTCTACGCAGCAGGCTGCAGAACAATACGGAAGACGCTCTGCATCCCTGGAGCCGGCGCACTGGATAAAGGCAATTTTTTTAGCTTCCTTGCCATCCGAAGGCCTTGCAATAGTACCCTTCTTGGCAATTTCCTCAAACATGGATTGGGTTACTACGTTAGGGGAAGTGCCAAAGCCAAGATGGCCCAGTTTTTCGGGATCGTAGGGTACTGCGCCGGTGGCCAGTACGATGGCTCCTACCCTTTCGGAAATTTCACTGCCGTTCTGTTTGATGGTGACATCAAACAATCCAGGACCTCCGGCTGTCTTCTCAATATTTGCGGAGGTATATACTTTAATGTTGGGGTTACTGTTTATTTCGTTAATCCTGGCTTCCAGGTTAGTATCTTCCAGGCTGGTAAAAGGGGTCTTTAAAGGGGCAAGCTTGTATAGCTTGTTCAGCCAACCACCCAGGGATGCCTCTTTTTCCACCAATACAACCTGATAATTAGCCTTAGCGGATTCAATGGCCGCAGTCATACCGGCCATGCCGCCGCCCACCACCATGATTGTTTTGGAAAGGTCTTCAACAATATACGGCACCGGAGCCTCAACGGTCTTTGCCTTGGCCATGAACATGCGTATGATATCCTCTGCCATGGCCTGGGTATCCTCGTCGTTGGGCTCGTGGGTCCAGGCTACCTGTTCCCTTATATTAACCCTTTCAACTGTTATAGAGGGGCCAAAATCAAAGGCGTTATAATTTACACGGTTGGAGCAGCCCACCACCAAAACGCAGTCAAGTTCGCCGGCGGCGATATCCTGTTTAATCAGTTCAACGCCTTCCGCACCGCAGAAAAAGGGGTTGGTCTTGCAAACCGGTGCCTTGCACTCTTTGGCGGCAACTTTGACCAGAGCATCAACATCCAGAGATTCTCCGATACCACAGCCACTACAGATGAATACTCCAGTTTTCTTAGCCATTATTTTGCCTCCTCACCGATTGAATAGCCTTGAGCGCTGCAGCGGTAGCATCCTGAACTGCTGCGGCAACGTCCAGCGGCTTGTTAACACACCCGGCGCCGTAAATTCCAGGTGTCACGGGATCAGAGGCCAGGAAACCGTCCTCATCATAAGTCATCTCGGCAGGCACTTGCGCTGCCGCAGTGGCCGGCTGCATACCTGTGGCCAGTACCACCATGTCGTATTGCTCCTCGGTAAGCGCCTGACTAACTTGATCCTCCGCAATAACTGTAAGGTTGTTGGTGGAGGGATCTTCTTTAATCTCACCGGCCTTACCCTTGATGAAAACAGCGTTTGCTTCGTTTTGTACCTTGACATAAAAATCTTCGTGTTTGCCCCTGGAGCGGATGTCAATATAATAAACAACTATTTTTGCGTCCGGATACTGTGCCCTGACATAAGTTACCTGCTTCAGGGAAGCCATACAGCAGACGGTGGAGCAAGTGTGCAGATGATTCTCGTCCCGTGATCCTGCACACTGGACAAAAGCAATACTCTTAATTTCCTTGCCGTCTGAAGGGCGAACAATTTTACCCTTGGTAGGGCCGTTGACAGCTGCCATCCGCTCTAGCATCACATTTGTTATAACGTTGGGATAGGTGCCAAAGCCATAACAACTGATTTTAGCAGCATCGTACGGATTCCAACCGGTGGCCCAGACTACGCTGCCCACCTTGATGGTCACGGTTTTTGCCTCCATGCCGGGCTCAATGGCATTATACTGGCAAACGTCTGCGCATTTGGTGCAGCCGTTACCGGCGCATGCCTTGGGATCAATGATATATTTCATTGGGAAGGCAAACTCGTGGGGCAAGTATATGGCCTTGGTCTTGTCCATGCCGTAATTGAAATCATTGCTTCTTTCCACCGGGCAGGCCTCAGCGCATTTACCGCAGGCAGTACAATTTTCATTGACATAGCGGGGATTTAATTTAATTGTTACATCAAAGTCCCCTTCCCGGCCCGAGATGTTTTCTACTTCCGCCAGAGTGTAAAATCTTATTTTTGGGTTGCCTTTAATTCTCTTAAAATTTATCTCAAGGCCACAATTGGGAGGGCATAGCTTGGGGAAATACTGATTAATCTGGGTCACCTTACCACCCAGGTAGGAGTTCTTTTCAACTAAAAAAACTTCATAGCCTACCTCGGCGGCCTCCACGGCTGTGGTCAACCCGCTTATACCTCCACCTACTACCAAAATACTATTGTTTACCATGCAATTATCTCCATTCATTAAGGTGTTTAGAGATTTGTTTTACAATACCAGTTAATCCTGATAATGTTAATTTTTACATTAAAAAGCTACAGGCGACCTTATACAGGGCGCCTGTATATCTATTAATACCACTTGTAAATCAGCCCTGATCACTCATAAACAACTGACTATCTGCTACAACTAACCAATGCCGGCAAAATGGAACCCGTGGCCATGGACGGCCACGGGCCCCCTTAGCTCCGCGCATTGCACATTGTAATACTTGCCGATCTTGCCCGTATTACGGGTAAGATTAATTAGTCAACGTTGAACAGATTCAGAACGGGCTTCTTGAATACTGACCATTCTTTGGTCTGGGGATCATACTTGGTGTTTACGAAGCACAGCCAGTTTTCTTCATCAATTTTCGGGAAGTCAGCCCTGAAGTAGTAGCCGGGCCAACGGGTTTCTTCACGGAACATAACTGTCCGAACGTGAGATTCGGCCTGCCAGATTCTGTGTTTATTTTCCCATACTCTCATCAATTCGTGCAGATCCCTGGCGGCCAGTTTATCGGAGTCTTCCTGCAGGAAGGTCAGCAGTTCCATGGCGCGATTCAGAGATTTGGTGTTGGTGGAGAAGTTGGACGATACGCCGCCCACATACTCATCCATCAACTTCTGCAAACGGAACATGAACATTTTCGGCAAAATGTAGTTCGGGTTAACTTCAGGAGTAGTTGTATAGTCTTTGTTAGCTTCGAAAATTTCCAGAGGCTTATAGGTTTCAGCCTTCATAGCTTCAACAACAGCTGCATCAACATTGGGCTGGGTGTTGTTGTCAAGGATGTACTTGATAGCAGCCTTGGCAGCAATACGGCCTTCAGCGTGAGAGCCGGAGGAGAACTTATGGCTGGATGCGCCGGAAGCGTCACCGGCTGCAAACAGACCCTTAACGGTGGTCATATTGGCATAGCCCCAGAAATAGTCGGTGCCGCCGGACAGATCTTCAGGACCGGATACCCAGGCACCGGAAGCGCCGGAGTGTGATCCGATAAAGTACGGCTCGGTTGCAGCAATTTCGGAAGATCCTTTTTCCGGCTCAACATTGGTGGCAGCCCACAGCAGAGCCTGAGCAATGGTCATATCCAGGAAGTCTTCCCAAGCTTCGGCTTCCAGTTCCTTCATTTTCTTCTTGAAGGCTTTTGGATCGTCTTCGTATTTCTTGGCCAGGTTGGCAATAGCTTCATCAGTTCTCATAAAGAGCGGGCCTTTGCCTTCAAACTGATCCAGCATGCCCAGATAGTTACGCAGGTTGGCCGGAATGGGCTTCACAGCGCCATATTTGCCCCAGTTGCCCAGCTCACTTCTGCGGGTAGCCATATATTCTTCGTCCATGGCGTTGGTTGCCCTGGATTTAAAGAGCAGGAACCAAGCGCCCACCGGGCCGTAAGCGTCTTTAAAGCGAACCGGCACGAAGCGAACTTCCTGGCAGGTCATTTCTGCGCCGGCTTTAATGGTGAAGTAAGCGGAAGAACCAGTGGAGAAAGGAGGATACCAGGAACGGCCCATACCTTCACCAGTGGAGCGGGGCTTAAATACGCCTACCGCGCCGCCCATAGCAGCCAGAACAGCTTTGGCTTTGAAGACATAGAATTTATTTTCGCGAACGCTGAAACCAACGCAACCGGCAATTCTATCGCCATCCAGCAGGGGCTCAATAACAAATACGCGCTCGTAAATGTTGTCCATGCCCAGAGCATTCTTAGCAGCTTCGGCTACAATTACTTTGTAGGATTCACCGTTAATCATTAACTGCCAGCGACCTTCATTTATATAGTCGCCATTTTCGTCTTTCCAGAAAGGAAGGCCCCATTTGTCAAACAGGTGCACGGTGCCGTCAACGTGACGGGCAATGTTAGCTACCAGGTCGTCACGGGCTACGCCCATCAGGTCATACTTAACATACTTGATATAATCTTCAATGGTGTTTTTGTTCTTAGCTACACCAATGTACTGGTTAATAGCGGAAAGACCCATACCAACGGCACCGGAACGTACCATGGAAGCCTTGTCAACCAAGGTTACCTTAACACCATGTTGTTTGCCCCAGTAAGCTGCTTCAACGGCCGCGCCGCAAGCTGCCATACCGCCACCTACGATCAAAAAATCTGTAGTTACTTCTACGGTTTCAAAGTTCATCGGCATTTATAATTAACCTCCTCCGTTAATTGTTCGATTAATCAATTGCTCAAGAAGCCAAAAATTTATTACTTCTTATAGGTCCACACAGTAGCTCCCAGGGAAGCAGGCTCAGTATACAGTTCGACGCTTTCCAGTTTGGATTCGTTGGCAAATCCGCCGTCGGGCACTGCGGAACCTTCTTCAGTTGTCCGGATGGGGAATTTGAAGCGTTTGACCGAACCGTTACGGAACTTAATGGTCCACATGATGTTGTCGGAACCACGCAGAGGTGTGCAGGTGGCGCCCAGGGGCACGAAGTCAGCATAACCCCGCAGGTCAATAGCCTGTTGCGGGCAGGCCTTACCACAGCAGAGGCACTCCCAGCAAGCCCAGGTATCGCGGTTGTAGGCTTTCATTTTTTCTTTGTCCAATACCATCAGGTCGTTCGGGCAGGCATACATGCATGCAGTTTTATCTTGCCCCTTGCAACCATCACATTTTTCAGCAATTATAAAAGCTGGCATAATTCAACCTCCTATTTCTATTATAAAGATCTTGGTGCGGATTTCATTCCGCTGGGCGATTACACAAAGTCAAGGCACAACGGTTTCAGGTTCTTTTGCCATTCATTCGTAATGTGCTGCTAAAAACCTTCTCTTAACGCAATCCAACTGAATACCTGACTTGGGACTATCTAATTTCCAACATCCTCTCCCTGAAAACAAACCACCTCCTTGAACAGGTTACGCAACTTTGACTGTAGCCGCCCGCATATCTATTATGTCTGTCACGCAGCGGCCTGAGCCTAAAACAATTGACAATATGGCGGTTACGCCAAATACCTTCAGTTGGAAACATTCCTTCGTGAATAAGTTGGGGACATTCCTTCATGAAATTGTTAAGACGTTAGGATTTTAGATAACCCAGGAAGGTGTGTCCCCTTACCTTAAACCCGGATAACTTATATAACACCCCTGATACGTATCCCCTAAGGATACGTATCAGGAAAACTATTTTTCAATGAACTACTTCAGGCTCTGGTAGTAAGCCATGAGAGCTTTCAGAACCTCGGGGCGGCTGAAGTTGCTGGGCGGAAGCTCGCCTGCTCCCAGCATGGCGCGCAACTTGGTGCCGCTGATGTTCAGGTGGTCTTCAGGGCTGTGCGGACATGTCTTCTCTGTGGTCATGCCTTCGCACTTGTTGCAGTAGAAAGCAGAGGTAACTTTAATGGGCTGGCAAAGAAGTTCGCCGGGCTTGAACTGGTCAAACAGTTCCTGTGCCTGATAGGAAGTGTAATAACTTCCTACACCGGCATGGTCACGGCCAACTAAAAGATGGCTGCAGCCAAAGTTCTGGCGGAAGATAGAGTGCAGAATGCCTTCGCTGGGGCCGGCATAACGCATTTCCATCGGATACACCCGCATCACTGATGTTTTGGCGTTAAAATAGTTGTCCAGCAGGATTTCATAGCACTTAAGACGTGTTTCAGCAGGAATGTCACCAGGCTTCAGTTTGCCAACGATTGGATGAATCAGCAGGCCGTCGCATACTTCGTTGCCAATCTTGCAGAGGAACTCGTGGGAACGGTGCAGCGGGTTTCTGGTCTGGAAAGCAGCCACTGTTGCCCAGCCCTTTTCATCAAACAGAGCACGGGTCTGAGCTGGAGTTGCATAATATGCGCCATATTTAGTCGCATAACCCATCTGGCTGAAGGTAACCACTGAGCCGCCCACGTTGACGTCGGGCTGAGCCATAACCTTTTGCACACCGGGGTGTTCCATATCGGTAGTGAAGAATACTTCTGTACATTCTTTAGCTTTGTCGTATTCATACGTTTCACCCACAGTGAGGATACCAACGTATGTATTTGTCTCGTCGTCCACCAGGGCTACTTCTGAGCCTTCTTTCAGGCCGGCAGCCTGTTCTTTGGTCACGGAAAGGGTGATAGGAATAGGCCAGGCCAAACCATTGGCCAGGTGTTTGGTGCTTACTACGCTTTGGTAGTCGGCCTTACCCATGAATCCTGTCAGGGGGCTGAATGCACCCAGACCGAGCATTAGTAAGTCAGAAGATTCACGGGAGCTCATCCGGATAACAGGCAGTGTTTTTGCCTTGGCTTGTAATTCTGGACGCTGCGCTTCAGCAGCGAGAACGGGGGTTAGTTTCCCACCATGGGGCGGTACCAATTTGGACATGTAACAGGCCTCCTCATTTTGTTTTGTTTTTTTTTAATATACCCAATCTCCCAAAATAAATATAGAAGGGCACAAAAAGGCGTAGAGACCTCACGGGCCTGTCCGCCAAAACCTGGCATGCTTTGATATCACTCAATGAGGTTCGCTTAATTCATGTATATATTCTATTTAAACGCAACCTTCTTTTCAACCACCTTTTTATACCGTAAGTACACTTCGACACAAATATGTGAACATCCTCTTTTTTAAGTCTTCCAAAATTCAGAAATGGCTACAAAAAATAAAACAAGAATTTGCCATACTGGTACACCGGATTTATTTGTTGGGGACATTCCTTCGTGAAATTGTTAAGACGTTAGATTTTAGATAACCCAAGAAGGTGTGTCTCCTGACCTTATATTATTATAGACGGTATACCGTATACCGCACAAGTCATTTGTAAAAAAAATAACAACCCCTGGAACCCTAATACTCAGGCACGTCAGACGTGCTTTTTAAATGGACTCGGGCCGATTTCCTTTAGTTTATGGACAAATTCCCACGCCTCATGCACAAATTTCTCTGCGTCCCGCACACCCAATCTGGTGAATATTACCCTTTCGGGCTCGATCATTATATCCCTCAGGGTTATTTTTATGTTGTCCAATCTCTCTTCAGTACGGTCGGCACCCAAAATATAATGGCATTCTCCACTGCGGCAGCCCGCCACCATAAAACCGTCAATGCCACCAGGCAGACCTTCCCGGAGCAGTACCATATTGCACGAACCCGTGCACCTTACCGGCACAACATGTACTCCGGCGGGATATTCCAGGCCCATGCGGGCGGCCAGCAGCACTGCCTGATATGCGTCATTTTCGCAAACAAAGGCAACTACATGCGGCTCCCCCGGCCCTGTCTCCTTAACCCTGGCGGTTACCGCGCCAGCCAGTTTGTGGACGGAAAACCCCTGGGTAGATATGCATTGCCGGGGGCAGGCGCCCACACATAAAAGACACGTTTTGCAATATAGAGAATCGGGGACGGGATAGCCGTCCCCGTCAAAATACCAGACACCGTAAGGGCATTCTTCCATGCAGCGCTTACATTTGTCACATCCGGTCTTATCAACTACAGGTACAAAAGGAGATAATTCCAGCCGCTCCCCAGCCGTACTTAAAACCTTACAGGCTGCGCCCAGGGCACTGCGCACAGTATTGCCCATGTCCATCGGTTCCTGGCAGGCGCCGGCCGGGTAAATGCCCTGGGCCATGGCTTCAAAGGGAAAACATTGTTTGTGGCCGGTAAAAAATCCCCATTGACTCATCAGCCCGCAATTATATAACTGGCCTTCCCCTTTACCTCTGTCCGTTCCCTCAATATATTCTTTAATCACCCCGGGAACCCCGGACGGCTGCATACCTGCGGCAAGCACTACCAGATCCGTTCTCACCTTAAAGGTTCTGCCCATGAGGGTGTCCTCACCTGTTACCAGCAGCCCACTCCCACCAGGCTCGGGCAAAATATCAGCAGGGCTGGTGCGCACAAAAACTACCCCGGCCTCTTGTGCGCGGCTGTAAAGATCCTCATACTCCCCTGTAACCCTTATATCAATATATAATACATAAACCCTGATGTTGGGGTACAGGGTTTTAATATCAATAGCCTGTTTAAGAGAGGCGGCGCAGCAAACCGCAGAACACCAACTCTGGTAATTCACGTCCCGGCTGCCCACGCACTGAACAAATAACACGCTCCCGGGCTCCCCGCCGTCAGGGCAATACAATTTCCCTCCGGCAGGTCCGTCCGGGGACATCATTCTTTCCAATTGTAAATTTGTGATAACATTGCCATACCGCCCAAAACCCAGCCGTTCGACTTTCTCCGCCGCAAATGGCTTCCATCCCGTAGCGATAATAACGCTGCCAATCCTGACCGCGTTATGGATTGGTTCAGCCCGGAGATTTACAGCCCCTGCAGGGCACGCCTCCACGCACCTGTCACAGCCGGACAGGCAGGCGGCCCGGTCAATTATATATGAACCCGCATGTTCCGGGGACCATGGGGAATAGACTGCCTTGCGGCTGGCCAGACCGAAATTATAATCATCTGCCACCAGCACGGGGCATGCTTCAGCACATTTGCCGCACCCGGTGCAACTTTCGGCAGCTATAAAATTCGCCCTGCTGATTAAATCAGCCTCAAATCTCCCGGCACTGCCCCTAAGTCCGGCTATTTCAGTAAGGTTAAATATTTTAACCCGGGTGTTTTCCCGCAACCGGTTAATAAGAAAGGTTACCCCGCACCTGGCATCGCACATGCGGGGGTAAACCTTGTTCAACTGAGCCGTACGGCCTCCCAGGAAGGACTCCTTCTCTATTAAAATTACGTTTAGGCCCGCCCCGGCGAGTTCCAGAGACGCGCTAAGACCAGCCAGGCCACCGCCGACAATCAGCACATCTTTGTTACCGTCTTCACAAAAAGGCTTATATGCTTCCGCCAGCCTGGCCTGACCGTTCCACATTTTGATCAGGTTCACGGCCTTCTGCGTTGCGCCTCGGGGGTCACTGCCGTGCGGCAAGGCACACCCTTCCCTTATATCCAGCCGCATCACCATCTCCGGGGGTAAACCGGAATCCGCGGCAACCCGTTTGAATAAATCTCTGTGCACGGTTTCGGGGCAACCGGCTATGATGATACAATCCAGTTTATGCCGGGTTATGGAGTCCCCAAGCAGTGAAATGCCTTCGGGACCGCAAAGCCAAGAGTGGAAAATTTTGGCTCCGATCTTTTTTTTGACCTTGACCAATCCGGCCTCAACTCCGGCCATGTCTATAGCACCTGAAACGGCGCCCTTGCATCCGCATACAAATATCCCTATATTACTAGCCAAGCTTAATCCTCATCCTCATCATCAGGACTAACCAGGGTTTTCATAACAAAGCGCTCCACCCTGCCGTGGCAGTCAATGGAAGTCCATGTGACACTGTTGGTGCCTACCAGGGGTATTAATTTACCTGGAAAATAAGCAATTTGATACTGCAACATAGTCTGAATGGCCTGACGGGGGCAGGCTTTGGTACAGGTCATACAATCCCAGCAGTCTCCCGGCTCACGGCAATAGGCTTTTCTGGTTTCTTTATCCAGAGTCATTAAATTGCCCGGACACACCTGTTCACAAAGCGGTTCGCTTTCTCCCTGGCAGCCATCGCATTTGGTAGGGTCGGCTTTAGGTGGCATTACGTATTCTCCTCCTTCAGAGGTCAGGGGACACACCTTCTTGGGTTTTCAAAAATCCTAACGCCTTAACAGTTTCACGAAGGAATGTCCCCAATTTATATAGTTTCCTTCCGGCGGTCTCCGGGAACTATTTGTTCGCAAGGAACTTTAAAGCATACAACCTCATCTGTTTCAGGATCCCATTTAGAATTAATGAAGCAATCATAATCAGGATCAACTTCGGGATAATCTGTTCTAAGCACATAGCCCGGAAATCTCGTTTCCTTGCGAAAACTAATATGCTCGACAACCAGTTGGCACACATCCAGGCGGTTGATTACATCCCAGGCCAGTTGCAAGTCGTGCAAGTCCCTGGCACAAAGGTACTGCAACTGGTCGTTGCGCATCCTCTTAATATGTCTGCGGGCAATGTTCAAATATGGCTCACTGATAAAATACCAGCGGGTACGACCGCCACAATATTCCTCCATAATCTTTTGCATACGGTCTTCCATCTGTTTGGGCGAGATGCCGCTCATCAGAGTACCGTCAGTCCATAAACCTTCCCTGGCCCTGCCCAGGTAATTGTTCAATGGACCGAAGGTGCGTTCCTCCAAGGCATCCACCAGAGCCGGCTCCAGTTCCGCATAATCATAGCTGTTGGCCTTCAATGCCTGTACCATACTCCGGCCTGTAATTCTGCCGCAGGTCCAGCTGCCTGAAATGAAACGGCTGGGTGCGCCGCCCAGAGCATCACCGGAAACGTACAGACGGCCAACGGTGGTTTCCCGGGAGGTTCCCCTGGTCCATGCCCCGGCCATACCGGCATGGGCACCCACGATGTTGGGATCCCCACCGTCGATTTCCACGGGTTCCTTGGAGGGATCTATATCGTTGCAGCCCCAATAAAGTACCAGGGATGGGCTCATATCCAGATACTGGCCTTTAATACCGGTTACTTTGGCAGGATCTCCCTTAGTGGTATCCATAAAAATGGGTCCCCTGTGGGCTATGGTTTCCCTTTGGAAGCCATATGCCCTGATGGGAGTCGGCGCGGTGTGGCCTCCCCACTGAACATAATGGGGATCCTCTTTCATAAAGGCCTGCCCCAGAGAATTCACCATGGGCGCCCCCATACCAATGGAAAGAGTGCCGGTGGGGGAGTAAGTGTCTTTGGTGCGCACGGGGACAAAGCGCACCTCAAAAGTGGTCATTTCCGCGCCGGCCCGTTTACACATGGCGTAGGAACTACCGGCATTAAAGGGGAAATACCATATCCGGTGATGTGCGTCACCGTGATTGTTGGGCCTCCATAAACCGGCGGCACCACCCGCGCACAGCATGGTAACTTTGCCGCGGCAAATATAGAATTTACCGTCCCTGACACCGAATCCCACGGCACCTATGCAGATATCATCCTTCACGATCAAATCCGTAATGTAAACACGGTTGTAAATTTCAGCCCTGGCTTCTATAGCCTTGGCGGCAGTGATGGGTTTTAGCAGGGAACCGTTTATTTCTATATTCCATTTTCCCCGATTCAGGTAACGCCCGTCTTCCTTTTTCTTCATGGGTAGCCCGGATTCTTCCATAATTTTAACAGTATCGTTCACTTCATTGGCTACGGAAAGCATAATATCTTCACGGATGGGTGCGCCACACATGTCGTAACGGGCATAGGAAACATAATCTTCCGGCTTACCCTGGTTGATATACATGTTCAAGGCGTTCATGCCGGCAGACAGACACCCGCTGTGGCGTATAAAAGCTTTTTCAACAATAACTATCTTCAGGTCCTCGCCACCTGTCCGCCGGGCTTCCCAGGCTGCCATGCATCCCGCCGTGCCGCCACCGAGAATGAGCACATCGGCGTCAATATATACCCTTTCAGCCACGTTGTCACCCTCCCTGTTTATATTTTCCTTTGCTTACTGAAAAAAGTTTATAACTATAATCACACCGCATTAGTTTCTGAAATATTTATTTATTTTCTTCTACATAAAATCTTAATCCTCCTTTAAAAAGGAAGATCAAATATTTTATTACTTAAAAAGAATAAAGAGATCAGAGCGATCTCTTTATCAAAAACAGTATAAATCTACAAGCTGTATTTACCGTATTTTTGCACATACCCTTCCAGTAAAGGGCTACTGCCTTGCTCCAAATATTCTTTCATGACTTTGTACCTCCTGGCCCTGGCGCCCTCTCCCAGCACGGTCAAGGCCAGGTGATTGGGGAAAGGCACGAAGGTATACTCGCTGTCAACTATTTCCACGGGAAACAGCCCTGATTCAAGTCTGGCTACATCGGCAATGGATATTTTAAGAAGTTCGGGTACAATCTTTTTCCCGCCGACAACCATTACCTTACCACAGCGGGGCAGCTTGTAGTTAACAACCTCATCCGGCAGGGTAATATCGAATTCATTTTTATATTTCTCGGCCAGTTTGAGCAACTCTTCCCCTGCACCCGGCACCTCACCCTTATCAAAAAGGCCATATCCCCTGCAGGTAAAAGGGCGTGCGGGGTATACCAGGCAGGTGTTGTCCACGGGATCAACAAAGGGACATCTGCTGTTTATATCAACCAACTCAAGGAAATAAAACCTTATACATCTTTCCAATATACCAGGAATTTGATCTTGTAAATTTTTTTTCATATAACGGAACATATTTAAAAACTCAACAATATAGGCGGGAGACGGCACACTGCAGCAGGTGGCACACTTTTCACACGTGGTATGCGGCAGGCGTTCATATACATTCTGAAGTTCGCCGAGTAAACCATTTTTTTCAGCATAACTTAACTGGGTATATATTTTGTCAAGGCTTAACAAGTTACCACTCCTCAATATATTTCTTTTTGGTCACGTTTGGCAATGCTCCGGCGTTATGGCATCCCTTATTTGGGAGGGGGTCATGGATGCGCCCTGAAGTTCCCCTTTCAGGTTTAAATCCGCAGCGGCAACAACCAATTCAATAGGGTAGCCTGATTCACAAAGGCCGCATAAAACATCCAAATGCGTCCGGCTTATACCCCTCACCCCAAAATCAGAGCTATGCTCCCTGAGTCTGGTAGCAGCCCAATCCGCCATCCGTTTTTGCGGGAACAACATAACCATTGTTTTTCCATATCTCTGACCAATACTATGGAAATTACCTGTATTTTTACCATCCTTTATTTCCATCAGGGACCAGAAAGGCTCCCCGGCCACCGTTTCATCAGGAAATACTGTTTCTACGGTATCAGTAAATTTTAATACCAGGCGTTCCCATAAGTCCAAAACCTACCACCCCGTATGCATATTATTACATAATGAATTATAACAAAGCGGAATATCCTTAACAATGGTAGCTTTTATTCAGGTTGTCCAAAATTTATTAATAAGATAATATAAATATGATGCCGCATGTTTTAGACAATCGGTCCACCAGGCGACATAGAATGGGCAAATTAATTTTATAAGTGGGGCACATGTATGCTTTATCTAAGTCTGATATTTATACTGCTGGGTACATCGGTGGTACTTGTGGCAACATTGTTAATAACCTACTTCATACTAACCGGCGGGGGAAAAATAAATTACCTGCAGCCCCGCACCTGGCCAAAAAACGTCATTATCTGGTCAAAAATCATTGCCCTTGGTTTGCTTACCATAATCATAGGGATGTTCTGGGCGGTACTGGGTACATAAAAAGCCTCCGGGCAAAAAGCACTTACCCGGAGGCTTTTTCATTTTTTCTAACACTACAGCGTAATATTGCTTATTTCGCTATGCCCGCTACGCTGTAGTACTAATTCACCCTCGTGATTAACCGTCGTGATGGTGGTGGGAATGGCCGTGCTCGTGACCATGATGGTTACACACAACTTTGCGGGATACAAGCTCTCCCCTGGCGTAGGCTTCCATGGCTTCCCTGATATCACCGGCAGCACCGGTTATCGTCTTAAAACCAGTCTGTTCCAGGGCTTCCAGGGCATAAGGACCGATACCCCCCAGAACAACCACTTCCACACCCTCGTCTTGCAACAATTTGGCCAATCCTCCATGATTGTGCTGAAGCGATTCGGCTGAAATGATCTTCTGGCCCGCCACCTTCTGGCCTTCCATTTCGCAAACCACAAATTCTCTACTTTGACCGAAATGTTGATTAATTTTTCCATTGTCGTTTGGTGCAGCTATTTTCATTTAGCCAATCCACTCCCTAATGCGATATTATGGTCATTGTTTCATTTCTATAATATTCCCATACAGTACCTATGTCAATCAAAAATTCATTCCTGGCTATTTAATTTACATCATTTTTATTTTGAATTCTTGTTTATTAGCCTTGTTCCTTTCCTATTTAGTGAATTTCCTTACTCTATTTCGGTTTTCCTGTCAGATAGACAGGTAATTCTTTTTATCTGCCATCCACCGTTCCCCATATTTTTCCCTGTGATTCTGAGATAATTGTTTACAGATTCCACAGGGAAAGATGGTTTTGGATGTGATCAGTAAAAATAAGTTTTCGTACCATTTTGAAGAAAAATTTCTGTTCAGTAAACTAACAAAAATATTTCTAAGCGAGTTTCCTCCGGACAGGAACATAACTTTCCTGTGTATCGGCGTGGAACGTTCGGCGGGGGACTGCTTCGGGCCGCTCACCGGCACACTAATGAAACAGATGATGGTGCCAAACGTAATCGGCAGCCTGGATAACCCCATACATGCCAAAAATTTGCTGGACGTATACAACACTCTTGAAAATGACAGGTTTATCGTGGCCATTGACGCCTCCCTGAGTGGCATAAAAGAACTGGGGCAAATAGTTGTAAAGAAGAGCCCAATCCACCCGGGCAAGGCGATGGGTAGAGAATTACCCTCTGTTGGTGACATTTCAGTTATATTAAATGTAAATATAGGCGGCATAGCCAACTACTTACTTCTGCAAAATTCCAGTTTATATATGGTCTGGAAGGGGGCAAACACCCTGGCCAGATCCATTTCAACCACCTTATATATAATGAAAAAAGAGCAGCAAAAAAGTACTGACCCAAAACACGCCTTTTAAATTACAATTATTTTTAATCATGCCCTCTGGAAAATTTATTAATCCGACCCGCTAAAACGGAAGAATATCCAACAATTTTGCAATGATAACGGACCTGCGTTGGATTATACTTTTCTTCCGGAGGTGTATATAAATGAGTATTGTTGATGTTGCGGAAGAAATACTGGTCAAGGCATTAGAAATAGTATCAAAAATGTTCGCCATAACCATGGAACCCGTAAAGCTTGGTAAAATCCCCGAACTGAACAAACATGAAGTCCGCAAGAAAATTTGAAGCCCTCTCACACCCTCTCCTATGCGTATGGTAATGTAGTAGATATTTAAAAAAATCTTCTGACAAGTCCGGTTTGATCTCCATTTTGACATTTTCTTGCCGAAGATAATAAAAACCGTCTATAATTAAAGTAAAACAATAGCATATATATTGAGGTGGAAGCAGTGAATATTAACCCTTTGGACCGGGCTGTAGAACTAATCAGACAGAGGGAACAGCGCGAACAGACCAGAGTACGCAAGACAGCAGCCATTAAATTTAATCCACTAATAGCTGCTGCCTATAAAAACACCCAGCAGTCAACCGCCCCGACGCCATATAACAGATTTGCGGAAAAGGTGAATTTTCAAAGTTCCCCGGAATACGAACTCTATGGTGAATCCAGCAATTACGATGAATTTATGAGCCGTCTAAATTCCCGGGGAATAACAACAGAAAGCATAAAGCCCGGTCTTTTCCTGGATATACTGGTGTAAGTACCGGAACAAAAGCAAGGAGATGGATCTGTGCAAAACAGCGCCCTGCTGCGTAAAATAATTTTTGTCATCGTAATACTGTCCGGAGCCTTCAATCTTTCATATGGGTTCATGGTCTTTTATCACCCTGAATATATCAACAGAACTGTTTTGGTACTGGGCTACTGGGCTTTGCCTGTCATGGTGGGCTCCATGTTTTTATATGCCTTTCTTGAAAAAAAATCCCGCTCTAAATGAGAATTGACCAGTAGGATTAATCCCTTAAATCTCCACTCACATATATTCACCAGTTAATAACAGAGCCGCCGGTTTATATCCGGCGGCCCCTAATATTTTGATTTTTATGCATGTTCTAGAAAAGTTATCTTACATCGTTAATGTAAACCTCCTCAAAGACAATCCCGGAGGCTTCCCATTTCACAGGTCATCGGTCATATTTTGGGCTTCTTTTTTTAGGTCGGCAGTAGCCTCTTGATCAAAGGTGATTTGCATATTTATCACGTCACCTTTTTTTGCACCCTTGAACAGTAGCACCTTAGGAATATGAAAAACTTTTCGTTTCATTTTAATTAAGGCGTATTCGCCTTCAAAGCGGTCAATTATGAGCACAGCCTAAGCCTCCTTATGATAGTTCCTAACTATTTCGGTAGACCTTCAAAACATCTTCCGCCAGCTTACACATATCCTCCCTCAGCCAGCCCGGCTCCAGCACTTTCACATTGTTGCCCCACTGGACCAGCCAGGTTTTCATCTCCGCAATGCCACATACGTTGTATGAAATGATAACCGAGCCATCATCCAACTCTTCCTCCAACACCTGGGAGGGGTGATATATCACACTATTAGCCCGGAAAGCCAGGGCAGGGCTAAATTCAAGCCTTACCCTGCACGCCTCGCCGTCATTGATTACACCCCAGCTTTGGGCCATATGATCTCTAAGGCTAAAGTCCTCCGGATAGGTAAATTTTTCAGTTCTATAGGGAAAGGCATCATTTATCTGGTCTACCCTGAATACCCGGAGAGCCTGGCGCTGCAGGCAGCGGGCCACCAGATACCAGTTTTGACGCTTACAGATTAGCCCGTAGGGCTCCACCACCCTCTCGGTAACCTGCCGGCTGTGCGCGACGAAATACCATATTTTAACACGGTGGCATTCCTTAAGCCCCTGCACCAGCATGGTGAACAATTCACCTACCCTTTCCGGCTCAACCAGTGACTCCTCCACCATGTGAATGCGGTTTTGGAGTTTCTCCACCGCCAGATCTTCCGGGTTGTAATGGTATTTAAACAGGGTTGATACCAGGGCGTCCTTTAGCCCGTTTATATGGCCGGCCAGTGCCGACCCCTGCTGCTGCAGTAAACTCAAAAAAATGGCCGTGGCTTTTTCTGGGCTTAAGCTGGGCAGATAACCTGCTTCAGCTGAATAAACAGTGCATTTCTGGCCTTCCTTAACCTTTTCATGCTTAACCAGAGGCACCATCAAGTAATCCTGGATGGCATCTAAATCCCGGCGTATCTGTCTATCGGTGACCTCGTATTTATCCGCCAGCTCTTTTAAGGTTACACCACCATAGGGCGTCCTTGTATTTATGTAATTTACAATCATGTTCAGCCGCAGGCCCCTGCTGGTATCTTTTTTTGCTTTTGTGGCCATTACCATACCCCCGGTTCAATTCGCTTATTAAATGTGCTTATTATTTCGCCGGGGAAATATGTATACCTCCAGATATTTACTGAATCAGCCACAAAAAACATATCTATCCAAACTTCGGACCCATTCGGTCCCGTCCCGCTCTCATGTCATTTTCAGGAAACCATTCTACAAATAATTGATTTATCCTCATTTTTCGCCCATCATTAGATCCCCCTTCACTGAAGCTCAAGACTCTCAGCATGCGCTTTGCCGTTTTTCTTTGCTCCTTTAGCCGACTTTGCCATCTCATGAATACCCTCTTCCGGGTTAAGGAACCTTTTCAGTGCATGGATCTGGACCCGGGCGCTTTGGATGCGAAGCTTATGCATTTCAATTTTTTCCTCCAAATCAGTTATCTCTGTTTCTAGCTCCCGCATGGCGCTTTCAGCTGTCGACTGGATTTGCTCAATTGTAGACACTTGATTTTCCTCCTAGAACATTTGTTTTGTTAATTTTATCAAACGCACGTTCCAGTGGCAACAATTTTATTATCCTCAACTCCCTGATGTCAATAAAATTCAACAGCTCCACCGACAGCTTCTTCATTAAATGTTCAATCTACAATTTTTCTGTAATTTTTTATCCTAATCACTCCACCCCCAGCACCTTAAACACAGCATCCTCCGGGCTTTGATAAAAAGCAATCTGGAATCTGGCAAACAGCTCTGGAGGAACTATGGGAATATCAACAGCCGAGGCCATGGGCAGCAGTATCTTTTTGGCCCCCACGTCAAAACACACCTGCAGTGTATTGGCCAGTTCTTCCACTTTATTGATAGTGCCGCCGATGCTCATTGACCCCAGCACCACCAGTTGGCTCTGCACTGCCCTTCTTAGAGCGCCGGAACAAAGGGCGATAAAGGCAGTCAGCGCCAGCTCCGGGGGCAGCCCGATGCCCTGCAGGTCCTGGATGTGCATGAGGAAATCATTGTTTTGCACCGAAATGGTGCCACTGATATTCTTCTTATTGGCCTTAAAATAATTAAAGGCGGTGGAGATACTTTCTTTAGCCTCCCTGTAGGAGCCCAGACCGGTCTTTTCAAACTTGCCAGAGCCGGGCACAACTTCTGTTTCTATTTTATGAACCCCGATCATACCGGAATCACCGTGGGCCACGGTGTAGATATGACCGGGTTTGTTCATGCCCTCGGGAATGAGCTTGTCGCCACCCTGCTCCGGCACCGCAACAAATTCTTCACATAAAGTCTGGTTATCAATATAGGAGAAGTACACATCATAAAACTCCATGCCGCCTATTTTTTTAAGCTGCTCTTTAACCCTTCTCCTGCCCACCAGCGCGTAGCTTAGAATTTCCTTTATTTCATCCCTGTCAAACTCCCCATTGGGGTAAATTAATTTCGTCAGGCCGGACACGGTTTTTCTCACGGCGATAACATCCCTCTGGTTCAGATTGTTGCCCAGCTTGAAATATTTATCAAAGGCATCGGAGAAAGACCTCTTCCTCATTTCACGGAAAAACTCAGCTATATAATCGGTGATAAAGCCATAATCATCGGTGAAATGCTCCGGCCTCATTTTAGGAATCTCCCAGCCGGGGATATAATAATGCATCCGGTCAAAGAAAGCGGAGTCATAAGCCATGGCGGCGGGAAAAAAAGGATCAAACAGGTGGGATGTTTTGAGCAGCACGTCAACACTCTGGTTGATATTGCCCACGAACACCATGGAGGCCATGGAAGCCATGGCCTTTTTCTCTTCCTTGCCCCGGGCAAAGGAGCCGGAGGCCATGTAGTCTTTCATAATCTGGATCTACATCAAGCACATAATCGTATATTTTATTACGATCAATATAGTTCCGGTCTTTTACAATAATCAGCATGTCAATATCTGAATCATGCCGGGCGTCGCCACGTGCTTTGGAGCCGAAAAGTTCAATTAAAACTACTTGCTCGGGATATAAACAAGTTAAATACTTGAGAACCCCTGCAAAACTTTATTCTCAATATCCGATAAGGTTAATTGTTTTTGTTTCACAGACAGCCACCTCATTTTCCCATATTACCCTCATCTTTTGAAACCTCTTGAATTACCAAACCAGCACCCGGCTGGCATTTGACTTTTCACTTCTTGGCGGACCATCTAACTCCCATTCATATGGAGGTACACCCCCAGGCAGGCTTCCATCCATGTATGGTCTTCGCAACTTTCTTTTAATAAATATTCCAGGAACTGTTTACAAAATGGCTTGTAAAAAATACAACCCGGCTTGTATTTATAAGCCTATTTTCATTGCTTACGAATATAATAGGCCTCTTGTTATATCATCGCCAGCAAATCGGCTATTAAGGGTTTTCTGCCCTCTCCCTGGGGGATTTCCACACCCTGGTATTTGGCATAGTTTACCACTATCCCGTCATCCATGTCGATTTTAATTTTTTGGTTGGCCACATGGGCAATAGCCTGCTCATAGCCCGGCATTCCTGCATTTGCTTGGCTATGGACTCTTTCTTCTTCCTGGCCTTATTTTTTCCGCCTTGTATGCTTCCGACTGCATAATCATATCCAGCCGGTCCATCTCCGCTTCATACTTTTTCGGAGACAAATGGCGGGACAAATGGTGCCGTTTGTTGAATTGTTGAAAAACTCACCACAACGCATTTAAAATTTCCTTTTCACAAAAAAGAACTAGCATCTATTGGTACTACTTCATTATTTCCTGTTGAATCTCTCATAGTTCCTTTTTTTATATGATATACTATGCCTCTCGTGTTGCAAAACTCCATAACCAAGTTGCTCAATTTGTTGTAGTAGTCTCTATGTCCTTTATATGCCAAAACCAACGGGTTGTAATTTAACCTTCCGAAGATGATTTTATCTACAAAACAGACTGTCTGAAGTATTTTCATAATATCCTGATTGATTATATTGGGCGTTGGGAAAGGTTCAATACTGACCCATGTCTTACAACCTTTTTCATGCAAATACCTTAAGCTCTCAATTCTCTTTTCATATCCAGATGAATACGGTTCGTACTTTTTCCTAAAACTTTCATTTAAAGATATCAACGTTATACCATATTCATTTTTTTTGCAAAAGTCTTTCAATTCTTTAGGCAGGATGCCTTTTGTCAATGAAGTACATTTTATTTCTTCTGCATTTAACGTGAAAATTATCTTCAAACTCAAGTCACATATATCACGATACTCATACATGAATGGGTCTGTGCTGAAACATAAATGAACCGACTTAATTTTATCCTTATACTTTGGAATTTCTCTATGCAAAAGCCCAATTGCATTAGAAATAATTCTGGGTCTTATCCATTCCTCATAATTTTTAACCTTTCCAAATCTCTTTGCCATCATAAATGCATAACAAGGGTATAAACAACCGTGCGAACAACCCTGAACATGGTTAATCGTATAGTCGCCATACTCAACTCCGGTTTTATACAATAGTGTTTTTCTGATAACTGACTCAGATGCTCCTATCACTGCTTAATCCGCACCTTTATATTATATTTGTCATAGTCAAACGAAGTTGCTGTTTTACCCTTAGGAGTCTCCGGAGGATTCCTGCTAATTTCAATTATCCCCATATCAGCCATTTTCTTTAATTCGTTAATTACAACTTTTTTGGCCATCGGCAAACCATATTTCTCAATAAGCAGACATACTAGTGTTTTTAGTTCAATATATTTCCCTATTGAGAACAACTCTTTCGTTATATTGTCTCTAACCGTCTCACTAGAAAATCCGCCAGGGTAATCAAAATCAAACAGTGTCAATTGTCCTTTTCTTTCTTTTAAGACAATTCCTTCCCACTCTTGGTTCATTTTGTCGGCCATAAGTATTATCCCGTCCGGATGATTAGTACCAAAAATCAACCTATATTTTGGCATATTCCCAGTTTTTAGCTTCACCGGTATGTTTATCGTAGGGAGTTTTTGCTGGAGCAGATTCAGTAGTAGCTTGCGTTTCTTTATCGTCTGGTTGTACTTTTTCCGGCGTAGTGGTTTCACCACATCCAGAAAATAAGGAAATTATGCATAGTAAGATGACGGTAAATTTAATTTTTCTGAACAAATTTTCCACCTCCATAGTTTAAAACAATTTTGGGTTAAATATGAATTAACAGTTTTTTATACACCTCCTTTTATTCAATTCACCCACAATAATGCTTGCTTTAAATATACAGAATTGGCCTGACAGCAGTTTGTCACTCTAAAATAAATCCTCCAAAAAAATAAAAGCCCAATAGATAATTTGGGCTTCCTTACCATAAAAATTATGTATGATAGCTGGATTTTATTTTTGCTTTTTCCGAATACAAGATCTGCATTCACCTTCTTTTATATCCTTCCTGTAAATAATCATGTCTTTCTCAAAAAAATGTTTGCTGCAACTGGTACAACGTTAATCATCAGTTTGCCCCAGCAAATCATCATCCGGCACCCTGCCATTCATTGATGAATTTACCACTTGGTTATCTTCTGTGCCCTGTCACTTGTCCTGCCACTGTTTTTCAATATGACGCGCTGCCAGTTTAAGCTCCGTCCTGGTCTTGAAAGCAACTGGCGGACCGGCATTAACCGCTTCGGCTTTGTGTCCAAGGATACCGGCCAATAGCGTTAAGGCCCCTCTTTTATCCAACTTCTCGTTTCTTGTGGAGCACTGAGGTATGTGAATACATGACGGGCACCCATTTTCACACCTACAACTTATCACCACCTCGTAGCACCTTTGCAGCAACTCATTAACCATAGGCAGCGCCGATTCCACCAGTCCTATACCACCCGTGTGATTATCATAAACATAAATTCTATTACCCTCTATAAGACTCCCCAGGTCACCTCTTTCGCACATTACCATCCATGGCAAAACAACACGTATAAGGTGCTCTATGGCATGCAGGACTCCATAACTGCCTTCAGGAAAATCCAGCCACATACCAATTGTGGTAAGCCTGTATGGATCAATTTTCTGGGTCAGAGTAAATTGCTTTTTTTACCACCTGGCTTTGCCATTATGTATTCCTCAAGAGAGTTGTTTACGGTTAGTTCACCAGAAAAAGTGGGTATTTTTGCAGATTTATGCTGACTTTCCTCGCGAAGGTTAGATATACCCGATTTCACAACCGGCAATGTATAGCTGCCATTCATGTTAGGCGGCAGGTCAGACAGCCTGCCAGTACGTTTTTGATGGCCTCGGCCTGGTGTTTATAAAGACTGGTTATACCTGCTTTCTTCAAGCCATTTATTATTAATGGGGATATTCCCGGAGGAAAGGAGCTGAATTCGCCTTTCCCGGACTCAATCAGCCTGATAGACTTTATACCGGCAGAATCAAGAAATCGATGCATAATGACACTCCTGAAGCTCAACCCCCCCACCATGCGCTTTGCCGTTTTTCTTTGCTCCCTTAGCCGGCTTTACCATCTCGTGGATACCCTCTTCCGGGTTAAGGAACCTTTTCATTGCCTGGATCTGGACCCGTGCGCTTTGGATACGGAGCTTATGCATTACAATTTTTCCCTCTAATTCAGTTATCTCTGCTTCAAGCTCCTGGATGGCGCTATCAGCGGTCGACTGGATTTGCTCAATTATAGACATTTAACCTTCCCCCCCCTAGAACATTTGTTTTAATTTTACCAAACATGCGTTCCAGGGGCAACAATTTTTTTGGACGGACCAAATCCAGCGGAGTAATTCAAGATGCTCACATGGAACGAATTCCCCAAAATTTTAGAAAGGAGAATAATAAGAATGCATGAAGTCATGAAACCATCAACTATCATGAGCACCTATTACGGCCGGCCGGCTACTTCTTCTTAACCTTAGGCCCCGAAGATTTTTTCTTTTTTCCCCCTTCTTCGGACACCGCTTCCATTTCAATTCCAAACATGGCCGAAATATCATCGCTAGCAATAACTCTGCCGCTTTTCCTTCTTGATTTTTTGATAAGTGTCTCTGATTTCTGAGTAACTGCCCGGGATACAAGCTCATCTATATTTACATCACGCAAAACAAAAAACAGTGAGGGGTTTTCATCCAACCTGGCGCCGACACCGTAAAGTACTGCCGCCACATGCTTGCACATATTGGCCCAGTCAGGGCAGCTGCAATTTAAGGATATTTCCTTTGGAGCCGGGAAAAGCCCATTTCCCCGGGCAGTAAACAACTCAGTCAGGGCTTTGGGAAACTTGCCGTCTAACAGTTCCGGCAATGAATCTATTTTACCCTCACAGGCTTTTGTAATTGTCTCCCATGTTTTCTTGTTCAGAGGCTTTATGGCAATGTCGATCCGGTATGGTTTTGCATCGCTCCCCTGCACCAGGGCGGCGATCTTTCCCGGAGCAATTTTCAGGTCCAGTACGGCGCCATGGCGGACATAAGTGCGTCCTCTCCCTATGCGGTTTGAGTAATCCGCATAACTCTCCAGGTTGTCATTCCATGCTTTTCCCCACCATGTCCTGGCCAGCATTCTTCCATTTATTGTGACCGGAGTAATATCGGGACTTTTCTTTTTCAGTTTTTCCAGGCTTTTTTGAGCCCTCGCCTTCTTTTCCGCTACCGTGACATATTCCGGAAACTCATTGTAATATGACATACGAATAACCTCATCCTTCTATAGCGAAAGCCTGAACAAGTCCATCAGCTGTTTGTTGTCCATTTCGGTGATCCAGTTTTCCTGAACCTCCGGAATGATCTCCTTTGAAATTTTGTTTTTTTCCTCTATCATTAAATCTATTTTCTCTTCTATCGTGCCTTTCGTGATAAATTTATGCACAATAACATTCTTCTGCTGCCCAATTCTGAACGCCCTGTCTGTTGCCTGGTTTTCCACCGCCGGATTCCACCAGCGGTCATAATGGACCACATGGTTGGCCGAAGTAAGATTCAGCCCCACACCCCCCGCTTTTATTGAAAGCGCAAGGAACGGCACATATTCACGGCCCTGGAACTTTTCAACAATACCTTTCCTTTTGGACACAGGAGTTTCTCCGTGTAAAACAAGCCCTTTGTGCTGAAACACTGTCTCAAGGAATTCTTGTAAAGGCCCGATGATTTCTTTGAATTGCGTGAAAACAAGAACCCTCTCCCTTTTTTCATAAATGGTTTCACAAATTTCACGCAGCCTCGCATATTTCCCGCTCTCGCTTTCAGAGTAATGATACTGCCCAAGATATTGGTCCGGGTGATTGCATATCTGTTTGAATTTCATAATAGAAGAGAGGATCAGCCCTTTTCTTTCTATACCTGCCTCAGCGGACTCAAGCCTTGTTTTAAGCTCATTAACCAGTGCATTGTAAAGCGCCGCTTGCTTTTTGGTGAGTGTCGCATAGGTTTTCATCTCTATCTTATCGGGCAGGTCTGTGATCACAGCTTTGTCCGTCTTCAGCCTTCTCAGTATGAAGGGGGCTACAACCTTCTTCAACCGGGAATAGTCCTCCTGATTTTCCTTTAACTGCCTGGTGAAGCCGGTAAACTCCTTTGAACTTCCTAAAAGCCCCTTGTTCAGGAAGTCAAACAGAGACCAGAGGTCCGAAAGACGATTTTCAATGGGAGTCCCGGTCATGGCTATTTTATAGGCCGCTTTGATCTGCTTCACCGCTCTTGTCTGCTTGGTACCCGGGTTTTTTATCGCCTGGGCCTCATCCAATATCAGCGTATCCCAGGTTATTTCCTTCAGCCACTCATATTTTAGAAGCATTCCATAGGTTGTTATAAATACATCATTATCCTCAAGCAGTTCATTGTCTTGCCTGATGACAGCTTTATTTTCGGAAGGATGCAAAACGCAGTATTTCAGTGCGGGCGCAAATCTGACCATTTCATTTATCCAGTTGCCGACAAGCGATGCGGGAACAATTAAAAGAGTTTTTTCCTGCTTGCGGTCCCGGATGTAATTAAGAAGAGCAATGACCTGAACGGTTTTGCCAAGTCCCATATCATCGGCAAGGCATGCTCCCAGCCCAAGTGTCTTCATAAAGTGAAGCCAGGCAAGCCCTCTTTGCTGGTACGCCCTCAACTCGGCATGGAAATCCCCGCCGTTGGAAACAGCTTCTATTTCATCAGGATGAGTCAGTCTGGCAATTACTGTGTTAAGCCACTCACCATTGGTTATTTCTATCTCACAGGTTTTTTTGGGAATATTCATCATTTTTGAGGCATTTAATTGAAAGCGCATGGCTTCCATCATGCTCATGTCTGTATTGCCCATGAGCTTCTGTGCCTGTTCATAAGCCAGCAGGGTTTCTTTCAGCTTTTCGTGGTTTACCTCCACCCATTTACCTTTTATAAAAGCCAGTCCTTCGGCCTCCGAAAGCAATTCCTTCAATTCGCCGACTGTTATATTTTCATCTCCAATGGATATCTGCGCGTTAAAATCGACAAGAGCATCAAACCCCAGGCGGGAAGGTTCTTTATTGCCGATACTTACCGACATTCTCACTGAATTTGATTTATTCTTCCACCAGTTTGGAATACGGCACAGTATTCCGGCTTCTTCATATAATGGGACTTCTTTTAGAAAGGTATAGGCTTCAATACCTGTCAGCCCGATGGGGTGAAATATTTCTCCCGAATCCAAAAGCTCTGAAACCAGTGCACTCTTTTCCGAAGCTTTATTCACCGTTGACAGAAGCTCCAACAGTTTCTTGTTATCCTTCTTGTATTCCACCAATGCGTTTTTAAGCGGAAGGTGCTTTGATTTTCCGTCTCCTGTAACACCGGAAGAATAGGTCGCCAGAAAGGCAAAAGGATAATCATCCTTTTTGCTTTCAACAAGATGAAAAAAGACCCGGCCCACAGGCTGTAGGTCAGGGCTTAGTGAAGCAAAATAATCTGCGACCTTCCCCGGGTAGGCCCTTATTTCTGCTGAAAATACGTCGTTAAGTTTACTCCAAAGCTTCTTAATCCAGTTCTGATCCAGATACTCTATGCCATTCATGTAAGGTGCATGGCGTAAAATATGTTCAATTTTTTCAGTTTCCAGATCAACTATTGTTTTCTCTCTTAAGAAATCAATATCCGGAGTTATTGATAGGGCTTTAACAAAAGAAGTTGCTATAACTTCGAGGAAACGGACAGAATCGGACATGGGGACGGGTTGGGCCGAAAAGCCCAGGCAAAAGAGTGCTTTGTACGCATCTTCCAGGTATCTCCCATATAATTCTTCCTGCCAAAGTATTTGCCTATTATCTATCTGTTCCTCTGTTTTCTGCCAGTCAAGCTGAAATCCCTCCCGGTTAATCATAGCAATAAGTTCTTTCACCAACAAGTCAACCCTCTCGCCTCATGTACATATTATCAAACATTTTATCATCATCATTATATTTTTAAAAGTTTTCATTTCTTGTCATGGGGATGTTCTTACGGCAATATGCTAAAAGGAAAATGGGAGTGTCTTAAAGTCGCTGCCATAATTAACCTCATACGAAAAGAACTCATAACTCCATCAGCACCTGCTCGCGCCATGTACTCAAAGGGGGCTCCTGTTTTTCACTACATACCCAACCGGATTTGCGTGTTATCGTAGTACATTAGAAATTTTATCGTCCTCTTGCAGGATGCTTTCCGGCAGGCGACGGTAAAGTGAATGGCTACAACTTGCAATCACTTGCCACAACAACTCAGGTTCCCGGTACCTTTCTGCATAAAAAATAAAACACCTCCTAATGTCACGGCATTAATGGAGATGTTCTCTAGACCAACAAACCAATATTCTCTTCAATAAGAACATTTTTCAACCTTACCCCCGCCACCTGGCCGGTCCTCCGGGTCTTACGTCCACATGGGTAAAATTGCGGTAGCGACCTACTCCCGGAAAGCCCAGCGTCTCTGCCATATCCGCCACTTGAGCGGGGGTAGCATTCGCTACCGTAATATCCGCGGCATTTCCCAGCAGGTGCCGGCTGCTGACAGCGCCCCCCACCGCCTGGTTGTGGGCCGGGCAGCGGTAGCCGGATGTTACGGTGATGGGTGCGCCGCCCAGTATGTGCCGCAGCTTTTCCAGCATGGCCAACAGCTTGACATTTACCCGCACCATGTTGCAGGCGCAGCGGCAGCCAAATTCGGTTTCTATGAAATGCTCACTGAGCCGGTAATTTTTCCGGGGAGTGTGGGGCAGTAGCAGTCTCAGTGCCTCCAGGACAGCAGTACCTGCCACGCCATCCACGGTAATGCCGCAGCATTCCTGCAAACGCGCCACGGCTTTTGCAGTGCGGGGGCCGGATATACCATCCGCCGGGCCGGGGTCAAACCCTGCCTGCTCCAGGTAAAGTTGCAGCTGCAATGTATTTTTTCCCTCGCTTCCCTGCTGCAGTCTCAATTGCCGCACCCCGCGATCTTGCGTATCTCCTCCACGTCGGTGCCATTCTGCCTGGCCACCACCGCAGTCAGCATGACTATGGACTCCTTAAGCTCCCGCAACAGGGGCTCAATCCTGACCAGCAGGTAGCCCGCCACAATCATGGGGAATCCGTAGTTGGCCGACAGCTTAATAATTTCCTCCATAAATAATCCCCCCTTAAATTTTTTTCAGGCAAAAGGGGAGGCGTTTGCCCCCCCTTGCCGTCCACCTTATGTGGTGATTAACCCGCGTTGTACAGCTCGTTTTCCGTGGTGTCGACCACAACCGCCCGGTCTTTGACCACCAGGTCTCCACCGCTGGTGCTGAATACGTTCTTTGCAATAATGGCATCCATTACAGTGGTTACGTCAGCGGCGGTTAGGTCCGGTCTGGGATCGGCCAGGGACAAGGTGACCGTTTTTCCCGACGTGTTGCGGAAAGACATACTTAATTTTTTAGCCAAGCTGGTTACCTCCTTTCCTGATATTTACCCTTTTAGTCTTGCTGCCGCAAAAGCGGCGTCATTAGCTGGATGAAAAACTAGACCTCCTCCAGCCGGCCAACGTCCACCTGGTACACGCCATTCAGGGCATGTTCCTGCAGGCCAGCCAGGGCCGCAGCCACGTCGTAGACGTCCTGTGCCGGAGCGGTGGACTTAACGTTGCCCATGGAGCGTTCCCGCAATACCGGGTTGCCCACAGCGTCCAGTCCATACTGCAATTCCAGCCTCAGAGCGGAACTGGCAGCCACTTTGTTTACAGCCATTTTGTCGTTTCTCAAAACGAATGAAAGTAAACAACTAAATAATAGACAGCAAAGACAGGCTTTTTAAAAACCTGTCTCTCTAATTCCTACATAAAATTCTCATTACCAGTAACAGTAAAACCGTTAATTCTTACTTCAATTGATAGTAAAAATGGAGATTTCTTAAGATAGTTATTACACAATATGCTTTTAACATGCAACAGATGAGATACAAAAAATGAGAGGGAAAAAGCATATTAGCCGGGAACGTAAAAAGTTGGTTCAGATTTGAGCGGAGTCGTCTAGCTCGTTGTTAGGTGTTAGGGTCCCCAGTATGACTCTCTGATACACCGTCCGCAATGTATCTGATCTTATCTGCTTTCAAGAGGATTGCACCCATAGTTAGATAAAGGATGATTGGAAGAATTGAAGCCAAGGTTACAAATCCCCGATAAATATCTTGGGGAATATGGGCAATTAGAAACGTCAGTTTTAAAGATAGGCCAGTACAGATATAAAAAATGCCAATAGGCATCAGAATCGAACCAAGTATTTTCTTGTATCCAAACAGCGATTCTTTAAGGTGAAATATGCTTATCCCCAAACAGATGACAAACAAGCCTTTTATTGCGACTACGCCAAAAATAATCGTTAATAGATAATCTTGTGGGAAGAAAAATAGCAATGGTTGTATTAAACTAATCACAATATAACAAATAATAAGCTTGTCTGATGTGCCGAATCCATAATGGTTTAGCAATCTCTTAAAGCAGATGAAAATATAAGCTGTTGCCATTGCCCCAGTTATAGCAATCCCAAAAGATATAGGACGCGCAAAAAATGCAGAGAGACCGCACGCAATTGATAACCAACCAGCAATTTTAAAGTTATATTGTTTCATGAAATGCCTCATCACAAATAGTTGTCTGATTATTAAGTAAACTGATGATTTCAACTAACTGTTGTAAAGATTTCTACAGAAAATAAATTACTCCTTCTTTGCCTATATTCAATGAATGAAAAGTCAACATTGTTACATATTCCAAATATGAAACGCAACACTGGTCCACTGAAACCGTTGCTGGCGCCACATCGTTTAATAATCTATAGTGTTTTCAATATCAATTCCTGCAAAACTGCATTGTGGGACATAATAATCCCCGAGGTGATTTTCCTGCTCCCCTTCCCTGTTAAGCCAATGCTTTTACAATCAGCACCAAATCCCTTCGAATCCCTTGACCACATATTCGAATGGAAGGTTGACGGCATACGCTGCATTATGTTTTATGACCGCGGCAATGTTCGGCTACAAAGCAAAACCGGCAAAGAATGTACAAAGGCATTTCCGGATTTATGGGTACCGCCGATCTTCGCTGATGAGGCGGTCTTTGATGGGTGGATATACCGTTGCGGTGAAACCGCAGTTCCGGAATAACGGAAACCGTCAGTCC
>CAZXQO010000031.1:0-39384 GCA_964643075.1 uncultured Peptococcaceae bacterium
TGTTTTTAGTGGAAGTTGGGGCTGGCGTAGAGTGGATTATTCACACACTCTGCCGGTTCTCGATGTTGCTAATCCAAGCCCAACTTTGCGACAGAGAACCGTCCCCAGTGTCGCACAGTGTCACATATAATGAAAGGCGGGAAGATATGAATATAGTTAAGGTTGAAAAGCACACTGCCGGGGAGCTGATCGACAGGCTGCGCATGGTTACCATGCTTACCGATCCGGAAAAATGCATATACAGGGATACCTATGTATCCCTGGAGAAAATACATACGGATGAGCTTTCCCCACCCCAGTCCTATGTGCTCACCGGCGAACTGCAAAAGGTGCGCGATCTGCGCTGGGAGCTGCAGCGGCACGGCGTGGATTTGTTCAACCTGGACGGCTATGTTAGCGTCTATCTGGAAGACTACCCGGAACCCATCGACGTGATGCCCCCGGTGATAGAGGAATCCGTGGAGCGGGACGGCACCGTGCACAGCATCGTCTGTGACGGCATGCACCGGGTATACCTGGCCCGGCTGGAGTGGGTCATCCCCCAGGTGATATTTATCCGGGGCATTCCCCGGGACATGCCCTATTACGCCTTCCCCGTGCACGGCGGCTGGGACGCCGTGGTGCTCCGGGAGGATCTGCCCGAGGGGTTTGTGAAAAAATGGCACCGGATCGGCAACTATAAATCCCTTTACCGCGATTTCAATTCCGCCTTTAGTAATGTGGGAGGTCCCAGGGGCCGGTTTGTAAAAAAATAATAAAGCGCGACAAGGGGACGGTTCTTGGTGCTGCAATCCCCAGCCGAACCGTGCGACAGGAGAACCGTCCCCTGTGTCGCAAGCCAGCGGGCATATTTATCACCAGGAAAGAAGAAGAAATTGGTGATTGCTTAAAAAAGGCTGTATTGGAGATGCTGGTGAAAAGTATATCTGCAGAGCGTAAAAATTTAGGTATCTCCGAAGAAGAGGTGCTGGATGATATTAGCGGGTTCAAGAAGAATAGCCGTTGATGGAAAACCACAGTAAACTGGAGATTGTTATGATAAAAATACTTGCCATATTCGGCACCCGGCCGGAAGCCATCAAAATGGCCCCTCTGGTGAAGGAGTTGGGCCGCTCCACGGGACAGATACAGTGCCGGGTAGCGGTCACCGCCCAGCACCGGGAAATGCTGGATCAGGTGCTGAGATTGTTTGCCATAGAACCGGAATACGACCTGGGCATTATGCAGCCCGGGCAGTCCCTTTTTGACATTACCGGCCGGGCTCTGGCCGGACTGGAAAAGGTGTTGGCAGAGGAAAAGCCCGATCTGGTGCTGGTGCACGGTGATACCACCACCACCTTCGTGGCCGCCCTGGCATCTTATTATAATCAGATACCAGTAGGCCATGTGGAAGCGGGCCTGCGCACCGGCAACAAATACTCCCCCTATCCCGAGGAAATTAACCGCCGCCTGACCGGGGCGCTGGCGGACATGCATTTTGCCCCCACTGCCCTGGCCAGGGATAATCTTTTGCGGGAGGGAGTCCCGGAGGAAAATATTTTTGTCACCGGCAACACCGTCATAGATGCCCTGCTGAGCACGGTGTCGGACGACTACCTCTTTGCCCAGCCGGAACTGAACGCTATTGACTATACCGGCTCAAGAGTTTTGCTGGTCACCACCCACCGCAGGGAAAACCTGGGCGAGCCCATGCGTCATATATATCTGGCTCTCAGGGAAATAATAGAGTCATATTCCGATGTGCGGATTGTATTTCCGGTGCACAAAAACCCTGCCGTAAGGCAGGTGGTGGAAGCGGTGCTGGGGGGATTGGAGCGGGTACACCTGACGGAGCCCCTTGATTATCAGCCTTTTGTCAATCTGATGCAGAAAAGCCATATTGTGCTGACTGATTCCGGCGGCATGCAGGAGGAAGCCCCATCTCTGGGCAAACCGGTGCTGGTGCTGCGCAACACCACGGAAAGGCCAGAGGCTGTGGAGGCCGGCACGGTGCTCCTGGTGGGTACCGGGAGGGAGGATGTGCTGAGGGAAACCCGCCGCCTGCTGGACGACCCCGGGCACTACCACAGCATGGCCGGGGCGGTCAATCCATATGGCGACGGCCATGCCTCTAGTAGGATAGCCGGCTTCATACAGTACAGGTATGGAATGACAAAAACCCCTCCGGATAGTTTTGGGCGGTAAACCGTTCGGCAATGAAAAATGTCTCTTCGGGGACAAAATTATTTCATTCCCCCCAGAAAAAAGTCCATTGGCTGTGGAGGAATAACGCAGTCCGTGTAGAACATATTCATTTGTGTAAAGTGTTATTAACCTGCATTTAATATAAAAAAAGCACCCGGGGTTTAATATTATGGATGAAAATAAGCCCGGCAGCGACGGATTCCTGCAGGCCATGGCCATTACCACCACCATCGGTACGGAGATGGCCATTACCGTGACACTGGGGTTTTACGTTGGCAGGCTGCTGGACAAACAATTTCACACCGAGCCCTGGATTATGGTGGCAGGCATACTGCTGGGAGTGGCCGCAGGTATCTGGGGCATCATCAGTACCCTGCAGCGCTTTTGGAAAGAGAACTAATTAAATTCCAGAAGCATAGAAAAGCAAGCCGGTTGTGTGATGCAAAATGGATAATTGCTACAGGTAGATTCCATTATCCAATTACTAGTTACCCAGATAAGGAGGTAGACCATGTTCGGTTCAATGCCTGTTCCCGAACTGGATAACCATTTAAGGAACATCCTTAAATATTCCGGTTTCATCATGATCGGACTTTGCCTTACTTTGGTTTTTTACCCCGGAGACTCGCTGCTCTACGGCATGATTATCGGTCTTTTCATGGGGATATACAATTCCATTACTCTTGCCAATAGGATCAAAAGGCTTCCCGATTTGCGTCCCGACGCTGCCAAAAAACATATGAAAAAAGGTCTGACCATGCGTTTAGGCCTGATTATGATAGTGCTCTTTTTCCTGGTTGAAAAATTTTCCTTTGTGAGCCTTTTTGGTGTGGGAGCTGGACTTTTGATACCCTCCAGTATTTCCATTATACTGTCAATGATTCAGACATATGCTCTTTACAGGCAGTCCAATGAATTTATAAGTAAGTACTATAGCGAATAAGTACCGCAGGTTCTTGGGTTTTATCAGGAATTGCCGGAAATCAATCCGGAGATAAATGTTTTATTTAAAAATAAAATAATTTTTTTACGGAAAGGGGGGAGAAAAGAAATATGAGAAGTTTAGAAGATGTCGATAGGGATTTAGATTTTTGGGGGTTCCTGCAAGCTGGTCACCATGGCGTTGTCCATGTTCCGGTTTTGGGGTCTGTAGACCTGAGGACGATTGTCATGACCTGGATAGTCATGATCCTTATCGCGCTGGTTACAGTGGCTGTAACCAGGAATATGAAGCTGGATAGGCCCGGCAAACTCCAGTTGATGGTGGAAGAGATGTTCCTTTTCCTGCGCGGTCTGGTCAATGAGAATATGGATTACAGAAAAGGCGCGGGATTGATGTGCCTGATATTCAGTCTTTTTATTTTCCTTGTTTTCAGTAACCTCTGGGGTCTGGTACCCACCATGTCGTCGCCCACTGCGGACATCAACACCACCATGGGGATGGCTCTTACCGTGTTCATGCTTGTTCAGTTATCCGGATTGAGGTACAAGGGTGGGAAGTTTTTTAAGCATTTTTTGGAGCCCGTTCCATTCTTCCTGCCGCTGACCATAATTGAGGAATTGTCCAAGCCGCTGACACATGCTTTCCGTCTTTACGGGAACATATACGCTGGAGAAATTCTTATAGCTGTGCTGTTGAGCATGTCTTTGGCGGCCAACCTCTGTGGAGGTTTTATTGCATCAGTGATCTGGCTGTCTTTCAGTATTTTTGTAGGTGTTATCCAGGCATTTATATTTACAATGTTGACCATAGTTTACGTTAGCCAGGCTGTTGCGGAACATCACTAATTTACTATTCTCTCGTAATTAAGAACAGTTTCTTGGTGTCTAGCTTGTGCCACTTGTAATAAATTTAAAAATTGTGAAGGGAGGGGAATGAGTATGGATAATGCAGGTGCTGCGATGATTGGTATGGCTATTGCTGTTGGTCTGGCTTCTGTCGGTGCAGGTATCGGTGACGGTCTTGTCAGCGGTAGAACTGTGGAGGGCATTGCCCGCCAGCCAGAACTGAAAGGCAGCCTGATGACTACAATGTTCATTGGGATAGCTATGATTGAGGCTCTGCCCATTATTGCCGTTGTTATTGCTTTCATATTGATGGGAAAAACCGCATAATTCGGAGTCATTAATCGGAGTCATTAAATTGGTAAAAGTGCGTTGTAGCGGGCTCGTAAGTACCTAAAAACAGGGCCGGGCCCGTTAGCGTAACTTTTTTCCAACTGCATGAGCAGATGGAAGGAGGGTTAGCAGTCTTTTATGGGAGATGTAATTAATGCGTTAGGTCTTAACGGTACTCTGGTGGCACAAATTTTTAACTTTATAGTTCTTTTAATCTTTCTCCGCGTGGTGGTTTACAAACCCATTGTCAATGTGTTGGAACAAAGACAAAAAGCCATAGCCGACAATGTAGCCGCTGCTGAAGAAGAAAGAAAACAAGCCGAGGCCCTGCGTCAGAGTTATCTGGCCGAAATGCAGAAAAACAAGGAAGAGGCCCAGGCCATTATCCAGCAGGCCACCAAAGCTGGCGAAGCCCAGGCCCAGCAGATACTTGAAGCTGCTAAGGCCGAGTCGGTGCGGATCAAAGATTCCGCATTGGCTGATATAGAAAGGGAGAAGGAGAAAGCGGTTGCAATATTGCGCGAGCAGGTGGTTACACTGTCCATCATGGTTGCCAATAAAGTGGTTAGCAAGCAAATTACCGACAATCTCCAGCACGATATGGTCAAGGAATTTATTAAAGAGGCAGGGGATCTGCCATGCTAAAGGGTGCCGTAGGCGGACGTTACGCCGAGGCGTTATACGAATTGGCCAGGCGTGACGACAAAGTGGATGAGGTGGAGCAGGAACTAAAGGCTGTCAGCCAGTTAATCGGGGAGGACAGGGATCTCCAGAAGATACTCTATCATCCCAGGATAACTGCGGAAGAGAAGAAAGACCTCTTAAAAGAACTTTTTGAGGGCAAAATCTCCGAGGTCACCCTTGAATTCCTTAAACTGCTGGTGGAACGCCAGCGGGAACAGTTCCTTTCCGACATCGTTGAGTATTTTGTGAACAAAGCCAACGCCGACCGTAACATTACCGCTGCCAGTATATCTTCGGCTGTGGAGCTGACCAAGGGGGAAAAGAATGACCTCGAGGCCATGCTGGCCAAGGTTACCGGCAAAAAAGTAGTAACGGAATATGCTGTAAATACTGCTCTGATCGGCGGTGTTGTGGTGCGTATAGGTGACCGGGTTATTGACGGCAGCATCCGTACCAGACTGGACGCCATGAGAGAGCACTTAAGGTTAATAAGCTAGTCAACCAAGTTTAACGGATAGGGGTGAACCAGAAGCATGAATTTGCGTCCTGAAGAAATCAGTACCATTATCAGGCAGCAGATAGATAAATATAAAGCGCAAATCGAAATGGCTGACGTTGGCACCGTTATCCAGGTCGGTGACGGTATTGCCCGGGTCTATGGCCTGGAAAAATGCATGTCAATGGAACTTTTAGAGTTCCCCGCCCCCGGTCCCGGCGAAGAGCCGACCCTGGGCATGGCGCTGAACCTGGAAGAAGACAATATCGGCTGCGTTTTATTAGGTGCCTACACACACATTAAAGAGGGCGACACCGTCAAGCGTACCGACCGGATTATCTCCGTGCCCGTAGGCGACGCCCTGCTGGGCCGCGTGGTTAACCCCCTGGGCCGTCCCCTGGACGGCAAGGGAGCCATTGCCAGTGACAAATTCCGTCCTGTTGAGCGTATCGCCCCGGGCGTTATGAAACGTAAAGGCGTGCACCAGCCGCTGCAGACGGGCCTGAAGGCCATCGACGCCATGATTCCCATCGGCCGCGGCCAGCGGGAATTAATACTCGGTGACCGCCAAACCGGTAAGACTGCCATCGGCATTGACGCTATCATTAACCAGAAGGGTAAAGACGTTATTTGCATCTACGTGGCGGTGGGTCAGAAGCAGTCCACCGTAGCCAACGTGGTGCAGAGATTAACCGACACCGGATCCATGGATTATACCATCGTGGTATCCGCCACGGCTTCCGACCCGGCTCCCCTGCTCTTTGTGGCTCCCTTCGCCGGCGCCGCCATAGGTGAGGAGTTCATGCACCAGGGCAAACACGTGCTCATCGTTTACGATGACCTGTCCAAACAGGCCTCCGCTTATCGTGAGCTCTCGCTGTTATTGAGACGTCCTCCCGGACGTGAAGCCTATCCCGGTGACGTATTTAACCTGCACTCCCGGCTCCTGGAGCGTGCCTGCAAGCTGTCCGATGCTGAAGGCGCAGGCTCCATGACCGCTCTGCCGGTTATTGAAACCCAGGCCGGTGACGTTTCGGCCTATATTCCAACTAACGTTATCTCCATTACCGACGGCCAGATATTCCTGGAGCCCGACCTGTTCTATGCCGGTCAGCGTCCTGCGGTTAACGTGGGTATTTCCGTATCCCGGGTAGGTGGCGATGCCCAGATTAAAGCCATGAAGCAGGTGGCCGGCGGTCTGCGCATTGACCTGGCCCAGTATCGCGAGCTGGCTGCCTTTGCGCAGTTCGGTTCCGACCTGGACAAGTCTACCCAGGCGCGTTTGACCCGTGGTCAGCGCATGATGGAGCTATTGAAGCAGGGCCAGTACGTGCCCATGTCCGTTGAGGATCAGGTTATGTCACTGTTCTCCGCCTCCAGGGGCTTCCTTGACGACCTCCCGGTGGACAAAGTGCAGCAATTTGAAGCTGAATTCTTAAAATATATGAATGCCAACAAGCCCGAGATAGGCAAAGCAATTGTTGACTCGGGACAAATCTCCAAAGAAACGGAAGAAAAGCTTATGGCCGCTATCAAGGACTTCAAGGCCATGTTTGCCAAGTAATAGTTCCTGTTATACCGTTAGTTTAACGGCGAGGTGGTGAGAAAATAAATGGCGAATGTACGAGACCTGCGGCGCCGTATAAAAAGTATTAAAAACACCCAGCAGATCACCAAGGCCATGAAAGCTGTTGCGGCCGCCAAAATGCGCCGGGCGCAGGATTCGGTTGTTGCCGCCAGGCCCTATGCAAAAAGACTTATGGATGTTCTTGGCCGGGTAGGGTCGGCTGCCAGTGGGGTAAAGCATCCCCTGCTGGAAGTTCGTGAACCCAAGAATGTGGTTTACGTGGTCGTTACTGCTGACAGGGGTCTGTGTGGCGGTTTTAACGGCAACGTTATTCGTAAGGCTGTGATGGAACTGAAGGAACACCCGGATGCAGGCCTGATCTGCATTGGGCGCAAGGGTCGCGACTTTTTCCGCAAGCGCGGATACAATATCGTACAGCAGTACGTGGGGCTGGGTGAAAACATAAGCGCCGCCCAGGCCAGGGAAATCGGTGATTTCATTATCCAGAAATATTCCGCAGGTGAATTTGACGCCGTATACGTTGTATACAGCGAATTTATTAACGTTATGGTACAGAAGCCGCTGACTGTAAAGCTGTTGCCTGCGGAACCTCCTCAAGCGGAGGATGGGGACGCCAACAAGCTGGTGGAATATATCTATGAGCCCTCGGCAGAGGAAGTTATGGGCGCGCTGTTGCCTAAATATGTTATCAATACAGTATTCCAGGGCATGCTGGAATCCAAGGCCGGTTTTTACAGCGCCCAGATGACGGCGATGGACAATGCCACCAAGAATGCCTCGGAAATGATTACCAAGCTTACCCTGACCATGAACCGTATCCGCCAGGACGCCATTACCAAGGAAATTTCAGAAATTGTGGGTGGCGCCGCGGCACTTGAATAATGATTTAAGGCTATACGACGAATTGGGAGTTGGACATTGGAAACTGGCAAAAAACCAACTGCCGGCAACTAATATCCAGCGCACCAAATGGCGAAGGAGGTAAGAATTAGCTAATGAGCGTTGGTCATATAGTACAGGTCATTGGCGTTGTGGTGGACGTTCGTTTTCCGCCCGGCGAAGTACCTGAGATTTATAACGCCCTGAAGGTGGCCAGGCCCGACCAGGATCCGCTGACCCTGGAAGTGGCCCTGCACCTGGGCAACAACAGTGTTCGTACCGTTGCCATGTCCGCCACCGACGGTCTGGTGCGGGGCATGGAGGTATCTGATACCGGAAACCCTATCACCGTTCCCGTGGGTAAGACTGTATTGGGCCGTCTGGTGGACGTGTTGGGAGAACCCATCGACATGGAAGGGGAAATTAAGGGCGAAAGCACTTATCCCATTCACCGCCCGGCCCCCCCGCTGGTGGATCAGGCCACCAAAGACGAGCAGTTGGAAACCGGCATCAAGGTTATTGATTTGCTGGTGCCCTTCCTCAAGGGTGGCAAGGTAGGTATGTTTGGCGGCGCAGGCGTGGGCAAGACAGTTATTGTGCAAGAGCTGATTAACAACATCGCCAAGCAGCACGGCGGTATCTCGGTGTTTGCCGGTGTGGGCGAGCGTACCCGTGAGGGTAACGATCTGTACAATGAAATGTCCGAGTCAGGCGTCCTGGACAAGATCACCATGGTGTTCGGCCAGATGAACGAGCCGCCGGGAGCCCGTCTCCGGGTGGTGCTTACCGGGCTGTGCATGGCCGAGTACTTCCGTGATGAACTCGGTTCAGACACACTGCTGTTCATTGATAATATTTTCCGTTTTACCCAGGCCGGTTCCGAGGTGTCTGCGCTTTTAGGCCGGATGCCAAGCGCCGTGGGTTACCAGCCTACACTGGCCACTGAAATGGGCCAGATGCAGGAGCGGATTACATCTACTAAAAAGGGTTCGGTTACATCCGTGCAGGCCGTTTACGTGCCCGCCGACGACCTGACCGACCCGGCTCCGGCTACCACATTTGCCCACCTGGACGGCACCGTGGTGCTTTCCCGTCAGATTTCTGACCTGGGCATCTACCCGGCGGTGGATCCGCTGGACTCCAGCTCAAGGATTCTTGACCCCAATGTAGTGGGCAAGGAGCACTACAGAGTGGCCCGGGGCGTGCAGACAGTGCTGCAGCGCTACAAGGAATTGCAGGACATCATCGCCATCCTTGGTATGGAAGAACTTTCCGACGAGGACAAACTCACCGTAGCCAGGGCCAGAAAACTGCAGAAGTACCTGTCCCAGCCCTTTTTCGTGGGTGAAAAATTTACCGGCAGGGCCGGAAAATACATGCCAATCAAGGAAACAATTCGTGGTTTCAGCGAAATACTTGAAGGCAAGCATGACAACCTGCCCGAGGATGCCTTCTTATATGTGGGCGTCATCGAAGAAGCGGTTGAGAGAGGAAAACAGCTGTCAGAGGGAAGTGTATAAGACATGGCGGAAAAAACACAACGCCTGGAAGTTGTCACTCCCGAGAAGAAGTTATTCAGCGAAGATGTGCGCTTCGTGGTTGTGCCCGGCGTAGTGGGCGAACTGGGTATATTGCCCGACCATGTTGCCCTCATGAGCGGCCTGAAAGTCGGCGTGATGAGGGTCCAGCAGGAAGGCAAGACCTTCAAAATGTCGGTAAACGGCGGATTTGTGGAAGTGCGCAACAGCCGGGTTACTGTTTTGGCCGATTCCGCCGAAAGGTCCGACCAGATCGACCGCGACAGGGCCGAAGCCGCCAAAGCCAGAGCTGAACAGCGCCTTGCCGCCAAATCACCGGATATTGATGTGAGGCGTGCGGAAATGGCCCTGCAGCGGGCACTGAACAGGCTGAAAGTTCTGCAGTAAATTGTTGGGGTATACAACTAAGTAACAAAAAAAGCCGGTACGCAATCGCGTACCGGCTTTTGACATGCAAGGGTGAATAATATATATTTAGGTTAAAGCGGTAATTCGATTAACCAATTCTGGGGGAGGGTTGCCAATGGAACGAAGATTTAAAGTAGTACTTGATTGGGATAATGAGGGAAATGCCTTTCATGTATACGTTCCCTCCTTACCCGGCTGCTTTACCCACGGCAGCACAAGAGAAGAAGCGTTGGCAAGGGCACAGGAAGCAATACGTGGTCATTTAAAAGCATTAAAGATTATTGGCGAGCCTATACCAGAAAGTGATGTGGACATAGCCGAGATATCGGTGAATATCTCATGACGAGATTGCCACGGGTTACGGGAAAAGAAGTGGTTTCAGCATTAAAAAGGGCCGGCTTCATTGTAATCAGCATAGAGGGCAGTCACCATCATCTGCATCGCTCAGGTAGCAGGTTAGTTACAGTACCAGTTCATTCTAAAGACATGCTTCCCCCTAAAACTCTGAAAAGCGTTATAGAACAAGCAGGTTTAACAATAGACGAACTAATTGATTTGTTATAGATGTGACAGAGTATAGAGAGACAAGGGAACCGTCCCCTTGTCTCTTTTATTTTAATGATTGGTGCCAGGCACCTAACTTATTAACTTATAGTGCACCCTCCAATCCAATTTTTGCACATATTTGGCTTAAGAGTATTATCCGTTGCATATTCTGTCAAAACTAAAGATAGCTGTCCCTAGCGAAAGGAGACAAAAATTTGGACAGGCTCGTGATTACCGGGGGCAAAAGATTATCCGGCAGTGTCAAGGTAAGCCCGGCCAAAAACGCGGTTTTGCCGGTCATTACCGCCACGCTGCTGGCCAAAACACCGTGTTTGCTGGAGGAAGTACCTGCTCTGGCGGACGTGGAAACTATCTGTTCAGTTATTGAATACCTCGGGGCCGAGGTAGTAAAAGAAGGCCCCGGGTTAAAAATATATGTGCCTGATATCAGGCAGACCGAGGCGCCCTACGACTTTGTACGCAGAATGAGAGCCTCCTTCCTGGTAATGGGGCCGCTGCTGGCCCGGACCGGACGGGCCAGGATAGCCCTGCCCGGCGGTTGCGCAATCGGCAGCCGGCCCATAGATCTGCACCTGAAAGGGTTTTGCCTGCTGGGCGCCGAGATAATCCAGGGGCACGGGTACATAGAGGCCAGGGCAAGAAAACTTATCGGCTCCAGAATTTACCTGGACTTTCCCAGCGTGGGGGCTACAGAAAATTTGATCATGGCGGCCTCCCTGGCCAGAGGCAAAACCGTTATCGAGAATGCCGCCGAAGAGCCGGAGGTTGTTGATCTGGCTAATTTTTTAAACGCCATGGGGGCCAGTATCAAGGGAGCCGGCACCAAAGTTATAAGGATTGAAGGTGTCAGCGAACTTTACGGGGCCATTTACAACGTCATACCAGACCGCATTGAGGCAGGCACATTTATGATCGCAGCGGCTATCAGCGGGGGGGAAGTGACCGTGGAAAATGTCATCTGCGACCATATCGCCCCGGTGCTGGCTAAACTCCAGGAGGCTGGAGTTAACGTGGTAAGGGGAGACACCTGGGCAAGGGTGGTGGCCCCGGAAAAAGTAAAGCCCGCCGATATCAAAACCATGCCTTACCCGGGATTCCCCACAGATATGCAGCCCCAGTTCATGGCGCTGATGTCTGTGTCCAGGGGTGGTGTCAGCGTCATTACGGAAACGGTTTTCGAAAACCGCTTCATGCATGTGAACGAATTGAAAAGAATGGGCGCCAAGATCAAGGTCAGCGGTCGTACGGCCATTGTGCAGGGGGTAAAGCAGCTCACCGGGGCGAGAGTGAAATGTACGGATTTGAGGGCCGGGGCTGCCCTTGTGCTGGCTGGACTGGCTGCCCGGGGGGAAACTGAAATTTCCAATCTGCAGCACATCGACCGGGGTTACGAGTCCTTGGTGGACAAGATAAAATCCCTGGGAGCAGACATTAAACGGGCCCGCGGCGCATAAAAATAGGACAGGCATTCCACGCCGCAGGAGGAAAAACATTTTATCATGAAAAAAAAAGTTATTTTATCTACGTTATTAATAATATCCTTGATGCTGGGCATACCCGCAGCTATTAACTGGTTCAGTCCGACCAAAATCAGCGAATCCGGCACTGTCGTCAATCTTTACCTGCACAGGGAAAACAAAATAGTAAATATCCCCCTGGAGGATTACCTGGTGGGGGTGGTGGCGGCGGAAATGCCGGCGGCTTTTCCCATGGAGGCGCTGAAAGCCCAGGCCGTGGCCGCCCGTACCTATGTACTTAAGCGCATGGGAGCGGGGGAACTAGTTAACCCTGTGTATCCCGGGGCGGATGTAAGCGACGATCCCAGGCAAGGCCAGGCATGGATAAGCAGCGAGGAAATGAAAAAGCGCTGGGGCACCCTGGGTTTCTACGAAAACTACCTGAAAATAAAAATGGCGGTAAACGCTACTAAAGGTGAAATCATTATCTACCGGGGGGAAATCATCGATCCCGTCTACCACTCTTCCTGCGGCGGGGCCGGGACGGAGAACGCCGCCGATGTCTGGCGATTTGACATACCATACCTCAAGGCGGTGTCATGTCCCTATGATGCCGATCCGGAACCGGATCGTACGGTGGTGCTTACTCCGGAAGAGGTGAGAGAGGCTTTGCAGCTAAAGCAGGAAGCCCTGCCGGTGACGGCGGGGGGCAATAAACTGCCCACCATAGAAGTGGTGGACAAAACTTCCACCGGTCGTCCGAAAACGGTGAAAGTTAACGGGGAAATAATATCCGCCGTTACTTTGAGGGATTATCTGGGGCTGCGCTCCACCAACTTCCGTCTTTCACCGGGGCCAGGGGGCTTAACGGTAGAAACAGTGGGCTACGGACACGGAGTGGGCATGTGCCAGTATGGGGCCAAGGGGATGGCCTTGAAAGGCAGTGATTACCGCGAAATACTCAAACACTATTACACCGGCGTGGAAATAATAAAGCAGTAGTCAGAATTCAGTAGGGTTTATGCAAGCGTAGCCTGGGGTTATTTATCATACGGGTTGTCAAGAGAAGACAGCTGACAACCAATACTTAGCTACAGAGTATACAGAGTTTTCGGTTGCAAGGAATACCTGAACCATTCTGACTCCTGACTCCTGATAAATGTTTTCCTTAAAATACCGCCTCACAACGAGGCGGTATTTATTTCGTTCCCGGGATATTTAGACCCAAGCCCGGCATATACATTTTAATAGTTATTGCCGGGGAGGTGTGAGCCAATGGGCAAAGCAACACAAAACCCTGCTGGTACAACGGAACTCCAATCCCGAACACCGGGGAGGGAGTAAGCTGATGCAGGAATACATACAGAAACGGGTGCTGGATATTTGCGCCTATATACTGGAAACGCAGTCAACGGTGCGGCAGGCGGCTCATGTATTCAAAGTCAGCAAGAGTACCGTGCACAAGGACATGACGGAGCGGCTGCCGTCGCTGAATAAGGAACTGGCCAGGGAAATAAAAGCAGTACTGGAATATAACAAAGCGGAACGCCATTTACGGGGCGGTGAAGCCACCAGAAAAAAATATAAAGATTTGGCATAATATGATCCTTAGATAGAGGATTTTCCCTGATTTTGTAGAATATTTCCACTATATGTTCACGGATGCGATCCAGGTATCGGATCGCCTTAACGAAAGGGGAAAATTCTTCTTATGTTTATCACGGATATAGGAATTGATCTGGGTACCGCCAACGTGCTGGTTTACGTAAAGGGCAAAGGGATCGTATTAAGAGAGCCGTCGGTGGTGGCTATCAACAAGGATAACGGCAGGGTCATAGCGGTGGGCTCCGAAGCCCGCCGGATGCTGGGCCGCACCCCGGGTAATATAGTGGCCATCAGGCCCTTAAGAGACGGGGTTATTGCCGATTACGACGTTACGGAAAAAATGCTTCGCTACTTTATCGTTAAGTCCGGGCTTAGAAAATTCTTCAGCCGCCCGCGGATCATGGTCTGCATCCCCTCCGGGGTTACCGGTGTGGAGGAGCGCGCCGTCCGCCAGGCCGCCATACAGGCCGGGGCCAAGGCCGCCTACGTTATCGAAGAGCCCCTGGCCGCCGCATTAGGCGCCGGGCTGGACATATCCGAGCCCTCCGGCACCATGGTGGTGGACATAGGCGGCGGCACCACCGATGTGGCCGTGCTCTCCCTGGGCGGGATAGTTACCAGCAAGTCGCTCAGGGTCGGTGGTGATAAATTTGACGAGGCCATCGTCCGCTACGTGCGCCGGGAATTCAGCATGGCCATCGGAGAGCGCACCGGGGAGGAGATCAAGATAGATATTGGCACCGCCTATCCCAACGGCGCCCCGGTAAAAACCTACGAAATAAAGGGCCGGGACCTGGTCAGCGGACTGCCCAGAGCCGTTGCCATTACCAGCACCCGTGTGCACGAGTTCATCAGGGAAGCATTGGAAGCTGTGGTTGGAGCGGTAAAGGAAGTGCTGGAGCAAACACCGCCTGAGCTTTCCGCCGACATAGTGAACAAAGGCATTGTAATGACCGGTGGAGGTGCGATGCTGCAGGGGCTGGACAAGCTGATCAGCCATGAGACCGGCCTGGCGGTGAACCTGGCCGACGACCCCCTCTCCTGCGTGGCCATGGGCACCGGCAGGGCGCTGGGCATGATTAATGTACTGGCTAATTCCAAGGAGGCAGGGAAGTCAATTAAAGGATACAATAAAAAATATTCAGCAATGGGCGGCTAAAAGCCGCCCTCTTTATGGGCAATGCTTTATGATGGTCGAATTGTGGCGAAGAATGTCAATATAGTTAAGGTGGTATATAATTAAAAAAGTTAATCATTATAACAGGAAAAGGTTCCCTTGTGTCGAATAAACTAAATAAGACAAAGAAAGGAAAATAGCAGGTTATGATTCTTTATCCTGCTATTTTGTTGCAAAAATTAATTATTAAAATGTAACATTTTCTTTGTTTTAATCGTCTGTATAAGGTAAGGGGACACACCTCTACGAGGAATGTCCCAATGGAATGTCCCCAACTAATGAACGCTATATAATTATTTTACAAAACGGCTACTAAATTAGCTTCGTGTTATATCACTCAGGAGGATTTCATTTGAAAGCCAAGTTGATTATTCTGGCAACAGTCCTAGTAATGATTGCTGCTCCTGCGGTTGATAGTGAAAAAAACAATATACAATTTTTAAATGACCGGGCCAGGGACATTACCGGTGCGACAGCCGCAAATGCGCCGGGGTTTATCGTGCCGGGGGGTCTGACCGGAGAAGGCCAGATAGTGGCCATTGCCGACAGCGGATTGGATATTGGGCGGATCGATGATATTCACCCGGATTTAAAAAGCACGCCCGGAAAAATGCCGAAGGTGGTATTATTAAAATCCTGGGCCGGGCGGAATGTGCCCGATGATCCAAATGGTCACGGCACCCACATGGCGGCGACCATTGCCGGGACGGGCGCCGCTTCCAATGGGAAATTCCGGGGTATAGCGCCGGGTGCCAGCATATATTTCCAGGGCATTTTGAATAACAGCGGGGAGCCGGAGCTTCCTGCAAATCTCGAAAACCTGTTCTGGCCCGCTTATTCCGCGGGCGCCCGCGTGCACGTTGACGCCTGGGGCAGTGCCCCCAATGTTTACGGTACATCAGCGTCGCAAGTGGATGAATTCGTGCGCAAGCATCCCGATTTCCTTGTAGTCTTCGGCGCCGGCAACGAAGGCTCCGCAAAGGGAACGCTTACTACCCAGGCCAACAGCAAGAACGCTTTGGCAGTCGGCGCGTCGGTTCTGCCGAGGCCTGCATTAGTACCGGGTTCTGACGACTCAAATGCTGCGGCTGACTTCTCCTCCCGCGGCCCTACCGGAGACGGGCGGATTAAACCGGAGCTTCTGGCTCCCGCATCAGCGCTGATTTCCGCCAGGTCGCGCCTCATTGAGGGCAATCTGCCGGGATACCCTGATTACACGCAGATGCAGGGGACAAGCATGGCCGCGGCTGTTGCAGGCGGGGCGTCCGTCCTGGTGCGGGAGTATTTCAAGAAATACATGGACATGTCCTACTCCTCAGCCGCCCTGGTCAAGACTGCCATGATCGAAGGCGCCCGCAGCGGGCCGGAAGGCCCTTCTAAGGAAGGGTTCGGCGTCATCGACCTGGCCGGGACGCTCATCGGGCTTAAAGAAAAGACTTTTCAAGTGGCAGACGAGGTGGCCGGGGTAGCCCAGGGTGGCGAGGCGCAATACACAGTACACGTCAGTGACTCCGGGTCGATTTTCAAGGCTACCCTGGCCTGGTCCGACGCATCGGCAGAGCCGGACAGCACTCACACTTTGGTGAATGACCTCGACTTGATCGTGCGCACCCCGGACGGAAAAGTATATTACGGGAACCATTTTCTTGGGAAAAACACCCCGGACAGGACCAACAATGTGGAGCAGGTGTTTTTACCATCCCCTGTGCCCGGCGACTATACCGTTCGGGTGGTGGGGGCGGAAGTAAAGAAGAATACTGTTAGCGGCAGCAACAAGAACGTCCAGGACTACGCTCTGGCCTGGGGCCAACTGCCGGTTGAGACCAGGGTGGAAAATGCCGGCAGCAGCCAGGTTAAAATGGCAAAAGGGGATTCATTTAATCCGGCCTTACTGCCGGTTAGCAACCTGGTTAACGACAGTATCTCCGCTGTAGATGCAGAGCATATTTTTCCGGGGGCAGCAGTTTTTTTGACACCGCAGCGGGCTTACCTGGCCGCTCGCCTGTGGAGGGCAACCGGGGTAAGCGTGCTGAAGACGGGGGAAGGCTACGCTTTTACGGAAATGAATCCCGCTACCAGGCTTGGCGGGTATAGTATAGCCACCGGTGCCGGCGGGGTGACCCTGAATAAAAATCCCGTTGAGCCGGGCAATCTCCAGCCGGGTTTTGAAATAAGCGCGGTGGTAAATCCACTGGATCAAAAAATCCGCCAGGTCAGGGCGGCTTACATCGAATGTGAGGGCGTCGTTTCCGCCGTGCGCAGCGAAAACGGGGAGAAAAACCTTTACCTGGCGGGCAGTGATAAAGCTTACCGGATCTCTAAAACCGCTACATATGCTTACGAGGATAACTACACCGGCGCCGAAACGGAGGACACCCCCTTCGGCACGGGCGCGCTGGACGAATTGGAGGAAGTCCTGCCCGGCATGCCTGTAAAATTGCATCTGGCCCCTTCCAGCGGGGAGGTCCAGTACCTTGCGGTGAAGAGATGGGTTGTCCTGGGTACAGTAAAAGATATAAATGCTGCCGGTAGAGAGCTATTGATGCAAAACGGTTCCTTGGTAAAAATGTTTCCGGGCGCTCCGGTAAAAAGAGATAAACTGGTTTCTGATCTCAAAATGATCAGTCCAGGTGATCATGTCTCCGCCGTAATCCTGCCGGACACCGGCGATGCCATAGGCCTGGTAGCATACAGCAGCGTCCTTTACGGCAAGGCCATTGATTTTACAGGAACGGACAGAGCCCTGTATATGCAGGACGACAGCGGGTGTTATCGCGTATTTAACTTGCCTCGGGACGCCGTTATTTACCGCTGGGGGATCAGGGTGAGCGCAGATGCAATTACCGCTGGAGCGAGGATAAGGGTTACCACTGATCCCGAAGGGAAGGAATTATGGCGGCTGGACATCGCGGAAACATTTCATGCCGTGAGTAAAGTTGCAAGCTATAACGGAAATGAAAAGACATTAAAAACCTTGGATGGCAAGGAGTACCGCGTGGCGGATGCCAGCCGTATTTACAAAAACGGTTATCCGGTTCTCCCGGGTGATTTACTGCCCGGTGAGGAAGTGGAGATTGAGAATGCCATTGTTCCCGGGTCTACCGGAAGCATGCTGGTATCCGCAAATGCCCGCACCGGAGCTGCGCCGCCATTATTAAACGCCACCGCCCTGCTCTTGCAGAACAGGATGGCGCTCACCGGACGAAGCGGCGATGATACCAATCTCTATCTTGCAAGCGATGCTAAAGTTATGCAAAAGGTGGAAGTGGACAAATCGGGAAGGTTTAAACTTTCCCTGCCATTAACAGGTAAAGAACAGAATTATACCCTGGTTGCCCTGGACAGGCGAACCGGTGGGGTCAACGCCAGGGATGTGGCTGTTACGCAGGGAGAGAATGACGTATCTGTATCTGAAAGAGTTGCCCAGGCGGTTGCCGGTGCCAGGGCGGAGATCAAGGAAGACGGCGGGAGCTTTATGCCCGACAATTCCGTGACCAGGCTGGAAGCTGCCATTACCCTGGCTAAAGTATTTGGCTGGTCCGGTATTAACGGGGATTTCCTTCCAATTAACAATATTTCGGATTTACCAGATAAGCTGCGCCCGGTCTTAGCAGAGGAGCGCTTGATGGGTATATTTCAAGGTTACCCGGACGGCAGTTTCCACCCGGGGGCCAGCCTTAGCCGGGCCGAGGTGGCGGTAGTCATGGCTTCCGTTATGCGTGAAGCGGGTATGGCCAATATAAAAACCTGTTCCCGGCCCTACCGGGATGCCGACCGGATTCCTCCCTGGGCCGTAGTAGCCGTCGGCGAAACCACTTCCGCCGGACTTTTTAGAGCGCGCCCAGACGGGACGTTTGCGCCGGATGACCCCGTCAGCGAGGCTGAATTGGTAAATATCCTGGAACGTTTTATGGATTTGTGTGAGAATTATTTCGGGAGTCAGGAGTCAGGAGTCAGGAGTCAGAATGCCCCGGGAATATGCTACCAGTAATTTACTAACCTCTTGCAAAATAAGTTTTGTTTCAGAGATGTCACCGTATCCAAGATCCTTTGTAAGAATCAAGTAATACCGGCATTCTTCAACAGAGCCTTGTGCAATGTTTAAAAAGCGGATTTTATCCGCTTTGCTACGTTTACGGAAACCTTCCGCAATATTCGCTGCTATAGAGACGGCGGCACGCCGAAATTGCGACGACAAACCATATGTCTCATACTTCGGAAACGCTCCTGATAGACGATAAACCCCAAGCACGAACAAGTGCGCCGTCTGCCATACCAGTAAGTCTTCAAATGTTTTCGCCGGTTCTCTCATTCTGACTCCTGACTCCTTGTATGCTAACAATATAAATTGCCCAAGTAAAAGAGACAGCCGGGCAAATTACCCGGCTGTCTCTTTTACTTTTTTACTTTTCTTCAAGCTGCAAAATGATCACGTGCTTAGCCGCTTCGGCCAGCTTCGCATCCATGGTCTGCTTGTAAGATGCCGCTTGTGCCGTAAGTTGCTGCCGCTCGCCGGGGTCTGTGGTTTTACTTAGCCGGGACTGCAGATCGGTGTACTTGACAAGAGTTTCATTATAAAAAGCTGTGTTGTCCCTGCTCTCGTCCCTTCTGTCGAGCATTGAGCCAACTTTGTACAAATCCGCGGTCAACGCAGGAGCGCGTTCCGATGCTGTCTCAATGCGCATAATTACTATGTTTTTACCGTTGTTTTGCTCTGTAAACACCTGCACTGTTGCATCAACGCTTGCTGCCGCCGCAACGGCCCTTGCTCTCGCCTCTGTAAGGTTTTCTGTAGATATCTTTAAATTGGTGCTTATCACTTCTATAGAGTGCTTTTCCAAAAGGGCGACTTTGGACCCATTCCCGGTTGAGCCTATGGGACCCTGCGAAGTATTTTTGTCTTCGCCGGTATCTGCGCTCTTTTTCTGATGGCTGCCTCCGTTTTTATCCGGAGAAACTGCTTCTGTATTTTGCATTTTTCCCGGCGTGACAGGTGCGCTCTCCGGGTCATTTGGCTTCGTTGTTTTAGTTGCTGTTGTTTTATTGCTATGAGCCGGGGCTTGCGCTTCCGGCGGTTTGTGTAAGGCGATTAATTTCTCGCTGCCGTCCATGTTCATCATAATACCTGCCGATGAAAAGGCCAGAAGCAGTACGGCCGCTGCCGCTGCCACAGTCCTGCGCCAGGCGGGCGGCACAAAACGGATTAGGGTCCTGCGCTCATTCCGCAATTTGCTCATTACCATCCCGCACAGTTCCGGCGGCGCCTGCGCTTCTTCCGCGCCGATGGCTCTTAACACTCCGGACAGTCTTCCCTGCAGCGCCAGTTCACGTGAGCAGTCCGCACAAGCGGACAAATGCCGGTCCATTAGCGCTTTTTCGCCGGGAGACAGCAGGTTATCTATATATGAAGATATTATACTTTTTGCCTGACAGCATTCCATCTTCCGCCACCTACTTTCCTCTCGCGCTCAAGGTCTCACCGGCCTCCCGCGCCAAATCCGTTATTTTCCGCCTCATTACCTCACGTGCCCGGCTGATCCTTGATTTTACCGTGCCCAGCGAACACTTTAACATGCGCGATACTTCCTCGTAACTGTATCCTTCCATTTCCCTCAGCACCAGCACCGCCCGGTGCTCCCGGGACAGGCTGCCCAGCGCCAGCCTTACCAGGGAATTGAATTCCTTTTCTTCCAGCGCCTGGAGGGGGTCGCCGACTTTCGCGGGAACTTCCCGCTGCATCTCGCTGCCGCTGTTTACGTCACTGTAAGGTTCATCGATGGACAACGTCTGTACTCCGCCGTTTTTCCGTTTGTGATTGAGGCACACGTTAACGGCTATGCGGTGCAGCCAAGTTCCAAAGTCAGCCTCGTTGCGGAAGCTGCCCAGCGCCCTGTATGCCCTGATCAAGGTCTCCTGGGCCATATCCTGGGCGTCTTCACGGCTGCCCGATATGTTCAGGCACAACGCATACACCTTGTTCTGGTACATGAGCACCAGTTCTTCAAAGGCATTTGTATCATTATTCTTTGCTTTTAATACCAGTTGCCTGGTTTTGTCCAAGGGAAGCCACTCCTGACAATCGGAAAACCTCCCCGTTCATTTTGTTAGACACTGGCCGACAGGTAAAAGTTCCGGCTCCGGGGAGGCTTCAATGAAAATTTTTATGTCAGCATTATACAAATTATGACATGAGTTGGGGACATTCCTTTAAGTTGGGGGCATGCCTTCGAAAGAAGGTGTGTCCCGTTAATTCCATTCAGTACGGCAAAAGCAAAACCTGTTTTGATAATATCATAAACATATAATTCAGGGCAATTGGCAGCTTTGGTTCATTAACTTAAATATTAAATAAATTAAAGTTTTTAATCAAAAAAAATCCAGCCCGGTGGAACTTTTGGGACCGGCTGGTTGTCTAACTAGTCAGGTAGCAATGGAGGAAAAGATAATCTGCCAAGCAGGAATTTGTCTGATGGTGTAGAATATGTCTTTTCGTCCGTTGCCCGCTGGTTTTCCGGGTAACGAGCAAGCGGCAACAATCGCAGCACAGTCTCAGCAATTATCTTATTTAAATACTACTTTGCCGGGGGGGGATGTCAAGAGGTTCTGCCTGGAACCAAAATGGGAGCGGCCGGAAAACGGCTGCGGACCGAAAAGCCTAAGAATACTTAAAAAATACTAAGGAGGGAAACAAGTGAAGACTAAAAAATTCAGGAAAATAGTATCAATACTGCTTACACTGACTTTCCTGGCTGCGATGATGGTGCCCATGGCAACCCCGGCAGCGGCTTCCACTAACTACAGCATGACCAAGGTAATGGATGTTAAATCAGATGGAAGTCAGCATGCTATCGGTTCCCTGGTTATCACCATGGACCCTGCCACAGCAACCGAAATGGTATATGGTAGTTACGTATACCTGTGCTTACCGGCAAACCCGAGTGGGTATAAGTTGGAGCAAGATGTAGCTAACGCTTCATTTGTCGGGCTTGAGGAAAAAGACGGTGGTGCTGATGCATCAAGTGTTGATCTTGCATGCACTCAAAATGCTTATCAAGTGCAGTTAAAAATAAATAAAGATTTAGCGCCTAAGGATAATGCAACCACTTGCCAGATTATTATGCCCTTAAAACTGACCGTTCCCGGTGGAGTGACCGGCGAAATCAAGCTTAGCCTTGCTGCTCCCAGCGATTCACCGTTCTCCGGCGGTAGCCTGGTTATCGCCAAGAACGGCTCGTCTTCCGTGACTATCTCTTCCGAGTCCGTCGAGAGTGTTGGCTCCGGTGGCGGTAATGTTGGTCTCATAGACATCACCGAAAATACCTACGGCGCTCTGGCCAACAGCGGCGGCACAAAGGCTCTGAAACTGAAGTTGCCTGCCGGTGTTACCTGGAGTGGCGTAACAATGACTCCGGTTTGGGGTGACCTCACAGCAGCTGATATCGATATCACCATTGACGGTGACGGCGGCAGGACTTGCGCGATTGACGTGCTTAATGAGTCTACTGCCAGCGCATCCTTTTTCAAACTGCAGGGCAGTATTGAAATCGACGAGAGCACAGCGAAGACTGGCGATATCACTGTGGCAGTCAGCGGTGCGACCAGCGCTGACCAATCCACCATCACAGTCGGCAAGTACGGCGATTACGGCGTAACCGCCCAAGCCTTGAGCGCACCGACCATCACCGCCGGCGTGGTAGCCTCGGATGTAGGTAAAATCGAACTCGACGAGAGCATCGGCGGTAGCCTGGTTAAAGATAGAACCATCACCCTGACTCTGCCCGACAACGTGAAATGGTCTCAATTGCCGAACGTCGACACCAACCTTTCCGACGCTCAGAGTGCTACTATAAGCTGGGCCGTTGTCGGAACAGATGCCAAAATGCTGAAGGGGACTATAACTACAGGCGGTACTACTAACCCCGCCACGATTGTCTTGAAAGACTTCGAGGTAACCCCTGCTGTTGACTTCACCGGCGACCTTAAGGTGACCGTTGGCGGTAGCCAGGGAGTGACCGGCGAACTGACGATCGCCAATGTTGTTCCTAACGTTACAGCGGCATCTGCCACGGCTCCTGATGTGAAGATCGGTCTGCCCGACCAGGCACTCGATGATATCACCATTACCGAAGGTGCCGCCGAAAACATCGACAGCACACAAACCGGCGCTGAATATTCAGCCGATCTGGTCGATTCCGTTAACGTAGGCGGAACTGCCGTTATTCAATTGAAGGCTCCCTCAGGCGTAACCTTCTCTGGCACTCCGACTGTAACGGTTTCTGAAGGCGACCTGCAGCTTGACAGCTCCAGCGTCAAGACTTCAGACGACGACAACATACTGAACATCAATGTCAAGGCAACCAGCACCACGGCCTCCACAATCAAGATCAGCGGCCTGAAAGTGACTGTTGACCGCACAGTGCCCGAAGGGGACATGAAGCTTAAAGTTCAAGGCAGGGCTGTCAACGAGACCCTGGATGCAGCTGGTGACGATACCATCTTCCCGGGCCACACCGCTGCAGCCGAATTCGTAGCGGCTAAAGTTGTCACCCCGCACCCTGAGGATCAAACACGCACTGCCGTCTTCACGATTGGAGACAGCACGTTCACTCTGAACGGTGTTGAGCAAACCATGGATGCTGCCCCGTACCTGAAAAATGGCCGCACCTACCTGCCGATCCGTTATGTAGCCAAGGCTATCGGCGTATCCGATGACAACATCATCTGGAATGGTGCTGAAAAGAGTGTGGTTCTAATCAAGGGCGACCGTGTGGTTAAAATGGTTGTAGGCAGCAATACCCTGAAAATTAACGGTATTGATACTACCATGGACGTAGCTCCTGAAGTCGTGGATCCCGGCCGCACCATGCTGCCGGTTCGCTGGGTAGCTCAAGCTCTTGGCGCCACCATTAACTGGGACGAAGCTACACAAACCGTAACGGTTAATTAACTGAATTAAGAAAAACGGGTTCCTTCGGGAACCCGTTTTTTTGCCTTTTTTCAGTAAAAATGTTCTTGACGATTCAATTCAGGCAAAGTATACTTCTATTAGCAGATAGTTAACTATCTTAACAATTATTACATGGGGAGTGTTGATGGTGCGCAAAGTCCTTTTGCTTATAGCTACAATTTTATTAACTTTATTATACTCTACGGCTGCATGGTCGAAGGATGCTGCGACGCCTGAAATAACCTTTCAACAGGCGATAGACAAGGCGAAAGCAACGAGCAAGACACTGCAAAATGCCGGTTATGATGTGGACAGAAGCTACGAAGTCCAGAAAGATGCCGCGGATGATGTGAAATTCATACCGAGCGGGCAAACCAGTGCCACACCTTCAGATAGTGCGGCTGTCAATAAGCTGGCCAGCGCCAATATGAGCTACGAGTCGGCAAAACTATCGCAAACGGTTGCAGAAGACACTCTGGTGATGAAGGTTTACCAGCTTTACAACGGTGTTCTTCAGGCCCAAGAGAAGGTAAAATTGGCGCAGGCGCAGTTGAAAAGCGACGAGATGCGGCGTACGGTAGCCGAGGCCAACGCCAGGGTAGGCATTTTAAACAAGGCGGATCTTATGCAGGTCAGGGCAAATGCAGAGTCTGCGGATTCCACTCTGGAAGCGGACCAAAAGGCGCTGGATGATGAGTATCAGAAATTTAACCAGTTGGTCGGACTTGAGCCAAACGACAGGCCGGTATTAAAAGATGTGCCCAAATACAGCGAGCTAAAAGTAGATAACCTGGACGTAGCCGTGAGCAGGGCTATAGACGCAAGCCCTTCGATATGGATTATGGACCAGAAAATTAACTTGGCGAAACTGACCCTGGATCTTTACAATTGGAACAGTGCCTCTGATCCGTATGAAGCAAAGAAAATAGACCTCAAAGAGGCAGAGGTTTCCGCCGGGGATACCAGGGACCAGATGGATAAACTGGTGCGTACACTGTACTACACTATCAAGCAACAGGAAAAGCAGTATGTTGCAGCACAGGAAAAAGTGCGGGTTGCCGAGGAAAACCTGCGGGTTGCGCAAGTCAAATATCAAGTAGGCATGGCCATCGAAGCCGATGTGTGCGATGATGAAGCATCGCTGGCACAGGCCAATCAGGAACAGATGGACATATTATGCCAGCACGATAGTTTGATTTATGCTTTCAGTAAACCATGGGCTTACGCGGGAGGTGCTTCGTAAGGCACATCCGGCTCTGGGAGTGACTTTAAAGGAAACAGCTCTGAGAGTAGTTAAGTTAATATCAATGTTATGAACAGGGAAAGGACCGGCTAAAGCCGGTTTTTTTTCGCCTTTAAAAGGATTTATTGGATGAATGTAGTATTCTGTTATTTAAAATTTAATATTAGTGGAGGGTGTGTAAATGACAAAGAGTTTACGAGCAGGTATTTTGATGACGGTTTTTGTGATTGCCTTAGTTGCGCTTGCCCCGGCCTGTGTGGCTGCCACAAGTATAGGCACGACGGCCACGGATTATGCTTTATCCGAAGCGGGATTCCGTCTGGAAGCGCCGGCAGGCGTCAATAGAACAGCTGTTGAAGTTTCGGCGCAGGCTACAAATCCCGACAAAATAGTCCCTGTGAGTGATTATTACGTTACCAGATCCCTTGATGTTCAAATGGTTGACAGGTCAGGCGGGATTGTAAGGCTTCTGGCAAAACCTGCACGCATGGTATTTACTTTTAATTACATTGATTTTAAGAGAGCCAGTAAAATGAACACGGGACAGCCGGTGGGACGTTTCAGAGTCGGCTACTGGGATGAGTCAGGCAATAAATGGGTTGAACTGCCTTCACAAGTATTCTGGAACGGCAGCAACGGTGCAGTAGAGGCGGAAACAGACCGGGGCGATGGCCGTTATGCCCTGATCTGGTCCTACAGGGGTGATGTGCAGTTAAGCCAGGTTGCGGGTAAGGGGATCAGGGTGATGATTAACAATGCGCATGTCGGATTTACAGATGCTCCCTATGTAAAAGATAACCGGACGATGGTGCCGCTGCGGGCAATCTCTGAAAATTTGGGCGCACAAGTGAATTGGATTTCATCGGAAAGCCGTATTGACATGGTGCGTAATTCTGATGCCATCAAATTATGGATTGGTAAAAAAGAAGCTTCGAAGAACGGGCAGACGCTGTCAATAGATGTCGCGCCGGAAGTGGTAAACGACAGGACCTTCGTCCCGCTGCGGTTTATCGCGGAAGCTTTTGGCGCCAGTGTAAACTGGGATGACGTGACCCAGACGGTGAAAATTTTCAGCAATAATTAAGGATATAGTGTCTGATAGGGATGAAGTTTTGAGGCGTCACAATTGTTAAGGCTATTGTGGCGCTTCTGTTATAATATTATTTCTATGCAAGACATTGGGGGACGTTGTTTACAAGTTGACAAATTAGTCAGTGATTAGGGCATGTCGTAATGGTGCAGCGAGACTGGCTGCATAAACAGAGCCTTCTGACTCCCTTTCTTTTAGGAAAAATATAGGCAACCTTATGGTTGCTTTTTGAGTTGTCAGCTACCGGAGAATTTGGTTCTGAGGGGTGGAGTCTTGCCCGGTTCAATATGATATAATAAACAAGAAGGAAGTGATACTGTGCAGGGCAGTGGCAACACAGACAATAAACAAACCCGCCATTATCATGACAAGGGCTACAAACAACTTTTATCCAACAAAAAATTATTCATTGAACTCTTCAGAACTTTTGTCAAGGAAGACTGGGTACACGATATAGATGAAGAAGACCTGATTCTGGTGGATAAAACATACATACTGCAAGACTTCAGCGGCAAAGAAGCAGACATCGTATATAGACTGCAGGCTGGGGGAAAAGACATAATTATCTATATGCTATTGGAATTGCAATCGACTGTAGATTACCTGATGCCCTTTCGCCTTCTGCAATACATGGTGGAAATCTGGCGGGACACATTCAACAACACTCCGAAAGAAGAACGGGAACGGAAAGGTTTCCGGCTACCGGTAATAATCCCGGCGGTACTGTACAACGGAAAGAACAAATGGACGGCAAAAAAGGAATTTAAAGAAACACTGGCGGAACATCAGAGGTTTGAAAAACACCTATTGAACTTTCGTTACATACTCTTTGACATCAACTGATACAATGAAGAAGAACTGTACAGCATGGCAAATCTTATATCCAGCGTATTCATGCTGGATCAGACTATGACCCATAAAGAACTGATAAAGAGGTTGCGAAAGCTGGCGGACATATTAAAAAGACTGACTCCGGAAGAATTCCGGCAAATACTAATCTGGCTGAAGAACGTCATCAGACCGAAAATGACGGAAAATCTACAGAAAGAAATCGACCGCATCCTGGACGAAAGCAATCCGATGGAGGTGGAAATAATGATAATGAACCTGGAAATCACCCTGGAAGAAATGCAGCAGCAAGCCCTGATGGAAGGTAAAAAGGAAGGTAAAATGGAAGGCAAAATGGAAGGTAAAATGGAAGTAGCCAGGGTGGCCCTCAGAGAAGGGGCGGAATTGGACTTTGTCGCTAAAATAACAGGATTGACCAAAGAAATCCTTCAGAAACTAAAAGAAGAGATAAACTAACTACTGGGGACGTTGTTTACAAGTTGACAAATTAGTCAGAATGAGACAAAGGGATATTGAAGAACTCATTAGACCAAAGATCACGAAGGGAATGTAAAATGTTACGTGGCGGGAGGCCTTAGCGCAGCGTGGACTCCCCGTGGACTCCCAGAAAAACCGCCACCTTGCAGCCGGACAAAAAAATGGCTTTATTTGTCCCCTCCATAACTAACAGCAAGGATTGAGTATCCCAATAGTAATATGTAGAGCCAGGGCGGTGCCCGGTTTTTTACTTTTTATTAGGAATTTATGGAAATAATTATTTGACAAGATTTATAAGGAATTATCAACCGGTGCCGGTTGTTGAATTGTTGAATTGTAAATTAAGTCCACCCGTACACATACAAAGCGGCTAGTTTTCCGGGATTTGTAAAAATTTTAATCTTCTAAATACGGGTTGATGCTTACTAATCCTTCGATATATCTAAAGTGCCTTCTTTAACACAATCCTTCCTTCCTCAACATGGCAAGCCAGGGTATCCCCTTCTTTAAGGTTAAGGCTATTTCTAGCTTCTGCAGGGATAACAATTTGACCTCTTGATGAAATCCTGATAGTATACATTTCCTACACCTTCTTATGCTACTTATTGTTCATATCGTATCTTAAGAATCATTGGTTGTCAAAACAAATGGTGGCCGGTCCCTTTTGCATTTGCTGTCTGTGCCAGACTCGAAATTTGTCCCAAGTTCTTGTAAAATAGATAAAAGAATATAAGTGAGCCTTGGGTTCGGAAGGGGTTATTCCCCTGCCGAACCCTTAGAGCGAACTTAGTTCGAGCTATACAGCCTGTTGATTCCCGATTTTCGAGGACGGGGTGTTACAGGCTGTTAGCGAGAAAAAAGGTTTAGACGGGGTGCTTTATGTTCTCCATAACTGACAAGACAATTAAAGAGTTGCGAGATTATAAAAAATATGTTAATTGCAGGTATTCATGCGAAGATTGTAGAAATGTAAATATGGGAATATACAGGAATAACCAATCAAAGGAGATAAATTTGATTCATGTCCGTGAAAAGAAGAAGAAATAAGATAGAGTTGCCGGAAAAAACTAGCGACATTGAACAGGGAGTCTTCTGGGGGTTTTGTTGCCTGCTTGCTTTCTCCCCATTTTTCAGAGGATTATTTTTCGCTCAAGAGCAAAGAGTTGCCCTGGTTTTTGCAGCTATATTATTTGGAGTGGTTAATTATCTATATGGTAAAAGATATGGGTATAAATTTTTCTCTAATATTTTGGATTACCTTGTTCTTGGGTTGCCTTTGGTATATATGGCTTCAACATTTTTCGCAGCGAATTATGCCCTTGCTCTTGACGAAGTGCTAAAAAACCTGCTGTATTTTTTAGTGTTTTTTATGGCTTTGCGCCTGGTTCAGTCGGCGGGGCATGTGGGAAAAATATTTATTGTTATCTTTTTAACTGCCATTGCCGTTTCAATGGCCGGATTGCTAACGGCTACCGGATTAATTGTTAATATTAAGGATGGGTTCTTGCAGTCGGACGGTGGCACAATAGCCTCAACTTTTCAATACAAGAACTCATTGGCGTCCTACCTTGCCGCGTCAATATTTATGGGGCTCTACCTATGGACAACCCGTAAGAAGCAGCTAGTTAAGGTAGCGCTTGCTGCAGGAATCTTTGTCATATTTGTCGTTTTTTTCTCCACGCAATCCCAGGGAGGTTATTTAGTATTTGGCATTTGCAGCTTGATTTTCTGGACCCTGGCGCCGGATAGTAAAAAACTGAGCCTGATTACCGGAACACTGCTTTTTAGTATAACGGCTTTGCTGGTGAGTAAAAATTTTTTGCTAAACGTTCTGGGAAAAAGCATGGGCATAGCCTGGTTGTGGTTTTTTGCCGGGATTGTAGTGGTGATAGCCGGCCAATGGGCAGTCTTGAAGTATATTAACATTAAAAAAAATATAGAGCTTACGACCAGAAAGCTGATTATAGCTATTATTATAATAGGCGTTCTGGGAATTGCACTTTTCATCTCCACCGGCGCCACTCATACAATCATAGAGAAACTGCATATGCACGGTGCCATGGAGCGCATAACCATGTACCAGGACAGCCTGAAAATGATCCTGGAAAAGCCTGTGCTTGGCTGGGGAGGCGGGGGTTGGTCTGAAGCCTACTCCAAATTCCAGGCGTACAGCTATACAGCCAGGCAAACTCATAGCTATTTCCTGCAGCTTGCCATAGAAACCGGATTGATAGGCCTTTTTATAGCTATTTCCATTTGGCTGGTCATTATAAAGCGGGCGTATATAGCCTTCAAGAAAACAATGGACAACAATGACAGCCGTATTATGACCGCCACACTGATTTGTTCGGTTTTAACTATAATATCTCATGCCGTATTTGATTTCGACTTGTCTTTATCAGCTTTGACCATTACATTGTTCGCGCTTGGGGCCTGTCTGGTTGCCGTGTCGTATGGCTTCAATATTGCCCAGGTGGGCGGCAGTGAAAAAACAGTTTCAAACAGCGGACTTAAACTAATTGCAGTAACTACAATAATTTCGATAATTATTTGTTGCATATCTTTCTCCATGATATCTTCTGAGCAATCGACCAACTCCGCGAAGGTTGCAATCCAACAGAAAAACTATCAGGCCGCACTGGACGATATCAATAGCGCCATATCTCAAAACCCAGTGGTGCCTTCAAACTATATCATGGCCGGACAATTGCAAGCTGCAATGGGCAAACGGTCGCTGGCTGTGGAGTCTGCCGAAAAAGCTGTAATATATGCACGGTATAATCCGGATATGTATTTAGAATTGTCTATTGCTTACATACAGGCCGGACAGTCCGATAAAGCCTTAACAGCAGCCAAGAAGGCTGTTGAACTAGCTCCGTTAAGAATCAAATATTATGAGTTGCTTTCAAACCAGTTGGTAAATCATATGATAGAAGGGATGAAAAACAGGAAGGTTGAAGCAGCCCGTTCAGATATTAATCAGATACTGACTTTGCCTGATGAGATAGACAAAGTGCTGAGTGGTATTCAACCGGACAAGAAAGCACTTTGGATAACTGACTCACCCCTGGTAGTTACTGATAGAATAAAGTTAAGCATGGGGATAGCAAATTATTTTGACGGTAATTTTAATGATGCAAATAAGTTGATTAATGATGCTGCTAGAAATCCGCAGATTCAAAACGAGGCCGTGGTCTGGCAGGCATTAGCGGCTTACAGACTGGGTGATAATGCCAGGGCGCAGGTATTACTGCAACAGGGGGCCAAAACAATTCCCGATATTCAAAAAAGATACGATACTTTGATGAGCCTAAAATATATTGTGAAATAGAGGTAGCCGGCTGGGAGGGTTAAATGTGTCCGGTTCTCCGGCGGTTAATAAAAATATATACAAAACGGTTGGATGTTCCAGTATAGGGATGACGAAAAAGGCTGTAATCAGCAGTAGTATGTTTGCTATGCCATCTCTAATTATATTGGACGGGTTTGCCATTGTTTTTAGCCTGGCAGTTGCCTATCTAATTAGAAGTTATATTTTACCATTAGCTTTACCCGGCTTTTTTAAACCGGGTCTGATCGATAATACACTGCAAAACCTGTGGTGGCTGCCCCTGGTATTTATCTTCTGCATGGCCTATGAAGAGTTGTATCAAAAAAGGGCACCTTTCTGGAAAGAAGTTGAAGCAACGCTAAAAGCGTGTTTTATGGCTATGTTTTTTTCCATATCATTGCTATATATGGCAAAATTGAGCGGGGGGATGTCCCGGACACTGGTATTGATTACCTGGCTTTGCACCGCCTTTTTAATTCCTTTATTTCGTTACGCCGGCAAATTATTGTTGATAAAAATGCACATATGGGAAAGACCTGTCATAATTCTGGGTGCGGGTAAGACGGGCAGATTGATGCTGGATGCCTTAACCAGGGAAAAGGTCATGGGATACACTATTGTTGGCTTTCTTGATGACAACCGGGAAATAAAAGAAGTTGCCGGTGCCAAGTCCAATATAGTGAGGCGTGTAATCGGCACTTTTGATGACGCCGAAAGGATAATATCTGTCGGCAGGGTGCAGGAAGTAATTATCGCGGCACCAGGAATACCGTCAAGTCAGTTGGTTGAACTGACCAACAGGCTGCAGCAATCGGTGAAAAACGTTATGGTGGTCCCGGATTTATTCGGCCTTTCCATGAACGGTATTGAAGTGGAATACTTTTTTGACGAACAAGCGTTATTGCTGAACGTTAAAAACAAATTGAGATCACCGTTAAACAGGGCTATTAAACGCATATTTGATATAATAACAGGAATGGCAACACTGCTGCTGCTTATTCCGGTGATGTTGCTAATAGCCATAGCCATAATAATTGACTCCAGGGGCCCGGCCTTTTTTACCCAGGAAAGGATAGGTCAGAACGGCAATCTGTTTACATGCTTTAAATTTAGAACCATGCATCTCAAAGGAGACAAAATATTAACAAAGTACCTCAAAAAAAACCGGCAGGCAAAAAAAGAATGGCATATATACAATAAACTGCGGGAATACGATCCCCGGCTCACCAGGATGGGAGCCGTATTAAGAAGGTTCAGCCTGGACGAACTTCCCCAGTTAATTAACGTAATAGCCGGCGATATGAGCCTGGTGGGCCCGAGACCGTATCTACAGAGGGAAAAGATGCAGATGGGCAGCTCGTACCATGACATACTGGTGGCCAAACCGGGCATAACCGGGCTCTGGCAGGTCAGCGGCCGCAATGAAATTGACTTTGAGGGCAGGCTCAAGCTGGATGTGTGGTATGTGCGGAACTGGTCGCTGTGGATGGATATAATTTTTCTGGTGAAAACATTGCGGGTTGTGCTAAAGCGCGAGGGAGCCTATTAGCGCTTATTAACATAAAGGTTGTTTTTAAATGAAAATATATATTAATGCAAGGTTTCTTACCCAGTCCGTAACCGGAGTACAACGATTTGCCATGGAAATGGTAAAAGCACTGGATAGACTAATTGACAATGGAGAAATAGACAAAAAAAAGTATGATTTTATTCTGGTTGCGCCTGAAAATATAAAATATACTTTAAATCTAAATAATATGCAGTTTGAAAAAATAGGAAAGTTAAAAGGGCATTTATGGGAACAAGTTGAACTGCCTTTATATACTAAAAATACATTTTTAATTAATCTATGTAATGCTGCACCTTTATTGAAACATAGGCAATTAGTAATCATATATGATGCTGCTGTATTTGCTACCCCAAAAGCTTACTCATTTTTATTCCGCCTGTGGTATCGTATATTGCTAAAAAATATATGCAAAAACGCAGCAAGTATTATAACCGTATCAAAATTTTCAAAAGAAGAATTGCAGCGATATTGTCCATTGATAAAGTCAAAATTAAATGTCATATATGCAGGCAGTGAACACGTTAATGAACTAAATATGAAAATGGCTTTGCTTGATAAATATGATTTACAAGACAAGCCTTTTATACTGGCTGTCAGTAGCCTGAACCCAAACAAAAATTTTCAGGCCATAATTAAAGCCATGGGTTTTCTGGATAATCAAAATATGGACTTGATTATTGTAGGGGGAGTCAATACAAAAATTTTTAATAATGTGCAAATGGAAAAAACAACTGTAAAGTATATAGGTTACATTAACGATGAAGAATTACGGACACTTTATGAAAATGCGATTTGTTTCGTATATCCTTCATATTACGAAGGATTTGGCTTACCCCCTCTGGAGGCAATGGCTTGCGGTTGTCCGGTCATTGTTTCTGACAGGGCATCACTTCCGGAAGTCTGCGGGGATGCCGCAATGTATTGTAACCCCGATAAACCCGAAAATATTGCTGAAAAAATAGCTCTGATAAAAGAAAATGATAATCTAAGAAAAGAGCTAAGCCAAAAAGGAATTGAAAGGGCAGCCCTATTTAGCTGGAACCAAACTGCTAGGGAGTTTATGGCTGTAATAGAGAAGGTGCTTGCCGGATGAAAGTGGCAATCATACATGATTGGCTGGTTACCTATGCAGGCGCGGAAAAAGTACTGGAGCAAATATTGCGAATATATCCCCAGGCAGATCTGTTTGCTGTCATTGACTTTTTGCCACTGGATTCCAGAGATTTTATTCAAAGAAAGAAAGTCAATACTACTTTCATACAAAAACTGCCGTTGGCCAAAAGCAAATACAGGCAATACCTGCCTTTAATGCCCATAGCAATAGAACAATTTGACTTGTCCGGCTATGATTTGGTTATCAGTAGTTCCCATGCTGTAGCCAAAGGAGTAATTACAGGTCCGGATCAATTGCATATTTCCTATGTTTATACACCAATTCGATATGCCTGGGATTTGCAATACCAATACTTAAAAGAGGCAGGTCTGTCAAGTGGATTCAAGAGTATCCTAACCAGGCTGTTACTGCACAAGATGAGAATGTGGGATTATAGGACAGCTAACGGTGTGGACAGCTTTATTGCCATCTCCCATTTTATAGCAAGGCGCATAAAAAAAATATACAGGAGGGAATCAACAGTAATATACCCTCCTGTTGATGTTAATGCCTTTGAATTAAATGAAAAAAAGGAAAACTTTTATCTTACAGCATCACGGATGGTCCCATACAAAAAAATAAATTTGATAGTTGAAGCATTTGGGCACATGCCGGATAAGAAATTATTTGTTATAGGGGATGGTCCCGACTATAAAAAAATTGCATCCATGGCAGGATCAAATGTAGTATTGCTGGGTTATCAGCCGTTTGACAAGCTAAAAGAATATATGCAAAAAGCAAAAGCTTTTGTTTATGCTGCGGAGGAAGATTTTGGCATAGTGCCTGTAGAAGCCCAGGCTTGCGGTACCCCGGTTATTGCTTACGGTAAAGGCGGTTTGTTAGAGACTGTTCGTGGACTGAACAATCCATCTCCAACAGGAGTTTTTTTTGAACAACAATCAGTTAATTCCTTAATCGAGGCTATAAATATATTTGAGAAAGCAGCATCGGTTATTTCCCCAATAGAATGCAGAGAAAATGCTTTGCGTTTTTCCACTGAAAGATTTGTTCAGGAATTAAGAGGGTATGTTGATATGCAGATAGCAAATCCCCTTTTAAAAAATCACCAATACCAATTATAAATGTGAAGTTAAAAGATATTCATAAGGCAAAAGGGAAAGGAGCTTGTACCCTTGCGTATCTTTATAACAGGGATAAATGGATTTGTTGGTAATTATTTGGTGCAATATTTGCAAAAGTCAGGTCATCTTGTCAGCGGTATAGGCCAAGGGGAAATGGATATACCAGGAGTCCAATATGAAGATGTAAACATTCTGGACAAGCCTGCCCTGGAAAAAGTAATCAGGGAAACAAAGCCAGATTGGGTTTTTCACCTGTCAGGTATAGCATCGGTGCAGTATTCATGGCTGCACCCGGCGGAAACCATTAAAGTTAATGTGCTTGGCACCATTAACCTGCTGGAGGTTTTGGCGGGATCAGCTGTCAAGGCAATAGTAATTGTAGGGTCTTCCGAGGTATATGGCCCTGGACGGCATATTGGCGAAATGTTTAACGAAGAGCATGGGCATAATCCGCAAAGCCCCTATGCCACATCAAAATGTGCTGCTGAAAGCATGGCTATGCAGCTTGGTAAAATGCACAAACTGCCCATTATAGCTGTGCGCCCCTTTAATCATATTGGTGTGAGACAAAAACTGGGATTTGCGGTACCGGATTTCGCCCGGGAAATAATAGAGGCGAAAATTAATAAGAAAAGCATTCGGGTTGGATATCTGGATGTTTATAGGGATTTCACAGATGTGCGGGATGTTGTGCGGGCTTATGCCATGCTGGCCGATAAAGGTAAGGCAGGAGAAATATACAATATCTGCTCCGGCAAAGCAAATAAAATGAGCGATATATTAGATATGATGCGCACGGAATATGGTAATCCAGAAATCTTAATTGATGAAAATAAATTTCGGCCCAGTGAAAATGTGTATTCAGTAGGAGATAATACAAAAATCAGGATGGCAGTTGGCTGGGAGCCGGAGATTAGCATAGAGGAAAGTTTACAGGCAGTATTACAAGAATGGGAAAATAGGCTATCAGCCAAATACACGTGATGTAAATAGTAGCTAACTGGTTTATGTGTGTTTTTTGGATTAGGCACTGATCATGATAATGGAGAGGATAACAGAATGAAGAATGCATTGATAACTGGTATAACCGGGCAGGACGGCTCATATTTGGCAGAGCTTTTATTGGAGAAAGGCTATAAGGTTTATGGGATAATGCGCCGAAAAAGTAAGGCCGACTATGGAACGGTGGAACACCTTAAAAATGAAATAGATTTTATTTATGCTGATATGACTGATATGGCATCGCTGGTCAGGACAATGCAATTAACAAAAGCCGATGAAATTTATAATCTGGCAGCCCAGTCCTTTGTAGCCACCTCCTGGGAGCAACCGGTGGTCACCGGAGAAATTGATGCCATGGGTGTAACCAATATGCTTGAGGCCATCCGGGCGATAAAGTCCGAAGCACGCTTTTATCAGGCATCCACTAGTGAAATGTTTGGGCTTGTACAGGAAATGCCACAGACAGAATCAACCCCATTTTATCCCCGCAGCCCATATGGTGTGGCTAAGTTATACGGGCACTGGATAACTAAGAATTACCGGGAAAGTTATGGTATGTATGCCTGCTCAGGTATTTTATTTAATCATGAATCGCCAAGGCGCGGCCTGGAGTTTGTCACCAGGAAAATTACGGATGCCGTGGCGCGGATAAAATATGGTCTTCAAGATACCCTTTATCTTGGTAATATGAATGTAAAAAGGGACTGGGGCTATGCCGGGGACTATGTGCAGGCGATGTGGTTAATGCTGCAGCAAGATGTGGCTGACGACTATGTTATTGCCTCGGGAGAGACGCATCAGGTGAGAGAGTTTGTGGATCTGGCTTTCAGGTATGCCGGTTTTGAATTGGAGTGGACGGGAACTGGCACTGAAGAAAAGGGATTGGATAAAGTATCGGGCAGGGTATTGGTTGCGGTGGACCCAAGGTTCTTTCGGCCTGCAGAGGTGGAAATACTGCTGGGGAATCCGGAAAAGGCAAGAAGGGAACTTGACTGGGATCGAAAAGTTGGATTTGAGGAACTTGTACGTATGATGGTGGAAGAGGATTTAAAATGGGTAGCCCGGCTTACTGCGGGGAACCAGTATGATGGGGAAAATGCCTGATGGTTTCTATCTTTCGTGAAATTTATGCCTACCGGGAAATGTACAAAAATATGGTGAAGCGTAATTTACGTACACGCTATAAGGCTTCATTTTTCGGTTTTTTATGGACTTTCATAAATCCTTTGCTGCAACTAGTTGTTTATTCCGTTGTCTTCTCCAGCATCATGCGCATGAATGTTGCTCATTATCCTATGTTTTTATTTGTGGTGCTCTTGCCCTGGATCTTCTTTGCCAGCACCACCCAGGAGGCGGCGAGTCTCATTGTGAGCAATAGTAATATTGTAAAGAAGGTCTATTTCCCCCGGGAAATACTGCCATTGGCATCTGTTACGGCTGGCATCGTGAATCTGGGCTTAAGTTTTATTATTGCCTTAATCGCGCTTCTTCTTTTTCATATTCCTTTGACCCCGAGTCTGATTGCCCTGCCATTGGTTATGGTAATTGAATTCATATTTACCCTGGGTGTGAGCCTGGTAGTTTCGGCAGTCAATGTTTACTTTCGCGATGTTGAACATATTTATGGTATCCTGATAATGGCGTGGTTTTATCTGACGCCGATTGTCTATCCTTTAAATTTTGTTCCAGTAAAATATTTGAATTATCTTTTTCTTAATCCGATGGTAACGTTGATGGAAGCCTACCGGGATATCTTATATTATGGTATTTTTCCATATTTTCCAGGACTAGGGATGTTTACTTTGATGTCAATTGGTATTTTAGTATTCGGTTATTTAGTATTTATACGTCTGTCAAGAGGTTTTGCAGAACAGATATAGGAGTAAGTAGGTGTTGGATATATGGATTGTGTGATTGAGGCTCAGGATATTTGGAAAAGATTTCGCCTCTACCACGACAGGGCCCCTACCCTGAAAGAGAAAGTTCTCTTCAGACACCGGAGTAACTATGATGATCTCTGGGTGCTAAAAGGTGTCGATCTTAATGTGGAGAGAGGTAAGTCACTGGGTCTCATTGGACAAAATGGTTCGGGTAAGAGTACCCTGCTGAAGCTTTTAACCCGGATTATTTATCCTGATCAGGGAAGTATAAAAGTAAAGGGTAAGGTTTCCAGCCTTCTGGAATTGGGGGCCGGTTTTCACCCGGATTTCAGCGGGATGGAAAATATTTATATGAATGCGGCCATTTTCGGCCTGACCAAGAAAGAGATTGACCGCAAATTGGATGAAATTATTGATTTTTCGGAGTTGGAGGAGTTTATCGATAGCCCGGTGCGCACTTATTCCTCCGGGATGTATATGCGACTGGCTTTCTCCATTGCAATCAATGTGGAACCGGATATTTTAATGGTGGATGAAATTCTGGCCGTGGGAGACGAAAGTTTTCAAAAAAAATGTTTTAACAAAATGAAATCTTTTAAATCTAAGGGGACAACTATTGTTATTGTTTCCCATAGTCTTAATCAATTAGAATTGCTTTGTGATGAACTGGCCTGGCTGCATGACGGTTTATTGGTCCGGCGTGGGGTTCCAGCAGAAGTTATCGGGGATTACCGGGAGACCATGTTTGATAAAGAGAACCAGAGATTGGAGGCGCAGCACAGGCAGAAGGTTGAGCAGGATAAAGCAAGTTGTGTTCAGGTCGATGCAGGGGAAAGTATAGAGGGCAGAAGTGAAATATCTGACACTTCATCACTAACTCCACAGAGTAAGCACAGGGGTGACGGTTCGGTAGAAATAATGGAAGTTGCACTTCTGGATCATTCCGGACAGCCTAAAGTAACCTATGAATGCGGTGAGCCTTGTATAATTGAGATGCGTTGCCGCCGCAAAAGGCCGGTAGCAAGTTTAGTTTTTGGCATTGCTATTTACCGCAATGATGATATCTGGTGTTATGGTACTAATACTTTTATTGACAGGCATCCCCTTAAAGAAGAAGAGCTAAGTGACGAGATCGTCGTCCGGGCTGTTATCGATAAATTGAATTTGGTGGAGGGAGAATATTACCTTAACGTGGCTTGTAGTGATGGTTTAGCAACGGAATATGATTATTGGGTGCATAGCAAAATATTCACGGTATATTCCCACATAAAAGATGTCGGCGTGTGCCGGTTAGATCATCGCTGGGAAGTTATGGGTGCACCAGATAGCAATTCCTCTTTACTTGAAACACTGGAAAATGCATAAATCACGGCGCCAATTTTCAGACAATGAATCATGGCGTTGATGGATAAACCTGGCGGAATAACTGCCGATGAAGGAGAGCGAAATGGCGAATACTCAACTTACGGTGGAACAAGTCATGGAGCGGATACGGGAGGTAATGAAAGCCAAGAAGTCTGCGGTATTATCGCAGCCGGAAAATGCTGTGACAAATAGCTATGAAACTGCTGGCGCAGGAGAGCTTAGCTGCCTGGATGCGGAGTTAAGACAGAATAATCTAAAGTGGAATATAAATGCCGAATACCATATTACTACCCACCGCAAAGGGATCGGTGGCTTGATCGTTTTTGGGAAAAAATTAGTGCGCAAATTTCTGCGGTGGTATATAAATCCCCTGGTTGATCAACAACGGGAATTTAATGGTAGTGTGACGCGATCCCTCAATGCTTTGGGAGACTATTTGCACCAACATTCTCAACACTTTCAGGCAGCCATGATAAAAATTCAAAAGTTGGATGACCTGTTCAATTCCATAAATATAGAAGAATTAAACAGTAAGGCTGATCAGAACGAAGTTGAATTATTGAAGAAGTATCTGGCCGGAAAAGCCAGTGCAGACGAACTAGAAGCGGTTAGGGGTCTTCTTGCTACCAAGGTAGATGAATCCAAATTGGAGGCCATGAAGGACCTTCTCGCCACCAAGGTAGATGAATCCAAA
>CAZXQO010000031.1:39484-51025 GCA_964643075.1 uncultured Peptococcaceae bacterium
ATCCAAATTGGAGGCCATGAAGGACCTTCTCGCCACCAAGGTAGATGAATCCAAACTGGAAGCAATAAAGGAGATGTTTGAAGGTAAAATAGATCAGGTGGAGCTTAACGATATTCGAAGGGCTGTAACTGCTAGTAAGCAAGAAGTCTTATCCCTGGCGGATGAAATGGCAAAACGCCGCCTGGAATCCGAACTCACTGTAGTCGCCGATCGTTTGAGGCGTCTGGAAAGGAAAATCAACAAAGGCCTTCAACTGGAGCCAGGGGTCCGGACGGTGGAGCGGTTAGTGCGGGAAGATAAAGAGGAAAGCCTGGATATTGATTATTTCCTTTTCGAACAGAGATTCCGGGGAAGCAGGGAGGATATCAAAGAGAGGCAGCGGGTGTATTTGGATTACTTCCTGGGAAAAAATAAGGTTTTAGATATCGGCTGTGGCCGTGGTGAATTTGTGGAGCTGTTGCTGGATAACGGGATTGGTGTTCAAGGGATTGATATTAACGAAGATATGGTGGGTTATTGCCAGGACAGAGGCTTGCCGGTTATTCAGGAGGATTTGTTTACCTATTTGGAGGGACAGGAAGACAACAGCTTGGATGGCATTTTTGCGGCTCAGGTGATTGAGCATTTGGAACCCTTCGAATTACTAAGATTTATTGATTTATGCCTGCTAAAATCTAAAGTAGGAGGGGTTATAATTTTTGAAACCATTAATACTCAAAATCCAGTAGCTGTAAGTAATTGGTTTTATGCAGATCTTACACATATTCGTCCAGTTCATCACGATACTCTAAAGTTCATCATGGATTCGAAGGGATTTAGAAATATTCATCTCCGATTTTTAAATTCTCCAGAAAAAGGTCTACTTCCAGCGTTAAAGTTTGAAGCTTACGAAATTGACCTGACTGAATTTAACTGTGGAATTAGGAGGTTGAACGAATTACTAAGCGGGCCACAGGATTATGCTGTTATTGCATTAAAATAGGATACACAATTGTTGATAGGGCTGATCTAGTAATGAGGTGGCATAGACGATGAATGGGAATAAGAGGATTATTATAACATTTGCGAGTGTACCATTTATACGGGGGGGGGCAGAGCTATGTGTTGAATCCTTACTCACTGAGCTGAAAAAGAGAGGTTATTCCGTGGAAATCATTAGCATTCCTTTCCAATGGAATCCTAAAATTGAAATTACTAAAAATATCATGGTCTGGAGAATGCTAAATTTAGAAAAAATTGCGGGGAAAACGACAGATCTATTAATTTCAACAAAATTCCCATCTTATGTTGTTAACCATCCAAATAAAGTAACATGGCTTTTTCACCAGCATCGAGCGGCTTATGATCTTTTTGGCACCGTATATAGTGATTTTGATCGGTATAATATGGATGATATGTCGATCCGTGATCATATTATTCGAGTAGATAATAGGACAATTGTTGAGAGCAAGGGAATTTATTCGATTGCGAAAAATACGTCTGAACGCCTAAGATATTATAATGGGATAAATTCTACCCCATTATATCATCCGCCAAAACTTTATGGTAAATACCGTTGTCAGGGTTATGGTAACTATATCCTTTCTGTTGGAAGACTTGAAAGTTTAAAACGGATTGATTTGCTAATTAAGTCTTTAATATATACGGACAAGAGTATTCGCTGTATCATTGCTGGAACCGGTGGGCTTAAATCATATTTACAGGAACTAACGAAAGAATTGAAACTGAATGATAGGGTTGAGTTTGTTGGCTTTGTAGATGATGAGAAGCTCATAGAACTTTATGCCAAATGTTTTGCCGTTTATTTTGCTCCATTTGATGAGGATTACGGATATATTACCCTTGAAGCTTTTTTATCAAAAAAGCCAGTTGTGACGTGCCGTGATTCTGGTGGTGTCCTTGAATTTGCTGAACATGATATTAATGGCAAGATTGCTGAACAAGCCGATCCTGGCTTGTTGGGAATGTGCATTGAGCAACTAAATAAGGACAAGAATTACTGCGAATTTCTTGGTAATAACGGATTCAACAAGGTTAAAGATATTAATTGGGATGATGTAATTAGGAATCTGACTGCAACAATTTGAGGGTGACAAAACATGGAAAACCTGCTTGAAGAGATTGCAGAGTTATTGGTTGAACTAGGGTTTAACGAGAACGATGAAGAAAGTATTCGACAAATGGCTCTTGTATTAACAGACTTAAGTTTGTTAAACGGAGGAAAGGTATGAAAATTGCGATTGTTGGTCCAAGTCCGGTTCCCTATACAATTGGCGGCATGGAAAAATTCCTTTGGGAGTTGACTTCCCAAATTAACTTACGGACAACCTGCCAGGCAGAGTTGATTAAACTACCGTCTAGAGAAAAAGGATTTTGGGAGTTAATCGATACTTATTATGAATATTGGATATTAGATCTTTTGCATTTTGATATGGTTTTATCTACTAAATATCCTAGTTGGATGATTTGCCATGACAACCATATTAACTATATGGTGCATAAGTTAAGGGGTTTATATGATACATATCATTTTACAGGGATGCCATTAGAAGTAAATTGTCTTTCTAAATATACTAGCAGATTAAATAATTTTATGGATATTTCATGGGAAAACCCCGATATTAAGGAGTTTTTTCAGATTTACTTAGAGATGAAGTCACACAAGAATGAGTTATCTGAGTCTGAGACACTGTTTCCCGGATCTTTGATCAGAAAAATTGTTCATTATTTGGATAAAGGGGCACTTGCACCATCGAAAATCCGCCGATACTATGCGATTTCAGAAACGGTGGCGAAACGAAAGGATTATCTGCCACCTGAATCAAAGTATAGTATTGCTTATCCCCCACCCATAAATTCATCGATTAATAATTCAATATCTTATGACGATTATTTTTTTACAGTTTCGAGATTGGATGGGGCCAAACGGGTCAGTCTTCTCATAGAATCAATGAAACAGTCTTCCTGTAAAATTCCGCTCGTGATTGCCGGAACAGGTCCTGATGAAGATGTTTTGAAGGAGATGGCTGGCTCAGACCAGCGGATTAAATTTTTAGGCTACTGTAACGATTCATTGATAGCTCAGCATTACGAAGGCTGTCTTGCGGTTCTTTATGTTCCTTATGAAGAGGATTATGGCTTAGTTACAGTAGAAGCTTTCTTGAGAAAGAAGCCAGTAATTACTTGTTTGGATTCCGGTGGAACCAATGAGTTTGTAGTAAATGAAGTGAATGGATTTTCAGTTTCGCCTGATACCGGAAACATAGCCAAAGCAATGGAGATTTTAGAAAATGATCGCCAACGGGCCATCAGAATGGGAAACAATGGATTTTTAAAGGTAGAAAAATTGACTTGGGATAATTTTATTAAATCGGTTTTTCCTGAATCTAATCATAAATTAAGTACTATAACAAATATTAAGCCTAAAATGGTTGTGACAACTACATTCCCAATTTATCCTCCTTTGGGAGGTGGTCAGAGCCGTATTTATAATCTCTATAAAAAGTTGGCACGCTATTATGATATTGAAATTATTTCATTTACAAATTCGAGTGAAAATGGTTTTAATCAGGAGATAGCCCCTGGATTAAGAGAGATAAGAATTCCGAAAACTCAGGTCCACCAAGAGAAAGAGTGGGAGATTGAAAGGAATATAGGAATTCCGGTTTCCGATGTGGTAATGCCGAAGCTTTCCGAATTAACTCCGGATTATGGTGCTATGTTAAGGAAAGCGGTTAGTGGTGCTGAAGTAATTGTTGTGTCACATCCATATTTATTGGACGAGGTTCTTCATGCAGCCAGCCAGGCTAGAATAATTTATGAAGCTCAAGATGTTGAATTTGATCTAAAGAGAAATGTATTGCCAAAGCATGCGAAATCAATCATTGATGATGTCTACCGCATCGAAAGAATGTGTTGCGAACGCGGTGATCTGATTATGACTTGTTCTGTTGATGACGCTAATCGTCTACAACAGCTTTATGAGTTAAATTCGTCAAAATTTGTCGTTGTTCCGAATGGGGTTGATGTTGAAACGATTCCCTTTGTAACACAGCAACAAAGAAAGCTGAACAAGAAACAATTGGGCTTAGAGAATGAGAAGATTGTTCTTTTTATGGGAAGTTGGCATCCCCCCAATTTGGAAGCAGCCAATAGGGTTTTTGAAATTGCAGAAGAATTAGCAGATATTAAATTTCTTCTCATAGGTAGTCAATGTCTAGCCTTTAAGGGGAAGGATATCCCTGATAATGTAGGCTTGTTAGGCGTTTTAGAAGAAAATGAAAAAAATATTGTATTTGGAATAGTTGATTTGGCTCTGAATCCCATGCTATCCGGTTCGGGCACTAATTTAAAAATGTTTGATTATATGGCTTCAGGAATTCCTGTCATATCGACGGAATTTGGAGCTAGGGGTATAGAGTTTACTCGGGATAAGGAGATCATCGTGGCTAGCGTTGATGAAATGTCTGAGGGTATTTCACGTGCTTTCCAAAGTACTGATGAGATATCAGCAAATATTTCTGCTGCAGCTCGCCATTTGGTTGAAAAGAAATTTGATTGGGGAATGATTGCGGAAATTTTAGAGATTGAGTTGAGAAGCAGGAGAAATAGTAACACGGATTTTAGAAGTTGAAAAAAGCACATTATACGTTTATCGCCCAGAAAATATTGGTGGAAGTTTCAAGGAATGTGCAGATATGATTGAAAATGATAAAGTAATTGGTCATATTGATAATCAAGATACAGAAATAGTACAGGGTATTATAAAAAATTTTTGCAACAATGATATTTCAGTTGTGGAAATAAATATAGATAGGGAAGAATATCATGAATATTGTCACAATGCAGGATATAAAAATAGATATCCCGCATATTACTCAAATAATATTATTGAAAAGTCACTAGAACATTTTTTGACTATAAAAAATTTAGTAATAAAAAAAGGTGAGCGATTTGTAGATATAGCAAGTGAACATTCGCCATTGCCAGAGATATGTGAAAGGCTATTTGGTGCTGATTCTTATAGTCAAGATATCATGTATCCACCGGGCATAGCTGAAAAAAGAATCGGTGGAGATGCTTGCAATCTACCTGTAGAAAATAGTTTTTTTGATAAGCTGTCTTTGACTTGCTCACTAGAGCATTTTGAAGGACAATCGGATTCATTTCTACTCAAAGAAATAAATAGGATTTTAAAGCCAGGTGGTATAGCATATATTGCTCCCCTATACTTATTTAAGGATTATTCAATTCAAACTGATCCAATGGTTAGTGTGCCGAACGGAGTTAAATTTGATAAAGGTGCGATTATTTATTGTGCAGAAGGATGGGGTAATAGGCATGGAAGGTTTTATAATTTTGAAGCATTTAAAACACGTATTTTACCATTCATAGGTACAATGAAAGTGGAAATCCAGTATATAAAAAATGCCAAACAAATAGATAATTCCTGCTATATTGTTTTTGCGTTAAAACTTTGGAATAATCTATAATGTGAATGTTCTATAACTATTTTTATGGGATTGTTTCAGGGTAGCATCTTTTTATTTCCTATGAATTGATATATATAAATTTGCAGATATGGTGTTATTTATTCTAGTGTTGAGGTGTTTTTTCTAATGAATGATATAAGAAAAATTAATTTGTTAAGATAATAAAATGGAAATTTATTAATACTGTTCTTTTTAGAAGAAATGAAATGATTAAGGAGGGAGTGGCCTCTGGAAAGGTGGTCAAAGTCATCAGTGCTATTGAATGTTACTGGAAGTTGATAATTATTATGTGTTTAATCCTGGTTTTATATGTGACTTTTGTTTCGAGAGGTAATATCTGAATGCAACTGACGAAAATTTATGACAATAAAAAAGATGCTTTGATGTATTTCAGTGCTATCCTATTAACTTTAGTTATTTTGATTGGAGTTATGAAGCTATGGCGGGCAGATTTGTCTGTGCCATTTTGCTATAGTGGTGATGGCATTTTTACTCAAGCGCAGATAAAAGGAATTGTTGATAACGGTTGGTTTTTAAATAACCGATTCTGGGGTGCTCCATTTGGAGCAAACATGTATGACTATCCCAGTTCAGATGGGCTAATTCTTCTTTGGGTGAAATTATTGTCTATATTTACACAACAAGTTGGATTTATGTTAAACTTTTCATATATTTTAACATTTATTTTGACTACGATTGTAAGTCTCTATGTATTTCGCAAATTTGGCATTTCGAGGACTGTTGCTGTGGGCTTAAGCCTACTTTACAGTTTCTTACCTTACCATTTTTTTAGAGGCGAAGGACATTTTTTTCTGTCTTTCTATTTTCAAGTTCCTCTACTTGTGATGATTGTTCTTTGGGTTATCAATGGTGAATTTGCATTACCTTCCGGCAAGTTGATAAGAATTAGAGAATTATTTCAACAAAAAAAGTTTGTCTTGAGTGTTTTTATTTGTTTGGCTTCATCTAGTATGGGTATATATTATGTTTTTTTTGCTTGCTTTTTTCTATTAGTGGCTGGTTTCGTAGCGATTATTAAGGACAAGAAGATTTTTTATATTGTTACTTCATTAATTTTGGTGGTTATTTTGGGTTCCGGTGTTTTGTTGAATGTTGCGCCTAATCTTGTATTTGTTCACAACCATGGAATAAATATAGAGGTTGGACGCAGAAGTCCTGTTGAATCTGAAATATACGGATTGAAAATAGTTCAAATGCTGTTGCCTGTGTCAGGTCATAGGATTGGGATTTTTGCAAAGGATAAAGCTTTATATGACGCACAGGCTCCTCTTGTTAACGAAAATACTTCTGCGACCTTAGGTGTTATTGGTAGTATTGGATTCGTAATACTCATTGGAGTGGTTATGTTTGGTAATTTCGTGGCGAGTGGTCGAGAAATTTTGTTATTAAGACAACTTGCTGTATTTAACTTAGCAGGTCTTTTACTAGCTACTATTGGCGGGTTCGGAACATTATTTGCGTTAATAATTTCGCCAGAAATCAGAGGATATAATAGAATTATTGTATTTATTGCCTTTCTGTCACTATTTATTGTAGGTATACTCGTGGACAAGCTCATTAATTTAGCTAGCCAATATGGAAGACTGAGATGGGTGAGGTTCATCTTGCCGGTTATTATTTTATTGCTTGGAATCTATGATCAAACGACTGTGCATTATATACCTGATTATATTGGTATCAAATCTAGTTACAACAATGATGCAAGATTCGTTAGTCAGATTGAAAATTCCGTTCCTAAGGATTCTATGATCTTTCAATTACCTTATGTTCCATTTCCAGAAAACCAGCCAGTCAATAACATGGCCGATTATGATCTTTTTCGCGGATATTTACACTCACAGGATCTGCGCTGGAGTTACGGTACTATGAAAGGACGGGCGGGAGACGAATGGTACAAAATGGTAAGCGAACAACCGTTGGATGAGATGCTGAAAACGATATCCTTAAGCGAATTTAAAGGCATCTATATTGATAGATATGGCTATAAAGATCAGGCTAATCAATTGATTGCAGATATTTCACAACAATTAAACGAGCAACCAGTTTACAGTTCTAATCAAAGGCTAGTGTTTTTTAATCTAATGAAATATAATAACTCAGTAAAATTGGGCTATACACCACAACAATATGAAGACGCACAAGAAAGTGCGCTTCACCCACTATTAATTTCCTGGCAAGGGGGATTTTCAGGGTTGGAAGGCACTTCTCAAGACAATTGGCGTTGGTGTTCTTCCACAGGTCAGCTGGAATTGAATAATTCTTCTAATAAGTCTAAAAAGGTTGAAATTCAAATGTCATTAGCAACAGGATATCCTGAAAAATCGCATCTTATTATAAGCGGAACCGACTTTGTTGATAAGCTTGCTGTGAACAACCAGTCGATAAAATACACAAAAATTATCAGTATTCCTTCGGGAAAATATATTATTAACCTGTCTTGTGATGCAAGAAGGGTAGATGCTCCACAAGATCCAAGGTTTTTGGTGTTCAGGATTGAAAATTTTAATTACAAGACATTGTAGAGTACAAGTAAAGATTATGTGAATCCTTAAAAATCCAGGCAAAGAGTATTGGTTTTTAACATATCTGTAAAATGACTAAGTTATATATTGGTTTATACTTATATTAGAACCATATAGTTGAGTATAATCTACTATGGTGATATGGGCAAGCGGTTTGCTGAATGTTATGATATTGTTTGTTTTTATAAATACTTGAAATAATGCATGTAATATTATGGCAAGGCACCAAATTATTGGGGGATGATATTATGAAAGTTGTCATATTAGCAGGCGGCTTCGGAACACGTATCAGTGAAGAATCATATCTGAAACCAAAACCCCTGCTGGAAATCGGAGAAAAGCCAATCTTATGGCATATAATGAAAATCTATTCTCATTACGGCTACAATGAATTTATTATTTGTTGCGGCTACAAGGGGTATATGATTAAAAAGTATTTTGCTCAATATTTCCTTCATCAAGCAGACATTACCTTTGACTTTACAAATGGAAACGGCGGCGAGCAAATAATACACGATCATAGTACAGAACCTTGGAAAGTAACCCTTGTAGATACAGGCTTAAATACTATGACCGGTGGGAGGGTTAAACGAGTTCAAAAATATATTGGCGATGAACCGTTTATGTTGACATACGGGGACGGGGTTGCTGATGTAAACGTTAATAGGTTAGTTGACTTTCATCAAAGTCATGGTAAATATGCAACCGTTACGGCAGTTCAGCCGAGTGGAAAATTTGGCGCTCTAAATTTAGGAGATGAAGACTGCGTAAATAGTTTCGTAGAAAAACCTGTTGGCGACGGGGGCTGGGTTAATGGTGGATTTTTTGTCATGCAGCCTGAAGTGTTTGACTATATCGAGGGCGATGATACAGTCTTGGAGAGAGAACCGTTAGAGCAAATCTCGCGGGACAAGCTGCTCGTTGCCTATAAGCACCCGGGTTTCTGGCAGCCTATGGATACCCTCCGGGATAAAAACTTACTGGAGAGCATGTGGCAGGCGGGGAAGGCAAAATGGAAAATATGGGATTAAGAGTGTATACAGGGATGGAGAAAGAATCTTTTTGGTCCGGTAGGCGTGTATTTGTAACTGGCCAAACGGGATTTAAAGGTTCCTGGTTGTCTATATGGCTGCATACTTTGGGTGCTAAAGTCACAGGTTATGCGTTAAATCCGCCAACTTCGCCAAGTCTGTATGCGGTGGCCCAAGTGGATGGCCTTGTAGAGTCTATCATTGCGGATATTAGGGATAGAATATCTTTACGGAAGGCTTTGCTGGAAGCACAACCAGAAATTGTGATCCATATGGCGGCACAGCCAATTGTTCGGGAGTCATACCGGGATCCGGTTGGGACATATGGGACTAATGTTATGGGCACGGTCAATCTCTTGGAGTCGGTGCGGGAATGTGAAAGTGTCAGAGCCGTTGTTAATGTGACCACGGACAAATGCTATGAAAACCAGGAGTGGGTGTGGGGATACAGGGAAATAGACACTTTGGGTGGTTATGACCCTTATTCCAACAGTAAGGCCTGTTCCGAATTGGTTACTTCAAGCTATAGACAGTCTTTTTTTAATAAAAATAACTCTTCATCTCAAAGTGTTGGGATTGCTACGGCCAGAGCGGGAAATGTTATTGGCGGCGGCGACTGGGCAGCTGATCGTTTGGTACCGGATATTGTGGAAGCAGCCTCCAGGGGTATACCGGTAAACATACGGAACCCGTGGGCGACAAGACCATGGCAACACGTCTTGGAGCCATTAAGCGGTTATCTTATATTAGCACAAAAGTTATACGAGGATCCCCGCCAATATTCGGAGGCTTGGAATTTTGGACCGGATGACAGGGACGTACAAAATGTGGAGTATTTGGTACGCGCTTTGTGTGAAAAGTTTGCCAGTAAAGGAAGCTACTTGATAGACTCGGGCACCCACCCCCACGAGGCCGGACTGCTTAAATTGGATTGTGCTAAAGCCAAATCCCGGTTGGGTTGGCATCCGCGCTGGGATTTAGACATGGCTTTAGATAAAGTAGTGGATTGGGTTAAAGGCTACGAAGTTGGAAGCGACATGCTTGCGATTTGCCGAAGCCAGATTCAAGATTACATGAATACGGGATTGGGAGTGTGAAAAAGGCCTTGGATAACAGCATGGAAAAGTCTTTGCGCAGGAAAGTAATGGCTGCAGCGACAGAGTATTATGAAGCCATTCATAAAATCAAAAAGGAGATCTCTTTCTCGCCGGGGCAGCCAATTAGTTATGGAGGCAGGGTATTTGACGAGAGGGAGATTCTGTATTTAGTTGATGCGGCATTGGACTTTTGGTTAACCACGGGAAGGTATACTGATAAGTTTGAGCGGGATTTTGCTGATTTTCTCGGCGCGAAGTACTGTTCTCTCACAAATTCAGGTTCCTCGGCTAATTTACTTGCATTTATGGCACTGACGTCTCCCATGCTTGAGGAAAAAAGAATAAAAAAGGGAGACGAAGTGATTACCGTAGCGGCGGGATTTCCGACGACGGTGGCCCCAATTATTCAGTTTGGGGCAGTGCCTGTTTTTGTCGATGTTACAATTCCAACTTACAATATTGATACGAAACAACTTGATCTTGCGTTGTCGGACAAGACAAAAGCTGTTATGCTGGCACATACATTGGGAAATCCATTTGATTTGCAGACAGTTAAAAAATTTTGCCACCGGCATGGGTTGTGGCTGATAGAAGACAATTGTGACGCTTTGGGTTCAAAATATTTTTGTGATAGCGAATGGCGTTATACTGGTACAATAGGGGATTTGGGGACGTCCAGCTTTTATCCTCCTCACCATATGACAATGGGGGAAGGCGGTGCAGTATATACTGATGCTCCATTACTGAAGCGCATTGTTGAATCCTTCCGTGATTGGGGGCGTGACTGTTGGTGTCCTTCAGGCAAGGACAATACCTGTAATAACCGTTTCAACCAACAATTTGGCCAGTTGCCGTTTGGTTACGATCATAAATATGTCTATTCCCATTTCGGATACAACTTAAAAGTAACGGATATGCAAGCGGCGGTAGGATGCGCTCAGTTGGAGAAGTTGCCTCAATTTATAGCTGCCCGGAAACACAATTGGAAACTTCTTAGGTCTGGTCTTCTCGATTTGGATGATTGCTTTATTCTACCCGAAGCCACCGAGAATTCTGACCCAAGCTGGTTTGGTTTTCTGCTGACGGTACGGAAAGATGCCGGTTTTACTAGAGATAAGCTAGTGGGTTATCTTGAAAATAAGGGTATACAAACACGGATGCTTTTTGCGGGGAATCTGGTAAAACACCCTTGTTTCGATGAGATAAGGAAGAGCGGAAAGGGATATAGAATAGTTGGCTCAATGGAGAATACGGACATGATCATGAGAGATACTTTTTGGCTGGGAGTGTATCCTGGTCTGTCAGAGTCTATGATAGAATATGTAAATAAGGACATTTGTCCTCCCAAAACGGGGTTAGACAATTCCCCGGATCTTCT
>CAZXQO010000032.1:0-49851 GCA_964643075.1 uncultured Peptococcaceae bacterium
GAATACTGCGATACTAAGAGATTTTTAGCCGGACAAATGTCCTAATTGTAATTGACAAAACATTGTCATTATCTGCAGAGCTTGAAATGAAAGACCGTGAAGCGTTAACCGCTGTTTCAAAAGAGATAGATAAAATAAAAATGGGCTATAAAGAGGATAAGATACTAAATGTCCAGAGGTTCAACGGCCAATACGTTTTAATTGAGTCAAAGAAGGAAACCTTTGCTAACAGGTTTGACTTATACAATTTAGGAACCGGCAAAAAGGATACACTGCCAACCGATACTTTATATGTGACTCTACAAAAAATCGTGAATGAGAATGAATTCATATTTCTTGCCAGTGGCAGGAACAGCGAATGCAACTATGCTGACTTTCCTTATGTAATTAAATGCATCAGGGATAAGGATGATAATTTTCAGGCAATAAGAGAAACTGCATATTTTAAAGTAAATGAGAGCGCCAGCTTTGGCAGCAAGGAAAACGAAATTCTTTCAGATGTATCGGTAGGTAAAAACAGTATCAGAGCAGTTTTCAGTCCCTGGCCCGGGCAAGAAGCAGCCGCATTTTATGCCGATTATGTAAGTGTGCCACCCGCCCAAACAAAATATGTTTCAGACAAAGAACAGTTGATTTTTGAGTTTAAAAAAAGTCGGATTGATAGTAAATATTTAAGTGATTTCAAGATATCAGCCGGGGACAATGCATATGTTAATTCTTTAACAGTGGGACAAAATGGTGAAAACTGTAAGATTGTCTTGGATTTAAAGAAGAACACAAAAGAGTATACATGTAAACTGCAGACCACTCAACCGGATGGATTAGGGCTGCCTTGTGTTGATATTATGCTAAGGTAGATTGAAAAGTCTGCCGCCCTCCTGATCCCACCGATTAATACGAAATTAAATACTAGACCTTGCTGGGAGGAAATTATGAAAACAGTCGCCCTGTACATGCTATTGTCCATATTAACCGGAAATCCCATACTCGCCCTGGTCATTATGCTGCTAATTTTTTTCTTTGCCGAGCGCCGCTATATTGGCATCCTGCCGGACTTTTTCGAACCATTGCGGCGGGCCAACAGAGTCAGTCAGCTGCAAAAAGAGGTTGAAGTAAATCCGGCCAACGGTGAAGCCTGTCTGGAGTTGGGGGAGGCTTTTTTCCGTCAGGGAAAATACGGGCAGGCCTCGTCTTTTTTGGAGAATGCTTCCAATAAGATGGCCGGGCACCCTCTTTTCCATTTTTACCTCGGCGCCTCGTATTACCACCTTGGAAAGATTGGGGAAGGAAAAAAAGAGATTGAAAAAGCGATTGAGGCCAACCCCAAAGTCATCTCAGGGGAGCCTTATATATACCTCATCAGAATCTTACTGGAAGAGAAGCAGCCTGATGCGGAAATAGAGCATGCCTATAAGCAACTTTTGTTTTACGGTTCTCCCAAAACATTTTATCAGGCCGGTAAGATGTTCTTAGACGCCGGCGATAAAGAGAGGGCTCGCCGGCTTTTCAGGGAAACGATGGATAACTATGAAGCCTGCCGGGGATCGTTAAGGCGGTTATACAGAAAGTGGGCGATTCTTTCAAAAATAAGCCTGTCGTCGATAAAATAGTCCTGCGCTCTATTTGAAGGACTGAAGTAGCTTTTGCTACGCGCACAACGAAATTATTATCACCAGATCCGTTGTGCCGCAGCTATTTCAGAAGATTGCGCGTCTCTCTGGATCCGGGCAGTTACCCTGTGGGACGGTTTACATCAATGATATGGTATTGTCGCTGGTAGACGTTTTTTCTGAAACGGTGAACGAGACCGTAAAGGAAAACTACCTCCTTAGCCATCCGATAAGCGTTGTACTAATGAGGATAGACGGGACTATAAAATCACTTTGCCTGGTTTAAAAATTTATTACGACTTTTCCGGCTATACCGATATAGCCGTAGGTTGCAGCCTCCTTTTTGGCATACGGGTGCCGGAGAATTTCAACGGTCCGTATCTGAAGAGAAACATTGCGGAATTCTGGAGAAGCTGGCATATGTCCCTGAGTAGCTGGATTAGGGATTATCTTTACATACCCCTGGGCGGCAGCAGGGGTGACACCGGTCAGGAATATATTTAACCTGCTGGCGGTAATGGCAATTTGCGGCCTGTGGCACGGAGCGGGGATGAGTGTACATAGGCTTTTCAAATTGTATCCGGGCAACAGGATTACACTGCCGAAGCCACTGGCGGTTGCCCTTACCTTTCATTTTGTGGCCGTGGGGTGAATTTTCTTCTCCACTCCGGACTTAGCCAAGGCAGTTTTAATTATAAAAAAAATATTTTTGCCATAGCTTTAGGAGCTGACAATCATGTTAAATAAAAAGATATTAAAAGAATTGGCTATTGCGTTATTCTTTACTGGCGTAATTATTCTGTGTTTTTTATTCAGCCCGGGTATGGAATCCCGGTTTATCTACACAGATTTTTAGCATCCACATCAGATAAAACCCGTACAGGCCGCGACACGAGGTAATCTATAACCCGGACGTAGGTGCTGTTATCAATGATTTTTCGGTGGACTTAATAAGGAAGCAAGAGAACCGTCCCCTTGCTTCCGAAGATAAACAAACAAAAACGTCTGGAACGGCAAGATGCCAGCGAACGTAATGCCGTAGAAGGGAGATTCGGCGAAGGCAAGCGGCGATACGGCATGGCACGAATTATGGCGCGCCTTGAAGAGACCGCCGAAAGCGTGATCTGTCTGCAGTTCCTGGTGATGAACTTGGAGCATAGGCTCCGCGTTCTTTTGTTCTATTTGCTACGGCACCTGTTTCGGCATAATCTTGCTTTTGTCAGACCGTCATTATGGTGTTTAGTTGAAATAAGGGTTGGTTCAGCAACCCTTATTATTTTACCATCATTACCGAACACTGGCTGCAGTGCAACACCTTATGGCTTACACTACCCAGAAGGGCGCTTTTAATCTCGCCATAGCCGCGGCTACCCATAACGATTAGGTCATATTTTCCTTCTTCGGCTGTCTTGCAAATGGCTTCCGCAGTGTCGCCCCTGACCAACATAAAATTAATAGATAGTCCTTCTGCGTTAAAGATACCGGATACTCTTTCCTTTACAATGGCAGACCGCTGCTGAATATCCTTTTCCAATTCCTCCTGGTTAATCCAGGTGCAGATACCTGTTTCCGGGTGCAGTTCGTAGCATGTGGGGGCTGCATAAACTGCGGTAGCTTTTAAACTGCTATTAAGTTTGAGCAGATCCAGGGTTTTTTGAGCTGCGCGCATAGAGTTGTCAGATCCATCAATTGCCAGAAGTATATTTTTCATTGTGCCTTCCTCCCAAAAAATATTAATTAATAGTTCTTTCCGGGAAACTAGAATTCCTTTGTTCACTGTCTTATCATTTGGATAATATAAAGCAAGGAAGCAAGGGGACGGTTCTCTTGCTTCCTTGCTTCTTCCAATAATTTAACAATAATTAACTGGGCGTTTACATTAATAATTTCTATATTTTACATACTAATACTATAATACGGTCAAAATCATTCTTGAAAGGTGGGAAAAAATAGTGAGAATCTTTAACAAACACAAGGTTGCCCTGTTATCGGCAGCCTTAATGGTCACAACCTCATTATCCCCGGTGCCGGCTGCTTTTGCCGCATCATACAATGATGTTCAAATCAATGCCGACTTAAATGCAACTCAAATTCCTGATCACATCACCCTTACCTGGTCACAGGATCCCATGACAACCCAAACCATAACCTGGAGAACCAGCACTGCGGTAACCAAGGGCCTTGTACAATATCAGAAGGCCACAGGGAATGACAAGTTCGAATCGAAAAAAGCTGTGGAAGTAACGGCAAAAATGCAGGAGTTCGATACAGCAGCCACGGACATTAATAAAGGTAGGGCAAATTTGTTTAATGCTACACTTACCGGGCTGGAACCAGGAACAACATATATATACGTGGTGGGCGACGGCACTAACTGGAGCGACACACATACTTTTACTACCGAAGCCAAAAAAGTTAATAAATTCAAGTTTTTGGTCTTTGGTGACAGTCAGAGCGGGGATATGAACAATCCTGAATACACTCCCTGGCACGATACTTTACAAAAATCATATCAGGCTAACAAAGACGCCAAATTTTTCATTAATGTAGGCGACCTTGTTGAAAAGGGCCAGGATTACAGACATTGGAATAACTGGTTTAATGCTACTGCAGGCGTTATTGACTCCATACCTGATATGGTGGTGCAGGGGAACCATGAAACATACAACGCGGCAGACTGGAATTCTACTAAACCCCAATATTTCGTAGATCAGTTCAATGTGTTTCAAAACGGGCCAGAGGGATTGAAGGGGCAGACGTATTCATATGATTACGGCAATGTCCATTTTGTTGTGCTGGACAGCCAGGAAGATGAGGAAACAGTTAACGCCAAAGGGCCGGACATCTTAGAGCCACAAAAACAGTGGCTGGATAATGATCTGGCAGCTCACAAAGATGCCCAGTGGAAAGTAGTGTTTTTCCACAAAACGCCTTATTATAACAAGTCCGGCAGGGCGAATGCCGCTGTAAAGAAGGCCTTCGATCCTATATTTGACAAATATCACGTAGATGTAGTTTTTAACGGGCACGACCATGGTGTTTCCAGAACATATCCCATTAAAAATGATGAGTTGATGCAAAATCCCAAGGATGGCACCGTATATTACGTAACCGGCAGGAGTGGAAACAAATGGTATCCTGACCTTACATCAAAAATATGGGACGCTAAATTCTATGACCCCCAGGACCAGCCCAATTATCAAACGGTTGAAGTAAACGATGAAAAACTGACTGTCAGCTCACTAAAAGAGGATGGCACGCTTATTGACAGGTATGTTATCGATAAAAACAACCCCGGTAATTCCACCATGGATTTGCTGCCGGCCAAATATAATACAACCAGGCTGGTAATTTACGGTGACCCTATCACCTTTGGAGGAGGGGCGAAGGTTGTTGACGGCAGGGCTTATGTTGATGCAGTCACCCTGGCGGCCCGCCTTGGCGGCACCTATGATTTGGCCGCAAAAACCCTTACCCTGGGCGAAAACAGCTATGTATTTACTGGCGATAAACTCTCCGCCGACGGCAAAATGATTGCCATCGACGCCCTGAATACGGATGCAGGGTTTAACAACAAGTATGATTCCCAGCTAAATGCGGTCATGATCGAGAAGTAATAAGTAATTAGACATTTCATATAAAAAGGGAGTATCGCCGTTAAGGGCGATACTCCCTTTTTTCTCCGGTAATAATTTTTTAATAATTCGGAAAGAGCTAATTAATTTAGTCTCTTTATAATAAGGAATAAAACCACAAATCATTACGGACAGCAGCAGAAAAAAGTTAGTAAAAAATTTTTTATGGGGGAATCTAAATGGATTTACTGATAGCTGTTCTCAGTGTTGTATTTGCCGTATACGGAATTCCCATGCTCACAAACAAGATGAATATATAAACAACGAACCGGTTTTCGCATTCGCAGGAGAACTCCGTTGCTTTATTTAGTCAGGGCCGGAGTGCGTTAAAACAACATTCATAAGGGCAGCACAATGGTAAAGCAGCTGCCCTTCCCCGAGCTGCTGTCCACCGTAATTTTTCCTAACAAGGGGGTATAAAGTGTTTAAAAATATAGATCTGAAAAAACTGGCCCAATTGACGGCTCCGGAAAGAACATTTTTAAGCATATACTTATCAGGGTCTCCTGCTCTGCAGGGACTTGAGGGAAGGCTGCAAAAAGTAAGGATGATGCTCAGGGGCGGCGGGGCAGAGAGGGATGAGCGGGAACATTTTGATGAAAACGTTAATGCTGTTGAGGAATACCTCCAACACAGCCCCCTGACGTCTGGTTCCCTCTGTCTTTTTTCTTGTCGGCCGCTAGATTTTTTCCTGGCGATTACACTGGCGCTGCCCGTAAAGGATATGGTAAGAATTGATTCGTCCCCTTATCTGAGGCCTTTGGCGGAACTGCAGGAGGAATACGAGGACGTGGCAGTGGTGGTGGCCGATAACAAAAAGGCCCGGGTATTTCTTGTTTCTGCAGCGGTGGCAGGCCCCGGTGAGATAATCAGGGGCAATGTAAAAAATCACGTCAGGGTAGGGGGGTGGTCCCAGCAAAGGTATGAACGACGCCGGGACAAGCAGTTATTACATTATGCCCGCCAGATTGTTACCGATCTTTCGCAACTGGCAAAGGAGGAGCATTTCAGACACATATTGCTGGTGGGCGGTAGGGAAATTCTGCAAAGTGTTCATGAAAATATGTCGCAGGAATTAAAAGATAAATTAATAGAAAAAACATTGGATTTGAGTAAGGGAGAAGATACTGTCAACAGGGAAATAATGACTCTGCTGCAGGAGCAGGAACGCCTGGATGACAGGGACCACTGGGAATTTATCCGGGCGGAATATCTCCGGGGTGGCCTGGCGGTGGTGGGGCTTGTTGATGTGCTGTGGGCGGCAAAAATGAACCGGGTGGAAATGATGGTGGTAAACCGCAATTTCGATCCCATGGGAAGTCGCTGCCGTAATTGCGGCAACCTGGAGGCTGTTTCGGTGGAAAAATGTCCCTCCTGTGGTTCGGAACATATATATGAAGTGGCAGTGGTTAACGAAATACTTGATCTGTTGTTGCTTTCTGGAGCGGAGACATATTTTACCGACTCTGTCGATACTCTTTCTGAGGCAGGGGAAATAGCAGCCCAGTTAAGATATTAGATCAAATATATAAAATAAGGGGTTTTGCCTTGGCGCAAAATCCCTTATTTTATGCTTTATACACAACGTTATTACCGGGATACCTGTTGCGCCTGTGCAGCTATTTCAGAATCTTATTGTTGATTGCACGGCAGTGGCACCCTGCTTCCGGTTACTGCGAGCCGGTTGCTTTGACGAAAAATCAGGTTGGTACCCTGGCAAATGTCGCCGCAAGAGGGCATGCCGGGCACTGTGCCGCTGGTGGGTACCAGCCGTTTTTGGCGGCACTGTTCTTCCAGCAGGTTTGCCAGCACTCGCTGCATTATTTTTGTTTCCGGAGTGGCGAATTGGGGATGTGCCAGGTTTTTTGTTTCCAGGGGGTCTTCGGTTAGATTATACATTTCGAATTGTTCGGGTACAGGTCGCGTTTTTACACTGGTGATACACAGCGAAGCTTTTACGCCATTCTGCAAGCCGGTTGAGCCGTCTGCCTGACGGACAATTTCGTCACTGGTGCCCGGGTTGCTCCAGAACTGCGGGTTATCGTAGTAGCAGGAGTATTTCCAGGTTTGTTCGCCTTCATCTGTTTGAACATCCGCGATAACAGTTAGCAGGTGATTGGGCTGCACTACCGAATTGTAGGGCTGTCCCAGCACAGTTACCTGGTTGGGACCCCTGGTGATATCATCGTCGGTCATAAAAAACAGTGGTTCTCCGGCACGCCTGGGCTCGCCCTCGCCCAGAATCAGAGGCGTGAAATCCCTGCCCACCAGTGGATGTACCTCAGTATGATTGGTACGCAATTTTTCCTGCATTTTGTTTGCATCAGCCCCGGCCAGGCTCAGCATGGTGGGCAGTATGTCCACATGGCTGGTTAAAATTTCTACACTTTTGCGGTCATTGAAAAGAACAGGGTTATGCATGATTAAAGGAACGTGCAGCGCCTCCTCGTAGGCACAATACCATTTTTGGAACAAACCACCGTGGGCGCCCAGTAAATCCCCATGGTCGGAAGTAAAGATGACAATGGTATTATTGTAGAAGGAGGAGCGTTGCAGGGTTTCAAAGACCCTCAACATGTCCCGGTCAGAGTTCTTTTGTAGCTGGTAATATAGCCTGCGGTAAAATTCGCTGTCCCGCAAAGGCTGAAACGCCTTGGGGTATACTTCGCGGTAACTTCGTTGGGCGCTCGGCTTTGTGCTGAGGGATTCCGTCGCAGTAGGGGCCGGAGGAACCGGTGGAACCGAGGGGTCAACTGTGAAATTGAATGCAGGGGCAAGTCTGGTGATGGCGCCGAACAGGGTGATATCGTGGGGGTTCACAAAGGAGGCCACGATGAGCCAGGGCGGCAGTTCCGTGGAAGATTCTGTTTGTTGTTTGTCCAGTGCTCTGATCAAGTCAACAGCTTCCCGGGAATATACCACGTCCCGGCCACTGACTCCGACGGCCGCCGACGACCCCGAATTGTGCGGTTCTCTCCCGTGAGGTTCCGGGCCGATCCATCCGTTGAAGCCAAATCTGTCCAGGCGGTTGGCAAAGAGGTAAATCTTCTCCTTTTCCGGATCCGGTACGCCGGTGGTGGTATTGTAGCTGGGAAGTGAGTTTTTAGTGCCGGGAATCAGTATATCCTCTTCGGATATGTGCCATTTGCCCTTGTAAAATGTTCTGTATCCGGCGGCCCGGAAATAGTTGCCCATGGTAGGGACGGTATTTGGGTCCAGCCAGAACATGTCTGTATCGAAGGCAGTTTTAGCGACGCCGTCGGTCTGGGTAACGCCGTGGAGCGACGGGTACTGGCCGGTAAACAAGGTGGCCCGGCTGGGGCAACAGGCAGTGCTGCCGGCATAGTGGCGTTTGAATTCCAGCCCATGGTTGCGCAGCAGATCCTGGGTCAGCAGGTTTTTTTTGCGCCAGGCCTGTAATTCGGGCCTTTCGTAAACGGGCGGGTAGCGTTCCTCATCTACCATTAGGATAAGAAAATTTGGCCTGTTCAGACGTTCTCGCGGTGCTTCCTGTCGTCTCTGTGCCTCTAACTCTTTCATCTGGCTGTGCTCATTCAGCAGCTTTTTACTGCTATCTTTTTTCTTCGTTTCAGCGCCGACGTTTTTTATTTCAAATGCTGCCTCAGATACCTTTCCGGTTTCCCCGCCAAATGGTTCCTTTGGATTTGCCATAATTTTCACCCCTGTAAATGTCTTTGTAAAAGAAATTTAACTAATTTATAGCATATGAAAATAGAATCAGTGGTGACACCTATTTCCATTAGGCATGATATTGGCAAGCACTAAAGCGTAATTTAATAGTAGAGGAATTTCCAAACACATGTTCATTTAGCGACACCCCCTTACTGGAAACAGTTGCTCCCTGGTCGCGTAGTAGCTATGACAAAAATACATGCTTGCCTCTATGTTCCTCATATGTGAAAATGTTTCAAAAAATAACAGTCATGCATTTCTTTGGGATATACAGGCCCTCTACCGTGATCTGGAGGGGGCTTACGGCCACGGTTCAGCTGAGGGCAGCGAAGATCAGGAAAAGCTCTGGGAGCAAGTGATTGTCGATCCCCGCCAGCATATCCTGGTGGGAGAGAAGGATCGCAGGATTATCGGCACGTTAACGGTGATTGAAAACGTGCCCATTATAACAGGCTTCTGATGCAGAAACATTGTTGCTGCGCTTGAAAGAAACTTTTTCCGGGAACAGGTTGTTAGTTGTATTTTTCGTATTCATAGAAATGCTTTCTGGAATAAAGTAATATAGTTAAGGCACGGCGCTCGACTCGAAATTGAGTAGACTGTGTTGAGTGGTCTCGTGGGTTCGAATCCCACTCTCTCCGCCAGACTGCTTATAAATCAAGGGCTTATCGCTGTTTTAGGCGGTAACCCCTTGGTCATTATTGCGCCGGGGACGGGGCATAGCCGACGAGAGAGCCGACGACGAAGTCGCCGGATTACGGGTGACTTATTCTACTTGTAATGTTATTAAAGTACTTTAGTTAAAAAGAGATAAAAATGAATAAAACCAGTTGAAAATGTTTGGGGGGCGGGTTCCTCAAGTGTTCATCGAGCATCCTAAGTTGATATAGATTAAAGTAATTTTTAACATGTCAATTATTGAAGGGTTTCAAATATTTTTGCACAATATTTTCGGCTATGGATCTGAACCTTTATCACAAATCCTCTGGTTCCAAAACTTCAACCAGAGTGCCTCAGCACAAAGGCCAACCGACCATCCCTTCCCACTGTTCAAGTTTGGAATGGTACCTCAATGGCCATCTCCCGCTGCCTTTAGAACCGTTCATTAAAGCAGCTATTGCCATCATTGTTGATGCTATGTACTATGCCAAACCAAAAAATTTTATATTATAAAGAAATTTGGCAGGATACGACATAGAATAAAAAGAAACACCCCCACAACTTACCAAATGTGGGTTATGATCCCTATCTGCATAACCGCAGTCGTAAAATTCTTCGAGTGGCAATCACTAGGGCCTGTTACCATGTATTGATTTTAAAACCACATTATCCTGATTGCTGGATCATCTTTGTTTCCGAATCGAGATAGTATGATGTATATTACAGGGCTTTTAGCGTCAAAGCTCGGACATTTCTTCTTACAAGTACAGAATCCCACACTTAATTTCCAAGTTGGAAATCTTGCAAATATTCCAGTGTGTATTCGATATGAGAAGAAGTCAATAATTGACATTATTGTAAAAGAAAATATCTTAATTTCCCGCGCCGACTGGGATAGCTTCGAAACCTCATGGGATTTTCGTATGCATCCACTTATGGAATTTAACATGGCCAGTGCCTCCGCTTGGGGTGACGCAAAGCAATCAAGCCGAATTTCTTCTGTTTTCAAAGCGTGGGAATTATTCACTGAAGAGCAGTTTAAACGCCTCAAATCCAACGAAGAAGAACTCAACCGCATTTTCATCGAAATCTATGGCCTTCAGGACGAGTTGACCCCCGAGGTGGAGGACAAGGACGTGACCATCCGCAAGGCTGACCTCCAGCGGGATATCCGCAGCTTCATATCCTACGCCGTGGGCTGCATGTTCGGGCGGTACAGTCTGGACGAACCTGGGCTGAAATTCGCCGGAGGCGAATTTAGTGAGCAGTGGGCAGTGGTGAGTGGGCAGTATTACCTGAAGGAGGTTCTGCGAGAATATGGGTGTGCAGAGTTATCAGGAACTGATCGTTTGGCAAAAAGCAATGCAACTGGTGAAAGAAGTGTACCGGCTGGTGAAATTGCTGCCCAAGGAAGAGATGTATGCTCTGTCGGATCAGATGCGTCGAGCGTCGGTTTCGATTCCGTCGAATATAGCGGAGGGACAAGCAAGGACATCGACAAAAGAATTCGCGCAGTTTCTGTCGATAGCGAGGGGCTCCAAAGCGGAACTTCAGACACAATTGCTGATATGCGTAGAACTCGGATACCTTGCCGATATGGATATAAGGCAGGCGATGGAATTGTCGGAGGAGGTGGGCAAAATGCTGGTTGCCCTAATAAAGAATCTGCCCACTGCCCGCTAATCACTAATCACTACGGCGGTGCCCACTGCCCACTAACCACTGACCACTACGGCGTCGAAACCGACGCCATTATCCCCATCGGGGCAAACGACTACTTCGACGATGATATCGTGGTTCGGTTCGTGGACTTTGTCCACACGGTGTACGGCGAGGGTACCCTGCAAGAGAACCTTGACTTCATCGCGGATGCGCTGTATCCAAACGGCAGCGGCACATCAAGGGAAAAAATCCGCCGTTATTTCCTGAACGATTTTTACAAAGACCATGTGAAGACCTACCGGAAAAAGCCCATCTACTGGCTGTTCGACAGCGGTAAACAGAGCGGCTTCAAGGCGCTTGTCTATCTGCACAGATATGACAAGTTCACCGTGGCGCGTGTGCGCACCGATTACCTGCACCCGCTCCAGCGCAAGTACGAGTCGGAAATCGGGCGGATGGAGATGCTCACCAGCGTCACGGAAAAAGCCGGTGAAAAGGCGGCCTACCGCAAGGAAATCGAAGAGTGCCTGGTGTACGATCAGGTCGTGGCGCACATTGCGCACCAGGCCATCGAGCTGGATCTTGACGACGGTGTGACGGTGAACTACGCCAGGTTCCAGGGTGTCGAAGTGCCGAGGGACGACGGCAAAACAATGAAGATGGATTTATATGGAAAGATTTGAGGTATAATATAAATGCAAGCATCTGAAAAGGGGTGAAAAAATGGCGCTAACTAAGCTTTATATAGAAAACTTTACTGTTTTTGATAAGATTGAAATAGAGTTTTCCAAAGGAATCAATGTATTTATTGGAGACAATGGGACCGGCAAAACTCACATCTTGAAGCTGTTATATAGCGCCTGTCAAGCAGCGCGGGAGAAATCTACGGCGATAAATTTTCCGCAAAAAATTGTTAGAGTTTTCAGGCCGGATGATTTATCTTTGCATCGTCTGGTAAAACGGGGTGTTGGATCGGGCAACGCAAAAGTTAAAGTTTCTTCCGATAAGCAATCTTTAACGCTTACATTCAACTCGAAATACAAGAGAAATATTGAGGTCAAGGGCAAGGAGTCCTGGGAAAGACAACTTTCAGAATTAACGAGCACGTTTATTCCGGCCAAAGAGATACTATCCAATTCCCGCAATTTGATGCAGGCGATTGAGAGAAATAATGTGGATTTTGATGACACGTATAAAGATATTATCTCCGCGGCAAGTGTGGACCTGACAAGGGGTCCTGATAGTGCAAGGAAGAAAAAATATCTAAAAAGCCTGCAAAAGATTACAACGGGAACTGTAAGCATATCGAACGACGAGTTTTATTTAAACCCCGGAAATCAATCAATGCTTGAATTTCAACTTATTGCTGAAGGCCTTAGAAAAATAGCGCTCCTTTGGCAACTTGTAAAAAATGGAACACTTGAGAGTGGTTCAATTTTGTTTTGGGATGAACCGGAAGCAAATATTAATCCTAAAAACATACCGGCTATTGTGGATATGTTGCTCAATCTTCAAAAAGACGGAGTGCAGATATTTATTGCCACTCATGATTATTTTTTCGCGAAGTACCTTGAAGTAAGAAAAACGAGCGAGAATGACGTTCTTTTCCACGCGCTGCACAAAACGGAAAATGTGGTGAGACATGAAAGCGATTCAAGCTTCACTCTTCTTGAGAACAACAGTATTATAGCCCAATCTATAGAGCTATACAAAGAAGAAGTCATGAAATCGGTTGGCTGAGCCCAATAAACGACGCATTGAAGAAGAAATTAAAACGGCAAATTAAGACGTGGAATCTGACAGTTGCTGTGCTGAATAATCAATTGGCGTACGAAAATCAGTTAGTAAGCGTATAGTTTAGTTTGATCCAAAGACGGACGGTAGTACCCGGACAAAGAGGTGGTTCGCATCGGCCTCGGGCAGGATGAACCCCTTTGGGGCCATGTGTTAAGTCCGGAAAAAGTACCCTGCCGGGGCCTTTTAGAACCGCTGGCAGGGAGAAATTGGGACCCGGTAAAAGGTGCCGGCCAGAATATTAAAAGCGAAGGCCTGGCCTGGGCTCCCGGCTCTATCCTGCAAGAAGCAAGAACTTTTGAAGTAAATCCACATGCTATCTGGTTTGCGGCGGTACAAGTTTAAAGGAAACAATATAATCCTGGAGTTAGTGTTGACAGAAAGCCCTCCTTATTTTATGATTACAGTAAAGCGCCGCCAATTATAATAAAATGGTGGCATTATGATGGTGAGGAGCATGGATACTGCAAAACTGAAAGATAAATTTAAAAAAAATGCAGGGATTCTGAAAACAGCGGACTTTTCTGCGCTTAAGATTGATTACAGAGGAATTCAAAAGCTAATTGCCGGTGGAATGATTGAAAAAGTCAAGACCGGATATTATCGTCTTGTTGTGGAAGATAAGGATTCTGGCGAAGCGGCTATTATCACAAGGCTTTTCCCTGATGGCGTACTGTGTATGCACACGGCGCTATTTTACTATGGCTATAGCGACAGGACACCCCTCAATTGGGATATCGCCATCAGCAAAAATGCGTCGAGGACAAGATTTAATATTGACTATCCTTATATAAAACCCTGCTACGTAGCGCCGGAGCGGCTGTCTTACGGGGTGACGACCGCTTTTTTCGAGGGCTGTGAAATGCGGATTTTTAATAAGGACAGATTGATCTGCGAATGTCTTAAGTATGAAGCTGAACTGGATAAAGAAACCTTTAACAAAGCGGTACAGGCCTATATCTCCGATCCGAAAAAAAATATCGCAAACCTGCTGGACTATGCCAAGCGGCGCAAAGTAACTAAAAAAGTACACGCTATCATTGGAGTGTGGCTATAACGATGGACATGGGAGCTTCTGCAATTGCAAGACTGAAGAACAAATCCAGGGAAACGGGAAAGCCGTTTCAACTTCATTTGCAGCTGTTCTGCCAAGAAGAACTTTTAAGAAAAGTGGCTCTATCTAAATATGCAGACAACCTTGTTCTGAAAGGCGGATTATTCATCTATGCCCTCACCCATTATGACAGTAGGGCCACAATAGACGTTGATTTTCTTTTGCGAAATATTCCAAATAGCATAGAAGATGTCCGAAGAATTATGGAAGAAATTTTGTTTGTAGATACCGGCAATGATTTTATTACATTTGTCGCGAGGGATTATGTGGAAATCTCCCCGCAACGCAAATATGCTGGAGTCAGTGTGCAGTTAATAGGCTGTATTAAAAACACCCGGACACCTTTTAACGTTGATTTTGGGGTGGGTGATATTATCGTCCCAAGAGCGGAAAAGATGATTATCCCAACACAGCTTGATAACTTCACAGCACCTGAAATTAGTACTTATTCGCTGGAAAGCACCGTGGCCGAGAAGTTTGATGCCATGCTTCAACGGTTGGAACTTACCAGTCGGATGAAGGATTATTATGATATTTATTACATAGCGAATACTTTTTGTTTTGACGGCAGGAAGCTGCAAGAAGCAATTATTGAAACACTGCAAAACCGTGGTACCAATTGGGACAGGAGTAGCTTTAACGAGTTGATGTCATATAGTGAGAATGCGGCCATGCTGGTCAAATGGAGGCAATTTATCAAACGAACAAAATTATCTGATCTTTCCTTCACTGAAGTATTAGCCGTAATGAATAGGTTTTTAAGTAATATTTGGACGGCAATCGTTGCTGAAGAAGAGTTCTTTAGCACCTGGAATTGCGAGAGTAGAGAATGGGTGAACGGGTATACCTGTAAAAGGCTGGTGAAAAAATGAACCTGACCGAAGTCAAAAAATCCCTTGAGCGGCAGTTTGCCCGCGAGCACTCCCAGGGCAGCGTCCGCAACATCGTCTTTTGGTACGATGAGGAAGGGGTTTTCGCCGGGGATATCGATAGCCTTGAACTTGAAGGCGTTAAAATCATTAAGCTTTATGACAATAATATGTTTGCCGTAAAGCTTTACATAGAAGAAACCGACACGGCCGGCAACCTGCTGGTTTATTCCCCGCTGCCCCGTCCGGCGAACAAGGAAAACTGGCTGACTGACACCATCAAGTACAGCCAGACCTTTTCCACTAACGAAACGTCGCTGAACTTGCTGAACTTTAAGATCGACAGCGCCCTGCGCCATGTGGTGGCGCGGTACAAGCTGTTTTTCCGAAAAAGCGAACGCTGCAGGCGGTTTGAGGGATATCAGCTTGCGCCCTACACCGGGACCAAGATCGATGTGGGAGTATTGGCAACGCTTTGCAATCTGCCCGCGCCCAACCTTGATCATGTTGTGAGAACGCTGTTGAGTGAGCTGGCAAACGGAGAAACCACGATATACGACAGCATTGCCAGGTTCGGCAGCATAGACGCGCTATGGTCTCTGATTCAGAAGGCTTACGGTTATGTCTTTCCTGAACAAAGCCTCGAAAAGCTGGCGATTATGCTACTGGTCACGCATTTGTCCCATAGCGTTAACGGCAACTTGCCGAAGGAATGGCTGGCTTATGTGTCCTCAAACTCCAATTGCTTTGTGTTTGTAGATAACTTCATGAAGAACACGCAGCATTGGGATGCGTATAATAAGCTCGCGGGTCTTGTGGCGGACAAGCTGAACTTGCGTGAGCGCGTACCGAAGTGGAACATTGACGAGATCGTCGACTGTGATACCTTTGAGGATTTCGACCACAGCATTATCAGCCGGATTTGCGATAATATCTGCCTGCAGGCGGGCGAATACGAACGATACCGCAAGGTCATCCACAGCCGGAGAAACCGGCGCTACTACCCGCAATTTGAAACAGAATACAACGCCTTGCTGTACGCCTGCGAGTTCCTGGAGCTTGGCCGGACGCACGCCGGCCTGCCGGGTCTTACCATGGCGAAGCTTTTTGAAAACTACGCGAAGACCTATTATAAGCTGGACGGCAGTTACCGGCATTTCCTGCTAAGCTATGACAAACTGGCGGATCAGGACTGTTTTATGCCGCTTTTTGAAAAGGTGGAAAACAGTTATACCAATTGGTATCTGAATGAGCTTTCCATGAAATGGTGCGCGTTTCTGGATGACGAGAGAATATGGCGGGTCCCCGGCGTGACGTCGCAGCAGGGCTTTTATGAAAACTACGTCAGGCGCTTTGTTTCCGACAATGAGCGGCTTGTGGTCATTGTCTCGGACGGCCTGCGCTATGAATCAGCAGTGGAATTGAACGCCCAGCTTAATGGCGAACAAAAGGGAACCAGCAAGCTGGATGTGATGCTGGGCGTTATTCCGTCATACACAGCCCTTGGAATGGCGGCTCTATTGCCGCATCAAAACATTACAGTGACTGATAAAGCGGATATCGTCATCGACGGTATCTCCACCAAGGGAACGGAAAACCGGGAGAAAATCCTGAAGCTTGTGAGGGAAGAGGCTGTTGCCGTTACCTATGAAAATGTCACGAGCCTGACACAGAAGCAAATGGCAGAGAAGTTTTCCGGCTTGAAGCGGATCTACATCTATCACAACACTATTGACTCCCGCGGTGATAACGCGGCCACCGAGCATGAGGTTTTCGAGGCCACGGAAAAGTGTTTCCGGGAGCTTTCCGGGCTTGTCAGGGCGCTCAGAAACATCGGCGCCATCAATATCCTGATTACCGCGGATCACGGGTATATTTACCGCCGGACGCCCCTTGCGGAAAGGGATAAGACCCCCAGGGAAGATGCTATCGGAATAGAATCGAAGCGCAGGTTCATTTTGACAAAAGCAGACGTCGATATTCAGGGAACACAGGTGTTTTCGCTGAATTATCTGGTAAAGGACAGGACGGATATACGCGCCGTTATTCCCCGTGTGACAAATTGCTTTAAGTCGCAAGGTTCCGGTAGTTGCTATGTGCACGGCGGGACAAGCCTGCAGGAGGTCGTAATACCGGTTATTAAGTTTAAGAGCGACAAGAACCTCGGCCGCTCCATGAGCGCGAAGAAGGTGTCGCTGAGTCTTACCAACCTGTCGCGGAAAATCACTAGCGTCATTACACATCTGACCTTCTATCAGAATGAACCGGTGGGCGAAAAGATACTGCCTCTTCGTGTGACGGCTTATTTCGCGGATGAGGCCGGGAACAGGATTTCCAATGAGAATATCATCATAGCGGAAAGCGCCGGCGGCAATCCCGGTGACCGTACCTATAAAGAGAAGTTCACACTGAAGGATATGGCCTATGACAAGGCAAAGGAGTATTATCTCATTCTCAAAGACGAAGATGAACTTGTAAACAGTGAATATGCCAGAATTCCCTTTGTTATTGACCTTGTATTCGGCGGTAGTATCCGGTTTTAGGAGGACGGGTTATGTCTGAAGAGAGCGGTGAAAGCTTAAATGCTTTGTTGCATGATGCCTTCGCAGGAAAAGTCGTCCGGAAAGATCTGACTAAAAAAATCAAGGAAGGCGCCAATGTGCCCGTCTATGTGCTGGAATACCTGTTGGGGATGTATTGCGCCACCAACGACGACGCCAGTATCAATGAAGGAGTGCAACGGGTCAAAAACATTCTTGCCGATAATTTTGTGCGGCCCGATGAGGCTGAGAAGATCAAATCTAAAATCCGTGAAATGGGCAGCTTCACTGTTATTGATAAAGCGGAGGCGAAGCTTGACCCCTACAGTGATACATACCGGGCTGTTTTCTCCAATCTGAATCTTAAAAACGTTTTTATAGACGATTCATACATCAAACAGTATGATAAGCTTTTGTCCGGAGGTATCTGGTGCATTCTTCGCATGAACTACAACCGCCTTAAGGATCGCTACGACGAATATGACGCCGATGCTCTTAAAGGCGGTAAGAAAAACAGGGTCAGTCCTTTTGAAATTGGGGAACTTACCCCCATTCAGCTTCCCCACATGGATATGCAGGAGTTCTTTGACGGCAGGAGCCGGTTTACAAAGGTGCAATGGATTGATGTGCTGCTCCGGAGCGTCGGCATGGAGCCGACGCAGTTTGAAAACAGAACCAAATGGCATCTGTTGGCGCGGATGATTCCTCTGGTTGAGAATAACTATAACCTTTGCGAGCTTGGCCCCCGCGGGACGGGCAAGTCTCACATTTACAAAGAAATTTCTCCAAACTCCATTCTCATCTCCGGTGGACAGACCACTGTCGCCAACTTGTTTTACAACATGGCGAACAGGACCATCGGACTTGTGGGGCTGTGGGATTGCGTGGCCTTCGACGAGGTTGCCGGCATCACCTTCAAGGATAAAGACGGCATTCAGATCATGAAGGATTTCATGGCATCCGGCTCCTTTGCGCGTGGCAAAGAAGAGAAAAACGCCAACGCCTCCATGGTTTTTGTGGGGAACATCAACCAGAGCGTGGAAGTGCTGATGAAGACCTCTCACCTGTTTGAGCCGTTTCCCGCGGCAATAGCCTATGACAGCGCCTTCTTCGACCGGATGCACTATTATCTTCCCGGCTGGGAAATCCCCAAAATGCGGCCGGAGTTTTTAACTGACGAATACGGCTTTATAACCGATTACCTGGCGGATTTTTTCCGTGAGATGCGAAAACGTTCATTCGGCGATACCATTGAACATTTTTTCCGGCTGGGCAGAGACCTGAACCAGCGGGATGTCATTGCCGTGCGTAAAACGGTATCCGGTATGCTGAAGCTTTTGTATCCTCATGGGGAGTTTGCGAAAGAGAATGTCGCCGAGATACTGGAATATGCCCTGGAAGGGCGGCGCAGGGTAAAGGAACAGCTCAAAAAGATAGGCGGCATGGAGTTTTACGATGTCCACTTCTCCTATCTGGATAATGATACGTTTGAAGAGCATTTTGTTTCTGTGCCGGAGCAGGGTTCCGGCAAACTGATTCCCGAGGGGCAGGGCAAGCCCGGGCATGTATATACCGTGTCCCATGGCGATGCCGGTATGCTGGGGGTATTCAAGCTTGAAACCGAGGTCGTCGGCGGCAACGGCAAGTTTGAGGTGACCGGCGTCGGATACGACAGGGAGGCGAAGGAAAACCTTAAAACGGCGCAAAACTACTTCAAGGCAAACAAAAAGATGATCAGCGGCTCCATCAGCATTGACAATAATAATTTTCTCATGCACATCGCCGACTGTCAGGGCGTCGGCACGACACCCGATTTGGCGCTCTGCGCGTTTGTGGCGCTTTGCAGCGCGTCATTGAAAAAACCGGTGCAGTCGCAGATGTGTGTGCTGGGGAATATGAGTATAGGCGGCACAATCAGCAAGGTCGGAGAGCTTGCCAACACCTTGCAGGCATGCTTTGATGCCGGATCAAAGAAAATCTTGCTCCCCATGTCTTCGGCTGTCGATATCGCCACCGTTCCTTCAGAGCTGTTTGCAAAGTTCCAGACATCTTTTTACACAAGCCCCGAGGATGCTGTGTTTAAGGCATTGGGAATTGAGTAAAGCATGGAATTGAATTTTTTTATAAATAATTCAGGAGAAGCACAAAAATATACGCTTCTAAAAATAAGGTTGGTAACGAGTATCATTTAGAAGGATTGCAGAAGAGCTTCAAATACCCTTGAGCCGCCCGGTTAGCCGCCGAAACAGTCAAAAATTGATGCAAAGACCCGAAACTATTGATAAAACAGAAGGGATTGGGTTGTCAAGAAATTGATAGTGCTGAATACTCCCCGACATCGGCCGGGGGTATCCATAGTTTGCCACACAGAACTCGAAATCGAGTAGACTGTGTTGAGCGGTCTCGTGGGTTCGAATCCCACTCTCTCCGCCAGAATTTATAAAAGACAAGGGATTCTCACGGTTAAAGGTGAGAATCCCTTGTTGTTATTGCGGGCAGATTTGGATCGCAGCCGACGGGTGAGCCGTTCGGCAGCCTAAAAGTCTGATTTTTTAGCTGAGCAAGTCAAGAACCGTCCCCACTTGCGTCACTGAATAGACATCATGAGAAAACCACAGAAAGCAGCATTATCATTTTGCAGTGACGGGTCAATTTCCATTTTCATCTGGTTAATCTGTTCCCGGTAAGCCCGGTAAAAATTATAGGTGGGAGAAGGGCTGTATTTGAGCCCCTCCAGCTCAAAATACTCTATCACCCCTTTGGCTGTGGTGGGCTTGATAAACACTTCCACACCGGGCCGGTAATATACAGGGCAGATCGTTAACAGCGGCCATTTGGCCAGTTTATATTTGTTTAAAAGCCCGCACATCATTTCAAACCCCGGTTCCTGGTCCCCATGCAGGAATTCTTTAAGTCCAAGGGATAAAAGTTCCTTTTCATTATCGCTTAATGCTTTTACCAGATCTCTGGATTTGGGCTTTTCAAAAAGGGAAACCATCGAGGACTGGCTGATGACCCTGGCCATGGAGTCAACAATCTTCCCCGGGTTTTCAAACTGCTCAATGGCGAAGCTCTCCCAGGCCATTCTGTTCATTTTCTCCACTTTGTGCTTTTTAGCAATTTCCAGCATTTCAGGATTGGCAAATCCACCGGGGTATCTCATGAAGAAAGTCTTTTCGGCTTCTTTAAGCTTTGTTCTGTTCATAAAATAATCCACTCCACTCCATTTCATTTGGTCTAACTGGATACTGTCAGGATAGCCTGTCAGGCAACTATGCCAAATACTATTACTAATTTTCCATATTATAAGAATTTTTCCTTGTTTAAATGGATTCATAGAAGCACTTAATTTCAGAATGACATATATTAACTATATAATCATACAAATCCTGAGATTCAGGGGTATATAATGGCACGCCAAGAAATTGATTTCACACAAAGACTCTTTATTATTAACGAAAGTTAGAACCGGGTACCTGACTTTGTTGGATCAGGAGGGGGCTGTATGCGCCAGGGGAGGACATGGCGCATTCTGTAGTTAGACGAGGCCATTCAAGAACTATGAGATGTCAAGCGTGCATTGCGACATCGCTGATTCCGTGACAGCTGTTTCTTCCTCGTTGCCCATTTCAGTGATGAAGGAAGACATCAGGAGGGTCGAGGCAGCCGTTAAGCATTGATAAAACAAGTAATACACCAATTTAAGATAGGGAGAGATGTTTGTATGTCCCACAAAAAGAAACCCGAACTGACCGGACGTATCGTTTTACCGGGAGAGCCGCAATACGACGCGGCCCGCCAGGAGTTCAACACCTTTTTCAACAGGTTCCCGCTGGTCATCGTCTTTGCCCAGGAGACGCAGGACGTGGCCAACGCCGTACGCTGGGCGCGTTATCATGATGTGCCGATCCGCATGCGCTCCGGCCGCCACAACTACGAGGGCCTGTCGGTGGTCGACGCTGGCATCGTGATCGACGTCAGCGAGATGACCCGTGTGGAGGTGGACCGCAAGCACGGCACCGCCACGGTGCAAACCGGCCAGCGGGACTTCTCCTTAGCAGAGGCGCTTGCGTCCGAGGGTTTGGCGGTGCCGAATGGTCTCTGTCCCAGCACGGGCATCGCCGGGTTTACCCTGGGCGGCGGCCAGAGTATTCTATCCCGTGCATTTGGTCTGTGTATCGATAACCTGCTGGAGTTGGAGATGGTCGATGCCAACGGCCAAGTGCTCCGCGCCAATGCCGATCAAAACGCCGATCTGTTCTGGGCCTCACGCGGGGGTGGCGGCGGCAACTTTGGCATCTACACCTCCTTCCGCTTCCGCACGCGCCGCATTGACACGGTGGCCTACGCCAACATCCGCTGGGACCTGCGGGACCTGGAGCCGGTGCTGCGAACCTGGCAGGACTTTACAACCCCCGGCGCCAGCGAGCGGCTCACCCCCATCCTTACGATAGCTTCAGGACTGGAGTCGTTGCTGTTAATGCAAGGGGTTTTTCTCGGTTCGGCTAAAGAGCTGCGCCGCCTGCTGCAGCCTTTGCTACGGGCTGCCTCGCCTTTAAATGTAACCATCGAAGAAATACCCTGGATCGAGTCTGTAGCCCGGATAGCGGCCACCCAGCCGGATACTCCCGAGCCCTTCAAGAGCGTAGGCCCCTTCGTCAATGAGCTGCTGCCGGACGAGGGCATCGCTATTATCCGGCGTTTTATCGACGAACCGCCCACCTCCTCGGTCAGCGTCTTTTTCCACGGCCTGGGCGGGGCGGTGGCCAGGGTGCCAAGTGAGGCTACGGCCTACTTCTACCGACAGGCCTTGTCTAACATGTCATTCTTTGCCACTTGGAACACACCGGACGGGGCGGCCCCGGGCATCCGCTGGGTGGAGGAATTCCGCCGGGCGATGCGCCCCTTTACCCAAGGCGTTTACGTCAATACACCGGACCTCTCGATCAAGAACTGGCCCAAGGCTTACTACGGCGGCAACTTCGACCGGCTGACCCAGGTGAAGGCCAAATACGACCCGAAGAACGTTTTCAATTACCCGCAGAGCATTCCGCCCGCCTGCAAAAATGCATAAACAGGCGTTATGCGAAGCGCTCAAACTCAATCATTTATGCTCATGACAAACTTTGTAATGAGTAGTGTGCTGTACACACAACTCGAAATCGAGTAGGGTCTGTTGAAGGCTCTCGTGGGTTCGAATCCCACTCTCTCCGCCATAAAGAACGCGCAAACCCGCATGAACACTGAGCAGTTTCAAAAGGCAATGGAAAAACTCAAAAATAAAGCAAAAATATTTTAATGGCAACTTTAGACATATACCCAATGGTTGAAGCATTTTACCATATGAAATCAATACCGGACAAGGACTATAATGATTATGTTGTTTCATTATGTGAATTATCCGAGGGAACCTACAAACAAAGGCTGGGGAGAAATTCCCGCCAGGGATATTTTTGCCCGGCTGAGTACTTTCGACGGGATAATCACTCTGGAGATGCGTTCCCGCTACAGCGCTTATTACAGCGAGGCTCTGAACAACGTCAGGTCGCTGATCTACGGAGACGGCAACGTTTGAAAAGATTGCTTAGACTCTTACATACCCAATCTCGGGCACCGGGGCAGTCCCTGGGCGGCGGTGGAAAATGTAGTGGTTAGCAGTGATTTCCGGGGGCAGGGCGCCGGTACGCGTCTCATGGCCGAGGCCGGAAGAATTGCCCGGGGGCACGGCTGTTACAAAATAGTTCTGACCAGCAATCTCAGCCGCTGGGACGCCCACGATTTTTACCTGCGGCTGGGCTGGCGCATGACCCATGCGGGCTTTTCCCTGGAGGCTGAAGATATGGCATTATATTGTAATAGAGTTAATAATAACATGTGAAAAGGTGTTGCAATCTCACCCTGCCGGTGTTAATATAATGATGAGCACCATCCTTACAGAGACACAGGTTTTACGGTATTGCAAGAAGCGTAGGAATGACTTTCCGGTTTGTTGCAAGTTAGACCAGTCCAGGATAGTGTTTTTTGTTTTAACAAATGTTTTTGGTTCCGGTTGAGAAAGTAAACAGGTATTTCCGGTTAGTGAATGACTTTGGTGACAGTCAAGGGATTTGATTCTGGTATGACCTTTCGCTGTGGTAGCAGCGGAGAATTGGGTTCCATTACAAGCAAACGGAGTGTAATTTAAAGCATGGGAGTACGTAGTCTGTAAGGATGGTTGCTCTCTAGAGAGAAGGCGGATGCCTTCTCTCTTTATGCATACCCGGCGGGGCGGAGGGAGCGTTAGGAATAGGACGGGAATGGGTTCCAGTTTCTAAAAACACTTGCATTGAGAACATACTTTAATGTATAATGTTCTAGTCACGGTTAACCGGAAACTCTGTGTTTGCGGGACGTGCCACAGTTTTATAGATAATTTTTTGAGTCCACGGAGAGATGGCCGAGCGGATGAAGGCGCACGCCTGGAGAGCGTGTGGGCGGGAAACTGCCTCCAGGGTTCGAATCCCTGTCTCTCCGCCATTTTGTTTTTAAGTATAAATATTGGTCGTGCTAGATGGGGAGGTAGCGGTGCCCTGAACCCGCAAACCGCTATAGCGGGATTGAATTCCTGCCCCAGGGTTTAACTTGTGGGGTCCGGCTCCTGTAAGGGGTGTTGACGGTTGGGTCTTGCGCGACGGGGGCTCCTGAACCGTGTCAGGTCCTGACGGAAGCAGCACTAAGGGAATCCCTCCGGGTGCCGCAAGGGTGCCTAGCCCGAGCTACCTGCAGGGGTATCGCCCGGAAGTTATTATTCAAAGGCGGGTGCACGGCCAGCAAGTATACAATTAACTGTTTTTAAAATGGAACTGTTCAACAGGAACAGTTCTTTATTTTTTGTTTAAAGGAAATAGCTTTAAGGTTATAGAATTTTACTGTAGGCCGCTGTGCGGCTCATGAGCCAGGGGCGAAACTGTTGTGCAAACGAGTATGGAAACGCAAATAATGCTTTTTCTGGATAGATTATACGAAGCGGGAGTGTTTATTATATGACCTATATGGCACTGTACCGCGAATGGAGACCGCAGACTTTCCGTGAGGTGGCGGGCCAGGAGCATATTACCCGGACCTTGCTAAATGCCTTAAAGGCCGGCCGGGTTGCACATGCTTACCTTTTATGCGGCCCCCGGGGTACGGGCAAGACTAGCACTGCCAAAGTACTGGCCAGGGCCTTAAACTGCCTGGAACCAGACGGGGTGGAGCCCTGCGGCAGGTGCAGCAATTGTCTGGAAATACAGGGCGGCACCTCCATGGACGTGATAGAAATTGATGCAGCTTCCAACCGGGGTATTGACGAAGTCAGGGAACTGCGGGAAAACATCAGGTATGCTCCCACCACCGGCAGAAAAAGAGTGTACATAATAGACGAAGTGCACATGCTCACCGACCCGGCTTTCAACGCACTGCTGAAGACTTTGGAGGAGCCGCCGGGACACGCGATATTCGTACTGGCCACCACAGAACCCCACAAAGTGCCCGTGACCATATTGTCCCGCTGCCAGCGTTTCGATTTTCATCGCATCGACAGGGAAGTCATGTCTGTCCGGCTCCGGGAGGTTGCCGGGGGCAGCGGCATTGAGGTGGAGGACGGCGCTCTTGATTTGATTATAAAAGCCGCAGATGGCGGCTTGCGTGATGCCCTGAGCATGCTGGACCAGGCTGCTTCTTTCAGCGACAGGCGGGTGACGGCGGAAGATGTGCACCGCATGCTGGGGACGGTCCGGGAAGAAGTGCTGGAAAATTTTCAGCAACTGATAACTGGCGGCAGGGCGGGGGAGTGCCTTGCCCTGCTGGGGGAGCTTTTTGATCAAGGAACTGATTTGCGCCTGCTGGCCAGGGAAATCGCAGCCCATATGCGGGGTGCTTTGTTAAAAACACTAGCCGGAGGGAGCGGGCATTACGGGGAAAGTGAAACTGCTCCGGATAAATTGCTGGAAGCATTAAAGATACTGACCGCCGTGGACCAGGAGATGAGATGGAGCACCCAGCCCAGGGTGCTGCTGGAGGTAGCCCTGGTACGCTGTGCCAGGATATGCGGCTGTGGCGGCTCAGAGGGAGTAAAAGGCCTTAATGAACTGGCCGCCAGGGTGGCTGAACTGGAAGAGAGGATGGCAAAACTGGCCGGGGACGGCAGTTTACCCCGTGGGCAGGGCTGGTCTTTGCAAGAAACTAAAGCCAGCGGGGAAACAGATACCGTCTATTACAGCCAGAGCCAGAAACCCAGTGCTGCCGTCACAGTGACCAAACCCGTAAAGGCGGGCGATGGGGATAATGGCCCGGGTAGGAAGCGCGGTACTGAACGGGGGGAAATTGCGGCCGGTGCAGTGAAGCCGGATCCCACCCAGGAGGTAATTTTTGAAAACCAAAAACCCCGGGAGGCCACCGGGGAATCGGTTCGGCCGGTTTGGGAAGAAGGCCGGAAAGTGGCGGCAACCAGTCCTGCCGAAGGCGTTCCCACCCCTCCGGAGTCCGGCCCCAACGCTGATAATTCCCTGGAGGCCGGGGAGAACGCTGGAAAAACAGATGGCGGCGTGATGTTGCTGCAAAAAGTAACCGATTGCTGGAATGATATTATTGATACTGTGCGCCGCTCAAAAAACTGCGGTGGTATATATACTTATTTAACCGGGGGGGCAGGCTCCTGGCCTTCCTCTCTGTCTGGCGGGGTTCTGACGGTGTCCTTCTGGGAAAAGGACGAAAACTCATTTTTTGCCCTGCACATGATGGAATCGGAAAATAATAAAGATGTTTTGCAAAGGATTGTCAGAAGTGTTATCCAGGAGGAACTGATCATAAAGTTTATGGTATCAAAACAAAAGCCTCCCGCGGCCGGTTGTCAAGAGAAACCCCCTGTTACCCACGATGAGGCAGCCGGACTGTTTGAGGGGGAGGAGCAGGAATTGCCGGAGGACATCTCCTTTGATGACTAGCACTACAGTGTAAACTAAAAGTTAGCGGAGCCATGGGGACGATTCGAGCGCTTCCGAAGCGCAGCGAAGGACCGAAGGGAAAGCGATGGAACCGTCCCCGTGGCGTAGTGGGCATAGCGAAATAAGCAATATTACACTGTAGTGTTAGGCGTAATAAAAATTTGTGAAGGTGTTATGTACAGGAATATATTAAGTGCATAATGTAATAAGTGCATAATGTATTGATGGATGGCGGAAATGAGTATGAACGTAAATATTTAAGGAGGCAGATAACTATGATGGGTGGCAACATGGCCAAAATGATGAAACAGGTGCAGAAAATGCAGGCGGATATGGCCAAGATGCAGGAGGAACTAGGCGACCGCACGGTGGAAACCACCGCCGGGGGCGGTGTGGTGAAAGTGGTGGCCAACGGGAAGCAGGAAATAACGCTGGTGGAGATAAAGCCGGAAGCGGTGGACCCCGAAGATGTGGAAATGCTGCAGGATCTGATTCTTACTGCGGTAAACGCCGCCCTGAACCAGTCCAGGGACATGGTGACCAAGGAAATGTCCAAATTGACCGGGGGCTTGAACATACCGGGGCTGTTTTAAATATACTGCAACTATCCTGAAAATGCTAATACTGAGTGAATTCCGGGTCAGGAGTCAGAAGTCAGGAGTCAGTAGGATTCAGGAATTTCTTACATCCGAAAACTCTGATGCTTTGTAGCTAAGTATTGTCATTTCCGGGGTGCTGCGTTAGGGCGTGGATGTCTGTTCTGAAAATAGATTTTCATCAATCGCGAAAGCGGTATGGTTGTCTACTCAGGAGTCAAGATGAGAGAACGGTTTATCGTCTTGAAATATTCTGAATTCTGACTACTGAATTCTGAATACTTGAGTATAATTAACCCGGGGCGAGGAGTGGTATTGTAATGCACAGTAACGGTCCGGTGGCCCGATTGGTGGATGAGTTCGCCAGGCTGCCGGGAATTGGGCCCAAAACCGCCCAGCGCCTGGCCTTCTATATATTGAACCAGCCGCCGGAAACAGCTCGCCGGCTGGCGGTAGCCCTTACCGATGCCCGGGATAATACCCGCCGCTGCCCGGTGTGTTTCAACCTTACGGACAGGGAGCCCTGCACCGTCTGTGCCGACCCCAGACGAAATCCGGAAATGCTGTGCGTGGTGGAGCAGCCCAGGGATGTGCTGGCCATGGAAAAATCCCGGGGGTTCAGGGGTCTTTACCATGTGCTGCACGGTGCCATATCCCCCATGAACGGTATAGGCCCGGACGAGCTTACCGTCAGGGAACTGCTGCAAAGGATTGCCGGCGGCGGGGTAAAGGAAGTAATTCTGGCCACTAATCCCAACGTGGAGGGGGATGCCACCGCCCTTTACCTGTCCAAGCTCATTCAGCCGCTGGGTGTCAGGGTAACCCGCCTTGCCCACGGGCTGCCGGTGGGGGCAAGCCTGGAATATGCTGATGAGATAACTCTTTCCAAGGCCCTGGAGGGAAGACGGGAACTATATTAATCAAAAGAATAAGCCTGTCCGCTTTTGTAGTAATATTTTACCAGCTACCGGCATAATATTCTCCCAAAAAGGGGTGACCCGGATGGGCTGGAATACTGCATTATTAATAATGCTGGGATTGTGTATTTTGTTTCTCTTGGGAACGGTGATCGTAAGGCCGCTGAAGCTGCTGTTCAGGGCGGTGGTTTGCCTGTCAATCGGCGCCCTGCTGCTGGTGGTGGTGAATGCGGCTCTGGGCGGGCTGGGTTTTCATCTGGCCCTCAACCCTTTTACCATTTTGACCGCCGGGCTATTAAACATACCGGGGGTAATTTTGCTGGCGGTTTTAAAAACCCTTTTTGTATAGGCTGTGGATGAAGGGATCGGGGCACAGCTTTTGCGTTGAATATGCCTTTTGCCGAATAGCCGGCGGGACACTCTTTTGTGACCCGCGGCTTATTTTGTTTGTATAACTTTTACAATTTTCGGATATTTTGTCGATAAGCTAACTTATACTAATACTACAGCGTAATATTGCTTATTTAACTATGCCCGCAGAGCCATGGGGACGGTTCCATCGCTTTCCCGATTAAGGTATGGGGACACACCTCTCTTTAGAGCTTGTCTCTGGGGGTCGGAGGAATGTCCCCGATTGGAATGACTTTGGGGTTGGAGGAATGTCCCCGATTCTACTTCGCTGCGCTTCGGAAGCATACGTTGGGGACATTCCCCGCAGGGGTGTGTCCCCGTACCTTATATCCGTCCCCATGGCTCCGCTAACTTTTAGTTTACGTGTAGTACTAACGGAGGTGATTCATAATATTCCCGGAAGAATAGTGGAAGCATATATAGGTGAATATGCCAGCGGCAAAAGTGAGGTGGCTGTCAACCGGGCTGTTTTGCTGGCCCGGGAGAGACACAGGGTAGCGCTGGTGGATTTGGACATTGTGGAACCTTGCTATACATTACGCCCTATCAAAAAGCAGCTCATGGAACAGGGCATAGACGTGCTGGCCTGGGAAACCCGGGAAACCCCGGGACTGGGGGAAACGGGCAATATCATGCGGCCAGCCAACCGCTGGGCACTTAGAAGGCCGGGGGACATCATCCTGGATATAGGATATGGGGTGGAAGGCTCCCGTACGTTAAATCTGCTTGAGGGCTCTGCTGACAATCCGGATTTAAAGATTTTAGCCGTGGTCAATATATCACGGCCCATGACCGCAAGGATGGAGGATATTGTGGAATACATAGGGCAACTGGGCCGGGTGGACGGACTAATTAACAATACCCACCTGGGAGATGAGACCACTGCGGAGGTGGTGCAGAAAGGCGCCCAAATGTTGGGCCGGGCGGCTGAGCTACTGGGACTGCCGGTGGTGGCCACCACCGTTGTGGAGGACGTGGCTGAAAAAATCGGGCCTGGAGATTGTATGGGCAATCAGGTGTGGGCGATCAGGCGCTACATGCCGCACACGCTTTGGTAAAGGCCGTGTTTTGCGGCCTGGCAATAGACTTAGGGGGTGTACCTTTAAATGTCAGATAAGCCTATTCAGGGAGAGAAACGGGTCTTCATGACCGGCAACGAGGTGGTGGCATACGCAGCACTGGCTGCCAGGGCCGAAATAATGTATGGATATCCCATTACCCCCCAAAATGAAATTATGCATTACTGGACCAGAATGGCTCCCAAATATAACCGGGAGTTTTTACAGACGGAGGATGAACTGTCCGCCGGGTTTACCACTCTGGGCGGGGTGCTGGCGGGTAAAAAAGCTTTTACTGCTACGGCAGGTCCGGGCAACACCCTGATGCAGGAGCCGCTTTCCATGGCAGAGGCCATGCGCCTGCCTTCGGTAGTTGTGGTGCAGCAAAGGGGTGGCCCTTCAACTGCCACGGTTATTTATTCCCAGCAGGAGGTTACCCTGACTACCCTGGGAGGAAACGGCGAGGGCCTGCGGGTGGTATATTCAACATCCACTCACCAGGAACTGTTTGATTATACCATCAAGGCATTTAACACAGCCTGGAAGTACAAATTTCCAACTTTTGTGCTTGGTGACGGCTACCAGGCCAAAATGAGGGAATCCCTCACCATGTATGACCCCGGGGAAAAGGGCATCGAATTGATACCGGCCGAAGCTTATCTGGGCAAGTCAGGCACACCGGGGGTGGACAGGCCGCCCGCCCATTACCGCAACACCTACAATGTGGAAGAGGAACTGTACGAGGTGCTGCAGGGACATTTCAAGGATTACGAAAAAATGGCACCGGAAGTGGCTGAGTATGAAAGCTTTGGCGTTGAGGACAGCACTCTGGTGGTGGTATCCCATGGAGTAGTGGCCAGAGCCGCCAAGGAAGCCGTTAGGGAATTAAGAGAAGCCGGCGTCAATGTGGGCTATTTCCGCCCCATCACCCTTCGCCCGCTGCCGGAAAAGCAACTCCGGGAGGCCGCGGCCAGGGCCGGCAGGTTCCTGGTGATGGAATCAGCTCAGGGCCAGCTGGGACGTTTGCTCAAAGAGGCCGTTTTCGGGGCTCCGGTGGAAATGATACCTTTCTATAAGCCGGGTGTAGGCATTACATCGGAAGAGGTTGTGGACAAGGTTAAAGCTACAATTTGAGCTGTAGGTGCCCGAATCCGGCAAGAGGAGGGAAAAAATATGTCTAAGGCGGTAAAGATCATTCTGGCCGGGGAAGGTGGTCAGGGTGTGCAGTCGGTGGCCGAAATCATTGCCGAGGCAGCCAACGAGCAGGGACGTGAAGCCCTCTACATCCCAAATTTTGGGGTGGAGCAGAGGGGCGGCGTTTCTGTGGCCTATTTGCAGATTGGCGATCAGCCCATTGGCGCGCCTAAATTTCAAACTGGTGACATCGTGGCAGCCCTGAGTGACCGGGCCGTACACCGCACCCGCCAGTACGTGGGGCCGGATACGGTTTTCGTGTATGATTCCGGCATTGAAGGGGTGGAGGACGCCATTCCCACCAATGCCAAAAAGGTTCTGCCCATTCCCGCCATTAAAGTGGCCAAGGAAGAGCTGCATCCCAGGGTTTTCAACATCATAATTATGGGTGCGGTAATTAAGGCTACCGGTGTGGTTCCGGAAGATCGGGCCAAGGAAGCCATTGAGAAAAAGTTAGGCTACAAGTTTGAGAAGAACCCCGAACTTCGGGAGCTGAATTTCAAAGCTATCGATCGGGGCGCCGAACTGGTTGCCGGCGCGCTGTGAGGAGGGGGGCAAGAGTCTATGACGCAAACCTTTCATGAGGAAACCATAGAAGGAAATAAAGGCTTCTGGACCATTTTCCCCGGACTGTGCAAGGGCTGTGGATTGTGCATACAGAAATGTCCCAAGAAATGCATGTCCTGGTCCGATGTGCTGGGGGTGTACGGGACGCCGTCAGTGGAAATCAATAATGAAGAATGCATCGCCTGCGGCGCCTGCCAGATGTTTTGTCCCGACTGCGCCATTGCAGTGGAAAGAAAAAAGAAAGAGGAAAAGCACTAAGAATTCAGGAAATAAGTAACCACCGGGCAGGCCGGGGCATATTGTAATAATTGCCCCGCCTTCTTATTTTATCCGGTGGTTTAGAATTTGAGATTGTCGAGGCTTAAAACCTTTGAAGAGGTGATGCTATGGTTCCGACACAAGCCTGCAGGTGCCTGGTTTGCAACAGGGAAAGAGAAAACCGGTATTTTGGCCTGGTAATTAAAGGCAATTACATCTGTTATTGGTGTGAGCAGGCCATAGTAGAATCCGGCTGCGGGGACGAAAGCTATAACGACTATGTTAACGGGGTCAGGAAAATATGGCGCTGCCCTGTGGTCTGAATACCCACGGCTTCCTTCTTTTTGGCCAGCCGCAGACGCCGGTGGGTCAGCTCTATATCGCTTCTGATTTGCTGTAAGGTAAGCGGGTTAATGCCTGTGTGACGGGAAATATCATAATCTGAATAGCCTTTTTTCCAGGCCCGGATCAGGGTGTGCACGTTGGTACGGTATTTTTTGGAAAGGCTTTTTTCATCAATACTGCAGCCCTCTGACAAATGCCCAACTCCTTTCTGAGATTTGGTTCCGGACCTGTTTTACTGTGGATTGCTTTGCTGCTATGATATTTGGGAATGAAGAAGCTTTTGTTTTTTATTATTTTGCTTTGAAACAAGTGAAACTATAATACAAAACTGCTGGTAAAATAAGAACGTCCTGTTCTGGAAGGGCTGCCAGTTTTTTGATAAAATTATAAATAAATTGTTTGACAGGGTGATATTTTGTCTTATAGTCAGCAAGAGGCGCCGCTGCTGGGCGCCCTTCGGAAATTTGCCGCCTCCCTGGCGGGGCGCTTTCACGTGCCTGGCCATGGGGGCTGTTCGGCGCCCCGGGATCTGGAGGACTTGCTAGGCCCGGATCTGTTTAAGATAGACCTTACGGAGCTGCCCGGGCTGGACGATCTGGGTAATCCCACCGGGATTATCGAACGGGCTCAGCGGCTGGCGGCGCTGGCCTTCGGCGCGGACAGTACATTTTTTATGGTTAATGGCAGCACGGGCGGCCTGCAGGCGCTGGTGACGGCATGCTCCAGGCCGGGAGGAAGGCTGCTGCTGCCCAGAAATATACACCGCTCCGTGCTGGGCGGGTTGCTCATCAGCGGCGCCGAGCCGGTTTTTTTAAATTCCTGCATTGTGCCGGGATTTAATTTTGCTGCGGGAGTGGATCGGGCCGAGGTGGCCCGGGGATTGGCCGAATATCCCGGTGCGGACGCACTGTTGCTGATTCATCCCGGATATTACGGTGTTACCGGAGATACCCGGAGTCATACTGCCCTGGCCCATGAGGCCGGTATGGTTGTTATAGCCGACGAGGCCCACGGTTCTCACCTGCATTTTCATGCCCGGCTGCCGGCGGATGCCTTAAGTCTTGGGGTGGACGCAGCGGTCCAGAGTTTGCACAAAACCGGCGGGTCCCTGACTCAGACGGCGCTCATGCACCTGCGGGGGGAACGTATAGATCGGGCAAGGGTGGCCGGAGTGCTTGTTTTGCTGCAGACCAGCAGCCCTTCCTATCCTCTGCTGGCTTCCCTGGACGCGGCCAGGAGGCGTATGGCTCTGGAGGGTGAGGGGTTGCTGCAGGAGAAGCTGGAGCTGGCGCAGGCTTTGAGGGAAAAATTAAACGCCATTAAAGGTATTGAGGTTTTCGGCGGCGAACATCTTGATGGTGACGGGACTTATGATTACGATCCCCTGCGAGTGGTGGTATCGGTCCGTGGCACCGGTCTGACCGGCTATCAGATTGCAGGGTTGCTGGCTGAAAGACGTGGTATTTTCGTGGAGATGGCTGACCGGCAGAACCTGGTGCTGGTATTTGGATTCGGGATTAATGCCGGCCACTGTGATAAATTGCTGGAAGCATTGCATGATATTTTAGTGCGGGAGGCCCGCCCCACCGGGGAAGAAAACAATTTATGCGGACAAGCTCCGGCAGCCGCTACTGTAATGGCCCCCCGGGAGGCCTGGTTTGCCCCGGGTATTCAGCTGCCGCTGGAGGAAACTGCGGGCAAAATAAGCGCGGAGTGGCTGGGCGTTTTTCCTCCCGGGATTCCGGCGCTGATTCCCGGGGAGGCAATAAGCCGGGAGATGGTGGAATATTTACTTGCCCTCAGGATAGCGGGGGTTCACGTACAGGGTTCTTCCGACCCTTTTTTAAAGACATTGCGGGTGATCGACGGATGAGCACACAACCCGGAAAATTTATAGTTTTTGAGGGACTGGACGGCTGCGGTAAAACTACTCAGCTGCATATGCTGCAGCAGGCCCTTGAAGCCAGAGGATATAACTGCACCAGTACCAGGGAGCCTGGCGGTACCGTGCTGGGGGAGCAAATCAGGCGGATACTGCTGGACCCCGGCCCTCCTCTGAACCCGGTAGCGGAGGCTTTGCTTTTTGCTGCGTCCCGGGCCCAGCACATGGAGGAAAGGATAAAACCGGCTTTAGCCGCGGGCATGGTGGTGCTTTCGGATCGTTTCGCTGATTCCACCCTGACATACCAGGGTTACGGCCGGGGGCTGGATACCGGTTTTTTATCTTTTTTAAACAGGATGGCAGTTGGGGAGCTGCTTCCGGATTTGACTATTTTACTTGATATTGCTCCCGAAAAAGGATTGGATAGACTTACTGGGCCGGTGGACAGGCTGGAAAATGAGCGCCTGGAATTTTTTCACCGGGTGCGCAGGGGCTACCTGGAACTGGCGGGTTTACAGCAGCATTACCTGTTGCTGGACGCCACTGGCGGTATGGCGTCCCTGCACCTGGAAATACTGGGAGCGGTGTTAAGATTGCTGGGTGATTCCTTGTGACCAGGCAAATGAAGGAAATTATCGGCCACCAAAAGGCCGTTACCGAATTAACAGGTTCTATCTTAACCCGCCGGGTAGCCCACGCCTACTTGTTGGCTGGTCCCCCCGGGGTGGGCAAGGAAACGGTAGCCCTGGCTTTTGCCCGGGCGCTGCTTTGCCCGGAATCCAGGGGTGGTGACAGCTGCGGGACATGTTCCTCCTGCCGCCGGGTGGATGAGGGTGTCCACCCGGACCTTGCAGTTACCCGGCCGGATGGCGCCAGTATAAAAATCGGCCAAATTCGTTTGCTGCAGAGGGAAACCCAGTCCGGTCCCCAGACCGGGCCATGGTCCGTTAGAGTTATAGTGGATGCGGAAACAATGACCTCAGAGGCGGCCAACTCCATATTAAAGACACTGGAGGAGCCGGCTCCGGGCACGGTGTTCCTTTTGCTGACCGCCGGGTCCCAGAAAATATTGCCAACGGTACTGTCCCGCTGCCAGCAGGTTTTTCTGCAGCCACTAACAGAGGATGAACTGATACAGGGGCTTGCCCGGCACAGCCTCCCGGAGGCGGGGGATTTGCCATTGGCCCTGGCGGGCGGCAGCCTTAGCCGGGCGCTGGCTCTGGCTGGTGGTGAAGGGCTGGCCGAAAGGGACCGTATTATTGATCTGGCCGGCAGGCTTACCGGGTCTGGTAGTTTTGCCGCCCTGGAGTTGGCCGGGCTGCTGGCGGGAGCTGCCCCTCGGGGAAAAACAAGACCGGCCGCCGACAGAAAACAGGCGGTAGCACAGCTTGATTTGCTGATGTTGTGGTACCGGGATATAATGTTAAAAAGAGAATGCCCCGGAGGGGAACATTTAGTTAACCGGGACCGGGCAGATAGAGTACAAGCCATGGCCGGTTTTTACACCACCGGCAGAATTCTGGAAATGATTACCCATATTGAGCAGGCCAAAGGAGCTTTGGCGGCCGGGGCCAACATCCGTCTAACCATAGAGTCGCTGTTTTTGCGGCTGGGGCTGGGGGCGGGCGGGCATCGGGCGGAGGAGGTATTTTGAAATATGCCCTACCATGTAGTGGGGGTAAGGTTTAAAAAAGCAGGAAAAATTTATTTTTTTGATCCCGGGGAGTTTGATCCCCCGGTAGACTCCGGGGTAATAGTGGAAACCGCCAGGGGAGTTGAATACGGCTCCGTAGTGGTGGGAGTAACGGTGGTACCGGATGAGGAAGTCATGGCCCCGCTGAAAAAAGTGCTTCGGCTAGCCACCGGGGAAGACGAAATGCAATTGGAGGCCAACCAGGAGAAGGAAAAGAAGGCCTTCCATGTTGGGCTGGACAAGATTGCAGCCCACGGGCTTCCTATGAAGCTGGTGGGTGTTGAGCATACCTTTGATGGAAATAAAATAATATTTTATTTTACCGCTGACGGAAGGATCGATTTCAGAGAGCTGGTAAAGGATTTGGCCGCTGTTTTCCGTACCAGGATCGAACTCCGGCAGATCGGGGTAAGGGACGAGGCCAAAATATTGGGAGGCCTGGGTTGCTGCGGGCGTGAACTGTGCTGCTGCTCCTGGCTATCGGATTTTGCCTCGGTATCCATCAGGATGGCCAAGGATCAAAACCTGTCATTAAATCCCACCAAAATATCGGGTATTTGTGGCCGCCTGATGTGCTGCCTGAAATATGAAAATGACATTTATGAGCAGGCCAGGGAAGAATACCCTGAGGTTGGCAGCAGGGTGAATACTCCAATGGGTGAGGGCAGGGTTACTGGTATAAATATTTTCAAGAAAACCATAAGTGTGGAACACAAAGAAAGCAAAGCCGTTAAGGACTATCCCTTTGATGAAGTTTCAGCCCTGGGAGCGAGGAATGAAAATGACACACCCGCTGGGAACAATAATAAGGCAAATGGAAATAAAGATACAGGACATATCCAAGGATCTGTCCAAAATTAAAAAATATGTGCACACCCTGGAAGAGGAAAATATTAAACTAAAAGGTGAGTTGGCCCGCCAGATTCTGGGCGGTGAAGGGGAACTTGTTTCAGTCGGGGCAGCTTTCACCGTCACAAACCCGGAAGATGAAGGCATGGCTGGATTAACCCGCCTGTATGAGCAGGGATTTCATGTGTGTAACTTGAATTTCGGAGCCAAGCGCAAAGATCAGTGCCTCTTTTGCGCAGCTTTACTGCAGAGGACAGGCGGTGACTGAATTGCCTCAGGGTAAAGGTGTACTGTATCTTTGCGCCACACCCATCGGCAATCTGGAGGATGTGTCCCCCCGGGTACTGAGGGTGCTGGGAGAGGTGGACCTGGTGGCCGCCGAGGATACCAGGCATACACTGAAGCTGTTTAGCCACTTTGACATTCATACTCCCCTTACCAGTTACCACGAGCACAATAAAAAATCCAAGGGGGAAAACCTCCTGCAGCAGCTGCTGGATGGGAAAAATGTGGCCCTGGTATCTGATGCGGGACTACCCGGCATATCAGACCCCGGGGAGGAACTGGTGGCCCTGGTCACAGCCGCGGGTGTGGACGTGGTGCCACTGCCGGGACCCAGCGCCGCGCTGACCGCCCTGGTGGCTTCCGGGCTGCCCACCGGGAGGTTTGTATTTGAGGGTTTTCTACCAGTCCGGGGAAAGCAGCGCCGGCAAAGGCTGGAGGAAATAAAGACGGAAAAGAGGACCATCATCCTTTACGAATCACCGCACCGGATCAAGACTACCCTGACCGAACTGGCGGCCGCTCTGGGCGGGCGGCGGGCGGCAATAGCCCGGGAACTGACCAAAAAATATGAAGAGATCCGCCGGGGCACCCTGCCCGAACTGCTGGAATGGTGCCGGGCAAACGGCCCCCGGGGGGAGTATACCCTGGTGCTGGAAGGTGCAGGGGAGGAGATGCCTGCAGCAGAAGATATGGTTCCGGACGCTAAAACTGCGGTGGAGCGGGTACTGGAGTTGGAGTCCCAGGGTGTGGCCCGCAACGAGGCCATAAAAAGTGTAGCCCGGCTGAGCGGGATAAATCGCCGGGAATTATACAGTCTGGTTGCCAAAAAGAAAGGGGTCAGGTCTTGACATATATGTCAAGGCCTGACCCCTAAAGCTAAGGCCTGACCCCTGAGTCAAAGCAAAAGAGGAGGGATTGGATTCCTCCTCTAATTTTGAAAATTTTGCTATTCTCCATCCCACAATAAAAAAATACACAATACAGAAATAGGGTGTTTTCGATAAGTAATTAATTACATAGCTTTGGCGGTATCTATCATGGCCAGTGCACATTCACGGCAGACCAGCTTGCCACGGTAGTTCTGGACATTGGAAGCATTGCCGCAGAACACACAGGCGGGCTCGTATTTTTTGAGGATAATCTTCTCGTTGTCGACGTAGATTTCCAGGGCGTCTTTTTCATCTATGCCCAGGGTACGCCTCAGCTCAATAGGGATAACCACACGGCCCAGCTCGTCCACCTTTCTTACAATACCAGTGGATTTCATTTTTCTTTACCTCCCTCTAAACAAATATGACACATATCGACAAATTATAACGTGTCCCAACTAAATGGTACCAACGGTGCCATTAAAAGTCAATAGTTTTTTTTAAAATGGTTATTTTGTATAAAGCTATGTTCTTTGAGGAAAACTTGACAAGTGCCCGGGCGGTTGTTAAAATTAGCCTCAAATAACCAGATGACTTTGATGGGGAAGAGTATACCGGGTAATCCGTCCAGAGAGCGGGGTAAGGTGGGAGCCCCGTAGGTCCAGCCGGTGGAACATGGCCCCGGAGTTTTTTTGCCCAAAGTCCCCGGCTATGCCGGTAGGGCCGGTAGGCAAAAACGGGATAAGCTCCGTTAAAGAGCTTAAGGTATCGGAGTTTTGCTCCCGTACCTATTGAGGCCCTATACCGCAAGGTAAGGGTAAACTAGGGTGGTAACGCGGAAAACCTCCGTCCCTGACAGTGTCGGGGCGGAGGTTTATTTATTAATTGGGGACATTCCTCCGACCCCAGAGTTAGGCCCTAAATAGAGGTGTGTCCCCTTTTCTTAGATCGGGGTTAAGGACCAATAGTCCTGAGGGGCGGCAGCCCCTTTTTTTAAGGAAAAGCCGGTAGTTTTTTAGTTTAAAAAGGAAGGGTGGTAATAATTGAGCAAGGCAAAAACTTTTTACATCAGCACTCCTATTTATTATCCCAGCGATAACCTGCATATAGGCCACGCTTATACCACCGTGGCGGCGGACGCCATGGCCCGGTTTAAAAGGCTGACCGGCCACGAGGTCTGGTTTTTGACCGGCACCGATGAACACGGGCAGAAAATTGAGCGGGTGTCCCGGGCCAAGAACCAGACTCCCAAGGAATATGTGGATAACATTGTGTCCGGTATCAGAAACCTGTGGGAAAGGCTGGAAATAAGCAATGACGATTTTATACGCACCACACAGGACAGGCATAAAAAGGTGGTGTCTGCTATATTCCAAAGGCTGTACGACCAGGGGGACATCTACAAGGCCAGTTATGAGGGCTGGTACTGCACGCCTTGCGAGGCCTTCTGGACTGAAAGCCGCCTGGATAACGGCAACTGTCCGGATTGTGGCCGTGGTGTGGAATTGCTGCAAGAAGAGAGCTATTTTTTCCGGATATCCAAATACTCAGACAGACTGCTAAAACATATCGAGGATAACCCCGATTTTATACAGCCGGTATCCCGCCGCAACGAAATGATCAGTTTCATTAAAAGCGGCCTGGAGGATCTGTGTGTTTCCCGGACCACCTTTGACTGGGGCATTCCCGTTCCCTTCGATCCCAAGCACGTCATTTACGTCTGGGTGGATGCACTTACCAATTACATCTCCGCACTGGGCTACGGAACGGAGGACGATGGCCTGTATAAAAAATTCTGGCCGGCGGACGTTCATCTGGTGGGCAAAGATATTGTCCGCTTCCACACAGTGATCTGGCCCATCATACTGATGGCCTCCGGTTTGCCCCTGCCCAAACAGGTGCTGGGTCACGGCTGGCTGCTGCTGGACAGCGGTAAAATGAGCAAGTCCAAGGGCAATGTGGTGGACCCTCTGGAGCTAATTAACAAATACGGTGTTGACGCCATCCGTTATTATCTGCTCAGGGAATTACCCTTCGGATCTGACGGCTACTATTCCGAGGAAGCGCTGGTAAACAGGATTAACAAGGACCTGGCCAACGATTTGGGCAATCTGGTCAGCCGCACCCTGGGTATGGTGCAGAAATATTTTAAGGGCAGTCTGAAGGGGCCGGGCCCGGCGGAGGGGCCGGACGGGGAACTAATTGAGCTGGCCGTGACAAGTCCGGCTGCGGTAGAAGAGATGATGGACAAAAGAGAGCTGTCCAACGCCCTGGGCGCACTTTGGCGCCTGGTGTCCCGGGCCAACAAGTACGTGGATGAAACCTCCCCCTGGGTGCTGGCCAAGGATCCTAATATGTCCGATCGGCTGAATACGGTACTGTATAACCTGGCCGAAAGCGTCAGATTCATTACTATTCTGACCATCCCCTTCATGCCCCTGATGGCGCCCAGGGTATGGCCCATGCTGGGCATAGTGGACCGGCCGGACCTGCACACCTGGGAATCGCTGCGCTGGGGGCTGCTGCCTGCGGAACTCAAGTTGGGACGGGGCGAGGCCCTGTTCCCCAGGATAGACCCCACTGTATTGGAATAGACCAAAAAGTCGAATGTCAAAAGTCAATGAGAACCAGAGCATTAGACCTTAGACATTGGTGAGGTGAAGTGAATGACCGGAAATATGGATGAACAAAAACCGGCCCTGGTGGATACCCATGTCCACCTGGATATTAAGGAGTTTGGCGGGGACCGGGAGGAGGTAATTGCACGGGCCAGGGAAGAAGGGGTGCAGATTATTGTAAACGCTTCCTTTGACCTTCCTTCCTCTGCAAGGTCTGCTCAGCTCGCGGAGCAGTATCCCTTTATCTATGCCCTGGTGGGGGTGCACCCCCACGATTCGGAGGATGTGCCGGATGATTATTTGATCAGGCTGGGTGAACTGGCAGGCCGCTCCGGGGTGGTGGCCATAGGGGAAATAGGGCTGGACTATTACCGGGATTTGAGCCCCAGACCGGTACAGCAGAAAGTATTCAGGGAACAGCTGGCCCTGTGCCGGGATTTGGATTTACCGGTGGTTATTCACAACAGGGATGCGCATGGGGATTTAATGGATATTTTAAAAAAAGACGGCCTGGGCAGCAGGGGTGGGGTGATACACTGCTATAGCGGCAGCTGGGAAATGGCCAAACTATGCCTGGCCATGGGCTTTTACATCTCTATAGCCGGACCGGTCACCTATCCCAATGCCTCAAAACTTCAAGACATTGCCGCCAGATTACCGCTGGACCGCTTGCTCACGGAAACGGACTGTCCCTTCCTGACCCCCCAGGCCAAGCGGGGCAAGAGAAATGAGCCGGCCTTTGTGCGTTATGTGCTTGAAGAAATAGCGGCCCTGCGGGGGATGGCGCCGGCGGAACTGGCCGCCGCGGTCATCAAAAATACCCGAGCCATATTCGGCCTGCCCAATGCTCAGTAGTCAGTAGTCAGACATCCATGCCGTTGACGCGGCACTAACAGACGATGAAAATTTTTATTTTAGGTAGTAATATAGAATTAAGGGGTGTGCAATTATGACTGAGGCTAAGGGACTGGTTATTGTTAATACCGGCAACGGCAAGGGCAAAACCACAGCGGCCATGGGTATGGCTCTGAGGGCCTGGGGGCAGGGGCTGAAGATACTGATGCTGCAGTTTATCAAGGGAGGCAGCGGCTACGGCGAACTTAAAGCTGCCGAAAAGATGCCCGGCTTTGAAATAATGGCCATGGGCGAGGGTTTTATCAGGGATGGGGAAGGTGATAAAATGGCCGGGCACCGCCAGGCTGCCCGGGAGGCTCTTGCCCGGGCCAGAGAGGAAATCACCTCCGGCCGCTGGGATATGATCATTCTGGACGAAATAAATTATGCAGTGGGATTCGGGCTGGTGAGCGAAGAGGAAGTTTTGGAACTGATAGAAATGAAACCCCCCATCCTCCATCTGTTGCTTACCGGACGCAATGCTACGGAAAGAGTTATAGAAAAAGCTGATTTGGTAACCGAGATGAGGGAAATCAAACACCCCTATGCCAGTGGCATAAAAGCCCAGAAAGGCGTGGAGTTCTAAGGCTGCCCGATGGTTTACAATGCAAAATAAAAGCGGGTCCGCAAATAAAAGCGGGCCCGCTTTTATTTTAATAAGTTGGGGGCACCTCCGCCGGAAAAAGTATTTAAAAAAGTTTTTCGACCAGCAGTGTCATTATTATTTCAAAGGATACATATATCTGTAATATAGCCAAAAATACGCGCGCCTCAAGGCATTACAGGGGGTAGTACTGTTCCCTTTCAAAAGGGGCTTTTTTCCGCCATTACCAACAACTTGTGGCTACATTACAGTTGCTGGCAACTTTTACGGATGTTCGACAATGCTTTTGGGTGGGTTGCGGCAGGAAAAGGAGGAAGAGAATAGAATTATTAAATTAGAGCACGAAGGAAAAAGGCGTATAGGGGCCTGCGCGGTTAAGGAGGTTTTTTAACATGTTAAAGCTTGATTCCCCAACACCGTCTGCACCATCCCGCACCACGCCCCCCGCAGCGATAATTGTACTGGCGATTGCTGTGCTCCTTGCGGGCATTGTCTTCGCCGGATTTGCCTGGGCCAGGAAGACCGTTACCCTTTCCGTGGACGGGAAGGAAACGGAATTAAAGAGTATGGCTTCCACGGTGGGAGAACTATTAAAAGAAAATAATATAGTAATCGGTTCCAGGGACAAAGTAATACCGGCTGCGGGAGAAAAACTTATAGAAGGCGTAAGGGTGGTGGTGCTCAGATCGCACCACGTGACGGTTAATGCGGACGGGAAAGTAGTGGAGTATGATACCACGGCGGTCACGGTGGAGGAAGCCCTAAAGGAAAAGAAAATCAGCCTGGGCGAAAAAGACATGGTGACGCCGGAACTAACGCAAGAAATCACGGAAGCTACAAAAATAAAGGTGACCAGGGTCCGGACCACTGAGGAATCAACAAATGTTCCCATTCCCTATGCCGTGCAAAGGGAAACCAACCCCCAGATGGCTAGGGGTATAACCAGGGTGCTGAAAAAAGGCGTTAACGGCACGGAGCTTCAGCGCTGGAGGGTGACTTACCATGACAGCCAGGTGGTGGAGCGCAAACTGATTGAAAGAAAAACCGTTGCCGGGCCGGTGACTGGAATAGTGCAGGTGGGTAGCGGGCAAACCGTTTCCAGAGGTGGCATGGACCTGAGGTTCAGCCGGGCCATGGAGGTGGTGGCTACGGCATACACATATACAGGCCGCAACACGGCTTCAGGCAAGCCCCCGCGCTACGGTCTGGTGGCCGTTGACCCCAGCGTAATTCCCTTCGGGACAAAATTGTACATCGACGGTTACGGTCAGGCCGTGGCAGCCGACAAGGGAAGGGCCATCAAGGGTAACAGGGTGGATGTGTTCCTTGAATCCGAAGCCAATGCCAGGCGCTGGGGAGTTCGCCGGGTGAACATGTATATTCTTGAGTAGGAGAGCTTTGCTCTCCTACTTTTTTGTTGTTTAAACTATAGAGCAAATGAAAAAAATAGTATAGAATGCTTTTTAAGAACATAGTTATAGAACCCCGGAGGCGCGATATGCCCGATCTTGCCACACCCTCCCTGGTAAAGGGACTCATGACCAGACATCATTTACACTGCCGCAAGAGCCTGGGGCAGAATTTTTTGGTGGATGGCAACATAGTTAATAAAATAGTAGGATCCGCCGGACTGGCCGGAGACGATACAGTGGTCGAAATTGGTCCGGGCCTGGGTGTTCTTACCATGGCGGCGGCAGAAGTCGCCGAAAAAGTAATTGCGGTGGAAATTGACCGGAATCTGGTACCGGTTCTTGGGGAAACACTGTCCGGTAACGGAAACGTGGAAATCGTTAACCGGGACGCCCTGGAAGTTGATTTCGACAGGCTGGTTTACGGTGACCGGAACGTAAGCGGGAGCCAAAAACCCTATGTTATACTGGCCAACCTGCCATATTATATAACCACGCCTCTGATTATGCACATTTTGAACGGCGGTTTCAACTATAGACTGATGGTAATCATGATTCAGCAGGAGGTTGCCCGGAGGCTTGACGCCCCGCCCGGGGGGAAGGATTACGGCTCCCTGACGGTGGCTGTGGGCTACCATGCCCGGGTGGAATATCTTTTCCGGGTACCCCGGACAGTTTTTATACCCCGGCCGGAAGTTGACTCCGCCATAGTCAGGCTGAGTAAGAGGGATAAGCCGGCGGTGGATGTGCCGGATGAGGAACTTTATTTCAGGGTGGTAAGAGGATCTTTTGGCCAGCGGCGTAAAACTATACTTAACGCTCTGGGCAGCACCTTTAAATCCCTGAACCGGGAAGAATTGACCGGTATTCTTAATGCTGCGGGGATTAATCCTGTTCGCAGGGGAGAAACCCTTTCCCTGGATGAGTTCGCGGAGGTAACAAAACAGTTTTATAATTATTTTTTCCCTGGATAGCTAACACCTCTTTTGGCAGGGTGTCACCGGCGGATATGGACGAATACCTTTACAATATAAGGCATAAAAAGCATTGGTTTATTCAAATACCGGCTTAATGTTGGGGAGGCGCAGGCATTTTGTATTTTGTAAGCCCCACCAGAGGTAGAATTACCTTTGAGCAGATGATGGCGGACATTTCCCAGTTTATCATCGGACTGCCCACTTCTTCGTACAAACTTATTATTGGTTCGGACTCCCAGGTAAAAAGTGAAACTTGCTTTATTACTGCCGTGGTGATACACCGGCTGGGGAAAGGTGCGCGTTATTACTACCGGAAAAAGCTCCAGAGGAAAATAAAGAGCCTGCGTCAAAAGATATTTTATGAAACGGCCCTTAGTTTGGAGCTGGGAGGGATGATTGCCAATTACCTGGCTGAGAGCGGCCTGGACGATCTTGAAGTAGAAATACACATTGATGTGGGTAAACAGGGGGAAACCAGGGATTTAATCCGCGAAGTGGTGGGCATGGTCACCGGCAGCGGCTTCCAGGCCAAAATAAAACCGGAGGCTTTCGGTGCCTCCAGCGTTGCCGATAAGCACACAAAATGACCGGTAAGCGGTCTGCAGTGTGTTTTTTATAGTTTATCAATATGTACTGATGAACTGCCGCTCTTTGGGTGAAGCGGTTGAAAAATATTGTACTTATGAGAAGATTGTTGATGAGACAAGTATTTCTCATCTCCGTCTGGAATGTGATTCCGCTATCATCAGTTGCCTACCGGCGAACCATTCCCTGGTAAATAACAGGCAATTATGGGACTACAGGCTTTCAGGAATGCTTGCCTATGCCAGGCTTTTGACCGGAGAAAGGCTTGCTTTGGATGAGGCTCGCTTTATGTACCATGCTCCGGAAGATATCTCGGAATACCGGCGAATTTTTATGTGTCCGGTCATTTTTGATTGTCCGGAGAATGCTCTTGTATTCAACCGTAGTTTATTAGATTACCGTTTATCGAGCCCAACAGGGATTTGTTATTGTTTTTTGAGAAATTTGCCCGGGAAACTCTTAATAAACTTGAGAAAAGAGAGTCATTCATGGTTAAGGTTAGCCGTATCATATTGGAGGAAATGCAAGGCAATATCCCGTCTGTCAAGATGGTCGCCAATAAGCTGGCGATGAGCGAAAGAAGCTTGCAGTATTATTTGAAAAGGGAAGGTACTTCCTATATCAAGCTGCTTAATAATATCCGCAAGGATCTGGCTGCATCTTATCTGAAGGATAAAAGTGTTTCAATTGATGAAATCGCCTATTTTATCGGTTTTTCTGAAACAAGTGCTTTCCACAGGGCGTTTAAGAAATGGACTGGTTTTACTCCCTGTGAGTTCAGAGAGGGTAAAGAAGACAAATAGGGGCGGCTCTTGTCTTGCGGACTTCGGAGGCATTAAGCTAAACAGATTCAATTTCTTGACAATACTAGAATCTGGTTATATTATTTACCTAAAGAGTTGTTACTTCTTTTAAATGGGAATACTGGAACTGAGGAACGGCGCTAGTGCCTCACACTGCCGAGGTATTAAAACGGCCCCTTAAACTGTTGGCGCAGTTTAAGGGGTTCCGCATTTAACGCCTGCGGTCGGCGATTAGCACGACGAGGGTTAGCAGAAGAATAACGGCTATTACGATTTGAATTGCGTCAGATGCTTGAATCATTTCTGCCTCACCCCCTTTCGGATTTATCATCCCCGGCAGGTGAGGCCCGCCCTCAGTCCAATATTCCCATGTCTATTTTGCCACATTTTGCTACAGTACCTTAGGTAATAATTACATCTCTCGGAGACATGACCCAATCTGAAAGACGTTTCTTTATAAAAGCATAGAAATGTCAATAACCCCGTCCCCTTGACAGCGTTGCCGATAAGCACACAAAATGACCGGTTTAAGCGGTCTGCAGTGTGCTTTTTTATATTTATAGGCAGTTTTCACATTTTGCCACCCATTTCCATAGGATGTAAATATGGATAAATTTTAAGGGGGGTAACTCCTAATGGCGTCAATAAAAGTAGGTGACGTGGTGGGTCGCGTTTCTTATGGCTGTGATATTTACTTCAAGGTTACCAGGGTTTTTATTGAAAAAGGAGTTGAATATTCAAGGCTGAAAGGTCTGGACCTGCGCCTGAAGGCAACGGCGCCGGTGGACGACTTGTGTAAAATCGATTCCGGTCAGGTTTCCTCTTTCTGGCATAACTGCGCCAAATGTAATCTTGAGCGGCAAAAGCAGGTATTTAAGCGCAGGGATATGGAACGGCTGGTGAGACTGAAAAGGGCAACCCAGGGCAATCATGAGGAGATAGAAAGTTTTGATTTGCCCGGCTCACTGGTGCACATTGACGGGGATAAGGAATATCTGGACCTTTGCATGACCACATACAAGCAATTAAACATACCCTGCCACGGATATAATGTTCCCGAGGAAAGGCAGGCCGGAGCGCTGATGGAAATATTGGTTAAACACAGGCCGGACCTGCTGGTGCTTACCGGACATGACGGCCTGATCAAAGGCGCCAGTGAATTCCGGGATATCAACAGAAACCCAAACCCAGCCATCGACATATATACTTGATTCTACCTGGCTTTTCCGTCCTCATGGTAATATGGTGGATTGCTGGCAGGAAAAAATAAAGTGACCCCGTGGCCTATATAGCCATCTGATCTTAAATGTAAACTAATCACCTGGCAAGTGGCCGCCCAAGTTTTGAGCTAGTATGCTCCCTGAAGCCCCTACCTCTTAGCGTAGCGAAGGTGGGAAGGTTCACATAAATGTTTTTCATAAGGTCTTCTTGAATTTGATTTTTCCTCAATCCATGTTATTAAAAAATTACCACTTTTAAAGCGCCGAATGTAGTATTTCACCGGTATACCGTCTATTGTTTCTTTTTGGGATATTAAGCAGCCTCGCTCCATCTTGGGGAGGCTGTGTATTTGTTTGTTGACTTTAAAACCAGGGCTATTATAAGTAAAAAGCGATTGCGATTCATTAAAGAAAATAAAAGCTCCGTTGTATATTTCAAGCTCCAAAAGCCTTCTGCATGTCATTTCCAAGCTTACTCTATAGCCGCGTAAGATCTGGTTAATCATGTCCATTGGATCCTTGTATTTACATGCAAGGGAAAGTACCCTGTGTTTCGGGGCGAGTACCTCAGTTGCAAAATCATCAGCTTCGGAATGGAGAACCGGATCTTCTTCTTCCTCAATGAAGCTAATATTACCCTGATGCCCCAGGTATATGTGAGCCAATTCATGTGCTATTCCAAAACGCTGGCTTGCAAGGGGCCTGTTACTGTTAACGCAGATATGTACAGACGAATAAAACGGCTTGTCTACAATCATGGCACATATGCTTATTGGAAAGTCTTGTTCGTCAATAATAACTGGTTTACCAAGTACATGACTGGCTAACCAGGAAATATCCAAGGGGTATTTTGGTTTAATGGCATTGACTAACAATCTTGCCTCTATTGTTGCAGCTGATTCAGTCAAAATGTCAACTCCTGTTGAAATTTGTCGATTGTTAACAATACAACAGAACCACCGCTTATATTTTGCGGTGGTTCATTTTTTCTTTTTTTGTTTTTCTAATGCATCAACCATTTCAATATAATCATAGACTTTCTTTTTCCCATCGGGTGATAGCTTGCCAATGGCTCGCAAGAAGAACGTATCTAATCCTTCAAGGGCTTGAGGTTTGGGAGGATCGGTGTATCCAGCTTCAGCCATGAGTTCATCAGTGGATATATCCATGGCTTTTGCAATTAATTTTATTGTTCGCATTGTAGGCATAACTGGTTTACCAGTTGTAGGATCTTTACCATTTTCTAATTTATCAATATAGGCATGACTTAATGATGCTTTTTCGGCAAATTCTCGCAAGGATAACCTATTTTCTTCACGATACCTTTTAATTAGTTTCCCTAATTTCATTATAACAACTCCCATGTTAACTATAGCAGACATTTAAATAAAAATCCACGATATTTAGTATTTTATAGTTGACAGCACAAGAACCGAGCGATAGAATATGAGAAGTACACTAAAGTTAACAAACAGGTAACTATAGTAACCAATGATGGTGAGGATTTATGAAAAATAAAATAGCGGAATGCCGTAAAAACAGGAAAATGTCTCAAACTCAGCTTTCAATAAAGGTAGGTATTTCACGTCCTTATTTATCTGATATTGAAAGGGGTATAAAAACACCCGGAGCCATCATAGTAAAAAATATTTGTGATGTCCTTGACGTTAGCTTTGAGAAACTTTTTTGTGCCGACGATGTACACTATAGTATCCAGGAGGAAATGTTAGATCCCACGGGTACCGAAAGGAGATAATCCATGGAGACCAAACAAGATCGCCAAGCAAAAATCTGTCCAGCTCTGTCAGCATATTTAATGGAAAATACATCCGGCTGGATGCCAATAGACCAGCCATGTAAGCAAAGCAGGTGTCGTTGGTGGATCGGCGATGACTGCGCAGTAACATGGGCCGGTCGTTACGCAAGAGGCCTGGCCATGGGACAGATAAAAAAGAAAGAGTGATTTTATGTCTCAAGAATCCAAAATTGTAATTACGAAAAAATATTCAGACCCACAATCACCCGAGAATATCAACGCCGTCCTAGAAGCCCTGGAAATAGCCTACAGGGCTGCTGGGATAATTCCAGGCATAAAGACCTTAACCAAACCCCAAAAGCCCCTGCCAGAGCCGAAAACGGGAGCTATGGCAGGGTAAATAGACAGTTAGTTGCTGACGACGAGTATAAATTTTAATTATTCTCCCTAAAAAAGGAAATACCTGCCAAACGTTCGTTCCTAAAAATAGGCTTATCGGGATGTGACTGCCGATGAAAATATCAGAAATAAAAATCGACGATGAGATTTACCCGAGAGATCATTTCGACCCGGAAACTGTAAATCGCTACAGCGATGCCATGGACGCCGGTGCTATATTTCCCCCACTGGTGGTGATGCCGGATGGTTCTCTGCTGGATGGCAGTCACAGATATGAGGCTTATAAAAAGGCAAACGTGGAAGATGTTGAGGTAACAATAGAGGAACCGGACGACCCTGCCGCCAGAGCCGTTGAACTGAATTTAAGACACGGCAAACCCCTCTCAAGACGTGAAATCCGGGAACTGGCCAGGAAGTGGTATGACACCAGGCCGGTAACAGAGATAGCCGGTGTTTTGGGAGTAACCAGGCAGACAGTTCAAAACTGGGTGGCAGACCTGGCAGCGGAACGTGAAGAAGCCAGGGAAGAGATCAGGGAAAAGGCTCTGGAGATGAGGGCAGAGGGGAAGACACAGGAAGAAGTGGCGGAGGAACTGGGTGTAACCCAACAGGCTATAAGTAAATGGGAATACAACACTGTAAAAAATTTGACACCGTTGTATAAGGGCGTAGATGAAGATGACCCAGAAATTAATCAGTCAACTGAAGAAAAGGATCAGGAAATAGAATTTTCAGAAACTGATACGGTTAAGGATCTGGATCTAGTCAAGTCTATCATAGGCTGTCGGATTGAAACTCATTATGGTACCGGCGGTATAGTTGCCGAAGTAAACGGCCCGTTCAAAGATGGATATTATACGATTGTTTATAAGCACCCGAGAGACGGTAAGAAATGCTGGATAAATAGTATTACCGTTAAGAATAACACTGTTTTATGTGAAGGTGTTCCTTTAAAGATAACTGAGGCACCGTGTGAAGAAAAAGCCATTGATGCAGGCTTGTCGGTAGAACAGCGTCATGGAACGGAGACCAGGGAAAGGGCTGTTCATTCGGAACATCTTGATAACGCCCAAGGTAAGGACATAGAAAAAGAAACAATCCCTTATAGTGGAAACACCATCC
>CAZXQO010000033.1:0-49242 GCA_964643075.1 uncultured Peptococcaceae bacterium
ATGTCCCCCTGCATTGCGTTAACCAATGCTGTTAGCACTTCCTCTGGCGCCAACCACCCCACCCCCCTGATTCCTAATGTTGCCCAGGCAGATCCCCACCCCCGGGCCAGAGCAAAGGAAAAAGACGCCCTGCTGGCGTCAAAATTCGACAATGTTTTTTAAAGGCAACACCTCCCCGGTGTCGAATAATCGCTTTGGTGTGACGAATATTCACGAAGAGAGGAGGTGAAGTTTTTGAAAATACAATTTACATGTTTTGGCTGTGGAGAGAGTTTCAATATTACAACAGAGAACCTTGCCAGGAAAAGCTCGTTAACTTGTCCTAACTGCGAAAGTCAATTTCCGCAAGTCAATTTTGAAGCCTTGAAAAAAATACATGGCATACTTATGGCCGCAGGAGAAGGGCTTGCTGTTGCCGACGAAATGGGGAACATTGTTCAGTACTGGGATTTTAAGTTTATTGACTAGATTTTACCATAATAACCCTGTCAAGCATCGAATCCTTAATTACGTCCAGCATGGCGGCGGCTTGACGTATTGTAAGGCCGTACCTTGCAAGGACTTCCATGACTTCGTTCTTTACCTTGCGGGCTTCCTCGTAAGGTATTTCTTTTTCATAGGCAAATGGGTTTTCCGTTTCAGGCGGCATGAATTTTGGTTTGATATTTTTCATAATCAACCACTCCTTAAATAAAATTACCGCCCCCTGGCGGTTACGAATATTTGTCCATATTTAGTTGTGTTGTTTCCCTACCATTTTTTCGACAATGTTTTTTAAAGGAAATACTTTATTAGTCGATAAATAGAATAACAAAAACCAAAGGAGGTTCCCCTAATGAAACGCTTCTCTCTCGGCCTACTCTCCGGGCTCGTTGCCGGGCTTATCCTGGCCACCACCACCTTTTCACTGGCCGCTGACCAAATTAAACTCATTGTCAACGGCAAAGAAATTGTTTCCGACGTCCCACCCCAGGTTATCAATGGTCGCACTCTGGTTCCCGCCCGGGCACTGGCAGAGGCCCTGGGGGCTACAGTAGGGTGGGACGCCGCCAAGAATGCGGTTGTTGTTACCAGTCAGGTGCAAGTTGGTGGGACACCGGGTGATTTGCCGGTAGTAAAAACTACCCCACAAGAGACTTCGGCAGACAACGGCTTAATATCTCTGCGCGAATTAAGTAGCAAAGGCTTTGAACTTAGTTCTGGCAAAACCTATACTGTGATTCTTAAAAAGAATAATGCTCAGATTCTAGTCCCACAGCCACCTCCCTGGGGATCATATACTGGTCAAACTGTAGACGGTGATGTAGTTATTGACGGCCAAAAAACTGGTACGATCAAACTTAAATTCACCGACCTCGGGACCTTTATAAATATATCTGACCTGAAGTCACTGGGTTTGATCCAATAATTTTTCACACTCCGCTATTTCTTCCTCTAACTCCAAGATTGCCTGATTTAACGGGTCTAACTGGCCTATAAACGCCTTTAACCGGCGTTTTTTTGTTTCCAGTCCCGTTGTAAATTCCTCTTCGCTAAGTTCGCGACTGTCTGACACAATAAACGTCCGCTCACCAATTTTTTGCTTTTTCTCTGCCCTGAATTGCCTATTTTTCATTTACTATACCCCCATAATTGCCTGAATAAATACCGTAGCATCGAGCCTGCCCAACGTCAATGAACCCAACTGAATTGAGTTCCATTGTCCGACATTTATAAACGGCGCAATATTAAGATCGCTTTGGTCGGTTTCCCAAGTTCCACCAAGCGTCTCACTTTTGTCATAGCCATTGATAAATACGGCAATTCTTGACGGCATCAAATCTGTTGACTCATAAACGCCATATTCCATTCCATGTGTATGCGAAGGAATGATTACGTTATGGTTATGCGAAGGAATGGTCACGCCATGTGTATGGGAAGGTATATATACATCGTGGTCATGCCCTGTGTCCCGGCCATGGGCATGCGATCCTGACTGTTCAAAAGTTACACCGCCACCACCTTCTAAAGCTAATCTTGTACCACCACTTATCCCGTGGTTATGACTCCCCTCATAATTCATCCAGTCTGCTGGCAAGTAGTAGCCAGATAAATGATAATATGGGGCATCGCTTGTGCGGGTCGTAGAACCTCCACTGGCAGTTGTCGGATAACTGTCTCCTCCGTATGCCGTTGTTGTTGCAATTCCACCCCCACTTGCCGCATTTAATTCGTAACTCCTAAACGGAAGCATTTTAAACCGCAATAGACACCTCTTGACTTCCTTTGTTTGTGGCGGAACATATACCCATAAATTCAATGTTTTCTCCATAAAAACATTGTCCACGCGGCCCTCTTGCCAGGATTGCATTATGCCCCGATCATCAATTAGCGCAACTGTACCTGTCTCATCAAGGACGCGCAAACCATAGTGTTTTGTCTGCTGTGCGTCCTCCCACCAGCCGACCGCAGCTCGCAGCTGGCTAGTCTCATTAAATACTTTCAAGCCATCAGCCATAAGTTTTGTAAAGCCATCCTCAGTGGCCAAAGCCCATAGCTCGTTAACAATTACTTTACTTGCCAAAATACCATCACTTGTAACCGCATAATCATATGTTTGGCCGCCATCATCAGTTAGGCCCAGGCCGCCGGGAGTCAATTTCATGCCGCTACCTGTTTTAACACCATTAGCATCAGTTGCCCAAAAGTTAATATAGTTGTCGCCAATTTCCATCAGGCCTTTTGTGCAGTTAATTGTCGTTGCGGCTAAGTCAATAAAACCCTGCAGTAAACCACTTATCGACCTGCTTTTCTGGACTTTATCAACCATCTGCAAAGAACCTTTTACCACGTCAGCTATTGTCTTCTGAGGTGTGCCAATTTCAACTCCATTTTTTTCAGGCTCATTCGGATATTCCACATACTTTGTCAGTCGCGTTCGTGTCATCACCGACACACCGTCATTCACCGGGTCATAAATCACCGCGAGCCAGTCGCCCAGATTAAGCTTTTCGGCGGTAATACCAAATAAACTATACAGGTCAGCAATTTGGGCATTTAAAGTCAGTTTTGGCCAGGCCATAGCTGCCAACTTGTTTACCGAATCCTCATACAGATATACCGTATTATCATAGTCAGTAGCGTTCCATGTGTCTTCCTGGAGTAAGCGTTTGCGTACAGCGCTATCTGCAACATTGTAACCAAGTGCCTCATAGTACGAATAATTCTCAACATATTCAAAGCCAGTTGGATTTACTGCCGCAATTGTAATGTCGTCTTTGCCTTTTGGATACAGGCGTGTTATCAAAGATGAGCTATCAGTCTGCATTGACAATGAAAGCATGTTTTTCCTGTAGCGTATCTGTACGCCGTTATCGTTGCCAATATCCTCATATATGTCTATGCGGCGGTCAATAGTGCGAAACTTTACGAATGGACCGGTTATGCCTTCGTTTACAGCACCAAAAGCCTCAAGTGCTTTGTTTATCGCGTCCAGTACAGACGTATCCTTGTCAACTATAAATGACCTTACCTGTCCTATTAGTCCATACAAGTTACCCATTACCCAATCAGTATTGCTGGCCTCAAGGATCATTACGATTGCAGATTGAATATCAATACTTGATAATTCTAGTTTTTCTCGCACTAGAATTTTAGCCAGGCGCAGGGCTGTTGAGTGACAATCAATGCTTACAGTAACATCTTCTCTGATGTTTACCGTAGGTTTTTTAATCAGGTACTCATCGCCATCAAAACGTACCAAATTTTCGTTCACGATATAGTCGAATTTTGCTGTATCAGCCGGCATTGAAAACTCAAGCGTTTTAATACCGCTAGCGAAAGATGTTCTCTTGAGGTCTTGCAGCAAATTAGTAGGTATGATGGCCAATCTTTTTAGGCCTGCAGCGTCAAAAATTTCAAACATATAGCCAACCTCCTAAAGCCATCTTGGTGTAAAATCCAGCGTCATTTGACCTGACGAAATAGCAACCACACGTGAGCCCGGATCAAGTTCAAATAGCTCTCCTGATATTTTATCTACCACATTAGCGCCATTCAGTTTTGCTGTCATTGCTTTGGTGTTAGTATCAATAATTAATTCATCACCAGTCATAAGCGTACCCTCATATCTGAACCATTTGCTGTTTACCTCAATATGCGGGAATGCTGCTGGACCGGTTATTGTAGCTATAAATGGCGTGCTTCGTGAACCGCTATTATCTACTACAATAACGGAATCTGGTGTTACAGAGTACAATTGACGCACTCCATATGCGAGCGGGTCAGAACACACAAAAGTAAAGACATTTTCTGAGTACGCATATTGACGGTAAGTTTCAGATTGGCCTTCAAATCTTCCGTAATAAGTTTTACTCGGATCATCGTTAAAAATAATTGACTTTTCACCTTTTGTGGGGTCAAGTAATGTCATTAGATTACTTGTACTACTCAGATACTCTGCTTTAGTCTTTGCCTTAATGCATAATTTTACATCAAGCACTCGTTGCTCTATATGTGAACGTACATAATAGGTGCCATCGCTGCCGGGAATTGAAATTGTTGTACTTTTTACTGGCGGCATCATACGTCCGGAAACAGATAGGATACGCACTCCAAATACACCTATATCAACACCGTCAAACATAAGCGCCGATAAAACTTTAATGAGTTCAATTCCATATATTGCAAAGCCGTATAATATCCTGCCAGAGGCTACCGATTCAATTACGTGTACAGACATTGCCAAACCCCCTACTCAACAGCCCACTTATACAAGCCATCAGCGTTTAAATCGGATGATGTGACCTGTAAATTAATCAACGCCTGCTCCACTACAGTATCCGGATTATTAATAATACGACACATTTCAATATAAAATATAGTCGCTTGTGTAGCTATATCCGGATATACTGGGTCTGTCGTACCATCGAATTTATATATATCATAAAAGTAATTGTTAACCTTTATTGCCTTAACCGCATTAACAAATGCCGCGTTAGCTACAGAATCATTTTTTACCATGCCAAGTGTGCCCCAAAATACTGTATCGGAAGTCCAATCTGTATCGCCCCAAACTAAATCAATCGGATGCAGATTCATGCCAACAGGGGCATATTCCGGACCTGGCTGACCAGCAGTACCCATAAACATGTATGGCAAACCAGCAGACATTTTCCCACGGGTTGAATCTATAAGATTAGCCATCATGTAATCGTAATGTCGGCCATTTAAGTCAGATAATAAATATGGCGCACTTTCTGACGTGACCTGCGCGTCGTTAAATAATTCAATTGCCAACTGTGCTACGTCGTACACTATATCCGCTAAATGCAATGGGCTCCTGTAATAGCTTGGTACAAACGGATCAGCTATTGCCGTTCGCAACATAAACTCAGGATAAGCGCCTTGCATATATGCCGGGTAAGTTAATCCTTCACCTGCTATTGCAATAAAGGCCTCTTGAATTTTCCACGCTGTCTCAATTAGCTTTATAGCATTTGTACGATATGGCTCTATGCTCGTCTTTTTGTATACCCAAAGCAGTGCAAAGACACACAAAAATAAATCTCGGATATATGATTCAACGTAATCGTCATTCTTGGGCTGTTTCCACTGGTTATCTGCTTCGCTCCAATACGGGCATGCTGGTAAGGTGTAGGACAGACCATCAACCACCGTTTCAATGAGATTATCAATTATGCAATCAGCTATTAATTTTGCCCTGTCAATAGCTGTAGCTGAACCATACTTACACAGCGCAACCGCAAACCAGGCCATGCCAGGCAGTAAAACTTTTGCCGTGGGTATACTGCCGTCACCCATCGAATAATTTAAAAATACTAATCCAAGTGGAGGATTCGGAAAGGCAGCATACAATTTATCCGCTGGGTTTGTTACTAATATCTTTGATGCCTCTAAACCACGCATCGCATACCCTCCCTAACCTCTGTCCACTTTGTATAGTTCGTGTATCGCTTTTATAATTGCTGATGCCGGCCATATGTGCGAATAAGCATGCGACCAATATCGTACATTAAAACTCGAAACATCATCAATTGTAGAATAATCAGGCCAACCTCCTAATGGAAACGTATCCAACATTAAGCGTAGCGGATAGTAGTCGCCAAGCTTAGCAGCAATCATTGCTACAAGCGGTAAATGTTCAGACCACATCTTATAAGACTGAACATGGGTTGTGTCGTTAAACCAATACGGTATAACCGCCCAGTGTAGATTAGATCCGAGTAAACCAAGAACATTTACAATTTCCGGCCTTCGCAACCAGTTCATACATTGAGAATCATTCAAATGTTCAGCTGCATATATGTTTGACCGTGTGTTCAGAACTGTACTATATAATGTTCCATCCTGCTTAATGGCGTATTCAAGGCCGCCATCAGAACGCCTATAATCTTCAATACCAGCCATTAATCCTGCGCTTATCACGGCACAGCTTTGCCTGCGTGAAGTATCGCCAAGCTGATAATACACAGGTCCAACAAGCTGTAACGCTGCAAGCCACAGTACATCAATCATTGACTCATACTTAACGTCAGCCGTATTTATCATTCCGGCTTCCTGATAATCGTCAAGGTCATCATGGGGATGCTGACATAAAATATGATTGTCTATACCGGAATAATTATCAAGCGCATATTGTAACACTTCGTCCATTCGTGGCTTTAACGCTGTCATGCAATCAATATCTTTTGTGTATTTCCACACCATACCAGCAGCAAGTAAAAATGTTGCGCCATTATCCGTATTTGCATAATCTCCAGGTTCACCGGCAATATGCCAAGCATCGAAATGATTATTCCTAGTAAGTGTGGTGCAATCTTTAAACCATGACAGTAAGTTTTTCGCAACTGTGGGCATCAATGGAGCTAATCGTGCTATGAGATGACCAGTATCACGCAGGTAATTGTCGCCCCAATTAGGTAGGCCTGCTGTGATGAAATCACCATACATACATGACGCTATTTGATTAAGGGCCATATAGCCCTTTACTTTAAGCTCATCAGGAGCAAACCATTGCGTGCTAATACCGGCAAAGAAATTAGACCACCAGGCTTCGGCTGCTAATAGGGCCTCGGTATAACCTGTTACGCCGGCAACGACGCGCTGCTTTGCATCTTCTTTTACGATGCCCATTGAGATGCAAAAAACTACTTTGTCCTTGCCGGTGCGAGACATACCGCTTCTGCCAAGACCGATACAGCAAGCACTATGCGACACAGAATTTTTTGCTTCATCAAGCCCGTAAATAACAGTCACAGGTACGGTATCAATTTGGTATTCGTTCATCTGCGTGCACGTTAGAGCAACAAAGTAACCAGTGCTGTGGTCTTCAACAACTATCATTTGCTGACCAGTTGTGGCATCTGTCTCAATGCCAGCTGTATAGTCAGTAACATCCGGATTAATCCAATCTCTTGATTTAAATATCATACCCATATTCAGCATGTCGACATTTTGAACATCGCACACAAGATAAAATACATCCTGCCATGTAAAGCACTCAGCACGCACATATTGAACTTCGGTATTTTGACCTTCAACGTATTGTCTCTTAAAGGTATATTCTACAATGCCTGATGGATAGCGACCATCTACAAGCTTAAATCTTGATTCCGCTATATGTTCATTTGCCAGCGACAGATCATAAACGTTAGCTATACGCGGATAATAAGCAAGGTCTATCGTTTCAATGTATAAGTTAGTTACACCTACAGCTCTATTCCTTGACTTTGAGCAGAGCATACCAAGTATTGGTTTGTATATTTGGCCACCTAAATTTTCGTTCAATATCATTCCGAGCAACGTCGATGGGTCACTTACAATCGGACGCCCTGTTACAAACGTATCTCCTGATCTGTAAGTGCAAATATCAGACATTTTCAAGCCATCGCTCTTAACATCAGGTGATAAACTTAAAATGCGCCCGTCGCGCTCATCTATTAATGTTGGAAAGCCAAATACAGACATGTCATTACCACCTCGTTAGGTAAGTTTAAAACCCCTAATCGTTAACTCTCTGATTAGCAGCGCAGTCGCTTCGCGTGCAATAGCATGCACATCTACTTGCGTGCCTGGCGTCATACTTTCAACGTTTAGCACATTGCCGATTGATAGCGTACTGTTTGAATTCGAGACAACCGCCTCAGAACCACGCTCTCCAGCGCCTATTATAACTGGCTTGGTAAGGTGTTGCACAGCACCAACAAGGGCATCAGTCATTAAGGCCGGCAGTTTTGCAAGGGGCATTACCGCTTCCGGCACATCCCCAATACCGGCAATGGTGGGACTGGTAAAAATACCCCCCTTGGCGTACCAGTTTACACCAACAGCTGGAACGGGAAATTCTGCGCCGGCAATTGATTCATAATGAACCGAAAATTTAAAATGCGGCATCGGAATATGGAGCGATTTTATGCCGTTTATCAGCCCCTGAATGATGTCCTTGCCCCATTGCTTTGCTTCGCCGGGGATAGATTGGATATAATTCCACAACTCATCTAATTTATTTTTAGCCTCACTTTTTAGTTCTTCCGCTTCACTTATCACAGAGGTTCTTATGTTGTTCCATGCCTTTTTAGCATCCTGCCACATACCATTCCATTTTTGAACGGTATCATTTTTAAATTTTTCCCAGTGCGATAAAACTTGCCCGGTTTCCCAATTTACTTCATTTACATGGTCCCCGGCCTGTTTCTTTGCGGCTTCTACAACCTTTTTCTGTGTATCCTCAGCCTTTTTTACTATTTCATCATGCTGCTTTTTTGCATCAGCAATAAGTTTTTCTGCCTGGTCAGCAGTAATAGAGTGAGACTCATCGCGCATTTTTATAATCTGAGCGATTGTTTGATCATATTGATCATCTGCTGCTTTAATTGCACCTTCTTTTTGCTTCTCGCTATTTTGAACAACTTCAGCAGCCTGTCGGGCAGATATATCTCCGGCTTGCTGCTTCATTTTTTCCATAATCACTCTAGATTCGAGCTCATTCTTAGATAGCGCCTGTATGCCAGTATTAACCATATCCTGCTGAATTTTATTAATTTGTTGTTTTTCGTCGCTGGTAAGTGCACGTTTTTCACCAGATGCCTTAGTCAGTATTTCCTTGATTTTATTTTCGCCATCCTGGATAGCTTGTTTTTGGTTCTCATAGCTCGTTGTCATTTTATTAATGGCATCCGTTTCTTCTTGTTGCGTCAACGCAGAGCTGTTGGCGAAGAAATTTTTCATTACCCCAAGGGATTCATTTAATTTCTTATCAAGCCCCTGGGCAATCTGACTGCCCATTTCGTCAAATGTTTTTGTAATACCATTAGCGGTATCTTTAGTAATCGCCTGGCCTGACCAGTTAAGCTGATCTAATGCATCTGTGGCCTTTGTGTTAAGATCTAAAAAACCCCCAACGGCTTTTTGGGTTGCTTTAGATACTCCATCACCAAATAAATCAATCTTGGGTACAGAATCGGATAAAGCATACTGAATTCCCTTTATTACACCTACAATGGCGCCTATTGGCGTGAAGGCCATAACAAGTGCTTTTGCGCCAGTCGATAGCTTATCCCAGTTTTGATATAGCAGTACCCCTGCTGCTACTGCGGCAGCGATGGCAACCACTATAAGACCAATCGGTCCTGTAGCTATCGTAATGGCTGTACCCAAAGCCGGAGCAATAGCTATAAGGTTGCCAATCACAACCAGTAAGGGCCCTATAGCTGCAGCTATCCCAGCAATAACCAGGACAGTTTTCTGTCCTGCGGGAGAAAGGTTGGCAAACCAATCGGCCAAAGATTTTATAGCCGGGACAACGTTGTTTTTAATGGTGTCTGCCAGGGGAAGAAGCGCTGGGCCAATAGCGGCTTGCACTTCTCTTAAAGCCATTGTTAGAGCCAGCCCGGGGTTATTATCATACGCAGCCTTTGCAGCCGCTGCAGTTGCGCCTTGAAAATTACCTAAACCCTGCACACCATCAGCCATAGCGGTTATTACTTTTGCTCTTACATCTTCCCACTGTGTACCAAAAAGCGCTGTACCCGCAATGTTCTGTTGCATCGGGTCCTTCATAGCCGCTAGGGCGGCTACTGTAGCGGCAAAAGCCTGTTGCCCTTTTTCTCCGCCTTGGGCTATAGCCTCACCCATCTTCTGGGCGTCAAGGCCAATCATTTGAAAGCCCTGGGCAGTTGTCTTACTGCCGTCCTGGGCGCGGATATTAAACTCCTTGACAGCATCACCGACCTTATCCAAGTTAAAAGCGCCGGCCTGGGCACCTTTAATTAGGATTCCAAGCATCTGATCTGCCGACATACCCATAGACGCAAACTGAGGGGAGTATTCATTTAGGGTATCAAGCAGCTCGCCAGAAAAATCGCCTCCCTTTTGAAAACCTACAGTGATCAAATCGAGAGCTTCTTGGCCGCTAATTCCGAAATTTTTCATCATGGTGCCAGCTGTTTTAGTGCTGTCTGTTACATCAGCCCCGAAAACATCAGCTATGGTCATAGCCCCTTGGGTTACGCTTGAAAGATCATCTTCAGCAAGCCCAGCCATGTTTTGCCTGACGAGTTTTATAGATTCTGTTGCCTCGTCAATGTTTTCGCCAAAACCATTTACCCAAACGTCTTGAGCAACCGCGCCGAGGTCTGCAGCTTCGTCAGCAGTCAGGCCAAGCTGTGCCTGTAGTTTCCCTGTTGCATTCTCAGCGTCAATAGCACCTTTCAACATCACGCCGCCAGCGGCAGCAATCGGGGCCGTGATGGCAACGGTCATCTTCTCGCCAACGCCCTTCATCTTTTCGCCGGCTTTTTCCAGAGTCTCACCGAGATTTCGAGAGGTCCTGTTGGTTTCTTCCAGTCTATCCTCAAACCTGCGGAGCTCCTGTTCCGCAGCAACAACTTCCCGCTGAAATGCTCTGTATTGCCCATCGTTGATTTCTCCCCGGGCAAACTGCTGATTTACCTGTTCCTGGGCGGCGCGGAGACGGTCCAGCCTTTCCCTGCTATTCGCTATGGCATCGGCAAGAAGCCTTTGTTTTTGAGCAAGCAGGGTCGTATTGGTGGGATCCAGGCGCAAACCCTTTTCCACTTGCTTCAATTCTGAAGTTATGTCCCGACTTTGCTTATTAACGTCAGCAAGGGCACGGCTCAACCCGGTTGTATCACCGGAAATAACAACGTTTATACCGCGTATAGTTTCAGCGATTATTCTCACCCCCTATCCTGGGCAATAGAAAAGCGCCCATGAAGAGCGCTAAAATATATCAACTTGGTCTATATAAACCTTTTTGGGTTTTTTACCTTCTACTTCATCGCCAGTTAGTACTGCTACTATAAGCAAATCAAAAAAATGTTCTAAATCCGTTTCATCGATTTGACCCTCTGTCCAACCAAAAGCCCGGGCTGCCATGAGGTAGTAATAAACGATAGTCTGGTATTCATCTAAATCTATTTGTGGACCATCGTTTTTTATCCGTTTGGGAACTGCGCCACTTTCATATCAACAAAAGTCCTGACATAAATAATGCATTGAATAATCAGCGGAATTAGATCTTCCCCATCCAATTCTTCAATGACTCTTTCAGGAGTTACTTCGTTGTGATTTATGGTTGCGGCGATAAACTCAGCGCATTTTTCCAGGTTTTCATCTTCACTGATAATTATAAAAGCGTCTGCGAATTTACCAATCGACTCTATTTCTTTGTCAGAATCAAAATCAATACCCACGGCAAGAAGTGCCTGAATGGCGGGTATTACTTCTTTCAAGCATCTGCCGTATTGTTTCATCTGCTTAACTTTACGCTTTCTGGCCATGTACTCCTTGCCTTCAAGCGTAATTTTGGGAACGGCCATAAAATTACCTCCCTAAAATTTAGTTATGTAATGGGAAGGGCGGCGCTATGGCCGCCCGTTTGTTAAGCTGTGGTAAAGTTAATAAGAGTTGTGCCAGCAGCAAGTTTCTGACCAAATACGTCAGTTACAAGCCCGGATGTTACAGCAATGTAATCAGTGGCAGCCTCAAGATCACTAGTCGGGTTAAGCGTGACAACTTTCTTGGCAGCGTCAATAGACAGCGCAGCTGCAACTTTGCTACCATCAGAGGCCTTCATGCCGTAGAAATAATCGTCCGTCAGTTGACCGTCCTTCAGCGCGTTATTGTAGGTAAACGTCAGGTTGGACGATACTACAACACCTGTGGCGGCATCTGCGGGAACAGGTGTCAGGGTCAGGGCGTCAGGTGTAGCGATTGTGATCGGAACGGCATTAAACCAGTTGGTGATCACGCTAGCTGGAACGGCGGGGTCGTCGTCGTCGGCTTCCCACTCAAGCCTGCCGTCATACTCGCGGCGAAGACCAACATACTGCATTTTGGTAGTATTGAAATTGATTTTATCCTCGCGGGTTTTGTTGTTACTATCCGGGACGGAAAAATTCCCCTTCAAAATCCACTTATACCGATAAGCGCCGTTTGATTTTTGGCTTCTGAATCCAATAGCTAAATCCTTGGGAGTATCGTTTGCTTTCGGCCCTATAACCCCGGATATGACCTCATGCCCAAGTATAAATGCTTTCTGGGAAAGAGACACATTAGTAAATTCAAGGCTTGCCTCCACCCTTCCTCTGCTGGAAGCGTTAACTGCCGGTCCATCATCAGCATACTGAGTTGTTATTGTTCCGTTATTCTTCACATCAGCAGCAATTGATCCTGTAATTGCTACAGGGGTGTCATAGGCGCACACGGCTGGTGTATCGGTAAGAACCTCCGCGTAGTGAAACATATCTAGACCGATCTGACTTGCTTCAGGCATATACTTACCCTCCTATTAATTGAATTTCGTAAACTACCTGGCGCATTTTTTCCTCATCGAGCCAGGCTTCTATCTTGCTGTATGGCAGGCCCAGGGATTTGAGCTTATCCTGCACCAGCTTTTCCCGGACCCGGTCTTTCGTAACTGTGTAAAGTTCCACCTGAAAATTATCCAGGGCGATGGCATTTACGTTGTCGGCCATCAGATCACCGGAGTAAGCGAATTGATAAGTGATAAATGGCGGCGCGGTAGCCTTTTTAAATTCGCCGTAGGCCACCGGTATGCCCAGGCTTTTCAGGGCTGTACAAAATTCTTCCTGGGTCATAGCCATCAACCTCCGTTCCGGATAATCCGCTTGATATTATCCTCCAGTTCCCCGGCATATTTATCGTGAGCTGGCCGAAGATGCGGATAGGCCCGCACCCTGCCGCCGCCAACCTTTGCATGGCCAAACTCCAGCAGGTGGACTCGCCTGTAGTGCTTTTTGTTCCAAATAACATACCGCCGCTTACCGGGTAGAGACTTGTCCGACTTGGTAAAGGTTTTTGCATACTCCCCGGTATTTTTTCGGGCAAGCAATTTAACCTCTTTCAACACCTTATCAGCCGTACTTTTGACCTCGTTTTCAATGCCCGCACTTACATCCTCAGTGTACTCCCGAACGGCCTGTGCGATTGCGTCAGATAGTTGGTCAATCCTCACATCAGTCATCGGCAGCCACCTTCTCTACGGTTATTTCAAATTCCTCAAAATCAACCGCATAGGTACGGATTACACGGTACCTAGTCCCCTCGAACTCAACAATGGATTCGCCGTCGTATTCATAACCATGCACTACAAAAACCATTTCCGGCCTGAGCCCGGTGCTGGCGGCGTTATAAAACTCTGACCTGCCCACGGATTTCAGGCCACACAGAATGATCGTTTGCGTCTCTACAGGGATTTGGTTGCCTATCTCATCTTCGGTGTAGGTCTGACTGATTAGTGTCAGCTCATAGTCATAGGTCACGTTACCACCACCCAAAAACCATCAACCAGATTTACCACTGTCCATACGCCATCAATATACATCTGCTTGCTACCATCGGGCAGGATGTAGACGGTATAGGCTGCCGGGGAGGCCGGCAAAATATCCACCATTACAACGGCGTCTACTCGCAGGTTGGCCGCCCCTACATGGATAAACAGGCTGTGCAGACGATACTGCAAATGCCTGGGCAACCCTGTGTCCTTGTCCCGGCTTTGATACCTCCAGGTAGCGTAATCAACGACAAATATAAGGTGATAGGGGTTGGTACCATCCAGCACCAACCCCTTTTCATCTTGCAGTTCCATCATTACGCCGTTGACAATGGCGGTCAGGTATGTATCCCGCACGGTGGTTTTTATGCCCAGGCGTTCCTTTACCAGGGCCATTACTGTTGCAGTGTCCATACATCAGCGCCCCCTAACTACCAGATGCGTCAATCTCGGCCTGAGCTGCAACGGCACCCTCCTTACCCTTCACTTTTTCTCCGTTGGACAACTCGTAGTGGCCGCCGCCGACATGCTTCGGCCACTCGGGGTCCCCATCAACCTCAAGGATAATTCCCAATCCTGTCCCGTTTAACTGCTCTATTTTCTCGGCGGACAGGTCAACGGTTTCGCCGGGATTGAATTCCCGGTCGAAACCGACAAAGTACCTTTTAACCGTAGCTTTCATAGGCTTTCCTCCTTAACTGATGGTATAAGTAGCGCTCAGCACGGCAGAGTTGGTCAATCCGGACTTAATTGCAATAGCCTTAATGGTAGCGGTAGCTGCGACAGCAATCGGTCCGTTATATGCAGTCTTGGTAGCGTCCGGGGTGCTGCCGTCAACGGTGTAGTAGATCGTAGCTCCAGCGGTTGCGCAAGTAAGTGCTACACTCTGCGCTCCGGTATAGGCTCCTGCGATTGGCAGCGCCCTGGGCGTTGCTACAGTGTTGGCAACATCAGACGCGAATGTGGTGGTAGTGGTGGGGGCAACATTGGCAATGTTCACTATTACGAAGCCCTCGCCGACTACAGGCATACCGTCATAGCGGGCGGTCCCTTTAAACACGGTCTGATCGTCAAGGAACCTGACATGCTCAGAGGATGCAAGTTGACTGCCGGACCGCTCCGCTAGCAGGTAAAGGGAACCATAGCCACCGATTATGTCATTGTCAGCAATAAACTCAAGCAGAACCACGTCACCCCCAACAATGGGCATGGTCTGGCTAGCCGCCGCAACAAGAGCACCGGCAGCGTTAAAGGTTACGCTTTTGGACATGATAACCGCATAGGTGTTGCTGTTCATTGCCCACCACTTTTGACCGTTACTGTAGTTCGGTTTGGCGATGAAAAGTTTTAGGGTCAGCGCGGCAAAAAATGCCTCTGCTGTCATGCTGGTTGGATCGATTTTCTGAATGTTGGTAGAATGCAGGTCGGTCCATGTCGGCGCGTAGGTCCCCCAATATGACGGCTGCGCAGTCTGTGCCAAGCGGGTAGCAATACCGACAGGCATTTTGGCGCCGGTACCAAACAAGGTAGCTTTATCAATCGCATAGCCTATTGCCTGGCCCAACACATCAAGAATCTCATTTGCGAGATTCAGATCACTGTCTTCCAGCGTGGCATTAGGAATCGGAACAAATCCGCCGACTTTATAGCCATCAACCTCGACCTGATTGAACAGTAAGGCCAGTTCATTCAGGCTTCCGACTGCCTCTGTCCAGATTGCTTCCGGAATTGTTCCGGCAACATTCTGACGGGCCTTTCCCGGTACCGGTTTCAAGTTGATTCTGGTGATCAGTTTACTGTACCGGTTAAGGTTATCTCTTAGGAGGTCAAGCACTACCTCGGGAATGGTTAACTCTGCACCGGTGACAGCCCTTTGCTGCCCTTTGAAGTCACGGACACGGGCCAGGAAATCCTTTACATCGTCCCGGGCAATAAACGCGCTGCGCTGCTCCGGGGAAAGAACACCTAAAAACTTCATGCGATTGCTCATGTGTTGCTCATCCTTTCTTTGTTCCGTTTTTACCGGAGCTGGGGGGCTTGCCGGAGGAGTTTTTGCCCGGGCGTCGATTTCGTCCAGCTCCTTCTGCAGGGTCTGAATTTCATCCTCCAGTTTTTTCTTGGCGTCGTCGTTATCTTGCTGATCAGCTTTAAGAGCCTCCTGGTCAGCCTCAAAAGCTACGACGGATCCATCTACGGTGGCCTTATCCTCTTCCGAGGTCTCTTCAGTAATCTCGTTTACTGCTGATTCAAGCTCAGCCTCACGCGTTTTCAGCTCTTCGGCTCGGGTCGCAAACTCTGCATCCTTCTTCCGCAATTCATCCAACTGACTTTTCAGCCCCGAAATGCGCTTACTGAGTATTAACTGTTTTAGTGCCATTCTTTTTTAACCTCGCTTTCATGGTATCCCGCCACGCTTGGATTTGACGGGTCTTTATTTGGTCGTAATCCTTTTTCCTTGCGGCCACTGAAGTATCTTCATAGGCGGGGAACGTACAAACTGATACCTCATAAAGCTTGACCTTTTTAATGGTCCAGTGGATGGTACCGTCATCACGCCAGTCAGTAGTCTCTTCCAAAATATCGAACCCGAAGCTGCACTGATCAACGTCTCCGCGTTCTACTCGTGCATACAGGTTCATAGCGTCCTGGTCAGAGGGGTTGATTTTGGCCCTGCCCCAAAGCCCCCGGGTATCGATTTTAAGCTCCAGGGTTCCGGCTTTGTTGCGTCCAAGGACCAATCTGGTCTCATGGTCGATAAGTGCTCTGACGTCATCGGCCAGCGCCCCGTCGAAGGCTACCGGGTCTATACTTTCCGTGGCTCCGGGCCAAAGCTCATATATCCCGCCGAACACGGCAAAATAGCCCTCAATGTATTTATCCCCGCCGTCATCCACGGCCCTGAATTTGGTGGGGAGGCTCCTGGCCTGCCTTACGCCTCTATTCATTACCCATCACCTCCGTTCAGTTTTTTCTGTTGGCCCAGCATATCCGCCGGCACGTAATTTTCCAGGGCCAGGAGTTCGTCCATTTCGCTATCCGGGGCCATGCCCACCCAGTCCCGCCATTCGTTCCGGCGCATGGCCATGCGGTCTACCATTTCACTGCCGGCTGTGATGATGTCATTCAGACTGTAGGCGTACAGGCTGCGCGGATTAAACCGCCAGTACAGATCGGGCGAATACAGCAGGCCGCTGGTAAACGTCTGCTGAATGGTCAGGGCCACGGACATGATCCTGGTGCCAATGAAGTTGTTAAACTCGTCAGCGTTGAAGTCCCCGACTCCAACTAAAAAAGGCGGCACTCCGAATATTCCGGCTACCACCCTTTTGTCAATCTCCAGGTTTTTAGCAATGGCCAATTCATTCAGGGATAACGGCTTGACCGACGTGACTTCAAAGGCATCTGACGGGATAAACCAGGGCCTGCCATTTTCGCTGGCGTCCAGGTACTGCTCAGACAGCTTTTTCCGGCCTGCCACACTGGCGAATTCTTCCGTCAACCCATCTACCTTTACGATGAGCGACGGGGCCGGACTCTCCAGGAGAGCCTGCTTGGTTGCACCAGCCTGGCGAAGACCCTTAATCACATCTTTCAGCACAGCCCGATATCCGGTTCCTACCCATGGCCGTTCCGGGTCCGGGTTCACTACGAAGTGTAATACCTCGTCCGGGCTCAGTGTCTGCCCGCCGTACATGACCACATACCCGTCCGCCGTATCCATAAAGCTAACCTGAGAAGGTTTCAGCGGGACCAGGTTGTCCAGGTAACCATCGGCAGTATACATGGGGTATGTAACCTGATTTCCGTTGCCGGGCAAAAGCATGGTCCACACCAGGTTATACATAAATGCCTTCTTTGTCTTCAGCAGTCGGTTAGGATTTATGTCCAGCTTCCTGGCCAGTTCATTCTGCACCCGCACATCCCCCTGCGCAGTATTCTGCATAAGGTAGAGCGTCATGTTACTAACCAAATCGGCATATACATGGGCACACATTTTCACCTCGGGGCAGTCGGCCAGCTTAGTATAATTACCAGCCGTCAGGATGTTATAGGCATCCACCGAGCAGAGCCAGGAAGTGTCACTCCTTTTTTGAGTGGGAGCCCGGGTACTGCTTTTATTGCGCTGCTTTTTACTCATCAAGCCACCCCCTTGCTTTCGATGATTTCTCCAGGTTCTCCAGTAGCTGGCAGCAAGCAAAAACAGCAGAATCGAAAATATCAATCCGCTGTGTTGGCATTACTTTTTCATATTGAACCATGTCATCAGTCTTTTCTATGGCCTTCACGTTCTGGGTACAATATTCAAAGGCGCCGGAATGCAGGTAATAGAATACGCCGGCCTTGGCCTTTTGTTCAATCCTTCGGAATCCTTCCGACTTCCTCCAGAAATATTGCGGTTGGTCGATAATGGAAAAACCGGCCTGTTTCATTCCCAAAAAATACTCCCTGGAAAACTTCCGGTCATGGCCAATCTGCTTTATTTTGAACCCCTTTGCTTTCATGTCTTTAAACCACTTTACAATCTCCGCATAGTTAACCGTGGGGTGGTTACTCATAGTGAGCCACCTATCATCCTTCCAACCGAATAGCGGAATATTATCCTCATCGGCTTTTCGGGCAGCAGCCACTATGGGAAACCAGGCGTGGGTTATGGCGATATCGATCTCTTCTGGTGCCTCAACTTTTTCGCCGTTTTCATCCATGACCGTTATCATGCGTCCGGTTCTATAGCTGCCGTATAGGGCCGCCGCCGTCAGGTCGTGCAACTTCGACAGGTCGGCCCCGCCATACCATGCAACGGGCAATTTAGTCAACTCTGCCAGGGTCCAGTTATATCTCCGGTCAGAGGCACGGAATTCTTCAATATTGAAATACGCCTTCATGGCCGCCGTGTAGACGTTCAGCGACTTCGCTAAAAAGTCCTTCCGCTGCTGCGGGTCGTTCTGGGCCTGCAAGGCATCGTTCATTATGTCGCCAGGGCGAATGGAAACACCATAAGCAGGATTGGCCATCTCATGGATAACCGGGTTGGTATAATCGGCATCTCCGTTTTCATCCTGATCAGCCTTGCAGATAAAAACAAAGTAGGCATCATCCTTGACCGTCCCGGCCAGGATTTTTTTGCAGTACTGTAGCCGCTGGTAACAGAAGCTGGTCATATCGTCGCCGGCTGTCGTTATGCCGATCATCAGCTTATTGGTATAGGCCTTCATGGCCTCCTTGATGATGTTGTACTGCTTCGGGGTCTTGTAGGCGTGTATTTCATCAGCAATAGCAATGTTGCAGTTCAGTGAGTCCTGCCGGTCTGGGTTGGCGGCCAGGGCCTGGATACGAATAGCACCATCCCCAAGATCACCTGAAATGCTGTGCTCCTGGTTATTATCTATCACCCTGAAGTTCTCTTTTTCACCCATCTGGTCAAGGTTAAAATTTATAAAGTTAAAGCTCTCCATGGACTGCTGAAGCGCCGCCGCCACTATGTAAACCTTGGACCCGGATTTTCTCTCCAGCAGCCCCAACGACCAGGCCAGAGCTGCCGCGAAAGAAGTTTTAATGTTCTTCCTGGGGATATAATCAAAGACTTCTTTGAAGCGCCTAATCTTGGTCCCCTTATGGTAAAATCCCAAAATGTTATAGATTATAAATTTATGAAAGGGCTCCAACAAAAAAGGCTCCCCGCGTAGCGGAGTGCCGTCTAACCTTTCGCCCTGCATATGGACAAATGTCTTTTCGATGATCCCGATTACAAACTCGGCATCCTTAGGGTTAAAATAATAATCGGGGTTTTCCAAGTCTGCCAGAAACCTTTGACATCCTTGGATCTGTTCTATGCAAGCGATCTTTCGCCCTTCAACAATGCTCCTGGCATACTCCATTACCAGGTCATAGTTTTTATGTTTCTTTTTCAATACTTTGCAGTGCTGCAGCCAGTTTTGACTTTTTCTTGCCGCCATCAGGTTTCGTCGTTTTCATCGCTTGCGGGTTGAGGCAGAGGCGGTCGGAGTATGCCAGTATATCCTTTCGCAGGGTTTCAAGAGTGGCCACAATCGGAGCTTTTTTCTTGCCCCCTTGGTCTGTTTCAACCTCGTACTGATAGCCACCATCTTTGAACTTTTCGGTCAGCTCGTTATACTGAGCAACCAGTTCAGCGTATATGTCAATCAGCCGGTTATATTCTGGCTTGTGAATCCCCAGAACCTTCATGTCCTTGATGGTTGCCCGTTTGATTGTTTCCTTCCCTGCTATTTTCGCCAGCGTCCTCACCTCCCCCAAAAAAGTTTTCCGAAGGTCGCTCTATTGGAAAAACTTCCCCAGCCCGGTCCCGGTTAGCTCTTATTTCTTAGCTTGGAGGTGGGGGGATACCCTCTCAACCCAAGCCCTCCCATAAATCGTTAACTCCCTGTTAGCCCTGTCATGCATACCATCGTGGCACTTACCACACAGGCTAATCAGATTTAAGCTTACCAAACCGAGCTCTGGCCTTTGTTCTACCGGATAAATGTGGTGCACTGTTGTGGCTGCCGTAGTCTTACCGTACCTCGTGCACTCTCGACAAAGATATTCATCACGGCGAAGGATCTTCTTTCTTTTTGTTTTCCACTTCTTTGTCCTGTAAAAAGATTTCACTCGGCATCATCCCCATAAAGAAAAGCGGCCCCGATGGACCGCCTCACTCTCGACTTTCAATGCTAATAGCTTAACATGGTTTTTATTAAAATTACTGTACTCAAACTGTACTCTTTTGTTTTGCAAACACATTTGGTAGTACATCATAAAAATACTGTAGACCGCGCCGGTGTAGCTTATAGAACCACTCGGGACTGATAAAGAGAAACATCGTATAGATTGCTCTGTCCGGCTTCACCCTGTCATAATACTTCTTCCTGATTATTTCCCCGGCCTCATACCCCCATCTTGGTTCTTTCTTCAACAACTCCATAGTGTTTCTGTACTGGCTTACCTTGCGCCGCTTAGTTTCCAGCGTGTCCCTTAAAAAGTCAAGCCTACCCGTGGTCATTCCAAGCCACTCAGAATATGAAGCACCCTTGCTGCCACCCTCTTCTCCACCAGAGAAGAACATGCCAGAGTAGTTGCCGACACCAGAAACAATGTATGACGGTGGATTCTCCAATTTTATCTCCAGGTCTTCAACCGCCGATTCAAGGTTTATAATGGCCTGCTCGGTTATTGAGATAGTATACAGCCACGTTTTCACTTTTTTTATTTCTTCTTTGTTCACTTTACAGCACCTCCGTTTTTTCTAGCCCTATTTTCCGTACCTCCTAAGCAGCTATTTTTGATATTCGTGCTTTAACCGCATTTAATAATTCATCCTGGGTTTTAGTCTTTCCGCTCAATACCCTCATGACATCCTCGTCTATAGTTCCTTCCGCTACCAAATGGTGAACTATAACACTCTCAGTTTGTCCTTGCCGGTCAAGTCTTGCATTAGCCTGTTGATAATGTTCCAGACTCCAGGTCAGCCCGAACCATACGATAATGTGACCCCCGGCCTGTAAGTTTAAGCCGTGTCCCGCAGAAGCGGGATGGACTAACAGCATTTGGATTTTCCCATTATTCCAATCTGCAATATCCTTTGCCGTATCCAACGTCCTGGCTTTTGGGTATCTGGCTTTCAACCGGTCAAGGTCATGGTTGTAGTTGTAAAACACCATCACCGGTTTCCCATTAGCCGCATCTATGATTTCATCCAGAGCTTCAAGCTTTGCATCATGAAATTCTTTTGTCTTTCCATACTCGTCATACACAGCTCCATTCGCCATTTGTAGTAGCTTGTTGGCCAGCACTGCTGCCGTATTAGCCACCACATCTCCGCCGCTTATTCTTAACACCAGATCGCGCTCTAATTGCGCATATTGCTCTTTTGCTTTTGTTGGTAGCCTAATCGGTATGACGTTATTCACTCTTTCAGGTAAGTCCAGCCAGTCCTTGGCGCTCATGCTAACACATAGGTCAGATAACTTTTTGTGTATAGCCTCCTCTGCCCCGGGCTTTGGCTTCCACTCGTAAATAATCATCTGGTTTCGTTTACCTGGCTGAAAATATCGGTCCCTGTACCCTGTAATCGTTTTTCCCAAACGTTCTCCCTGGTCCAGCAGATAAACCTGTGCCCATAAATCCATTAAGCCGTTAGGCGCCGGCGTACCGGTTAATCCCACAATCCTTTTTATAAATGGCAAGACCTTGCGAAGGGCTCTGAACCTTCTGGCCTTTGAAGATTTAAAACTGGACAGCTCGTCTATTATCACTAGGTCAAAAGGCCACTTTTTACCGAAATGGTCAACCAGCCATTCAGTGTTTTCACGATTGATGACATATATGTCAGCCTTGATGCTCAATGCTCGGATGCGGTCTTTCTCTGGCCCCAACACTTTGGATACTTTTAAGTATTGCAGGTGATCCCACTTATCTGCTTCCCGGGGCCATGTATCTTCTGCCACTTTCTTCGGTGCTATCACCAAAACTCGGACGGCATCGAAATAGTTGTGTAGGAGTTCCGCTGCCGCAGTCAGCGCACAGGCCGTCTTACCCATACCCATTTCCAAAAATAGCCCGACTGCTGGCTGTTCCAAAATACGTTCTATTGCAAATTGCTGGTATACGTGTGGTTTAAAAATCATAGGGGAAAAACTCCTCTAAGAATGCCTGTAATTCAGCCTCAGAATCAATTATTCTAACCGGGAAACTGAGTTTTTCAAGCTCTTGATGCCTTTTTATTTGTAAAGGCTCCGGTTTCTTGCCATATGCCTTTAGCTCCACAAAAACAGTCGATCCTCCCGGAAGAAGAACAATCCTGTCCGGTGCTCCTGCCCAGCCTGGGGATATAAACTTTAATGCTAGACCGTTTCGCTTATTAATTTCTCTGCTAAATCTTTTTTCTAAAACCGCTTCTGGTTGATGTCGTCCAGGCATACGTACATTTTCAATCTCGTATAGCCAGTTAAGCTCTTTCGGGTCCACGGGATAATACCCGTTTTCCAGCATGGCACCTTTAAACTGGCCATTTGTAACATAAATTTTTGTAACTGAATGAAAAAGATGTTTCAAACCGTAGCTGGTGTGATTTGGATTCGCAGCTTTTGCTGGTCGGATATATTCTTGTACCCACCAATCAATTTCAGATTTTGTCTCTTTATCCAACCCTGTGTATTCCATCAACGTGGCGTTTAAAATTTGTTGTTCATCCACGCTTTTGACCTCCTAAGATTTAATTTTTGGACGGGTGGACGGGTGATCACGCCCCCTATACTTCTTTTATATATTTAATTATAGATTTTTATCTTATATATATTTTCTATTTTCTTCATATATATAAAGTATAAGAGTCATCCACCTCGTCCACTTCCTTAAGGCTGTAATAGTTTCACTATGTCCACCTATCGTCCACACGTCGTCCACAAACCCGTCCACTCTGTTATAATTTAAAGGTTTTTAAATTTTTATTTTTGGTGGACGTCCACCCGTCCACCCGTCCACTGCCCGTCCACCTTTAGCCTAAAAAATCATCTGGGTCCACTAATTTTTTTAAACCTTTCCATCGTCTCGGTGAAGTTTTTTTGTACTCTGTTACTTCAGGGCATATGGCTTTAATCTTCGCGTTAAAGTTAGCTTGGTTAACCGGGTAACACCCCCAATTTCGGCACTTATCCCGATAGGCATCATATAATTCTTGCTTACCCACCATTTCATCAGGACTGTATTCACAACATTCCTTCAAGAATTGATAGACACTGTCGCTCTTTTCCCGGTACTCTTTTGCCATTTTCTTAATTCCCTCCGGCTCAGAAAAGCCGTCTTGGGCCCGTAAGCGCTTTAAACCATTGATAGCCCGTAATAACAAACCTGAAAGCTCTTCAGATAAGAATAATCGCTGCCTAAGTCCCCTGTTGCCGAATTTATGGGGGAACGGTATAATAACCCAGCGCCTGTGAAAGCCCTCCGAGTTATCCTTTGAGGAAGATAGCTCGTTTGCGCTGAATACCAATTTGGCACGGTTGCAAAAATTGAATGGGGCCTTGTGCTTCCGCTCCGCTTGTATGCGGTCCCCCGAAGTAAGCTCCTTGAATAATGATGTGTCTTCAATCAGTCTATTAGGTATATCCGCGTGTAGGTTTACCATTTTTCCAAATAGTTCAGCTGCCGAGAACCGGTTCTCGGTTAATGATTGCAGAGCAACATTGGAGGAATTCTCTGGGCCAAAAAATGCCTGCATAATGGCTATAAGTGTGCCTTTCCCATTGCCGCCTTCTCCGTGAAAGAGAAAGGCCTTTTCATATTTCATCGTTGATATTAGGCAGTATCCCAGCATTTCTTCAATTACATTTATACTGTCAGGGGCAACCGCGTCTAAAAAGGTATTAATTGCCGGGCATTTTGCATTAGGGTCATATTCAACCGGTAGTTGCACGATTGTACGAAGATCCTTAGTATGTTCTGTGAACTTGAAATTTTCTAAGTTGAGTAATCCATTGCGGAGATTTAGATATTCACCTGTATTCGCGGCTTCATCAGCAGCTATTTCTGGGGCTGTGTTTTTTATATAATTTAAGGCCTCTGTTACTCGACTCGTTTGAAATTCCGATTTCAAAGCCAGTGTAGCTTTTTCTCGGAATAATCTTTCCCCGTGGGTATACTTACCATTTTCGTAAACGTACAAGTCATCTTGAAGAACTATAGCCTCATATTGCCTCAAAAACCATTCACCCATATACATGGGCACAAATCGTTTCTTTTCAAAGAAAAGCTTTAGCGGGCTAACTTCTTTTCCCTGGAAATCAGCTTCCGCTGCGGCTAAACGTTCTTGGCGCTTTGTCTCCTGTACATGCTCATCATCTTCAGCAAACTCCAGCATCGCTGTGAATGATGACAGTTTTACTGTCGGCGTTCCGGGTTCTACTTCATCATCTAGTTCCTTAAATTTATGCAGCCGGACCAGGTCAAAGGCATTGACCAGCCTGCCGCTCACCGGGTCAGTGCCGTGGTGGCTATAGGCAAACGTGTCACCGTCATATACCACCAGACCGCCAGCGGTACTTCCCGGGAGAAATGTATACCTCCCATCCCCTGCGGGCCCATACACATCAGACAAAAAGGTATCAATTGCATCCTGGATGGTGTACGTCCGGCAGAAGGCACCAACTACTCCCGGCTTTGCCAGCGGGTCCCCTTGCTTGTCTGCCAGCTTCTGCCGGGCCTGCTGCACCCTGGAGGACTCTGGCCAGTATGATGTATCCTTCCAGTCCGGGTACCTGGCTAAAACCGTATCGGGATCCAGCCAGGTCTCATCAGCCAACTTGAACACATACTCACCGTCAGAGGACGTTGAGGGCCAGTACATGAGCCTGTGGGGTTCATAGGTGGTGTCATCGAAGAAGTCTATCCCCAGATCGGCCGCAATGCGCCGGGCAACTGCCGGGTATTCGTCTGGAGTGATAGGACGGATCAACGGAATGACCAGCCTCAAACGAGGTGTTGTCGGGCTGTGGGCATGCGTGGAGTACATCACGCATGCACAACCCAACATCGTCTCTACAGAGGCCCATATATCACCTTTGGCATAGTCGATGTCGAGGGTGATGACCTGGCGCCAGACCACTGCATCAGCTTTTCGCCGGCCACCTTTTAATGTGCCACCAATGAAGCCCCCCACGTCCTTGATTTGCCCCTGTTGGGCTTTGGGTAACTTCTTATACTCGGCGTAGGTCTCCCCGGTTCTGTTTGTCCGGCTGAGCCTGTCCACCAAGTCAGACCAGAGCATTTCCCGGTTCTTCCAGTCGGTTTCCTTCCGGCTACGGCCTACGGCAATGGTCAGGCTGCCGTCATGTCTTATTTTGAGATTTGGTTTTTCTTTTGAATTGCTCAAGTTAAAGCCATCCTTTCAGCATTGGTCACCCGTTACGCTTAATCCTTGGAATGTTCACTAATTCTTTAATAAACTTACAAGGTTCTCGAAGTCACTTATTTTATATCCACGTAGTTTTGTAAATCCTCTCGGACATTGAGTTATTATATTATCCTTACTTACACCGAAGTAATAAAAACTTATGCTGTAGGAATTCTTACTGGCTAAAGAAGTTTTGGCGTATCCTATTTTTCTGGTATTTGGGTTATAGCCAGTGTCATCCTTTTTTATTCCTTTGCTTTTTAATACTTCTAAAAATTCTTTTGCGGTTATTACTAAATCTTCCATTACTTAAATACCCCTTTCCCATGTGTTGTCTTTCTTTGAAATGCGCAGATAGTAATCATTAAGATTACAGAATTTAATCATAGGCTTCCTGTGTTATCCGAAACATTTCTTTAGGCACGTAAGATCCCCACTCAAAACAAATTGGGGTATTGTTCTGTTTAACGGTCATTTCAGCCTCTTCTATCGTGTCGCATACACGTTTAATGTCATTAACGTAACGCACGACTCCCATACTGCTTACAAAGCGACCGTGCCTCTCGCCGACAACGAGAAAGTGCTTACTTTTATATGGCTTTAACATTTTCCCCTCCTTAATAGAAAATAGAAATTTACTTCGCAGTTTTAACACTTTCTGCTGTTACATCTTTGAAGTGTTCATTAGGCACCAGCCTCTTGATTAAGCCAATCGAGACAACATTTGCGGCAGTTGCAATTGTCCGATTTATTACACTCAATATTGGCCATCCCGATTTCATTAGGGCACATTATAGTTACTGCCATTTCTTCTATGCTCATACTTTTAATTAATTCATAGTTGGTCATATGGCACCACCTATATCCAGAGACTTATCAACTATTTCTATATCCTCAAATTTCAGGACACACCATGCTTTTGACATGGCAGCCTTGTATCTTACCTCTTTAGTTACATAATTGATAATCAGTGCCGTAAAAACCTCGCCGGTCAATATCCACCTAAACTTTACTCCGTCCATGATTTTCTCCATTCTTTACCATAAAACCTTTTCATGCGACGCCTTAACATTGCGCTGGTTTACTATCGCATAAATCGTTGTAGTTTCTATACTCTCGTGTCCAAGCATCTTGCTTACCTGTTCAATGGGCATCCCCCGGTTTAGAGCAGTAGTTGCCGATGTCCTTCTAAATCTGTGTGGGTGGACTTTCATTATCCCAGCATTATTACCCAAATCCCTCATCAGTTTTTCTATTTGGCCCATACCAAGCCTTTCGTGTGGTTTCTGCAGACCAACAAAAAGCGCCGGATCATTATCTATGCGGCTTTGTAAGTACTGCATAAGCCGCAATTTTGCTTTTGCGTTAAGATATACTACTCTTTCTTTAGAGCCTTTACCAAATACGGTTATCTCGTTATTTTCAAAATCAACATCACTGCGGTTAAGTAACTCCATTTCGCCGACCCGCATGCCGGTTGAGATGAAAAGCTCCACCAATGCCAGCTCACGGGGGTTTTTACATGCATCACGTATCCTTTCAAGCTCTTCATCAGCAAGCGGCTTTTTGATCCTTTTTTCGGTTTTAATCTTTTTAATCTTTCGCATGGGGTTTTTTTCAATATAATCCTCATCAATCAACCATTGAAAAAAACTGCTAAACACGCGTCTCTCATTGTCTACGGTAACGTTTGATACTTTGTCTTTCATTTGTCGGATAGCTATATAGTATCTGAGGTCATCAGGAGTAATTTCTTGCACTGGCTTACCTAGAAACTTAAGCAGCATAAAAATTGTATTTCTGTAATAGATAAGACTCTTATCCGACATACCCTCTACCTTTTTGGCGACGAAGAATTTTTTGACGATATCTTCGCGGCCATCATACACCATCAGGGCATTCTCCGCTTTCGTTACATTATAGCCGCGCAGTTTAATAACTAGGATGCTCTCCGTCTTATTAGCTGTTTCCTTGTCCAGGAAATTCCGAAAATCAATCATTATTTCACTTATTAGCGTTTCCGTCATTTACCCTCACCATCCTTGCTGCGCAATATTAACAAAATAAGCCTTAAACTTCGCGTTGTAATTTTTCTGAGATGCATTGAAACGGTCCAAGCAAGGACGGCATTTTGTTTTCCCTTCTTCTGGAGGTCGCTTTCCGCACTGGTCGCAGAGCCCTAGTGCCTTCAGTCGCTTTTTCCTATCCCGCATATACGCCGCACCGTCCCGGGTATATCCCGTCTTTGCTGGCACGGTTTGAAATGCCGTCCACAAGTCCCGGTCTTTGTATTTTTTGTCCCTGTGTATAGCAATCAGAACTTTTCTCACCCTGCCAATTGGAATGGCCGTAAACCCAGTAATCTGTAACTGGTCAAACACCGCGTCATAAATCGGGTGGTAGTCGGCGAAGATATTATCCAGTAGGCGCACATCCGGGAGCAATACGCTTCCTGCCTTTTCCCACGCCTGCTTGACCGCGTCGTATGTGGATAGTCTCACGTTATATCAGCCCCTTTAATGGTGGTAATTCACCTTCCTGATACTTTTGGCACTTTAGAACCGTAATAATTTCATCTTGATAGAAAGTTCCATTTCCACGGTCATATCTCGCTATTCTTCGTTTATATTCCAACCCGGTCAAGTCGCTTTTTCCTATCCAGGAACAAAGCTGGGGCACAGCATTTTTGCAGTAGTTGCAAAGGGATTCTTCGTGAGAATTTATAGGCATGCCGGAGATGCCCCACTCTTTTTTTAAGCACTTCATCACGCCCAGCCAGGACATATTGGCTATACCGAGCTTTCGCAAAACCTCCCGGTCACTCAGGCCGCCATCCTTAAAGGCCTGATACTGGTCTTTGGATAACTGCTCCCGTAGAATATCGAGGCGACTTATCTTCTGTTTTGGCGCCCCCATACTGATTAATCACCCTTTCCGCCACTGCATCAAGCCCCACGCCGCCAGAACCACGTATACCGCAAACAAAACGGATTGAGCATATAAGCCAGCATAGAAATCTATCAGCATCCACGAGGTGTTAGTAACCAGCCAAACCCCAAAACACCAGCGTTTTTTATAGATGTTTGCTACCACTCCGATGATTGATATAGCCGTAATTATCCAGGTGTAATCCATCAATTAAGCCTCCTTTAACTTAACATTTCATCAATCAATTCCTGAGTTGCCATTTCCAAATTTTTAGCCCCGATCTTGTAATAACTCTCTTTTAACTCGACTCCGACAAATCGGCGGCCCATCTTTATGGCCTGGTACCCTTCGCTGGCGATACCAGCAAAGGGGCTGAACACTATATCACCGGGATTACTCCAGAGCTCCACGCCCCGGGCGATTACATCCAATTGCAATGGGCATATGTGGCGCTCGTCCTTTTCCTCCCGAGCTGACCTAAACTGCAGTGTATTCGATGGCCTTATGTCCATCCAGACCGGGGAGGCGTATCGCTGCCAAACCTCGATGCTGTACCAATTACGGTTGTCATCGTCAGTGGTGTACTTGGACCTGTCCGGCTCTTCTGTCTCGCCGTGGTATTCCTCAAAGCATCCTTTTACAGGCTCCGGGTTTACCCCCGGCTTTCTCATGGTCACCAGGTAATCCGGAATGCCTTGGCGGCTCATGCAACTGTCCTTGACAATCTGCTTATGGAGCAGTCCCAGGGCTTTGGTCCGTTGCTGGGCCACCACCGGGTCTTTCCAGATACAAACTTCACTGTGATAAATCCAACCTGCATCAATGAATGCCCGGATCAGCTCTCCCCGGAAGTCCCGGATGCCGATGTATCCGTGATGCGCCTTACTGGTCGGCAGATTCATACAATGGAAGGAGAGCAGCCGGCCAGGCATTGTAACCCGGTACAACTCGTTAATCAGGTAACGAAAATGTTTATAGAACTCATCATCGTTCCGGGAGTTGCCCATGTCCCTTTCGCTGTTTGAATACGTGTAAAGTGAACTGAACGGCGGTGAAAAGATAGAGTAATGGATACTGTTATCTGGCAGTCCCCGGGTGACTTCCACGCAGTCTCCCTGATAAATGGCGTATTCGTTTGTTATGACTTGATTTATCGTATTAACTTGCAATCTGCTCACTCCTTAGCCACAACGGGACGATAATTCGTTGTTCAGGTTTATACTCTGCCACTTCACGTTCTGTTGACCGGATGGACTCTGATAGTATATCTTTTGTATACAGCACCATCTCAGCCACCATGTTCCGGAAATCTTCCTCTTTCCGCTTGATGTTCTCCAGGACCGCGCCCTCAGTTTCGGCAGTTATAATGTAAACATCCACCTCTTTAGTCTGGCCGAACCGCCAGCACCTACGAATGGCCTGAAACATCTGCTCGAATGAATCACTTAATCCGACAAAGGCCATTTTTGAGCAGTGCTGCCAGTTCATCCCCCACCCGAAGCATACCGGTTTTGTTATGAGGATAGGGACATCTTCTTCTCGCCATTTTCGCTCCCGCTCAATTTTCTGCTGCGCGCTGGTGCTGCCCCGGATTGAAACACACAAACCCTCAAAAACTTTTTCCAGAGCGTCCTGTTCGGCGTTTAGATTGCACCATATCAACCATTTTTCCAGTGTAATCACCCCTTAGATACTGAATGGCTTTGAGTAGTAAATTAACATTGTCATTAAAATGTCCGAGTGCAAAATTACAGTTATTGCAAAGCAATCCTCTAATTTCGCCTGTATTATGGTCGTGGTCTACGTAAAGATATTTAGCTGATTTGGCTTTACTTGTAGCAGAGCCGCATATAGCACATTTACCATCTTGTTTAGCTAGTAATTCCTGATAATCAACTAACGATATACCAAAGTTTTCTCTTAGCTGCTGGTCCTTTTTCTTTTCAGGATTATTTCTATGCCACTGCCTTGCTTTTTCTCGGTATAATTCTCTTAGTTTCTCGTTTTCGGCATATTGTTGTCGTCGTTTTGCATTTCTTTGTTCATACCTTGATTGCCGATATTTAATAACACGCTCTCTGTTTTCACGTGTCCATTGAGTTGAATACTTATTTTTGTTTCTGTCAGAGATTCTGCAGTCAGCACAGCAATATTTAATTCTCTCATCGTTTTTGGTCGGTATGAATTCTTTGCCGCAAAATGCACATTTCTTAGGTTTCAAGGTATTCACTCTTTTGATTAACCAGTTCGGCACATTTCTCCACTCTAGCCTCAAGGCTGCTTTTCCGGGCCTGTCTGCGCTCTGTTAGGGTCTTGGCTGGTGGTCCCTCTGCCGACACAATAATCTCGTGCATGTTCAGTGGCGGCAGTTGGAAAGCTCCATCCTCGTATCCAAGGTCAGAAGGTTTCTCCAGCACCACGGCCCAGGACGCCACCCAGCGCCAAAAATCTGCTTCAGCATGGCCCTTGAGCCTCCATTTTGATGTATCGCCGCCATCGTGAACAAAATACATCGATAGCATTTCCGTCCTGGACATAACCCCTAAAAATTCTGCATGGTTGCCTATCTCCATGTAATCGTTTGGCGCCGGTGTCGCTGTACAGGCCAGTCGGTAAGGCGTATAAGCGAAGGATTCAATAATTTCAGTCCGTAGTTTCCCGGTAAAAGATTTCAGTATGCTGCTCTCATCCAGCACCACGCCGGAGAAAAGAATCGGCTCGAAGTGATGCAGCATTTCATAGTTTGTGATGTTGAGCCCCGGGCGGACGTCGTCCTGACTACGGCATAGGTTGACGGTGTAACCCAAGGCAGCACCCTCCCGGACAGTCTGAGAGGCCACAGCCAGAGGGGCCAGGAGCAGCACGTCCCCACCAGAAAGGCCGTGTATGTTCTGCCCCCATTCAACCTGCATCCTGGTTTTACCCAGGCCTGTACCGGCGAATATAGCAGCGCGGCCCCGGCGCAAGGACCATTTGACTATGTCCTTCTGGAAATCAAACAAGCCTGGGTTGAGGGCTTCCCGGTTAACTGCGTGACCGGAAGGCGTGAGAGTGGATTTTTTATTTTCAATGAATTGGTTGTAATTCATATCAATAAAACTCCTTGTCAAAATCGTCATCTTCAAGGTGTTGCCTTATAGCCGCTTCAATCTCCGCCTGTTTTTGTTTCAGAAAAGGCCCTATCTTGGTACCGTCTCTAGTTAACAAGTCAGCAAAGCCGTACATTACGTCAAATTCGCCTTTAGGGAAATCACCCAATATGATGAGTAGCTTTCCGGTCCCTTTTGCGTATCCGGCTTCAAGATGCGCGGACCTGCCAGCGGGGAGAAGCAGAACCACGGCGTCAGCCCAATCAATCCATTTTTTGTCCTCTCGGAAAGTTCGTTGTGCCCTTTCATCACGAAGAAAATTAATGGCGTCCAGTTCGTAGAGGTCTCCTATTTCTGACCAGTGAAAAACATAGCGCCCTCGGCTATCATCCGTAAAATCATCAACCTTAAAACCGCACGTTCTCAGGTATTGGGCGATTTCCCGAACCTGGGAGCTGTTTTTCCAGGAGGAAGCCATGTATATTTTCATATCAATCATCCTTTTTGTAGTAATTACCCTCAAACCCGGCAGCTTTCATCGGCAGCCTGGGAGCCCAGCTAATTGGCTGACCCATTATCTCGCAGGCTTCCTCCAGGCTTCCCTGCCCATAGGGCGCATCTAGCACAGCCTCGTCGTGGACGTGCATAACTGTTTTATATCCGGCATCGTCCAGCCTTAACAGGGATTCAGCCAGGCAGTCCCGGGCTGTTGCCTGAACAATATTCTCGACCAACCGACCTCCGTAGGTGAACATACGCATCCACTGTTTTTTCACTTGGTCAAGCCCCTCAAAACTTAGGGCAGGCTTATCAAAGCGGGGATTAGTCTCTATCCTTGGCCGGACGTATGCCAAGCGCCGGCCAGACGGCAACCGAATGAACAAGATCCCGGACTCATAGGAGAAATTTAAACCGTGCTGCAGGGATACGGACTTCTTCTCCCTGACTGCTTCCATGGCCGCACTGCCCGCGTCATACCAGAACTGTACTATGCTAGGGCTGGACTGCCGCCACATCTTGACTAGCCCTGGCAGCTCTTCCTCGGTCAGCCCTTCTTTTAGAGCCCCCATCGTGATGAGCGCCCCGGGGCCGCCCTGATATCCAAGGGCCAGTTCCGCTACTTTGCCTTTTTGCCGAAGCGGGTTTCCCTTGGTGATAGACTCCAGCGGCACCTTAAACATCTGGGAGGCTGACGCCTCGTATATTTTGCCGTGTGTCCGGAACACATCCATCCGCCATTTCTCATTGGCTAACCAGGCAATCACCCGGGCCTCAATGGCTGAGAAGTCTGCCACGATGAACCGGCAGCCCTCGGAGGGAATAAACGCCGTCCTGATTAGCTGTGAGAGCACTACCGGCACTGACTCAAAAAGAAGTTCCAGGGTATCATAATCACCGGACAGGAGTAAACTCCTGGCCAGGTCCAAGTCTTTAAGCTTGTTTTGTGGAAGGTTTTGGACCTGCACCAAACGACCTGCCCATCTCCCGGTTCGATTAGCCCCGTAGAATTGGAGCAGCCCTCTTACCCGGTTGTCCTTACAGCGTCCACGGTCCATGGCCTGATATTTCTTGACGCTGGTTTTGGCCATCTCCTGCCGTAGCTCCAGCACTCGCTTTACCGTGTCGCTTTCAGCCTGTTTAAGCAGTTCCGGCACCGTCTGTTTGTTGAGGCTTTCAACTTCCAGCCCCTCTGCCTCCAGTAACCAGCCTTTGAGCTGGGCTACGCTGTTGGGGTTGTCCAACCCGGTCAGCTTGGCGGCCTCTTCTATTCGCTGGTTCTGGTAGGCGGTATCGCACTTAATCGCATTGGCTACCAGCTCAGGGTCTATCTCGACACCGGTATCATTTATTTTTTGATCCAGGCACCAGAGCTTTTGTTCTACCTCCAGCACTGGGAACCGCTCCAGGGTCTTTCGTATATCCCGCTCCACAACCACGTCCTGGCCACAATAGGCCTTAAATTGAGCCCACTTCTCCGGGGCATGGTGAGGAAGGTTTCTTGTCCGCATCCCGTTGGCTTTGGTGGGCTTACAGGGGACGGAGAAATACCGGATTAAGGCTTTGCCTGCTGTATCTTTCTGCTGCTCCATCTTCATCACCCGGGCCACTTCCTCCAGCTTGCCGGGGAGGCCCAGCACTCGGGTATGGACCTGAGTGCAGCGCCAATCCTCCGGAGGTATTGATTTGCCAAAGTGTTTTTCCAGGCATACCCTCTCGAAATTGGCGTTGAATGCGGTCTTGATAACGTGGGGCTTTCGTATGACCCCAAGCACGGTATAGGGGATTTTCTCACCGCTGGCCAGGTCAATCACCTGAACCGGACCATCGTCAAAGGCGTAGCCGAAAAGCAGGATCTCAAAATCTGGAGCTTCCGTGTACGCATAGACCCCGGACTTGCCGAGGTCTACGCTGCTGAAAGTTTCAATGTCGATTGATAAAATGGTCAATTAAATCGCCGCCTTAATATCGGGTTTATAGCATCGATTAACTTATTTTTAAGTCAACACCGAACAGTTCAGGTTTAATTTCCAGAGTCGTATCGTCGGTGAATCTGATAATCAGGTTTGATGATTTAGCCTTTGTATTTCCGTGAAGTTTAAAGCTTTGTATGGTTTTTCCCTGATGCTCGTTTAATTGCTCTATTGCTTTTGCTCTATATCCATTTATTTTTGACACGATATTTCACCCCAACATTTCCGCCAGCTCTTTAGCCAGCCGCTCACGTTCTATCCGTTTTTTATAGCCCTCAACGTCCACCCGCTGAACTATCCAGTTCCTCGCTTTGGTGCTGGTCTTAACAAACCCGGCTACTTTTCCAACGCTTAGCCCCCGGGCAGTGTCGCAGACCACCGGGTCGTCAACCTGGAGATTGTCAACGTCCGTGAAGAAGTCGTATTTGACCTCGTTGTTACCGGCGAAGGTTACTTGTACGATTTTAATCATCAGCTTCACCCTCAAGAAACTTCTCCATTACAGCCTTTAATTCGTAATAACTTTTATGGATAAGCAACATGCCGGCCAGAATATTATCGGCTCTTTCAGTGCCGAATTTTTTAGCCATTTTTCCGATCAGGCCAACTAGGTTCATCATTTTCACCAGCCCTTTATAACAAGGCAGGTAACACAAAGCTACCCGCCCATATAATCGTTAATTAACTGAGGAAATCATCCTCGCCACCACCGCCGCCCATAGCCCCGAAGTCATCTTCAGCACGGCTTCTGCCTGCTAAAGGCTCGCCGTCAGCCAGCTTTTGTACGTTATTCAGTCCGCATCCCACGCCCTTATTGCCGGCAGAATTAAAGGGGAAGAAGTTAAGGGACACCCGGCCATAGCAACCCGAGTAAACCTCTGACTGGTCAAGTATCGGGTTTACGTTTTTGTCCACAATGCCGGGCTTATTTTTGCTGTTAGCATTTAGGAAATAATGTCCGGCATATTCGGGCTGCTCCGGCCTGTCTAAATCGCCGTCACGCAAAGGCGTTTTGAGGTTTCCAGGCAGTTGGCCGTTCTTGATGTTCCACAGGCTTTTTCCAGCTTCTTTCGCAGCATCCACGGCGGCTTTAATCTTCCGCAGGGTATCTACATCGGATTTAGGGATCAGGATGCAAAGGGAATACTTTTTCTCTTGGCCCTCTTGAATCGCCGCGGGCTCCCATATGTGCTCGTAGCTGAACCGGACTTTTCCGGTTACAACTTTTGTGGGTTGTTCACTCATTTTCGTTTTCTCCTTTTCACTTAATCTAAGAAATCAATTTTTGCCGCGTCCGCCGTGCCTATCTCAGGCCGCTTGTCCGACTCAGGCACCAAGGTAGGTTTGCCAGCCGGTTTGATAATTAGCCCACTAAGTAGCTGGTCAAACTTATTTCTGCCGATCTCCTTGGTCATGGCCGTGATCCCCAGGACTTCCTTGGGCTCGTAAATTAGCTCATCAGTGTAACCAGCTGCTATAAGCGTTTTGGCTACCTCGTCCTTATCCGTGTATTTCCGGTTGCTTCTGCCTTCGACCAACTTCCAGCCTGTCCACTTCTTGCCGTGGTTCTCTGCCTGGTCTAATGCGTAGAAGGCTATATCAGCGGCCCAGGCTTTTAGCCCGTCAGCCATGGTCAGCACTTCGCCGATTTCCTCATCTGTTAACAGTCCAGGCTCTTTAAAGTCCATCTTGGCCAGATCCAGGTTAGCCTCTGCCCGGGCTCTGCAGGTGAACCGGGCCTTGCAAAACCGGCAGTGTTCACCGGCAGAGTATTCACCCTCACCCTTTACGGCCATTTCAGCCCGGGGTTTCAGGTACTCCTCGGCCCACCCCAAGAGTTCTTCAGGATGACGATCCACTGTGGATATGCTGTCCAGCCGAGGCTGGTGGATCGTCATTCTGACCCGCTCAATGTCGTACAGCATATCGAATTTAGCCAGGGCGCCCAGAGCATACAATGCCATTTGGGGATTGTTTTCAGCACTGACAGCCACACCTTTTCCATACTTCAGATCAACTATTTCCAAAGTGCCGTCTGCCACAATCACCAGGTCACCGGTACCGAATCCGCCAGGCACCCATTGGCTGAAGTCCAGTTTTTGTTCCAACAAGATAACAGCATCGCTTGTCTTGGCCTGAGCCTGTCCAATTAATTCACAGGCATATGTGTAATAAGCATCCACGTATTCCTCAAGCTCTTTGGAGTAAAACTCATTGGTTTCCATCTCAGCTTTTCGCTTAAAGAATCCAGTGGCTCCCCGGGATTTTATTGTCCCCAGGTACCGGCCCAGGCGTAACTCAGCCAGGGCATGGGCGAAGGAGCCCTCAGCGGCATATTCACTGTTTTCAGGGGGAAATTTCTTTTCCAACATGGCGCTGGGTGGACACTCCAGCCAGCGCTTTGCCCCTGATGCACTTAAAAAAGCATGGGCGGTCATGTTAGATCCCCTCCGCAGCGGCAAGGAGAGCGCCGTATTTCTCCGCCGGGATATCGGTCAGTTTTGTCGCGCCGCAGTCGGTAATAAGCTTCTTGACCTCGGCTTGTTTACCAGCCTGGGAAAGGGCTGCCAGTTTAGCCCTGACCTGCTCCAGGGTGACCGTAGGAGCTCCGGGCTCCGTTTCGGTTGTGGTTTCCTGGGTAGTGGCGGGCTCTTGATGTGGCCCCGGTTTGGTTTCTGCTGGTTTAGGGGCTTCCGTCTCGGGCTTTGCGTCCTGCAGCTTAAACTTGAAATCAAGTTTGCCCTGCTCGGTCTGAGTCTGAATGGTCCCCTGGGTGAACTGTGTAGCCTGGGTAAGAGCTGCCGGAGTCATGGCAGTGGCCAGTGCCAGGATTGAAGCGGATAGCTCAGGAGCGTTTATGTTGACATCCACGGTTACTTTCATTTTTGTGATCCTCCCGTTATAATTGATTTGAGATTATTTTTTTTGTGCGCCCGGCCATTGGTAGCGGCTGGGTATTTTTTTAATGGGTGGGCAGGGATTTGCACCCTGCATGTAGGGAGGAATCGAACCTCCGACTTGACAGATTTTGACTGTCTGCTCTAGCTAAACTTTTGAGCTACCCACTTGACAGGAATTCCTCTTTGCCTATGCGCACTTGGCATTGAGACAAGTCGAGCGTCTACCTATTCCGCCACCACCCAAAAATTAATTACTCAGTAACGATGACTTTGCCTAACATGACCAGATCGGCCAGCTTGTCCAGGAAATACTCCTTGATGTTCTTTCGGGCCTGGATTTTCCATGCCCCACCATCCGCTTCAAATAGCGCTGCCTGTGGGCCATTCTGCAGTCGGAGAAGGAACTCACCCTCCGGCTGTTCGACTTCGATGAATGTACGATATGGCGCCAGCTTGATAATGGGCGGTAGGGTCACATTGGATACTGTGGCTATGCCGGTCTTGGCGGCAACCGTCTGGCTGATTCCGTCATCGCTGCTCGTCTTGACGTTTTCCTCTTTGATGTTCCCGAGTAACTTGATAAGCTCGTCTCTGTTCTCTGTCTGGACAAAGGTTGACTTCAGCCTGATAATTGCTTCCTCAAGGTTCATGTAGCGCCCGAGATTTTGAGCTGGTAACTCTGCCACCGCTGAGTAGATGTGGAAGCGTCCTAGGTCGCCCCTCAACATGGAATGGACTTCAACCAGCGTAGGCTCTGCTACGTGGATAATCAGACTATTGAGCCTTTGGTGTTCATGCTCTTGGTTAATTAGCTCCACTATACTGGCCAGGGATTGAGTGATGAATACTTCCGGCGATACCTCGGGTATTCTGTGGATAGGTTTAGAGGAGTATTCAACTCCGTCAAGGTCGAGAATTTCAACCTCGGCCAACTTAGTGATAAACTCCAATGCAGATTTGTCCATTGATTACACGCTCCTTGATTAATTAACCGGTTAGGCGCCGGCGCTTTTTACTAACCTGAGTTCCTTATCGATCTCACCTGCCAGGGCGCTGCCTTTGTCCCGGTTCAGCTCCACCGCCACGGGCCTGCCCAGGTGGTCGGCGTCGATAAACAGCCTCGTGGTAATCGGCTTAACCTTAGCCAGCGCTGCGGCAGCCTGGGCTGTGCACTCCACGAATTCGCGGTTCTCATCAATCTCAAATGTGAGAGTGACGGCCAGTTTACGTTTGGTCTTAGTATCGGTGTTCGGGTCCATCAGGTTGGCCAGTACCTTACCCAGCTCGTTGCTGATCTGTTCAGCGATAGCGCCATGAGCTAGTTCAAGGACGTTGATTTCCTTAGGCATTTTTCTGCTTCACCTCCTTAAATTGGTGTAATAAAAAACGGGCCAGCTATAACTATTTGCTATAGTGGCCCGTACTCACCCGGGTTGGTGACGGAGATCAAGTCTCCTGTTCTGTATTCATTTTCCCCTCGGGCGCTTTGGGAATTGCGGCTTTGGCGGTATGGGGGATCACCACCTATCGTATCAAGTTGAACTTTTTTCTTTGGCCGCTTCTAAGCGGCTTTTTCTATTTGGGCCAGGGCAATAAGTATAGCCATATCGGCACTGTGGCCAAGCTGCCTATCAGGTAACACAGGACCAGCAACGGTATACACTTATCCGGGCACCACCTCCTTATCGTATTTTGCCGCTGGCCAGAAGCAGCCGATTTACATAACGCTGCCGTTTCTTGCCGGTTAGCTCCGCCGCCCGTTTGTCCACTGCCTTGTCGCAGCTGGGGCATAGGGTCTTGCCAACTGCGGCAGGCTCGTTGCATACTTTGCATTGCAATTGTCCTCACCTCCCCTCAACTTTGGCTTTGGCTTTGGCGAGCGCCCGCTTGAGTATTTCGTATAACATTTCTTCCCCTTCTTGCCATTCATCAATGGAAGATTTGAGATAAGATAATGCTTGTGCTATTGCCTCATACATTTCCGGCGCAGCTGCTATAAGGTGGGCATCTTCTTTCTTCATCTCAACCGCAATGGGCCATTTAGAATATTCTTTGTTATATATCAACCAGGAGAATTTATTATCAGGATTATTACTCTTTGCCTTCCAAGGCCCCGGCGTAAACTTTTCGCTCAAATGCAACCCTCCTTTCTCAGCTCGTCTGTGATTCAGACTTGTACCTGATACACACCGGGCAATGTTTACAGTCAGTTTTAGCGCACTCCTCGGGCTCCCGGCCCAGGCATTTTTTGTTGCTGCAGTGCCAGCAGCAGGTGTCGGTGGCGGTTGGGGTCATAGTTCACATCCTAACTGATTGCTTGTTTTCCTCCTGTTCTCGCTTCCACTGTTTGTAATCGTAAGGTGGATATATGGTATCTGCTAACTTTTTCAATCTTCTGGAAATAGTCTCACGAATTAACATGTCCCTGAGTACTTCTAAAACATCTGCTATCCTATTTAGCCACTCAATTTCTTGCTTGGTTACTATTGCTATTTCTTACACCTCCCTAACTAATTGACTGCTTTTTCTGAGCGAATTTCTCAATTTTAGCTTTCAGGCTGGGAGCCAGTATCCGGGCCAACTCTGTGAGAGGATCCGAGCCATCGTCAATCGTTTTACCTACAACCTCCCGGCTGATGGTTTCAAGTTCACCGCTTTTCTTACGGGCAGCAGTATATTTTATAAAGGTAATCACCGCTTTCCAGCCCCCCGTTTTTTCCGTCTTACCTTTCGCGTAGGCTTTTTTTTGATCACGATACTGTTCCATAATAGCGAGAAGCTTGTCCTTACCTGCTTCGTTATAAACAATTTGTCTAAAACTTATTGAGTTAGAACCTTCACCTGTTTCATGCGTCCTAATTTTTGAGTATTGTTCTGTTTGCAGATTATGCTTTTTAGCGGCTCGGCCAACATGTTGGTAGGATACCTTTGCCATCTTTACTATTTCTTTGCTGGTGTACCATCTGCAGGCGTCAGTAAGAGGACTGGTTTGCATCTGGGGGTTATTTGAGAACTCCGGCTGTTTTTCTAACCGGGATTCGATAGCCTGTACCTTTTCTTCTATTGAGTTAATCTGTTCTTTCATTTGAAGCTGATCAAAGCGAATCATAATTACCGGGTCTTTGGTGATTAAATCCATCACCGGGTTGCCTTGTTCCCGGATAATCCGCTCCATTTCTTCAAATTTGCTCACATAGGCTGCCGTGAAAAGTACACCCTTTTGGCCTGTCATTTTATTGGCGACCATATCACAGCCTTTACGGGTGAGAAGGTAACATTTGTAGGGCTTCTTATTGCCCAGCGCAATATAAGAGTCTTTAGTGAAGAAATCTTGAGAACGGATTTTTCCGTTTTCCAGGTATTGGATGTAAGAATCAATTTTTTCAAGTAAATCTCCGTGTCTGACTCCCGTCATTTCTGCGACCTCTCGGCTGTCTACTAACAGAAGGCCCTCCCTATTAATTATTTGCAGGTCGGTTTTGGACTCTTCATCGCTTTTCTTACTTGGGGTGGGTACTAAATGAATTTTGCCGTCATTATCCACTTGAAAAGTTACAGTATTTGCATTTTCAGGAAATAAGCTGTCGGGTACTTGGAAATTTTCCATTAAATCATCGCTCCTTTTTAATTGACCAGCTAATCCTGGTCTGTTATTATATGGGTAAGGATTTTTTCTGAGCCCATCTTCTGCGAGGGGCTTTTTCTTTTGCCTAAAGCCTTTAGGTGTCATCAAATTAGTGACACCTTCCTTTCTAACTAGCCAATCCATCAGCAGCCATATCTAATAGTTGAGCAATTTTTGTTTTTTGATTTTTGCCGTTTCGGGTACCTTTAAGAATTTCAGATACGTAGGTGGCAGATACCCCGAGCTCTTTGGCAAGAGCGGTCATAGTGATACCTTTTTTAAGCATGGCTGACCTAGCTTCCAATCCGAAATCAGAGTATTTTTGCATTTTTACACCCCCTTCTTAGAAAAAATAGTAAATTAAACAGCTTAAATATTGACAACCGACAGAAAATATTCTATTATTAATCGGACAAGACAACTAAACACAAATCGCCTCGGAAACGATTTTTAACTGAGATATTTAATCTCTCTGTTTTTTTTGTTGTCTTTTTTGCCTGTGTTTAAGCTATTAAGGTCATTATAATGTTAAATTTTCAGTCCGTCAATAGGTTGTTGTTAAATTTAACAACACATATTCTGCACATCGGGGGGAGCCCTATATGTCTTCAGTGTCAAATATACAGTCCCTATGTAAAAAGCATAATACAACCATACCTAAGCTCGAGAAAGACCTAGCATTCGGTAAAGGGTCTATTTATAAATGGGACAAGAACTCTCCCTCTGTGGATAAGCTACAGAAGGTCGCAGATTATTTTAAGGTATCGACAGATTATTTGCTTTTTGGTTTTGACCGGAAATTATTAGTACAGCTTATAAATTACATTAGAAATGGGAGAACCTACGAGCAATTCTCGGAAGACACCGGAGTAAATGCGGATGAAACAGTTAAGGTTTGTACGGGTCTTATTACTAAATCACCTTCGTTAGAAACCCTTGAAAAGATTGCGGCCAATAATCCTGTTGATTTCATTGTTGACCGCTCAGAACTATTTAAAGCTGCAGGCTATTTAGATGTACCTGATAGTGATTTAGATTATAGATCTTTCGGAACTCCTTATGTTGATCCCACCCGCGCACCAGTTGGGGATTTAGACGAAGCAAACCAACTCCGGGACGAACTCCACAAACGCCCGGAATTAAAAATACTTTTCGATGCTTCAAAAAATGCAAGTAAGGAGGATTTAGAAAAAGCTGTCAGTTATATAGAGTTTCTTAAAAAACAAAGTGAGGGAAACTAATGGATGATCTTATTGTAAGATATGTTAATCTCCCTTGTGCTGTTAGAGGCCTTACCGTCATGGATTCAGACGAAAATTATAATGTATATATCAACGCGAAAATGGCCCACAATATACAGCATCGGGCACTCAAACACGAACTAGAACACATAAAAAGAAAGCATTTTGGCAGTTTGAAACCAGTAAGGGAACTGGAAAAAGAAGCTACTCAACTAAAAGTAAGGTGATAACGTGCTTGCAGTCATATATGCCCGGTATTCCAGCGACAACCAACGAGAGGAAAGTATCACGGCCCAAACTAGGGCCTGCAGAGAGTATGCAGAAAAACAGGGTCACTCAATAGTTAAAATATACACCGATGAGGCTAAATCAGCCCAGACCGATGACCGGCCCAACTTCCTTCGCATGTTCAGTGATATAAAATCAGCCCGGATTAAAGCCGACGTGGTGCTGGTCCATAAATTGGATAGATTTGCCCGTAATCGCTATGACAGCGTTTTCTATAAGCGAGAGCTGCAACGCCAGGGCATGAGAGTGGAAAGCGTCCTAGAGCCCATTGACGAGAGCCCGGAAAGCGTTATCCTGGAGTCCGTCCTGGAAGGCATGGCTGAATACTATTCCAAGAACCTGGCCCGAGAGGTTAGAAAAGGAATGAAAGAAACGGCTCTCCAGGGTAAACACAATGGAGGGCTGCCACCACTCGGATACAATGTCAACCAGGAAGGCCGATACACCATTAATGAACTAGAGGCCCCAGCTATCAGGCTTATTTTTGAAATGTACACTGGTGGCCACGGCTATGGAGACATAATAGCTATGTTAAATGAGCGAGGCTATAAAACTAAAGGCAAAAAGCCATTCGGGAAAAATAGCCTACACGATATTTTAAAGAATAAGAAATACGCCGGAATATATGTGTTTAACAGGTCATCCAGCAAAGGTCTTGGTGGACGCAGGAATAATCATTTAGCAAAGTCCTCGGACGATATTATAGAGATCCCCGGCGCAATGCCGGCAATCATACCAGGAGAATTGTTTTGGAGGGTCCAAGAAAAGATGAATCAGAATAAAAGGGAAAGCTCAAATGGTAGGTATAAAGCCAGCGTTGTATACTTGTTGTCTGGCCTTATCTGGTGTGGAGAATGCAGCAAACGCATGATAGGCACGTCATCCAGTTACAAAACCCGTGGCTCCAGCGAATCCAAAAAACTGTACTACTATGAGTGCAATTATGCAAAAAGAACCAAGGAATGTAGCAATGAAAAAATCAATAAAGATAGAGTTGAAGAGTATGTCATATCAAAGTTGCAGGGCGAGGTTTTGAATGAGAAGTCTATCCCAGCACTTGCAAAGCGCCTTTATGACTGCTATCAAAATGACAAAGATGACACGGCAGATGAAGGAAAATACCTGGAGCAGGAAATATTAAAAATCGAAAAGCAAATATCCAATATAGTTGAAGCCATTACTATGGGCGCCGTTATAAAATCTCTGGTCGATCAGCTCAAAACCCTGGAGACACAAAAAAGTACCCTCGATGGGCGCTTACAGGAATGGACCATAAAACATCAAAGCGGAATAATATCCCTGGAAACAATTACAGAATATCTCCAATACAATGCCCAACTCCTGAATGCTGATGACCCGATGGCCATAAAACAGGTCCTTGAAAAGTTCGTAGACCGCGTCGTTGTTAGTAAAAGTACCATTGAGGTAATATTTAAAATTACTGTGGTTTCAGACGGTAGCGGCCCGCCTCCACCAATATCAGTAATAAACCGCCTGCGGGCGGTTATTATTTTAGTGAATACTAATCAAACACGCCTATCTATGGTAGAATAAGTAAAACACGGCGAGGAGGTATTGTTGAAATGCCCTCTTCAAATACTGATTTATTGAACCGGTGTAAACAGATAATACTGGAAATACTACCTGACGCTGATATTATACTATATGGGTCAAGAGCCCGTGGAGATGCTAAAGAAGACTCTGATTTTGATCTGCTTCTTCTTGTTAATGGGCCGATACATTGGAAAACGGAACGTATGCTGGGCGACCGTCTTTACAACCTTGAACTGGAAACCGGAAAACTGTTGTCCATTCAACTAATTCCCAGAGAAAAGTGGGACTCTCCCATATTTCAAGCCATGCCTTTTCGTCAAAACGTTGAGCGGGAAGGAATAACTATATGAATCTTGAGACCGGGGAGTTGGTAAAATACAGATTATCTCGAGCAGAGGAAGCGTTGGAAGAGAGTCGGAAATACTATATAAATCAGACCACCTGAATGCTTCCGTAAATAGACTATATTACGCCTGTTTTTATGCAGTCTCAGCCCTCCTGCTCAATAAAGGCTTAAGCTCATCAAAGCACAGCGGTATCCGATCACTTTTTAACCAGCACTGGGTAAAGACTGGTAGTGTCAGCAAAGAGCTAGGGCAGTTTTACCGTCAGATATTTAATTATCGCCAGAACAGTGATTATATGGATTTTGTTAATTATGAAAAAGAACAAGTGATGTCACTAATAGAAGAGTCCAAGGCGTTTGTTAACATAATTAGGCCTAAGATAGAATAGTATACAGTCACTGGGATGGGACGTCACTTAAACGGGCTAGCTTTCAGGCTAATTCTCGGAGGCCTGGCGAGACATTTATCGAGATAGTACCGGAGGAGGCTGACTGTGGCCACCAATGGGGCGAAATCTAAAGCATAGTCTGCGCTCGGAGAGACTCCTGTGGTCGTTCTTTCGGACGGTGGATTTGACCCCCCCGCCTCCACCAATATCAGCACAAAACCACCGTTAAGGTGGTTTTTCTTCGTAGAAATAAATTAACAACTTCAGTACCCGGCACCGAAAAATCCCCCAAGTGATTTACAGAATAAGGCAGATAGATTAAAGGTTTTACATTATGAGGTATAAAAAGAGTTTGTCGGCGGCTTTTGTTTTATTTATTTCTCAGTGTCGCACGGTGTCGCTGTGTTACAATAATGATTAAATTAGATTTCTGTTTCCGGGCCGAATGAAAGTTTCAGCAGGCTCCGAAGGTGACAGAAGAGGTGCAGGAGATGGTGTGATACTGATGTTTAAAAAATTGTTCTTTTTACTGATACTGATTTTCGCCTTCCTTCCTACCCCCGCCCTGGCGGCGGGCAACGTGGGGGTTTTTACCGTCGGGTCAACCGAATACCTGATTAACGGGCAGGCCTATTCCATGGATGTGGCACCCTTTATACAGGATGGAAGGACCTTTGTGCCGGTAAGATACGCAGCTGTGGTTATGGGTGTGCCTGAGAAGAACATTGCTTTTAGCAGCGGCGAGGTCACTCTGACACAGGGTAACAAGGTGGTTAAATTAAAATACGGCAGCAATTTGATGGAGGTAAACGGTGTTAGCATTAACATGGACGTTAATGTTCTGATAGTGGAGGGACGTACTATGCTGCCGATCCGCTGGGTCGGTCTGGCCCTGGGAGCCGACGTGGCCTGGGACGAAAGAAATCAGACGGTGACCATATCGGAGGCCGGCTACTATCCCGGCGGGATTAAGGCGACCATAAAGGTGGCTCCAGCTACTTACACCTCGGCAGAGACTGAAAAAAGGGATTACAGCTGGGTATATAATGGCCGGTACTATACCTGGCACGTGGAAATACCTGTTTCGCTACTGGATTACGACAGTGAAATCAATAAACTGATTGAAGTGTTTTACGGCAGCAGCGGCAATGAGCAGCATTCCATATTATCCAATGCCACCAATGATGAAAAGGAATTAATACTCTCCCTAACAACCAACGGAAATTATGCCGCCTGGTCTGAAGAAGAAGCAAACCACCAGTATGTCGGGTTCCTGGCCGACATACTGGCGAAACAGTCCGTTAAGGACGGGTATGACTATTTGCAAACCGCTGAATTTGTGCAGAGCTTTGTCGGTGGGGCCATTCCTTATATATTCACCGATAAGCCGCTGTTGCCGGCCCAAACCCTGGTGGATAATGGGGACTGCAAGGACAAGTCTATACTGATGGCGGCCATTCTCAGAAATATGGGCTATAAAGTGGCTCTGCTATTTTTCCCTCCCCCGCCTGGGCAATCTTTAGGTCACATGGCTGTTGGTATCGCCTTTAACAACGATCAGCTGCCCCGGGGCCGTAAGCTGTCTTTCTATACATATGAAGGAATAAAGTATTATTTTGCTGAAACCACCCAGCCAAACTATAAAATAGGAGAAATAAGTGATAGTACACTGGGGGAAAAAGGCTATGTATATTTGATTGAATAGCCAAGCACAAAATCAATAGAGTAAGCTTTTTCAACACCGACGACCTGTTCGCCACCCATCACATCGGAGTGGGCGTGGATACCATAGCCATTGCCCTGACCCCTGACGAGGCCAGGGCAATGGCTACCTCCTCCGCCGACAAAACCATCGTCCAGCTCAACCTTTTGACCGAGCCGCCCAGCACGAATATCTGACTGGTAACAGCCATATCGGTTCGAAACTGCAGTTCAATGTTAAAAGCGGAATAAAACACAACCAAAAACCCGAGCCAGCGCCTAAAGGTAGGATCCCGGCAGGTTTACCACTTCCGGATTTAATGAGACGGAAGTGATAAATCAAAACCGGGCAATTTAAGTATGCCCGGCGAAAGCAGACGGTTGAGCCGGTCTTTGGTCAGATTAAAGAGTCCCGGGGCTTTATTTTTGAAGTAATTTAATCAATTTAATAATTAAGGGAATCTGCATGGGAATATTATTTGTTATAGAAGGAATCAGGAAGAACAACGTTGAATTAGAGGCTAAACCATCTTATGGCAACAATAAAAAATGAGGTGTTAAAAATTCGTGGAAATCAATGAAGAGTTAACCATTGAGAGATTAGTGATGGCAAAAGTAACGAGAGAAGGTCCCTGGAAAACAGAGAATGACATTGCCCATAAATCAATGATGCTACAAAAAGAAGTTTCTACATATACCTTTGCAGAAGACTGGGAAGAGCTTATATCTCTGACCGCTGAAATGCGGGGAAAGGCTCTTATGGCAATGGCAAGTTTAAGGGGTATGAGTGAGTTTATCTCTCAAAGGCCCTCCATGTGCGCACCAAAAACGTTGGAGTTAATGATATCAAAAGTAGAAGATAAATTAAAAGACCCCAAGTTAAGAGAAGAAGTGGAAAAATTACTGGCGGACACCGGTAAGCCCTCCTCGCTTATTGAAAAGGTCCTTAATTACCAGGTAAAGCAAGAAGAAAAACCTAATATGTTGGAAATAACAAATAACCAGATTCTTCCCGAAAGACTTAAGTATGTAGTGGCTATAGGCTACACGGGTTATTGGGGAGGATTTCATGCAGCATTTAACCGGCATATCCAAAGTCACAAAACACAATCTTTTTCAAAAAATGAAGTCAATTACCTTTCTAAGTTAGTCAGCAAACAGAAAAATGATTTTAACAAGAAGTTTTTACAGCTTTTTGCCTCATTAGGCACAGGCTCACGGGAAGAAATTTATATAAATGCTACGAGGATACTTCTCGAACAGGAAGAGATTATCCCCTGGTTGGCCAGGTTGACTGCGGTTATTTGCTCTCCAGTTCAAGAGACATTAAAACAAGATAAAGTCGACCCTAAGCTGGCATTAGTTGACCTGGAGATGGGAAAGACGGCACGCCTTTGGGTACTGCTCACAGTGGCATCCTTTTATGTTGCCCATATTGCAGTCCTTCCAAGTGGACACAAAGAGCTTGAATGGGCCATCAAAGCAGCAAGGAACCTGCCCTTTGAATCCAGGGTTCCTGACGCTAAAAATGTAACCATTGGAGAACTTGCTAAAAGGGGTGTTGAGTATAATGAAAAATTTGTTGAGGTACACGGATTTGTCCGTAATCTCAAGGCTTTTCGAACCAGGGATGGAAAACTGCTAACAGTACTTACCATATATGAGAAAGCTAAAGGAGAAGAGATTAAAGCTGTGTCAATATATGAGCACCTGGGGCATAAGGGATTAATAGACACAAGCTATGTAGTGCTCAGTGGGATATGGAAAGAAAAATCAAATATTGCTGATGAACCAATATTACAAATAGACAGAATTGAACTGTCAAAACTCAAGAAACTAAGTTGGATGGATTACATCGTAGAGGCAGTTCGTCCGTGGTTTGATTTCTATCCAAACAGTCACAATATTGGTTGGTCGATACGACCGGAAACAAAGGGAAAGGAAAGTAAGGCAAGTACATTAACCGGTGCTGGAGAAATTGAGTTCATGCGCCCATTCATGTACAAGAGAAAGGGGGACAAGTAATGTCGGAGTGTCAGGAGCAAAAAGAAAAAATGCTCGATGCATACGAAAAAACTGAAGCAGCACGGCAAGACGGTCTTGAAAAAATGGAAGACATGCTTCTTAGGTGTGCAGCTGCAGAAGTTTCGATACTCGCAGCTGAATCAATAGTTGGAGCGGCCGCTGCTGTTATTGCTATGGCTATGTGCGTTGAGCAGATGGATGATACGAATGATCAAGTTGATGAATACGAGGAACTTGGCGATGAGTATATGGATACCCTGGATGATTATAACGGTTGTATGAACTTTACATGTGAATATATTGATGATGAGCCTTAAATATAGGCTTCTTCCCAGTATGAAGGAGGGCAATAATGCAACGACAGGTATTTTTGTGGATAATCTTAACAATGATGTTCTTCAATCCCCTTTTCAAAGGTATGCGCTCCTAATATCTGCTGTTAACGAAAAGGAACGTCTACTAGAATATGCACGTCAATTCAAGCAACAGCAAGACACTTTGCTAGCATAGGTTTACGAAATAAATATTTTTCTACGGTTTTTGATGTTATATAAACCCGCCAGCCATTGATAATAAATGGTTTTAATATTTACAACTGTAGTACCTAGATAATGAAAACCGTTTAGCCTGGCATGGCAAGGGGCAACAAGCGAAGCTAGGCTGCCATTGCCCCTTGAAAACACGGGTGCGAGGCTCCATATCAAGGGCGACCACGGTCGTGGTACCACCACCACAATGTTTATTTATCTCGTTCCTAATCACGCCGCCTTTACAACTTGCATCGGTGCTCTGTACCCGCTGCTTGAATGTATGCGCCAACGGTTGTAAAAGACTTCGATATATTCAAATATGGCTGCCTTGGCTTCGTCCCGTGTCTTAAACCGCCTGCCATATTAACCACTCTTGTTTGACTCCATCCATCGGAATAACCCGTAAGACAAATCTCTCCCGCTGAGGTACCTAT
>CAZXQO010000034.1:0-48382 GCA_964643075.1 uncultured Peptococcaceae bacterium
ATCCGAGTACCTTCTCAATATTGGAAACCAAAACTCAAATAATCTTCTTTATTTAATTCCACCAAAAATGGCGAAAATCAGGTACCTCCAATGACAGCCTACACCAATAAAGCCAGCCTCGGATAACCAATTCAATTGGTCTTCGACTATTGCAGGCAGATCCTCTACTAAATAATTCGCAAACCATTTAGCATCGTCTTCGCCGTTAGACTTTATATAGTCTCGCCACAAGGAATGATAGATCTCCGACTAGCCTGGGGTTGCTCCCAGAACACTATCCCTGTTGAGAAAAATACCACCAGGATTAAGGGCATTGTATATACGTTTATACAAGTTTTGCTTTCCAGTATTACTCGGATGGTGGATTGCTAGCCCAGAAACGACAATATCAAATCCTCGGCCAAAATCGTCGACTTCGAAATTACCCTGTTTTAAATCTATGCGGTTTGCGAATCTTTTTAGCCTCTTCCTGCTCATTTCAAGCATATTGAGAGTTAAGTCGAACAATGTAACGTTTGCTCGCGGAAAGTTTTCCAGTATGAGCTGCGACAGAGCTCCTGTTCCGCAACCTAAATCTAGTACTACAGCGTAAACTAAAAGTTAGCAGAGCCTGGGGACGGTTCGAGCACATTCATCTTCTAGTTGAAAATATGAATTAGTTGTATTATATTTAATTTATCCATTACATAAATTTACAAAGCTTATTCCTGGTAAATAAGCACTACGGAAGAATAGTCTATAAAAGGTTTCTCGATAAACGTTCTGGGCGTTCACAAACTGGCATGCTGAGATTATTTATAGAATCCCGCCCCTGAAAACCCACGGGCTCGTCCCGTGGAATGAAAGAGGCGGAAGTTTATAAAAAAAGCCCCTGCGTGGAGCTTACTGCATATTAAATTTGTCAAATGGCATCTTGTTCCTGATCAGTCTTATTTTCATTATATCTCGAAATTTTAGAGTATTCAGTTGTTTAAAAATTATCTCATAAACTCCTATTAAGGTTTCATATCATAGGATGTTGGTCCTTCATTGTAATTGGTATAGCTTAACCATTTTGAGGTATAACCGATATCCTTAGCTCCCGGCTGATCTTGAAGGTTCAGATACCCATCCGAGTATTTAGCTATCAGTAAATCAGCAAGATTCCACCACTGTCTGACGATGTCTATAGAGTTTTTCTCACATAATTTAGTGATCAACTCTTTTGTTTCCTGGCCTTTTTTGCTTTGACAATAGCTATCCCATTCTTGAATAAGCTTTAACTGCATATGCTCAAGTTCTCCTTGCAAGGGCAGAATGTCTACCTGAGTCATACGCTTAAAGTTAAGCCTGGCCCAATTGGCCACAAAGTCAAAGGCCCACCATGCCGAATCACGGTCAAATTTCTGCGGACTTCCAGTTTGATACGCCTTAGGCAGATTCATAACCTTAGTCGAAAAGGGAACAAAGCAAGTGGTATATGATACATCCGGGCCAAACCAGACAAGACCTTTGGTTGCTTCCGGTGCTGAAGGACGTATCTGGTTTACATATGTGTAACCCTGATAAAAAATCGAGATGGCCCTCTCCCAGGCACCGTAAAATTTTTTATCCTCGGTTATATTATTTTGGTTACCGTCGTACGGACCTACAAAACGGTTTGGGTCACCATAAGGCCCGGCAGCTACACCCTGAGTCAGGTCAAATTGGGTTCCCTCGTAGTGATCGCGATACAGAGCAAAGACATTACGGAGGGTAAGTTTTCTATTAGGTTTTATTGAAAACGGATAATCTTTTGTGTAACCGTCCATTACCCAGGGACTCAGACAAAGATCCGGGTTCACCCTATCAAAAACTCGCCAAACACGCCGTAAAGAATAATAGGGATGATTGTACTCGCCGGGGCTTACTGCCCGAAGCCAGTCCAGTGGCCCATCGTTCTGTTTCCACCAGTTCACTTTTTCAAGACCTGGAAAAAGGAACCGGGAATAGATAAAATCCGGACTATTTGTCTTAACCTCACGGATGCGAAACTCATTGGCGGCAACAAAGAACTCGCCATCCGGGACCCGCTGTGCCACCCAGGCAGAATGGTATTCCTCATCAGGCAGAGCACACATTTCAAAGACCCACGCCTCGTCTTCATCCGCTACCAGTAACGTTTCACCGGTTGAGTAGTAACCATACTCCTCAATAAGTCCTCCCATGAGCTCAATGGCCTCGCAAGCTTTTTTGCAGCGTTCAAGAGCAATACGCGAGAGTTCCTGGCTATAAAAGATTCTAATATGTTTACCTGTTTTTTCTGCTTCACTGGCCGTTACCGGCTCAGGCTGGTACTTTGCACCATTGGTGCATTCACCCATCATCAGATTGTGCTCGTTCATTATCCCATAATTATTGTCAAAATAAGCATAAGTATTTTTTACCTGAGGTATGAATCCAATTGCCTTAGTTTGAGGAAAACCATGGGTATCGTACCCCGGCCCTCGCTCGTTAGTTACAATGCGAGGATAACGATAGTGTTCCTGATACACTTGCCGCATCGTTCCATTTTTATGAATCTGGGCTGGAACATAAATAATTCTCTGATCCCCAAGCTCATCGTCGTCAGAATGCGCCACCATCATAGAGCCATCCGCACTAGCACCCTTGGTAATAATCATTGTCGTGCACATAATTTAACCTCCTTGATTTCTTATTCAAAAACTCATCAGCAAGTCGCATGATAACGATTATGTGGCGGAATTTCGGGTTTAAGTTGTTTACTTTCCGTTTCTTCAAGTAGTTTATAGGCATTCATAATATCTTTAAAAAGGTTTTCGGCCATATCCCGGCTAAAGGTTTCTCTCACGACTACTCTCATAGCCGTGATATCACTTGCATTCTCCGGAAGCGTGTAAGCCGGCAGCATCCATCCTCTCTCACGTAGTTTCTGTGAAAGCTGAAATGGGGTAAAGGATACAGTCTGTTTAAACTTGAATGTTACTATCGGCAATTCGGGTGTACCAAGCAACTCGAATTTATCAGAATTAACAAGTTTATTAGAAAGATACTTTGCATTTTCCATACAGTTTTGCATAACATTCTTGTAACCTGAATGGCCAAGAAAAGAATACAAGGCACGAAAGATATCTGGGAAACCAGCGTAAACATGTCTATCCGAATTACTTTACGCTTTCCAGAAAATGTCATTAAACTAAGAAACGTCGGCACCCACGAACAGGTTTTCAGGCCCCTTATTGAGTAATTCTTTCTACCTCTTTTTCTACCACCAGGCTTTTATAACCCAAATTTACCGTGTAAGATAAAATATCGCCGAGTCGTCCAAACCGCGTAGAATATGGACTCAGCGATATTGCTATTATTACCGCTATAACCCTGGGAAAACTCAAAATCCGCCGGTGGCAACACCGTAAGGATTCGACCCCCTTCCTCGACACCATAATAAAAGACGCACCAAACATAGGCGGATCTATTATTATTGCTGCCCATTTTGTCCCCAACAACTTTTCAAAGGAACAATTATATTTATTAGCAAAGAAAAAACTCGCCTTTTTCGACGATTCTTTCGTTTTGGTGTAAAGGGCAACCTGATATGGAATATGTATGCTAGACTATTTTTCCCATTCTTCAAGATTTGCAAGTATAAACTCGACGATCCTTTTATGTTCTTCCTTACCACTCCCTTCAATTAAAAAGGGTGGGCCAAAAAACATGTGGATGTGCTTTTCCCGGTTGATAGGTCCTACATCCTTAATGAATTTTCCATTTCCCCAGAAGTCTGTTTTTATTGCTACAGGTATAGCCTGAACACTGGCCGCCTTTGCTAGTTTAATACCTAAGGAATTAAATTCCTCAGGTATAAATTTTGTAGTTCTGGTACTTTGAGGAAAAATCACAATAGAAGTTCCCCTAGCCAATAATTCCTTCCCTTTGGTAATAACGGTTTGAAAATCTTGCCGAGGGTTGTTTCTACTGACGACTATGGGATCACGAGAACGCATTACAGGTCCAAACAGGGGATGTTTGACCAGGCTTTCTTTGACTATAAAAGTAACCTCCGTAAAAGGCATAATGATGCAGGGATAAACAAAGGTTTCCAAAGTGCTCATGTGATTACTTATAAAAACTACCGGTTTCCGGCAATTCTTTATGTTATCTAAACCCCTTATGTGAAATCGCCCACCGCATCCCTCTATCAATTTAAAGACTCTATATGAGGATTCTGCCCAGGCTTTATTGTCATAACAGCTTTTGAGAGCCAAAGAACGGGACCTGATGATTTCGTTCATGCATCCACCTGCAAAAAAATAACGGGTACCCAAGAATAACCGATCCATCAAAAACCGGGGTTGATCATCCGGAGTGTCATATGAAGCCCCGGGAAAAAAGGATTCCAAGGTACCGCCTCCCTATTGACATATGGTCTTTTAGACACAAACTATATCCTACGGCCACCTGCACCATAGACAGGGTTAATGAAATATCTATGTAAAACTGCGGGAATCATCCCCATCTGGTGTAATTATAGCATATACGCTGTTCATTTATATGCCAAGGTCCTGATGATCAGTTTTTTAATATTGAAAAGGGTTAAATCTTTTACACCGAGTGTATTTCCTTTAAGAGCTGTCCCCATTTGATTCCTGGCCATCCAGCGGCACCCGGGCAGATGCAATAGCATCCCGGGAAGTGATAATAGGTGGAGCCCATTGCTTTAAATCATAGGCGCATTTTGGCAGGCCACGAAGCGTTATTTTTATTAGCTCAAAAAGAAGGGATGATTACGACAAAGCCGAATAAATTATATACTTTCATAATATCTTACTACAGGTGAAATCATGTCAATCATTTATATGCTTGATTTATTTGGGACCTTTGCTTTTGCTGTTTCAGGAGCTTTAATGGCCATTAAGAAAGATATGGATTTGTTTGGTATCATAGTTTTGGCTTTTGTTACAGCTATTGGTGGAGGAACAATGCGTGATGTTTTATTGGGGAATACTCCCGTATTCATCCTTTATGACCCTATTTATATTTATATTTCCATTATAGCTTCCTTTTTTGCTTTTCTATTTTACAGGGTGCTTTTTAAAATTAATTCAATAATACTAATTGCTGACGCCTTGGGTCTGGGGGTTTTTGTGTGTATAGGAATCTCTAAAGCACTGGAAGCAAATGTCTCTTATACTGGTGCAGTATTACTTGGATTAACTACAGCAGTAGTGGGCGGTGTAATCCGGGATTTATTGGCCAAAGAGATACCTGCGGTTCTTATACGGGATTTCTATGCAGTCACCTGTATTGCTGGCGGAATTATCTATATTTTTCTCTTGACGATTAATCTGTCATATAATGAAATTATTTTTTCAACAGCCGGATTTATTATTCTATTACGTTTATTAGCTATTAAATTTAAATGGAATTTAATCAGGGCATCATCGTTTTCCTCTAAAGAAGGTTTTTAATCAATCCCAAAAGATCAAGGCCTCCCGGGTTCACGGGAGGCCTTTTCGGTACGCGTAAATATATTTTTTTTATGTGCAACTTTTTATATTAAACATACGTCTATGTTATCACGATATATCATAAAAGGAGGTGAATAAAATTTTGCAAACTACAGAAAAAAACCGGATGCTTTCGGGAATTATTATGGCAACAGTGATATCAATAGCTCTAATAATTTGCACAGTGATACTGGCATCTCCTTTAAAAAACTATGCCAGCAACAAAAATGCTGTTGCTGTTACCGGAGCCGCCAAAAAGCAGATCCGCTCGGATTTAATAGTATGGCAAGGCAGCTTTTCCACCCAATCTCCCCAACTCCCAGAAGCATACAACAGACTGTCCCAAAATCACGACACGGTAAAAGATTACCTGTTGAAACAGGGTATCGCAGAAAAGGACATAGTATTTTCTTCTATCCAGACTATTCCTATGTATCAAATCAACTCTAACGGAGTTCAGTCAAATATACTGGAAGGCTACCGGCTTATTCAAAGCGTTGAAATCAAATCTAACGATGTACAAAAAATTACAGAGATATCCCGTACTTCTACCGAACTGATTAACCAGGGTGTGATTTTTGAATCTCAGCCTCCTCAATATTTTTACACCAAACTTAACGATTTAAAAATAACTATGCTGGGCGAGGCTGCCAAAGACGCAAGATTACGTGCAGAGCAGCTGGCAAAAAACAGCGGTGGGAAAATTGAGGGATTACGCTCGTCCAAGATGGGCGTTTTTCAGATAACCCCGCTTAACTCAACCGAGGTTTCTGACTATGGCATCAATGACACTTCTTCCCTGGAAAAAGAAATAACCGCAGTAGTTAGTGTGGAGTTTTATGTAAAATAATTGAGAATGCATTACGGGACAGGAGCAGGCCTCCCTGTTAGAAGGGAGGCCTGCTTGTCTATGGGTAATTGAATGATTCAGGCAAACAATTCTGGTTAATTGTACCGTCGGAGGCATCTGATGCATATATTGGATTAAAGCCCAAGAAGGAGGCGTTTGCTATGTCAAAATATGAACAGTACGTTGACTCAGTTGACGGCACCGTTTCTGGTCAATGCCCCGGCCACGTGTCGCCCATCAATATCACCCATATTTGTTGCTGTATAATAATTTTTCTACTGCTAATTATAATTGCGATCCTGCTCTGCAAATGCTGCAGATAAAACTGGAGAATTACTACCAGCCGTTTGTATAATTAAATTAGATTTTTATATATGATACGGGAAAATATTCCCGTATTTTTCTTTCTGGATAAATAAATACATACTTGCCACATTATGACATTTTTCCCGAAGGTGTTTTCCTTTTTACTGTCCAAATATATTTGATTATAGAGAAAGAGTAAATATGGAGGATTTATAGATGAAAACCGAAGCTACCCCCCTGATAACCGCCGATGCCTTAAATTCCAACAAACTCGTTAAGGAGGAATTGGGGGATGTTCCCGACATTCTCCTGGATGAGAAAGAAATCCGCAAGCTGATACTAAACCTAACCTGCAACGGACTGGAAGCCACCGCCCCCGGCGGCTCCATCACCATTAAAACCTATACTGAATCTGAGGAAGTAGTTTTGCTCGTACGCGATGACGGCAGGGGGATTGATCCCGCTATAGTGGACAAACTGGGCACTCCATTCTTCACTACCAAGGACAGCTGCACGGGTCTGGGACTGGCGATGTGCTACAGCATCGCCTCCCGCCACAACGCTATTATAAAAATAGAAACCGGCCCCAATGGAACCGACTTTTACGTACGATTCAAGAAAAACAAAAAAATTAATACATAGTAGCCTCCCTGGCTGGGAGGCTACTTGCGGTGTACGGACTAATCCCTGTCAAGGCATATGTATGCGGTCACCGTTTTTTTCTGCCTGACAGCCTGCTGAAACTGAAGACAATAATTCTATAGAAGAAATATACGGAGAAAATAGCTATAAAACCCCAAAGGCCCGCCACTATATCTTTAAATTCCATATTGCCGCTTCCTGTAATCCCCTGTTCTATTTCCAGGGCAAACACCAGCACCACCAGTACAGTAAAGGTATAAATAAAAGAAATAACGGAAATATTCAACTTAGCCACCCACCTGAAAGCTTTGCACGATCTTATTAATTGATGCAATGGCTTCTGGCAACGGATACGGTATCCTGAAGGAGGTTGGGGAATGAGCTTCAGCGAGGCGTGCCGAATAACCGTGGAACAGATTTCGGAAGGCAGGAAGAATTACATAAACTTCATGGAGGGCAGCGGGAGCAATTTTTTCAGCGCACTTTTTGCAGCCATAGCACTGGCCGACAGGGAAGGCATCCGCAGACTGGCTGCCGGTTTCCCGGGTGAAGTCTATGCCTACGAGGTAGTCGCGGATTTTAGACGCATTAACTTTGAAATCATCACCAATGAATAACCCGCCAGAAGATACTTATCGGGAGGATTCTCAAATAGCCCGGGCAAATCCCCCCGGCAGTTTTTCCGCAATTTAGACCGTCACTTCCGTATATCCCTGTTTAAAGCGTACGGTAAACAATGTACCCCAGGGTCCCGTATCAATATCAATGCTGGCATTATGCCGGGCGGCAATCCCGTAACATACCGCCAGACCAATCCCGGTACCATTTTCCTTGGTGGTGAAAAAAGGAGTCCCCATTTTTTTAAGCACATCTGGCTGTATACCGCAACCCTGATCCTGCACGGACAGAAGGACTCCCTCTCCATCAGCGCGGGTCTTTATGGTCAGGGTCCCCTCTGTAGGCATGGCGTCCAGCCCGTTACGGACAAGGTTCAATATCAATTGACGTATTTCTTTTTCATTAAGCAATATATCGGGTACTTCCTTCACTTCCACGGATAAATTTTTATTACCGTGCATGGCATCGGCTAAAATTAACGGCTGCAGAACCATGACCACCGAATTGATATTTTTCATCTGCATATCCGTCTGTTTATTCCTGGCCATGGACAGAAATTCCGTTATTATCGTATTGGCCCTGTCAAGCTCACTCACCATCAAATCAAAATAATCCCCATATTTGGCGCATTCGTCCTTTTTCGCCAGCAATTGCAGGAAACCCCGTACCGCCGTCATGGGGTTTCTTATTTCATGGCCGATACCGGCTGCCAGCTGCCCCACCAAATCCAGCCTGTCCAGCCGCGCCATCTCCCCTTGCAGCCTGATCCGGTTAGTCAGTTCCCTTATAATTCCGGTGAAGTAAACATTGCCCTGGGAGACCCAGCGGGACACAGATACCTCTACCGGAATTTCTTTCCCGTCTCTCCCCAAGGCATAGCTCTCCAGGGGGTTGCCATTCCTGCCGGCGCCCCACGGCACCATTTTTTCAACACCATCCAGATGCCCGGCACGCAGCCTTTCCGGAATTATAATGGTGATATCGGAACCCTCTGCCTCCTCCTGGGAATACCCGAATATAGACTCCGCAGAATTATTCCAGAAAATAATCTTGCCGGCTTTATCTATGGTGATAATAGCGTCGACGGCTGACTGGGCCACGGAACGAAAATGTTCTTCACTGTACCTCAACGACTCCAATAGCCTGCTGCTATCTTCCAGCCTGTTTTGATATTCTATCAAACTATCTTCCATCTGTTTGTTCTTTGCTTCTGCGGCTCTAAGTTCGGATAATAGCCGGCTTTTCCCAAATTGATTTCCTGTTGGCACTTCCTTTGCCGTGTTCTGATTATCCACTATCGAACCATACCTCCACTCGTACATGTTGACATTTTACTTCATGTTTACTTAAAATCCGACATATTAGCTATCAAAGTCTGTTGCCCAGCTGAGTGTTTCACTCATCTGGGCAATATCGTAAAGATCAGGAACCATGGCTGTAAAGCTGTGTAATCAATACTTATTCTATACTACAATAAAATTTCCTTTATGTTTTAAATTAAATTTCAATTAATTTATTGATCATGGTGGTTATTAGAGATCACATAATCAATACGCAGTTCAGCAGAAAAATGCTATTACTTTACTATCAGCTCAGCTAAACATTATCTTTACACACATCAATTTGAATTCACAGGAGAATATAACCACTAAAAAAATGGCGCCTGGTTGGAGACACTGCTCCCGCCAAAGCGCCCTTGCCCGGTTATTCCTCGGTGAATATAAAAAGGCGCTTTTTGACTAATTCAAAATGCGCCCTTGCTAGCAATACAACACTGTATTATATATACTATATGATTCATTATATTTAATATACCTCGAAAATCTTTGTCAATACATATAGTCTGGAAAATATTAAACGCTGAACGACAAAAAACCCGCACTGGGCGAGTTTTAAATCTATTCTTTGAACTCCTTCAGCTCTCGCAGAAGCCTGTTGAAAATGTCCTTGACCGGCAGAATATCCTTAATCATATGCACATTTTTGCCTGCGAATACCACGCCCTCCTGCACTTTACCGATGCGGGAATTTTCCAGGGCATTAATAATACAGTACTGGCCTGTACAGGATTTTAAACAGGCGGTGCAGTTCCTGGCTTTTTCCGCCAGACCGTTTATTACACTATTAACAAAATTGTTTTTTAGCGCCCTGCCGGGCATGCCCACCGGGCTGGGGATGACCACCACATCATCGGCGGTGGCTTTCAGATACATCTGTTTGAAAGCATCCGCTACACTGCACTCCCGGCTCAACACAAACCTTGTAGCCATTTGTACCCCGTCTGCGCCCAATTTCATGGCCCTGGCTATCCCCATCCCGTCCACTATGCCGCCGGCAGCAATTAGAGGTATTTTAACGGCTGAACGTATAGCGGGAATTATATCAAAAAGCGGCTGATCCGTGCCCAGGTGCCCGCCGGCCTCGGTTCCCTCGGCCACTATCGCCGCAGCGCCGTATTTTTCCGCTATTTTGGCCAGTCTCGCCGAGGAAACTATAGAGACTACGGGGATGCCTGCTTCCTTGCCCCAGCCAAATATGTCCCGGGAAAATCCGGCCCCGGAAAAAATAACATCTATCTTCTCCTCGATAGCGGCCCTGACCAGTTGGGCAAACTCCCTGACTGCAAACATAATGTTCACACCGATTATGCCATCAGTCAGCTTTCTGGCCTCCCTGATTTCCATCCTCATTTCCTCTTGATCCATGCCCGTGACAGCGATAATCCCTATGCCACCGGCTTCGGCTACCGCCGCAGCCAGAGGTGCGGTTGAAACCCTTAAAGCCATGCCTCCCTGGATAATGGGAAACCTGGGCATCAAGTCACCTATTTTTAACTGCGTTATTTCCAATTTTAAACTCCTCCCAGATTACTTGTTCTGTATAATATCATTAATAATAATACACCGAAATCGAAATAGATACAATTTAATTTGATTGTTGCTTCAAACATAGATTTGACGTATAAATAAATTTTTATAACCCCCGGTGACTGAAGTTTAGCAAGCAGTGGCAGGTACTTTTAGAAATCTGCAGAAATTTTAAGTAAAAGAGGGAGGTGTTGCGCGCCATGGCCAAACAAATGATTATTGTACCGGGCAAATGTATAGGCTGTTCAACCTGCGCTCTGACCTGCTCCTTCACTTACCACGGTCAGTTCAATCCGAATAAAGCCCACATTACCATCATAAAGAATGATTTTGAGGGTATATTTAAAAAAGGGGATGGAACCCCGAAACCGGCATTCAGGAGGACCAGACGCTGGTCAGATTAGGGCTAAAACAGGAAGACATCGGATCAATTAATTACGCCAGTCTACCGGAAGTTTCACCCACCGTTTCCACAAAAACCGGGAAATGGCCCCTGGACTCCCCGTCCAGCAGCACTTCAAACCAGTATGTTCCTTCTTTCTCAAAAGGAAGTTCCACTTGGATAATACCGTTGGAATAAGGGCGATGGGCTTCAAGGGAAAAAGGGTAGGAGGACATTTCCAGGAGCACCCTGGACCGTTCTGGTGATAGAAACCGCAGGCTGAAATAATGTTTGCCCTCTTCCCCGTACCAGCCCAGAATTACGTAACACCGTTTCTTGGCGGGATAGCTCAAAACGTGTACCCGGTAAAACACATCCATAAGGCTAAACTTTCCCTGGTCGTGACTGATATTGTCACAGAGTATGAAAGAGCAAAGGGCGGCAGGCAGGTGGATCACTCCCATTTCAAACGGATAATTATCTGCACAAAAAATTAAATGACGGTGTCTTACACCGTCGGCCAGGAAAACCACTCTTTTTAAAATATCTACACTCAATACATATCAATTCAATTTTTTTCATCTGCTCTGACGAGAAAATAATTTTGCTCAAGGGTGGTGTCGGCGACCTTCATGAAACTTTCCTCGGGACACCAGGTTAGTTGGATGCGTATCCCGTCATAATAATCAACCTTCTCGATATTGCCCACAGCCACCCTTTTAAAATTGGGCGTACTATGCATAAAAATGAGTTGGAATTTATCGTTGCGTATTAAACTGAAATGGGTAGATCCCACTGTTTTATCCAGGACAACCACTTCGGGGACGGATTTGTCGAGTAGCTTTTTATTTTTGGTGTACCAGTCAAGGGTGCCCGCTTTTACGTTTACTTCATCGATCATGTCATCTTTTCTAAAAGCCATCCCGTCCACCCTTTCAGCCATAATTTGCAATCTTATTACACATAAATATTTCTCTGGACAGAAAGTTAATCCTTCCACAAAACCGACAATTAATTAATTCCTCAAATCCGGTCTTAATCCTTCTGTAAGCAGGAATAAAATGTGAAAAGTTGACTGCCATTATTATATGCTATGCATTCACCTGCAGTTCTGGCCGGGCATCTTCCAGTTTCCTTATTTCTTATTTACACCTCTCCCGCAACTACTTTCTGGGCCTTTAAACATTTTTCCACACCCACTTTTATGTAAGAAATAGCTTCCAGTAATAATTTTACTTTTTCTTCTCCCATTTCTTCAAAGACCATGCTTATTTTTTTTCTGCTGGTCTCCATGTACTTTTCAATTTCGTCTCTGCCGGCGGATGTCAGGTTGATGATAACAACCCTCCTGTCCAAGTCACTCCTTTCCCTGGTTATCAACCCCCCTTTCACAAGACGGTCGGTAAGACTGGAAACAGCAGCCATGGTTACACCCATGGCATCCGCTATGTCCGATACAGTGGAAGGCCCCCCGTGTAAAAGTTTTCTCAGCAAAACCGTCTGCACGTGGGTTATCCCGTCTTTCTCCCGGGGCATCATATATTCCTTATAGATAGGGAAAAGCACGCTCATTTCCTGTTCCAGCAGGTAGACATAACCGGAAAAAGGCTCAGTGTTCTCCATAACTGCCTCCTTATAACCTTTTACGGAAATTTAATCATGTAAATAGTTAGATATGTTAAAGTTACCGTTTATATCCGGGTTTGTCAACTAAATGGAGGAAATAACTCGTTTTTATTACTGCCCTTTGGCCATGGCTTCCATTATTTTCTGGTAGGTCGAATCCATACCCTCCGAAATCACCCTGACATCCCCTATCACCGGCATAAAATTGGTATCGCCACCCCAGCGCGGCACAATATGAATATGGAGATGGCCGGGCACACCGGCCCCTGCAATTTTACCCAGATTAATACCTATATTGAAACCCTCGGGGTTAAAGGCAGTACGCAGAACACCTACCATTTTTTGTGTAACCAAAAACAGCTCCGTTAATTCTTCCTGTTCCAAATCGGCTAAATCACCCGCATGTCTTTTGGGAGCAACCATAAGGTGACCGTTATTATATGGGTACAGGTTCATCAAAACAAAAACCTTATCACCCCGGTATACTACATAGTTTTCCTTATCCCTGTCGGAAGTGAGTTTGTCGCAAAAAATACAGGCAGATCCGTGATCCTTGCCGATATATACGCTTCTCCAGGGTGCCCAAATCCTGTCCATAGCAATGCCCATTCCCTTCTTTTTTGTTTATTATTTTCTCTCTGCATGACTTAAATCCTGCCCCTTTTGCAGGCATTTATTATACTCTAAAAAAGAAAACCACCCATTATAATCAGGTGGTTTAAAAATTGTAAGCTATTGATTGCCCCAGGACTGCAGCTTAATATTGTTTAGTCACGGGCATGGAATTGACCATTCCCGGCACCAGTTCCGGCTCGCACTGGTGATGTCCGCCACCGCCAAACATCGACGGCGCTAGACCGGTGTAGGCTGGTATACCATGTTCGTTAATGTCCAATCCTTCAGATTCCTCCTGCTCGCCAACCCTGATGCCCACAAGCTTTTTCAGGGCGATAAAAACAAGGGCGGTAGCCGCAAAGGACCAAAGTGAGACCGATGCCACACCCAGGGCCTGAACGCCCAGCAGGTGAAAGCCGCCGCCATAAAGAACGCCGCCTTTCTGAGCAAAAATACCCACCGCCAGCGCTCCCCAGGTACCGTTTACCCCGTGCACTGCTATGGCCCCCACCGGGTCATCCGCCTTTACCCGGTCAAAGAAGCTTACTGCCAGCACCACCAGCACACCGGAAACTATTCCGATGGCCAGAGCCGAAGCCGGGGCAATGAAGGCGCAGCCACCGGTAACGGCAACCAGCCCGGCCAGGGCGCCGTTGATGGCCATACTGGGGTCCGGCTTGCCCCATCTGAACATGGTGAACAGCATCCCGGCGGTGCCGCCGGCAGCCGCCGCCAGGTTGGTGTTCACGGCTATGCGGGCGATGTTCATATCCAGCCCGGAAAGAGAGCTGCCCGGGTTGAATCCAAACCACCCAAACCATAATATAAAGGTGCCAAGAAAGGCCAGGTGCAGATTATGGGCGGGTATTACGTTAACACTGCCGTCACAGTTGTATTTTTCTCTGCGGGGCCCCAGCACCAGCACTGCCGCCAGAGCGCTCCAGCCCCCCACAGCATGAACCACGGCAGAACCCGCGAAATCGAGCATACCCAGTTGTTGCAGCCAGCCATTGGCGCCCCATACCCAGTGACCGGCAACAGGATAAATAATACCCGTGCAAAGTACGGTATAGAACATATAGGGAGCGAATTTCATCCTTTCCGCCACCGCACCGGAAACTATGGAAGCCACCGCCATGGCAAAGGCGGCCTGAAACAGCCAGAAAGCATATATGGGTATTCTTAAATGAATGTGGCCCAGATCACCGGACAGCATAAAACCGCTGCTGCCAAACAATCCGGATTTGTCCAGGCCGAACATAATGCCGAAACCGATAATGAAATAACTTAACATTCCCATTGTGCTGTCCGCAAAAACCTTCATTACAATGTTCAGTGAATTTTTGGCCTGAATAAAACCGGCCTCAAGAAAAGCAAAGCCTGCCTCCATAAAAAAAACCAGGGCAGCGCATAGCAATACCCACACGGTATCAATACCCGATGCCAGGTGAGCTACGTTTAAATCCATATTCTCTTAACCTCCCCGAAAAATGAAAAAAGCGCCTTTAAAGGCCACATGCCGGCCTTTACAAAAGCGCCCTCGCTTCGCAATCCCCCGTTGGATTGATAAATTTTGTTTTATCTGTTAAATGGCATCGTCGCCGCTCTCCCCGGTGCGTATACGTATGGCATTTTCCACCGGGTAAATAAATACCTTTCCGTCCCCGATTTCACCCGTGCGAGCCGTATCCATGATCACCCGCACCACCTCGTCTACTAAACGATCCTTAACAACGATCTCCACTTTTAATTTGGGCAACAGATTGATACTGTATTCGTGTCCCCTGTATACGCTAACCCGCCCTCGTTGCAGGCCGCAACCCAGCACCTGTGAGACCGTCATGCCGTGAATGCCGTATTCGCCCAACGCCTCTTTGACATCCTCCAATTTTGAAGGGCGTATAACGACTTCTATTTTTTTCATAGTATTACCCCCATACTGGAAATAAATAAAGCCCTAATCCAAAAAAGATCACGGCATTAGGACTTCATCGGCCTATGGATACATCAATGTATCATCGTGATATAAACATTATATGTTTATTTACAGATAAAATCAATAATTATGCCTAAACATTTGTACTATGTAGATGTGAAAAAGTGGCTTGTCAACTGTCCCGGTATAATTGATTACTTCAAGTATACTCTGGGCACCCTGGCAGATATCATACAAACCAGCTCATAATTTATGGTGCCCATTTTCTCTGCAACTTCATCCACCGGCAGGCTGTTCCCGGCCTGCCGGCCGAATAGTATAACCTCCTCACCAGGGAATACGTTATCTACCTGCCCCACATCCACCATACACTGATCCATGCAAATCCTGCCCAGCACCGGAACTCTGGCGCCCCTAATCAATACTTCCCCTGTGGAAGACAACAGGCGCGGATAGCCATCCGCATAACCCACAGGCAAAGTGGCGACAACAGTATGCCTGCTGGTTGTATAAGTGCAGCCATAGCTTATTTTACAGCCCGGAGGAACTTCTTTAACCATGGCCACCGATGTTTTAAAGCTCATGGCGGGCTGAAGATTAATTTTTTCACGGCTGACCTCCCGGGAAGGATACAACCCATAAAGTATTATGCCCGGACGCACCATATCCAGGTGGGTCTGCGGGTGTTCAATAATACCCGCGCTGTTGGCGCAATGCCGGAAAGGAACATCAAGCCCTCCACGGTGAAGGCTTTCCAGGGTATCCAAAAAACTGGCAAACTGCTCCAATGTATAAGGGTTGCCCGGGCTATCCGCCACCGCAAAATGGGTATATATACCCTCCACATACAGGTAGGGCAGGCGGGCGATGTCAAGTACCTCTGCAACCGTTGACTTCAACCCGCACATTAGGCCCAGCCGCCCCATACCCGAATCCAGCTTGACGTGTACGGGCACCTTAATCCCTTTGCTGACGCAGGCTTCGTTAAGCTGCCCGGCATACTGAAGGCTGTACACTGTCTGGGTTAGATTGTTTTCAATTATCATAGGAAATAAGCCAGATGGAGTGTAACCCAATACCAGCACCGGCACATCTATACCCGCAGCCCGTAAAGCAGCCCCTTCGGACGCTCTGGCCACGGCCAGCCGGGAGGCGCCGTTAGCCAGAGCCGTCTCAGCGACTTCCACCATGCCGTGCCCGTACCCGTTAGCTTTGACCACAGGCATTATTACTGCACCGGGTGAGGTAACTCTGTTTATTTCCCTCATATTATGGGCTATGGAGCGTATATCCACCTCCGCCCAAGTGGGATAATCCAGCATTTGTCACACCTTCAACCATTTATCATACCGGTTTATAGACGCTTTATATCCTCCAGTTCCCGGAGGACACCGGGTAATGCAGAGAGAATATCCCCGGCCAGCATGCCCAGCATACCTTTTTGCTCCGCAGCTTTATCTCCGGCCAGTCCGTGCAGATATACTCCGCCTGCGGCAGCCCTGACGGCATCCATACCCTGAGCCAACAGGCCGGCAATAATCCCCGTTAGCACATCACCGCTGCCCCCGCCAGACATACCCGGATTCCCCGAAGAGTTAATGTAAGTATGACCATCCGGAGAGGTTATCAGAGTTGGAACCCCTTTCAGAGCCACCACCGCCCCCCAGAGAGAGGCGTACTTTTCCACCGTACCCAGCCTATCCTGTTCAATGCTACTGACGGCCAATCCGGTCAGCCGGGCCATCTCCCCGGGATGAGGCGTTAGCACCAGAGGCGCCTTGGCCCGTTTAAATATCTCCGTCCAGCTACCCATTGCGTTGAGACCGTCGGCATCCAGCACACAGGGCAAGGACAGGCTGCCGGCAAGCTTCCTCACCAATTGTACCGTCTCCGGATTTGTAGAGAGCCCCGGCCCCATGGCCAGCACGTCTGCCTTTTCCAGTAACGTTGCAATTACGGGAAGCGCCTCCAAAGATAAAGATTGCTGCTCTGTTTGGGGAAGTGGATAAGTCATAACTTCGGTGAGTTTAGCCCCGACAATCCCCAACAGGCCCTCGGGTACAGCCAGAGTAACCATTCCGGCTCCGGTCCGGGCTACAGCCTCCGCAGTGAGGCAGGCTGCACCGGTCAAACCTGCAGAGCCGGCCACCACCAGAACTCTTCCGAAATCACCCTTATGGGAAACGGCAAGCCTGGGGGGTAGCCATTCCGACACCATCTCTAAACCCAGCAGGCTTCTTTTAAGCCCTTTATTTTCCATAAGCAAGGCTGGGATTGATATATCGGCAACCCGCACCCTCCCGGCATATTCCGCCCCGGGATAAAGCAGCAGGCCCAGTTTGGGCTGGGCAAAAGTCACCGTGAAAGTAGCTTTGATGCAAACACTGCTTACCCTACCAGTATCCGCCTCCACCCCGGACGGGATATCCACCGCAAGCACCGGCTTACCACAGCCATTTATGGCCTCCATAACAGTACCCACAGGCTCACTGACAGTTCCCCTGAAACCTGTGCCGTATATGGCATCGACAATCAAATCCGTTTTCTCCAGTAACGGGCGCAGGGCATTTAAATCATCGCTTCGTACAACTGGATAAACATTCTGCGCCATTTTAAGCCAGATGTTCAGGTTTATAGCAGCATCGCCGGTTATATCCTCCGGCTTGGCCAGCAGCAGCACCTTTATCTCCGCGCCACAGTTGTACAAGTGGCGTGCCGCCACCAAACCATCCCCGCCGTTATTACCCTTACCAGCGAATATGGTTATGACTTTGCCTGCCATATCGCCCAGTTGATCCTGAGCCATCCGAAACACCTGCAATCCGGCGTTTTCCATCAATACTAGGCCGGGTATGCCGTATTCATTTATAGCAGCATGGTCAATCTCTCTCATTTCCCGGGACGTCACTACGCGCATATTCCAACCCCCTTTTCAGGGCAACGGCAAAGGCGAGGGCACGACCGCGGTCATGGCTGATACTAAGCAGCACAGCGATAACTCCCAAATCCCCGGCCTGCGCTGCCACCCGGCCCTTCAGCTTTACTTGGGGCATGCCGCCGGCAACATTAAATACTTCTATTTCCGTCCAGCTACACCCAGCCAGACCCGTACTAAGAGCCTTGTATACTGCTTCCTTGGCTGCAAAACGGGCCGCATAGCAGGGGTAGGGATCCTTGCGAGCCGAACAGTAACTGATTTCACCGGAGGTATATATTCTCTCCAGAAATCTGTGGCCACTCTTCTTCACAGCCTGCCTGATTCTATCTATTTCCATTATATCCGTACCTATTCCAAGGATCACAATATACCTCCGAAAATTATTCAGGTAGTCAGGAGTCAGAATTCAGAATACTTCGAGACAACAAACCGTTCTCTCAAGCTGATTATTTTCTGCCGTTTCTCTCATTCTGACTACTGACTACTGACTACTTAGTAGTTTAGATATGTTTCTCCATGCGGTTGAAAAAACCTCCCTGCCGGCTTTCAGCCCAGCACCAACACAAAGGCTTTTTATAATGCAAAAAGAAAAGCTGCCCGCAGGCAGGTTATTGAACCCTATATTATTAACAATACCTGTATATTTCGGATAATGGAAACACGGATCAGCAGGTCAGGCTTCCATTTCTTTGTCACAGTCAAAGCTACCGGTGAGCTTAAAATTTACCCACTGGGGAAAGGTAACCCCGGAACTGGCAAAAAAATCACTCTCCCAAGCGCGCTGGTTGTCCTTTTCTTTAAGAAAATCATGAACAGCCCTGCGGGTGATTTGATAGAGCTTTTCATCCAGAATACCCTCCTCCATCAGCAGCACTCGTAACGCTATACTTTCTTCCTCCACAATTTTTAACCGGCTGAACAGTTCAATAAACATCAGCCTGATAAAGTCCTCGTCCACACTACGATTAACGTCGCTAAGCAAAGACCATATTTTTTTATCACTCAACATGTCCCAGACAACCTGCAAGATTCACCACTCCCCATACATTTCATGGCAGTAGTGTAAACAGATATGGGGGTTAAATATACACAAAAGGCCGCTCCCAAAACTGCGTCTGGCTTCCCACATCTCACCTCTTAACCCTGAACGGCCTTAAGGACATCTAGAATCCCAGTATCTTTCTGAGTTTTTTGGCCTGTGCCCGGCTCACCGGAACCTCGCTGTTTTCCTTATCCTCAACCACCAGATTATATGTCCCGTTAAAAAACGGCACAATCTCCCTTACCTTATGCAGATTCACCAGATAACAGCGATGGGTCCGGAAAAACACCGAAGGATTAAGCCTCGCCTCCAGTTCCTTCAGGGTAAACCTGGTGAACAGTTTGTCGGCATGGGTTTTAATATATATATAATCCTGCTCGGTAAAGGCAAAAAATATATCCGATTCCGCCACCAACACTGTTTTACCCTGTTTTTCAGCGGGGATGCGATCAATTTTTATCTGTCCCTGCCCGGGCTGGGCTCCGGAAGTTCGCAGGTCGCCCTCCGGTACTATTATTTCTGACGATCCGGTCATAGCTTCGGCCCCGGCCAGGCTTTCCTGGGTAATTTTAACTACCTTGTCAATAGCTTTCTTCAGCCTCCCGTGCTCCACCGGCTTCAGCAGATAGTCCACAGCATTAACCTCAAAAGCCTGCACTGCGTGTTCATCGTAGGCAGTTACAAAAATTATATGCGGTTGCTTGGGCAATTCCTGGATAGCCGAACCCAGTTCAAGCCCGGTCATGCCAGGCATAGATATATCCAGAAACAGCATCTGGTAATCAAGGGCTTTGATCAAAGCCATTGCCTCCTGGGCATTAGCAGCTTCTCCCACGATTTCAATGTTATCAAAATTGCTCAAGGCAAAACGTAGTTCCTCCCTAGCCGGGTATTCGTCATCAACTATCAGCGCTTTTAGCTTCATTTTATCCGGCTGACCTCCTTCTCAGATGATTTGCATACCAGTGGTATCCTAAAATGTATGGAAGTTCCCTGTTCCGGGATGCTCTCAATTTTAAGTCCGTACTCGTCACCGAAAAGACCTTTCAGCCTTTCGTGCACATTGGACATACCCACACCGTTGCCCGAGCCGTAGCCAGGTTTTAAAACCAGCGGGAGCTTTTCCGGAGGAATGCCCATACCATTATCCCTTATTTCAAAAAATATTTCCTCCCCTTCTTCCAAAAAAGCCCTTATCCAGACCGTCCCCTGGCCCTCTTTGGGTAAAATACCATGCTTAATGGCGTTCTCCACCAGAGGCTGGATAGTCAGTACAGGCACCTGATAGTCATAAAGGTTCTCGTCTATTTCCCTGATGATCCTTATCTTATCCCGAAAGCGAGCCTTTTCTAAAATAAGATAGGTATTCAGATATTCTATTTCCTCTTTCAATGAATTGAAATGACCATGCCTTTTTAACGCGTGCCGGAAAAATGAGGCCAGGCGGATCAAGAGACGCCGGGCGGTTTCCGGGTTAGTCCGGATAAACATAATAATTGTGTTCAGTGTATTAAACAAAAAATGCGGGTTAATTTGGGACTGCAGGGCGTCGAGCTCAGCTATGGTAACCAACTGGGCCTGTCTGTCCAGCTGTGCCAACTCCATTTGCAGGCTCAGGAGTTGGGCAACACCCTCCACCAGCTTCACCACGCTGGGTGATACATTTTCTTGCCTGGTCTGGTAAAGCTTTACCGTGCCGGCCACCTCGCCCTTTAATTTCAAAGGGGCGATAACCGCAGTTTCCAGGGGGCAATTTTTTTGCGGGCAACTCAGCCCGTACCTGCTTTCGACAATTTTTAACTCACCAGTGGACAATACTGTCTTGGTAGCGTCGGTTAATATTGGTCCGCCGGCTTGGTGATGATCCGAGCCAGCGCCTAGATATGCCAGCACCCTTTCCCGGTCGGTAATTGCCACCGCCGCCACGTCAGTTAATTTTCGTATAATCTCGGCAGTTTTGGTGGCTGTTTCCATGTTCAGCCCCTGCCTAAGGTACGGTAAAGTTTCATTGGCAATACGCAGGGTCGGGTCCAGGGGATGCTCTTCAAGATGCCCCAGCTTACAGCTCTGCTTTAAATAAAGTACCAGCAGCAGCGTGGAAATAATGCTGGCACCCAGCATTATAAGCCCGCAGGCCAGGCGGGAAACCGGCAGCAATATGACCGCCGCCAGGGCCAACGCATTAATTGGTAACCACCTTATACCAACACCCAGAAGCAAATCAATATTCAAGAAGAGCCAGCCCCCCTGGAAAGAATATCCTAAATTTTCTAACATTCTCTGAAATGTCTAACAAAAATCTGTATTAATCCTCTTATATAGTACAATAACACATCAGTTAGTAAAGCAAAAGACCATAAATTCAGGGCAAATGCTTTTCATTATTTGCCCTGAAAAACCCCCGGCCTATCCGGAGCATTTGTCCTCTACCTTATCCCAGGCCTCCCCGTATATCACCAATATATCATCACAGAAAAGCACAGAACGAACTTCTTTGATTGGAATATCACCCTTTAAATTAAAGAAGCGCAAACATTCTCAAGGGCAAGAACGGCCTCCCTGTCCACGGGAAACCTGTAGGCTCCCGCTTTTATATACAATTATTCCGCCATCCCGCCTGGAAACGACCCGTCCCCTGCTCTCCAGATAAGCCAGATGGGCCAACGTCTCGGCCATGGCAAAACGCAATTCGTGCAGGGACAGGTCATCACCGAACACTTTAACACATATGTTATAGGCGGATGTCCCACTGCCGGCCATATCTGTTATTAAGGCCAAACGAATGCGGTAGTGTTCAATAAGTTGATCAGCCCTGGCCGCGCAATCCGTAAACATATTTCCGTGGGCGGGCAACACCTTGCTTATGGGCAGGCAACCGGTCATTTCCAGAGAAGTCAGGAACAATTCCAGCGGATTGGGATGGGATGTGGGCCAGAGGCTGATGTTGGAAGTTATAGTAGGTAAAATATGATCGCCGGATATCAATATGCCATCTTCCTTACAGAAAAAACATATATGGCCGTTGGAGTGCCCCGGCGTATGCAATACCCTGAAACGGCGGCAGCCCATTTCTATCTCCTCGTCACCGTTCAGATAGCTCAAGATGGGATGGGGCTGCACATGCGTCAAAATGCCGGACATATTATCAACCACTTCGACGGACAGGGCAGCCGGCATACCGTGCTCACTGAAAAGATCACCGACCAGGGGAAAATTCAGGCGGCCTTTTTTCCACAACTGTTCCACCTGAGAACTCTCCGATCTGTGAATGTATACCGGTGCGCCCGTTAGATTCTGAAGCCATCCCGCCATTCCGTAGTGGTCAGAATGATAATGGGTTAAATAGATGGCTCTAATATCGTTTAATGCAACCAGTCCATTTTGAAAAAAATTTTCCCACACGTCACGGGCAGAAGAATAATTCAGGCCGGTATCAATAATATCCCATCCGTCTCCGCCGCGCAGCAAAAAGCAATTTATAGAGTCAGGCTTAAAAGGCAAAGGCAGCACAATCTTATAAATATTTTTTTCTATCTCCATAATTGCCCCCCTACCAAAGCCCGTATTATTAAATTCGCCCTCTGATTTTTGAATGTTTTCCACGTATTTAACTTAATTCCTGCTCCCACAGAAATATTGTCATAATATTCTTAATTATTGCTTTCTCTTGCAAAACAGCAACTAATTTGTCACCATGATAATTATTAATTTCACAAGAAAACTTAAACCCCCATTGCACTTTTTCACGCTAGTGATATTATACATAAAAGCAATTTGGCGGGGGTGGTGCCCATTCAGCACCAAGAGAAGAACAATAATTAACGACATTTAATAGCTCTGTTTATTAAGAGAAGAATCGCAGCAGGACTAATACTCGGTTTTGCTACAGGCTATATTGGTCTGGGAGCTGCGGTTACAGCCATTCCCCTTTTCATGTACGTACTGGGACTGCCAGCGACTGTGGCTGCAGCAACAAGTATTCTACCTGTGCTGATTATTGATTCGGCAGGCATGATAGGTTATGCTTTGGATGGAAAACTGGAACTGGTTCCTGTGCTGGTGGTACTAGTGGCAGTTTTTATAGGCGATAAAATTGGGCTGGCTATTCCGCCTGAAGTGAAATGGAACCACACCCGCCTGGTATTTGCCTCGCTCTTACTGATAACTGCGGCATCAATACCGGCTAGCATCTGGTGGATTGGAAAAGTAGCAGGCCTGGTCATAATTAACAACTGTATCTCCCTTAACCACCGCTCAAACCAATCCAATACCTTCTTATGGTCTAACGAGGGACTGGCATCGGATTTTGTTTTTGGTGCCTCTTGACCAAAATTCTTCAAAAAGGCCTTTTTTTGCCGGCTAAAAGCGATAAAATCTTTATCTGTCACGATTAACCACTCCCTCGATAGTTATGCCCGCCAGGACAGGCTTCTTTCTTCCCGTATTTTCCATGCCCCCTCTGGCCATCGCGTGAACGAACAATTGCCTAAGAATATGGCTGCTTCAAACACGCTCTAAATAAATACTAGTTTTTAATGTCCGGAAGCCAGAATACCGGAAGCAGCCAAAAGGAGAACCACAATTTCAGCAGCTGCTATTATGGCATAAGGCATATCCTTCTTCTTTAAATATGCCGGTAACAATATCAGGTAGCCACCAACAGTTAAAAGCGCCAGTAACGCAATCCCGATATAATTTATGAAATCACCATACCCGGTCATTTTCAGCCAAGCCCAACCGGAAGGAACATGTGCCACATGAAGATAGTCCTTGGCTCTCATACCCCAGTATTCCGACATCCGGGAGGGAGCAATATACGGAGCCAACAATCCAGTCATATACAATGTAAAGGTTACCAAAAGGATAGCAATCCCGGACCAGGCGCCGTAAAGGAGCAAGTTAGCATACCTGATTTGTTCCAGGGCCACTTCTACTTTCTGAATGGCTTTTTGGCTTTCTATTTTATGATCCGGGATGTGATTTTCCGCTACCTTCATATTCACCTTAGCCATAATTACACCTCCAATCTTTATATACCCAAGCCTTTGATCAGGGACTGTATTCCGGATCCCAGCAGCAGCACTATAACAAGGCATTTAACCATTTTGGGTTTAGCTCCGGCCAACAGCCTGACTCCTATAAATGAACCCATCATAATACCTAGAACCGAAGGCACGGCTATGATTGGCAACACTGCGCCATGATTAAGATAAACCCAGGCAGCAGAGGTATCAGTTATGGAAAGCAGGAACTTGCTGGAGCCCACAGCAACCTTCAAGGGCGCACCCATGAGCATATTCAGCACGGGAACATTGGCCCAGCCTGCACCCAGCCCAAACATTCCGGCGATGGTGCCGATGCCGCAAAACATAAGGAACCCCTGAGGGGTGCGCCATACAGTCCAATCAATCTTTTTGCCTACGGAAGGTTCATAATATGAACCGGAGATACCCAGAGCTGTAGTAAGTTTATCGGGTACGCCCACCCGGGGGAATTCATTGTTTTTAGCAATGATGAACAGGAATGCGATGGCGATAATAGTCAAACCCATAGCTATCTGCACTATATTGGTAGGCAGCGCCAGACCCAGATATGCCCCCAAGATACTGAACGTTGAGGCTATTAATGCTACCGGCAGGGCCAAACGCAAATTGGCCAGATTCAGTTTCAGGAGTCCGGGACCCGCGGCCAGCGCTCCCGCCAAGGCTACAACCAGCCCTGCGCCCCTCACAAAGTCCAGGTTAAACGGAAACAAACTGCCGATTATCGGCGTATAAAGAACCGCCCCGCCAACTCCGGCCAGCACGGCCAGTATGCCCATGACAAATGTGGCTATAAATAATAATAAGGGCCACATCCACCAGGGAGTACCCGAGCCTCCCGCCGCCACTGCCGAGGTTGCTGCATGACCGGCCTCAGTGCCTGCAGCACTGGCCGACAGTATATTACATCCATCAACTATTGAATTAAATATTGACTGAAACATCCCTCTCCCTCCAATCGATAAAGATTTAACAAGCAATGTGCACATTTAAAATATTTGGTATAATTGCATACGCTTGCACCTTTTTTATCTATCAAACTGTTTTTCTTTCTACGGCTTCCCTCCTTTCCCTACAATAAATAATCTTGCTAACAAAAAGTTTAAACACAATAATAGCAGTTTACATGCCAGAGCAAAAACGCCGCTGTTAAAAGGCTTTAAAAGCTTACCAGATGTAATGTGCGGCTCACATTGTCTGATATCACACATGCTAAATATCAGTTTCAATAAACCCCCGGTTGTGAAGGTCATTACAACCACGAATAGGCCGTCTGATTTCAAACACACTTGTCGATTGCATTCACAATCTTTCAATAGAATTTTTGACCGACTAACTTATCCAGGAGCGAATCAACAAATTTAAATGCTACTGTAAGCTCGCAAACACGGGCAATATAAATTTGTACAATACCGAGCAACCATTATTACCCCTGGGTTTCCCCAGTAGAAACAGCCGTCTTTGGATATACAAAAAAAGATATGAAACAAATATTTTAAAAGTACAATATTTCTCTTCTGGCAGCGAAAACTGTATGTTATAATACACCTAACAGAAGGTGTGCTTTTATTCACATTCAGAGCGGCTACAAACATAGTCCGCGAGCTGGCCTTAACGGCTCAGGAAAGGGGGCGCGCTGTCCCTGAAAATATCCTTTACACAAAAAAGTTTAAAATTTCAGATCATGTCCGTCACGGCGATTCTCCTGCTGATTCCCATATTGGTAATGTTGTACGATATTTTTTTTGCTTCAAAAAGTGATGAGGCCATGATCCTGGACAGAAAGGAAAGACTGGGAAACATCGTCCAGACACAGATAGTCCCGGGCATAATCGGAACATTGAATACAAGACTAAAGGCTGCCGAGGGTATGAACAACATTTCACAGGATGCGCTGGATAACTACCTGAGTGAGTTTTTCAATGAAACAGCCAAACCACTGGTTCCTAATTACCCAGGCGTAAGGTTCGGGCTGTACCTGCCGCATAACGAACACATTTTTGTCCAGGGCTTTCTGCACCAGTACAGAAAGCTTTCAATAAAGGAAGAGTTGGAACGAGAGAGAAGAATACTGGATGAAGCTAATTCCGGCCTTGTGGCGGTGGTAGCAAGCCGAAAGCCTCTAGCGAGGCTAACCAGCAGTTTAAACGATGAAACCTTCGAATACCTGACTCCAATTATAATCGACAATAAACTGGTTGCTGTAGCTTGGGCTGATGAGCGTCTGCATCCCATTTTTGCCCAGAGCAGGAGCTTCCGCATGTTTACGAGATATATTATGTTTGGCTTTTTCCTGGGAGCCATAGGCGCTCTGGTGGTCATTCACAACCTTACCAACGGAGTTAGCAGACTAAAAAAAGGGCTATTAGATATGGAAAAAGACATAACCAGGTTGCTGCCCGATATGCCGGGGGAGCCCGGCCAGATAGCCCGGGCCATAAATAAAATGGCCATGGGACTGGCGGAGAAAGAAAAACTGGAGGAAGAACTGCGCCGGTCCGAAAGGCTGGCAGCCCTGGGACGTCTGGTTACCGGGGTGGCACACGAACTACGTAACCCCATTGGTGTGGTTAAAGCCACAGTACAGGTAATGGAAACAGAATTAAACGGAAACACCGAAATAGCCGAATATACTGCCGTTATCAAGGAACATGTGGACCGTCAAAACAGGATCATCCAGGAACTCCTTGATTTTGGTCGGCCCAGCAGGCCGCTGATTCAGAGCGTCTCGGCGAACTCGTTGCTGAGTAAGGTTTTGACCTTTACCAGCCCTATGCTTAGACAGCACAAAATAAAACTTCGTTTAAATCCAGCTGATGACATTCCCATGGTTAACGCAGATGCGGAAAAAATAAAGCAGGTTTTTGTAAACCTTATATTGAATGCTATCCAGGCCATGCCTGAAGGCGGAGAACTTACTATAACTACCTATAATAATAATGATTATGTGTGTATCGAGTTCACCGATAACGGGGAAGGAATATCAGCGGAGCATATTTCCAGTATATTCGATCCCTTTTATACCACCAAAGATACCGGCAGCGGCCTTGGCCTGTCCATCAGCCATCAGATAGTTAAAAGCCACGGGGGAACCATAGAAGTGGCAAGCGAAGAAGGTAAGGGAACTTCCATAACAGTCAAACTACTCATAACAGGGTCTCGGGGGGATGCTGCAAGTGATACCAAAAATACTGATTATTGACGACGAGGAGCATATGTGTTGGGCTCTGGAGAAAGCCATGCGCCAGGAAGGTTATCAGGCTCTTAGCTCCAACATGGGCCGCCGGGGTCTGGAGTTAATCAGAGAAGAGGCGCCCGCCCTGGTATTGCTAGATCTCAGAATGCCGGAGATGGACGGCCTGGAGGCATTAAAGAAAATTAAGGAAACCTCCCCCAAACTCCCGGTAATTATACTCACAGCCCACGGCACTATTGAAACCGCCATAGAGGCTATGAAAGAGGGAGCATCGGACTATATCACCAAACCCTTCGATTTAGACGAATTAAAACTGGTGATCAAGCAAAATCTGTTAATGAGCCAGCTTGTGACCGAGGTTAATTTCCTTCGCTCGGAACTAACCAAAAAATACAAGGTAATGGTAGGAGAAAGCTCCGCCATCAAAGAAGTAATAAAGCTTATCGACAAGGTCGCCAACAGTAACGCCACGGTGCTGATAACCGGGGAAAGCGGAACCGGCAAGGAAGTGGCGGCAGTGGCCATACACAGAAACAGCCCCCGCAGGGAAGGCCCTTTCGTACCTGTCAACTGTGCAGCGCTGCCAGACAATCTACTGGAAAGTGAATTATTCGGCCACGAGAAGGGAGCCTTTACCGGTGCTGTCGCCCGCAAACTGGGACGTTTCGAACTGGCAGACAAAGGCACCATCTTTCTGGATGAAATTGCCGAAATGCCTTTAAACATGCAGGTCAAGCTACTCAGAGTACTGCAGGAAAAATCCTTTGAAAGGGTCGGCGGCACGGAAACCCTGCATGTCGATGTGAGAGTTATCGCGGCAACCAACAGGAATCTTACTGAGGCCATGGCAAAGGGTCTGTTCCGGGAAGACTTATACTATCGACTTAATGTTTTTCATATAGACCTACCCCCTTTAAGACAAAGAGTTGAGGATATACCCGTGCTGGCCGAACACTTCCTGGATAAGATTCGCCCCAACTACCTGGTGCAAAAGTTTTGCCCCGAAGCTATAAAACTGCTGACCCAATACCACTGGCCGGGTAACATCAGGGAACTCCAAAATGTGGTGGAACGAGCGGCAATAATATGCCACGGAACTGAAATAACACCAGCGGATCTTCCCAAAGAGATACAGGAGATATCCGGTAAATACGACGCAGGCTCTCTGGTGCGCCTTCCCGAAAGCGGCATATCTCTCGAAGATTTAGAAAAAGAATTAATCATTAAAGCTTTGGAAAAAAGCAAAGGCAATCAGACCAGAGCCGCTCAACTGCTTGGTATCACCAGGTCCGCCCTGTTGTACAGAGTGCAAAAACACAGCATTGAGTTGAATTGACTAATCTGAAATAAATCCTTTTTTAGCTTGTGAAAATGTTTTTGGTGTTGATTTTCAAAAATAAAATTCTTTTTATCAAAAGAAGGATTTATACACTTTTATCAGAATATTTTAATAAATGAACAGGTGAACAACTAGTAAACAATTGCGGTGGTGACTATGGCTACAATACAACCAGCCGTAAAGGCGGGAAAAGAAATAAATATACCAACGGGCATAGTTTTTTTGGAAGGCCCGGTAAAAGCTGATGCTCTTGCGAACCTTTCTATAAATCAGAAACTGACAAATTTCCGGGCACCGGAAAGACAATATGAATCAATGATCATTGTGGCCAACTTGCCGGAGGGCATGGTATATATCGCCAGACACGACAACAAAATAGTGGGCTACATTTTGTTTCACTATCCCAGCCAGTATTCCAGGTGGAGCAAGCATCCCCGCATGCTGGAACTGGGGGCCATCGAAGTCAGCCAGGACTACAAACGCCACGGTATAGGCACCAGCCTCCTGAAGGTAGCTTTTGAAAATCCGGTTATGGAGGAATTTGTCGTCATTACCACTGAGTTTTTCTGGCACTGGGATTTAAAAAACAGTGGCTTGGACGTCATGTCTTACCAAAGAATGCTAAACAAACTTTTTAGTGTGGTGGATTTCAGAAAACGCCGCACTGACGACCCCGACATACTGGAGCATCCCGCCAATATGCTTATGGTCCGCTTCGGTTCCATGGTGAGCAAAGCATATGTCAATGCCTTTGAAGAGCTTACCTATCAGAATTCACTAGTCGAATAATTGATATTTAAAAGGGAGTGCAATATGCACTCCCTTTTTTGCCTGCCAAATATCAAGCATGACCGCTCGTTTTTTTGACACCTGCACCCAGTATCCAGACCTCCACATTCCCCTTCACGGTATCAACCCCGCAGGATATGTACTGAGCATGGTTACTGCTGTTTCTAAACCTAAAATCCTTGGCTCCCTTCTGGGCAATTGTGGCATCAAACCCGGGTCTGACGTAACTAACTGGTATTGAATGATTATGATGCTCAAGAACTTCCACCCCTGCCAGCAATCCGGCATTATAAAGGGTAGTGGTTACCTGACAGACACCACCACCATAATCATCCGTCAGCTTGTTGCCAATTATCACGGCAGCCTTTTTATAACCGTTTTTTCGGTCGATGGAACCAACAACACCATTAAATGAAAACTCTTCGCCGGGTTTTAGCAGCACCCCATCCAGAGCCCGGCCCGCCAGCATAATGTTATGCACCCTGTTCAGCCGCCTGGGATCAAACTCTGTATTATAATAACCAATCAAGTTGTCTATACCGTACAAATCTTTCTCGGATATGGCTGGGTGAACAATTTTGACCACCATTGGCATGGGCTCGCCGGATTGAAGCGGCCAGCCAGCCAGCTTCGCCATGGTACCCTCCACATCTATTTCATAGCCCGGCACTGACGGAATTATCTCCACCTTACCATCCCGCCAGTGAAGCTTCGCGTTTTTAGGAAGGTTTGAGGTTTGGCATCTAAACTCATAATTAATATTATTCAGTGCTTCGATCAGAAGCTCCTGATCGAAATGTAGCGGCAGCGAAAAATCCATACTATTACCACCGGCCTCGACAATCTCGGTAAAACGCTTTAACGCCGGTCCAGTGTGGCCCACTGCAAAAGCTCTTTTTAGGGCTTCATCCAGCTTATAGCCAGCCTTAATATCTTTATACGCTATTTTCCAAACCCTGCCGTCAGCCACAAGCTTCAAAACACTGTCATCAGCGGGGGGGATGACTCCGTGCAAATAGCTTCTAGCCTGCCTGGGAGTCATTCCCTCCAGTGAAATTCCTCCCAGGCGCACCCCTGATACCATGACATGTTCCCACCGGTCAGAAAGAATAACCCCTCCGGTAGCAGGTATAATCATGGCCTGCAGTGATAGCAGAGCTGCCAGAACAACTACTCTTTTAGTCATATGACTAACCCTTAAATAGCTTTCTAAAATTTATTATACATTCGTTCTATTTTACATTCATGGTAAGCTCGATATATTTGTCCTCAGCCACTGCGCTTTCGATAATATCGTTAGTTACAACAACACCCTCTTCAACTATCACCTTGCCGCCGGCTCCGGTGATTTTTTTGGCGGTCTTTTTACCCAAAAGATACTGCCGCTGGCGTGCCTCAAACAACTCCACCGGATCAGTCTCCTCCTGTACCTCAGCTATCACATCTACCGGAGACGGCTCGGGGGCGGGCTTTTCCTCCACGGCAGCAGACTGGGGTGAAAATTGGGTTTCTGAAAGCGCCGGCACTTGGCCGGGAGCGATATCAGAGATTTCCTGGACGAGGAATTGGTCCGGCCCGTCTTCTATGACAATATATTTAGCGCCATAGGTAATCACCTTGTCAGCGGGAACAACGCCCAGTATTTTGTCTGCCCCTTCGCCGCTAATTTCACAACCGGCAATGTTGCCTGTCTTTTCATCAATTATGTATTCTGCAACCACACCCACATATTCCCCGGACCGGGTTACAACACCGGCATTAACCAACTGGACCCCTTTTTCCAGCAGTGCAACTATTTCCGGACGCTCACTAACTGCATAAATTTCCTTGCCATTTCCCGTCATCACGGCAAACTCACCTACACCCAGTACGGCGTCATAATTCATAGCTTTCATTTCTCCATACCAGACTTCCCTTTCCAGCAACAGATAATCAACCCTGCCGGAATCAGGGTTGACAATAAATCCGGCTACCTTGCCAAGCTGTTCACCATTGTCTATTCCCATAACTGACAGTCCAATAAAAGGTTGTGCTTTTTTCATCGGCTTTCTCCCTTCAACTCTTTAATACTGGATAATATTGTCCCCATAACATCAGTGCTAAAATCTGAGCCCCAGCAGGCCAGAAACATTTCCAGAGCAGCCACTGCCTGTTCCCTCTGTCCGATATCCCTGTAGATGGCGCTCATCTCAAGGCATACCAGCATAGCTAATCTGGGCGGAGGGCTTAATTTAAGAACACGCATAAAAGTGCCTACTGCGAAAGGTAGATCGCCGGCAGATTTTTTGTCGAAGGCTGCTTCCACCAGCCCGTAGATACCGGCTTCATCTGCAGTCGACGCCTCTTCCCCGGCAACCTCAATCAGCGGCTGCTCTTTTTCCAAAAGGTAGCCTTCATTAAGGGGACTCTCTTCATCCTTCTGGGACTCACCGGTACTTTCCTCTATATCCTCTTCCGGCCCGGTGCCCCCCGGTAAATCAATTACGATAGTACCTTCCCCTTCATCATCCCAGGGGTAATAAAACAAGAGATCCCCAGTTTCCGTATAATCGTATTGCTCATAAAACATGGCAGAGGCGGCTTCCTCTACAGCATCTTCCATATTTCGATTATATTCATTCTCTAAGACAAACAAAATTTCCTTCTCGATATCCGCCGCAATCTTTTCCGTCTCTTCATAAATATCTTTTTTAATATCTTCTAATGCATCTTCGGGAACATAGCCGGGAACTTCATCGGCAACGGTACACAACTCCGAAACAGTCATTTCTGCAAATGGCGCCAAAGGCAAGACCTGGTTTCCCGCAAAAGCAGTGGAAACCGGAATCAAGGCATCTTCTTGTGCTTGACCACTATTCAAACCGGAACAGGCTTCGGCCATAACATCCTCCCGTTCCGTATCGCCGGAAAAACCTGAATTTATCTTGGATATTCCATTTTCCGATAGGATCTCTCTTTCGGAAGTTAAAACAGTTTCCGCAACCATTCCCATGCCGGACGGGATCTGCAATAAGGAAAAGACCGGCACTACTGGCGAAGGTGTTTCCAGTACAGTAAGAGCTTGACACATAACCACAGGCTCTGAGAGTTTAACCAGATCCTCAGGTGCAAAAAAGATTCTTTCAATAAAATACAGCAGCACTGCCCCCGCCAGCACCAGGAGCACATATGAATAAATCACACCAGGGAAAATAAATAAAGAGGCCATATAGGGATAAATGGAGCAAAAAAGTATGGACATCAGGGAAGCAATAATAAGAACAGGTGTCCTGATAGGTATACTGTGCCGGATTGTGTAGATAAGCGCAGACATTAAAAGATTTATTATAACTTCAAAGGCAATAAAATCGACCATAACTACACCCCAACATTATAGAACGAACATATCACTTATATATATTTAAGCCTAAAACGACCATTTTGTCAATATTTTGACAAAAAACATAAAATTACACACCTTTCTAACAGGAAATTATATTTACATATTTGAAACAGGATAAAACAATATGAATAAACGATTAATCACTAATACTACAGCGTTAACTAAAAGTTGACGGAGCCATGGGGGCGGTTCGAGCGCTTCCGGAGCGCAGCAGAGGACCGAAGGGAAAGCGATGGAACCGCCCCCATGGCGTAGCGGACATAGCGAAATATGCAATATTACGCTGTAGTACTAACTTGAACACAAGGCTGTTAGCGAGATAATATAACCCTGGGAAAAATTATGGACGTCCGGATATTCCGAACGCCCCGTATAATTTCATATTCTCCTTATTTTACCATTACTCCCGCCGTGTGATGTGCCTCCGACAACGATATTATTTATCCAGATGGTGGGTTGAGCGTCGCTCACCGGAACTCCCTGCCCGTCTTTGCCGCAAGTGCCAATGGTAAAGCCTATGTCGCTGCCTACCATTTCTATGTTGCCCAACACTTCGGGCCCATTGCCGGTGAGGGTGGCCCCCCTTACCATAGAGCCGATTTCTCCATCTTCAATAATATATCCTTCCGCCACGTCAAAAACAAAATCCCCGGTAGTTGTATTAACCTGCCCGCCACCCATTTTTTTTACCAGAAGCCCGTGGCCGGCCTGTTTTATTATTTTATCCGGGTCGTCCCTTCCGGGGGCGATATAGGTATTGCCCATGCGGGGAATAGGCTTATCCTGGTAGGACTCTCTTCTACCGTGCCCGTTGGAATCGCGGTCGGCACGCATCGCCGAAAGCCGGTCATACAGAAAATCCTTCAATATGCCACCTTCAATCAGGGTAACCTTCCTGGAGGGCACCCCCTCATCGTCGAAGGCATAAGATCCGTAGCGGTCCGGCATAGTGGCGTCGTCGATCACGGTAACTGACGCGGCGGCCACCTGCTGCCCTTCCTTACCAGCATATACGGAAAGCCCCTTTTGCACCAAATCCGCTTCCAGACCGTGCCCGCAGGCTTCATGCACCATGGTGCCCCCGGCCTCACCGGCCATCACCACGGGCATCCTGCCGGCCGGGGCGGGACGGGCCTCAAGCATCCGAACGGCCCTGCAGGCAGCGGCTGCGGCAATCTCCTCCGGAGAGTTTTTCTCCAACAATTCAAACCCGGAAAGACTTCCCACCGCCTCGTAGCCGGTCTGCATTACCTCTCCCCCGGATGCAACTGCATTTACCATCAGTCTGGTTCTGACCCGCTCATCCTCCACATAATCCCCGGCGCTGTTGGCTATCACAACATTTTGTATGACGTCGCCATAGCCAACCATAACTTGCTTGATCCGCCCTGCGTCGACGGCCCGGGCAGCCCTATCCGCAGTTTTTACAAGCTCCACCTTGCGCTCTGTTTTGACATTGTCCGGCCGTTCCCGGAATTCAAATTCCACCACGGGTTTTACATCCCGCAAATCAAAATTATATTCCTTATGGGCTCCCAGGGCGGCATGGCTGACTATCCTGGCAGCACCGGAAAGGCCTTCGGGTGCTAGGTCGTTGGTGTATGCATAGGCAGTGGAATCTCCACTAATTACCCTAATCCCGGCCCCTACATCCAGGCCGCTATGCACTCTTTCTATTTTACCACCCTCACAGCCTATGCCCGTCACCCTTTTGCGCTCAATGAAGATATCAGCAAAATCCCCGCCCTTGCCAAGGGCCAATCCCAAAATATCTCCCAGTACCTTTTTATCCAGCAAATTCAACCACCCCGTAGTCAGCTTCATATTCAATAATGCTATTCTTCCGTTACGCCACCGGTCAAACTTTCCCGCTGTAAATATTTATAAGCTGGAGACATTCCTTTGTGATCTTGTTAAGACGTAAGGATTTTAGACAACCTAGAAGGTGTGTCCCCTTTCCTTATATTTTTGTCCTTTTTTCAGGCTTTAATTCCGGGTTTGCAAATCACGCCCCCAATACAGTTCATTAATCATGTAAAAAATATACTTCTATAGCGATCCCGGCCAGAACAGTATTTCCGGTGATACTCATCCGTACCCGTGGTATTTTACTTTCAACAGCGGTGGATATATTTTCCTCGACAGCATTTATATTTTCCACACCAGCAGCAATATCACCTTCAGGTAGCTCAAATTTGATATTTTTTACGTCAACGCAGTAATCACCTTTTTCCAGACTTTTTATCGTCTCTATTATATCTTCGTAATTCCCGTTAAATTCAATACTGTACGGTTGGATTATTATTCCGTTTTGCCGGACGGCAGGATCAGATCTGATTTCATTAATTTTAATTTTGCTGCCGGCCAGCGTCCCCAGATAAACGATAAACTCTCCCCTGTCTACCCCAGTTTTATATTTTTTGCGAAGTATATTCCAGTTAGCTCCGGCCCTGCCCAGTTGTGCAAGTTCCCGTTGTATTCGATCCTTCTCAGCTTGCATTATCTGCTGTTCATTGCTGATTTCCCGCAGTTCTTTCCCACTATTTACATATCTCCAGTAAGCCGGCAGCCATAAAAAATGAAAAAACCCCGATACCAGCAGAACAATTATAAAAGCTGAAAGCAGGATTTTTTCTCTTGAACTAAGATTATTAATCATATTTCTACCTCTCACCACATATATCCTTATGGTGTAACAACCACGGCCATAATCACAAAACTGTAGCAGCCGTTATCCCATACCGCCTCCTTCAATAAGATGTCCGTTAAATTGGGAAGATTCTGCAACCCGGACAGATATATTCCTAGCGGTTCCAGGGAAAGCGATGTCCCTGTAATGGATATAGTTTGACCGCTGCTTACTTTTCCTCCGGCTTTGCCATCTTTTTTGCCACCCGCGGCGGTCTCCCCCAGACTCCCATTTTTTATTTCAAGCCCCTTTAGCATAACCCCCGGAGGAATGGCCTTAATTAGATGCTCTGTTATTATTGCAGTGGTCACCTGCTTGTGGTACAGGGGTCCGACTATTTTCAGCCTGTACTCATACTCCCGGCGCTGGCTCCGGATTTCCGCCACACCAGGCATAACAGTTCCGCCACTCCTCCCGCCATGACGATAATCTTCAATCTCCCTTTGATTATCTGCGGTAACAGCTAGCATATAAATATATAAAATAGAAAAGAAGACTAACACCAAGATAGAAAGCAGGCACAGAGCCCAGAATTTGCCACTCGTACTCGTATTTTCGCCTATATATTCATCCGGTATGAGATTAACCCTGTAGTTCAACCCGTCAACCCCCGCAGGGCAAGACCGGTAGCCACCGCCAGTCCCGGGGGCACCGTTTCGCCATAACCGAGTTCCGTTTCCAGCAGACAATAGTCCAAGCTTTCGGATGTAAAGGTTTTAGTGTCAGAGAAAAGGTCATCCACCGTTCCGCAAAGATAAACAATTCCGATATCCTCGCCCTGCCCCCGGGAAGAAAAATCCCGCAAGGCACCCGATATCTCACCCAATATACCAGTTCCGGGGTATGGACCGGAACTGGTATCGCCCACCAGTTCCCCCCCGGCTTCCGGATGGATATGACGGCAAAACACGATGGACTTTTTCCTGCAGACTAGTAGAAAGACGTCGGCCTTACTGATATGTGCCACCGCCGTACATTTGTCCTTTTGCAATGAATTGTGGCCGGTCCGCTCCAGCAGGTACCAGAGCCCTATAAATTCCGGTTCTACCGCTGCAAGCCTTATCCCCACCTTTGAAAACCGCTCGTAAAAATCCACTGCCAGATGGAGAGGCACGGCAACTCCCAGAATATCCAGCATTACGTTGCCATCTTGCCTGCATTTCCCCAGCCTTAACGCCCGCACCACCATATCCTGCCCCGGCGTCAGCAGCCTCATTTCCCACTTAACTGAATTCTCGGGATCCCTGAAAGGCATGCGGGGAACTGTGAAGTTGCGAACACTGATATATTCACCAGGCATGGCCGCCACTACCGGCGCTCCGCAGTCTATGGAGCCAGCCAGTTCCTCCAAGTCGATTTCCGGGATGATTTCACTAGGGGTATTGCCATTCCCGGGTGAAAAAAAAGAGCTGTAGCAGACCCGGTATCCCGCAGGGGAGCGGCCAATACCCACGACCTTCATGCCCTCTGGCTCCAGGTGTAGACCGTATGCGTAACTTTTACCGCGAAATATACTGAACATTGCCTTTGTCCCGCCCTAGTTTACAAGAATCCTACCTGTTTATACAATGTCATTGCCCTAATCTCATGAGCTACACGACGGCTGGATGAACCACCTTAAAGTTTTAGATATTCTTTGGAAAAACATTATATTTCTCGTGCCAGGAGCTAATCTTCAATTTTCCGCCGGAATCTATAATCGCCGTAACCTTGAGCGTTCTTTTATTAGCTTTATATGAAGCTGAGGATTCTAAATCAACCGTAATATTATCCTTACTTTTTACTTGATTGATTATTGTAACAGTCACCGTACCCCCGGCAAAGCTTTCGTTTAATACCAATGCCTGTCCTTCAAAATCAGGGTTTTCCAGATACATTGCCAATACATTCTCAATCCCGGCATCCGCTATATAATAAGTCTGCATCTGCTGCAATTGTTGCACCGATATTTTATGCTCCCCATAAGTCAGCCCAAGCAGTGACGTTCCCAGCAAGGCAAGGACTAAAACCATGGACGCCACCAGAATTGCCACATAACCCCCCTCAGGTCTTTTCTCTTTAATGATCCACCCTTTTGGAGGCTGCCGCACACATATATATTTCCTTGCCATTGCTGTCCTTTCCCCAGAGCTTAATATAAACGGTGACAGGATCATGCTCCGGCAGGCAGAGGAACTTCACCCCGTCTATTTTTAGGGCCAGCGGACTAATCCCTTCTTTTCTCTCCCTAAGGATCCGGGTGTCATCATACCAATATTTCACCTCTACCGGAGTGTTGTTTTCCGGAACTGTCATGATAAGTACGCCCCCCGACGACGATACAGAGGATGCCTCCCTTATTTCCCGCACCATCCGATCCATAACCGTACGCAAGTTTTCCTCTACCTCCACCCTGTCCCCCTGGTGGTTCCAGATCATAATCCCCTGGGTAAAAACCGTAAAGATTACACCCCCCAGCAGGGTAAATATGCAAAGGGAAACAGCCATTTCCAACAGGGTGAAACCTGTTACCAGACGGGTTTTTGCAGTCATCGGTTCAGTTTCTCCATCCTGAGGCAGATACTCTTTTCATCCCCGCCCCACACGTAAAACACCGTAACGGAAACTGTCTTCATACTCTCATAGCCGGCCGGGCCCACAGCAACAGCATACTCCAGAGACTGATCCCCGGGATACGGAGTTCTTGGCACATCCGTAACATCTGAATATGGCAATCCCTTAATTTCCTCTGCCACCGCCGCCGCAGCAAAGGAAGCCCTGGTCATTTCCCAGGCCTGGCCCTGATGTATTTTAGAATGCACCATTATATTGAGTATTGCTGAAAAACATAAGGCTGCAATTAGCAAGGCAACCAGCATTTCAACAAGGGTAAAACCCCTGCTACCGCCACCGTCCACCATTAACCCACCTTCAATCCGGCGGCCTGGTGTCCACCCTTACCCGGCCAACCACTGGATTGATAATAACGTAATATTCCTTGCCGGTGACCCTGTCCTTCAGGTAAACGTGACCGGCCGCCAGCGGTGCGCCGTGCACGGAAAATTTAAGCTCTCTGGCGGGAAAATCAGCCTCCACCAGGTCAACGGAGGAAGGCAGGGTTACCGTCTGCAGATTTTTTATACCCAGTTTCAGTTTATAGACCTCCCTGTCTACATCAAAACTGATCTGGAAGGTGCCAAGAGCCCCCTCGGAGCTCACTGCCGCCTGCTGCTGGCACCTGATATCCGAGGCCATCAGTCTGGCAGAGGCGTAAAGGCTGTATTCGGACAGTGCCCCCCGTAACATGGGAAATACGCACAATAACATCACCGCCGCTATGGACAATACCATCGCCACTTCCAGGAGCGTAAAGCCCCCCGGCTCATTCTGCTTTTTTCGAATCAAAGACAGTTTCATACTCATCTACCGATACAGGCTCACCCTTGACCGGGGTCTGCTTTTCTGAAACATACACCTTATCCTCAGCATAGTCACTGCCTCCATTGCCCTCGGAAAGCAAATAATAGCGGCTATAGTCGTTATTAACATAGTATTTGTAAGGTTTCGCCCAGCCATCCCGGCAGGTATACCAGTCTATACCCTGAGTCTCCATAGCCGCCTCCAGTGAACTCTCACTATCCGGATATTTACCGCTGCCCTCTTCCATGGCGTATATATCCAGGGCCGCTTTCATGGAGCTTAAATCCGCCTGGGTTTTTCTCAGTCTTGACTTTTCCAGCTGCCCCACCGACGTGGACATAATAATAGTTATCATTATGCCAATAATTGCTATTACTACCATTATCTCTAGCAGAGTAAAACCTCCGTTGAAAATCCTTTTAGTATGTCCGCCCGTAATACCACCACCGATCAGCAATCGTTTAAATGGAGTTTATCAGGTTGACCATAGGCAACAACATGGCCGTTGCCAGCAGACCAATTATACCCCCCATAATCAGTATCAAAAGCGGCTCAATGGAAGTCAGAATATTTTTCAACAAAAACTCCCCTTCACCACGGTAAAAATGGGCCGCTTTGAGTAGTGCCCCACCCAGATTGCCGGTTTCCTCCCCTATTTTTAGCATCTGTACCAACAGGGGAGGAAAAAAACTATCCAGATACATCATCCTGGTCATTTTGTGACCTGCCATAATCCCCCTGGTCACTCTGGCGCACGCCGCACCGGCAAGGGCGTTACCCGGTACCCTACCGGCTACCTCCAGGGCTGCCAGAATAGGCACCCCTCTGTCCAACAACATGCCGGCTACCCAACAGTAACGGGAGATAGCCGAAAATTTTAACACCCTGCCAGCCAGGGGAATTCCCACTATCAACCTGCATCCCGCTTCCGTAGCATAAATTTTTTCAAAAAAGAAATATAGAATTATTGCTACAACCGGCATCCAAAACCAACTGGATTTGAAGAAGATACCGACCTGTATAACCATTAATGTGGGCAGTGGAGGATCAATATTTAACTGGCTATACGCAGAAATATATTTAGGCATAACAAAATTGACTATAGCAATTATTAATAGCGCAGTAGCCACCAATAGAAATGCTGGATAAATAAGGACGGATTTAACTTTTCCGGTAAAGTCGTTTTCCCTTTCATAATAACCTGCTAAATCCTCCAGCACCTCCGGGAGTGCTCCCGACATTTCACCGGCCTGAACCATGTTTACCATAAGCTCCGGGTATAAGTGCGGGTATTTACCCAGGGTCTGGGATAATGAACTGCCTCTTCTAAGCATGGCCAAAATAGAAGTCACGGCTAGCTTGAAGCTTTTATGAAAGGCTCTCCCGGACAGGGCTACCAGTGATTGTTCCAGGCCGACCCCAGCCTCCAGCATGGCGGAAAGCTGTTTGCAAAACAAATAAAGCTGCTTTTTTCTTATACCCCTGTACTTTAATCTCTCCGGAAGCCCCGGGAAAAGGCATCTAAACACCCATACGGTTAGAAGGCCTTTTTCCTTCAAGGTCATGGCTGCACCAACACTGCTGCTCGCGCTGACAAACCCAAGGGCATAACAGCCTGTTTTTTTTCGGGCGCGGTATACATAAATGGCCATACAATTCACCAAAAATAAACACTACTAAAAAATATATAATAGTAGCATTTTTGTCATCCCAGGAATAATGTGGCATAGTCACTCACATTTATATTTTGCCTCCTGTCCGGGGTAAATTCCCGGACATTTTTTCTGTCTGTTTAACAGGAGAATACTAGAAATTTATCACATGAAAGGGAAAAAATAAATATAATGGGCTTAAACTCCCGCTTTTGCGTCATAATCTACCACCGGCGCAAAAGCAGGCATCCTCACTTAAAAAATCAACGCCACATATCTTCCTGATCTGGAACAAGAAAACCCGCAAAACGGGTAAAATTATGTTTGACTTCGCGCCTGAGATTTTGTATACTTATCATTGTCAGCGGCGGGGGGCCTTATCGCAAAGCCGCCTGGCAAGCACATGGAGCTGTGGTGTAGTGGTTAACATGCCGGCCTGTCAAGCCGGAGATCGCGGGTTCAAGTCCCGTCAGCTCCGCCATATTTGCCACGGTAGCTCAGTTGGTAGAGCAGCGGACTGAAAATCCGCGTGTCGCTGGTTCGATTCCGGCCCGTGGCACCAACTTGACAAACCAACGTGGCCTAATGTAATCTATATTTGAATTTATGTGTGCGGAAGTAGCTCAGTGGTAGAGCATCGCCTTGCCAAGGCGAGGGTCGCGAGTTCGAATCTCGTCTTCCGCTCCATTTTATGTCTGGCGACATAGCCAAGTGGTAAGGCAGAGGACTGCAAATCCTCCATCCCCCGGTTCAAATCCGGGTGTCGCCTCCAAAAAAGCTTAATTTTACTGGACTCTAGTCAAGTCAGTTTGACTTGACTAGAGTCCATTTTATTTCACTTGGGCACCTTTTTTAACTAAAAAACCAGGTCCTCTATTGGGTTTGCAGCTACATTATAAAAGCCCGGAAGCACGTAAAAAAGATATCCAGGAAGCTTAACATTTTGTGTTAGCAAGCCATGGATAGAATATAGCTATTATAGCCATATTCTATTATAATGGAGGTAAGCACTTTGCGAAGGAGTGGCCCACACATGCCAAGCGTTTCTATTCATGAGGCAAAGAACAGATTAACCGCATTAAGGCGGGAAGCTGTTATAGGAAAAGAGTTCTTATTAGCGGACGCCAAAAGAAAGGACGACCAGCCTGTATCCTTAATTTCAACGGCACTACTTGATGAATTATGCGAGACCAAGACTTTTTCATACGAATGGATTGACGAGCCTGGGAAGGAAAACAAACATTATTCCCTGTACAACAAGGAAACCGGAGTTTACGGAGTAGGTCCTACTAAAGCGGAAGCTGTGGAGGACTTCATTGACAATATTATCGACTATGCTGGTGTTTACTTTGATGACTTGCCTTTTTATTTAAGTTCATCAGGTGGCCGCCGGGAACACTATTGGTACTTGAGGCGCGTACTCCGCTGTGAAGGGGACAAGGAGAGAGCTTACCAGGTTCTAGATTTGGAAAAGGCGATGGCAGGATAATGGGTTATACGTTCACGTGGGATGATATTGAAAAAATATGCCGGAAACTGGGAATGAACAGGCAGAGCAAGACTGCTGTTTGGAAAGGAATTGGGCCGGATGGTGTTAAACGCACTTGCATTATCCATGCCAAGCATAAGGGAAATGTGGGGAGCGGGTTGGCACGGAAGATAGCCACAAAAGAATTGGGGTCTGCTTCGGTGGAGGAGATGTACCGGTTTTTAAATGGTGAGTAAAAGGCCACCTGCGTCGCTAGTGTCGTTTAGGTGGCTTTCTTAAAAAACACCCTTTATTTAATTCAGCGATGCGTTGGCGCTGGTCTGCGTCATCGTACCGACCATAACCCAATCAACTCCGGGAAAGTCTGCTACATAAGGGCGGTACGGATCACTAATGCCTTTTCTATATCCTCTACCCCTGTTCCAATCATTTTGCAAATATAAAACGGCATTATATACCCCCCTGGCTGCCTAACACATTGGGCAACTCTTTCAAAACTTCTTCAATCATGGCTGGCTCCTCGCCAACCTCTACCCCGCCGTTGGGATACACCCAAATAATCTGCTTAACGTTTCTACCGTTTACGGTAGCCTGCCAGCCGAAGCCGTACAACCTAAACAGCATACCAGCCCCCTGCATCCCGAATACCCTGCTGACATAGATAAAACGCCTACCGTTTTCCAACGGGACGACGATAGGCGGCAATTCGCTTGACAGCGGAATAAATTCTAAGAATTTTGCCTTATCAAGCTGCTCCTTATACTTATTGAGCCAGCCCTGTTCTTCCAACGAAAAAGAAAAAGCCTGACCGTCATTGCATTGACCGGACAGGCGGTATTGCACAGGTAAGACATTGGATTGCCCCTTTCTATTGTTTTAAAGTAATTCTGAATTCAGGTTAAAAAAGTGGGAAACGATTATTAATCAGTCAAACCGATAGTCGTCTTATCCTTGTAGAACGAACGGATGCATATAACCTTGCTCCTATTAAAATAGAAGGAGAGCTTGAAGCCCTCCCGTATGATGAGTTAGTGTAACTGCACTTGCTCCTGTTCCTGACCATGCCTGCCAATTGACACATCTGATCGCGCCTGCTGTCGAGGTATACTTTTAACAGGCTGAGCAATAGGGGTGGCAATCAGAGGTACTTTCCCCGAAAAGAGGTCTGGGTCGGCAAGTTTATTGGCTACAAAGGCAGTCGTCGCACCATAAACCGTATGAACTAAAAATTCACTTAACACAGTCTTAGGGGAAACCGGTTTAACTTTAGTTAGCCCAAGGCTTCCAAGAGCACCGTAAAGAACTGTCCACATTGCCTGTCCAGCCATTGCGCCTTTCATAGTAGCTTTATTATTACCAGTAATAGATAATCCATAAACGAAAGCAACACCTAACATCGAAGCGATACCGCTGTCACTAAGCCATCCAATGGCTTTCCCCTTTGGGTCAGCCAATTTATACGGTGGTATTAATATACTTGCTGCTCTATGAGTGTCGTCGATTTCAGCTAAACCTAGCTTAATGAGAGTCTTCCCTAATATGATCTTTGGAATATTGCCAATGAAGCCGGAGACGACACCAAGAAGAAATTTATCCTTAATCTTCATATGGAACCTCCCCCCTTTGTCTAAAAACTATTGTTTACACAAAGGAGTATTTCATTCTGCTCTCTTTATGGCAAAATAAGGACTACTACTAGTCATCTTTGTAAAACATAATAACATACTTACATCGTTAGTTAATGCTTATATAAAAGAAAGCAACCATGTATTTTACATAATATAACTCCGCTATGTTAACAATAATATCACGATTAACTAAAGGACAATTTTAAAATGAAATATAAAACCAGGGTTAACACTTACAAGTCACCTGTTGCAGCCATGTTATGGTCGATTGCTTTCTCTGGTATGGGGCAAATATATAACAGGGATTACTTAGTTGGATTTACATTAATCATATTAGAAATAGTCGTGAATGAACTGGCAAAGTTTAATTTCGCCATTTATTATGCTTTCAACGGCCAGTTGGAAAAGAGTTATCAAGTCATCAACTTTCAATGGGCACTGTATTATCCCTCAATCTATGCATTTGGCATCTGGCACGCTTATGACAGGGCAATGACTATTAACTACCAACTCAAGATTAAAAATATAGAGCCTCCCTCCAGAATAACATACTTTATCGGGTTGTTTTTTGGCTTAATGGTGGGGCTTAACCTGGGGTTGCAATGGAGTTTTTGGGGAAATCCTATCTTCGGAACTTTATCGGGTGGCCTGATAGGTGCTGCCTTGGGGCATATCATAGAAAAAGTAATTTTACATTATATAAGACCTGTACGGACCTATCTGTATTTATTATGGATAGATTATATAATGCAAAAAGTAAATCGGAGTATGAACCGAAAGAAACTCTTTCTTAAGCGTTGTTTGTTATATCTTTTAGTGGTATAAAGTAAAATCAGAGATGTTAACATCATTACCAGAATGCGTCACAATACCCTTTTCGGTACGTGGCGCATTTTTAACCATCCCAATTATCTCCATCAAATCGGGGTATGGTCAATACGGAATAAATGAAGGAAAAACCTGCTCAATAGCGAGGTATCATAAAGTGCTGGCTGAAAAGATTGCCTGTGGCATCCTAAAGTATATGTTTTCAGAAATATCCACAAAAAGTACCCACAGACCTGAATAACTGTGGGTACTTTTAAGAATTTAATCATTTCACTTTTGTTTTAACTCGATTGTCTATTTCCCTAATTTCCCTATTAAAGCTGGATATGGGTTTTCCTTGGGCAATTCCTTTAGCCACTTTTTTTATTCTGGTAACGGTATCGGCATCAGAAGTTACGCTGACAGTGTAATTGGGTATAATTATCTTTCCCCGGTCAAGTACGATCTTTTCCACATCAGCTCTTTTACTTCTCTCAATATTAGATCTCAAATCCAGCCCCAGGTAAATGTTTTTGCCTGATACAACTGCAGTAGCGTCCCGAACATCTGTTACCTTTTCTGCCTCCGCCGTTACCCTGTCTGCCACCTGTTTAGCAGTATACGGAGCAACAGCTCTTGGGGTCGTAGGAGTTCCCGGCGACGGTGTAACCGGTTTATTGACTGCTGCACAGCCCCCAAAAACCAGAGAAACTCCCAACAAGACTGTTAGTGGTAATAGCATTGCTGTTTTTGATTGTTTCATTATCCCTAACACCTCCTGTAAAATACCCATCATTATTATCCCTTTTCGTATAGGAATTATTCGGAAAAAAGTGATTAAGACAGGCGTTGAATCAAAAAGGACAATGCGTCTGTTAAGATTAGCAAAATGCAGTTTGAAACCTGGATTCCTTTTTATACCATTAAATTTTTGACGTTTTGCAATTTACATAAGTATAAAAAGAAGTATTTCGTGCCAAAACTAAGCGTGGAATATAACTAAGATAGGAGGGTTTCAAAATTGCCTATAAGTGATAGATTTACTCACGGGTGGGTCGCGGGCACTTTAGGAGGCTTAATGGGGGCTATTTTTAGTTTTCTGCCCTATTACATGGGCATTTCCACGCTACGTCTTTCTGATTGGTCAGCGGTTCTGATATATGGTCGTGTACCTCCTTTTAGTATAGCCGATGTAATATACTCGTTAATTGTCTTTGCTGGATCAAACGGGTGTATTGGGATTATATTCGCGTTCCTTCTTCCACTGATTACGGAGAAAAACATATATTTTAAGGGATGGATTATTTTTCTCGTTCCCTGGTGGATGATCTACTTAGTAACAGCTCTCGCTAGAACGGATGGGACTTTAAACCTTACCATGCTGACTTCATTAGAAAATGGTATCAGTACGTCAATTGCTGGCTTAACGACCGTTTACTTTTATCTATTACTTGCTCCGAAATCGTTAATGACAATTGCTCATTCCTCTAGATTAGCTCAACCAGTTGCGAAACGAATGGAAATACAGGATTATGAGGATAAGAAATCAGATGAAGACAAATCTAAGGGGTAGTTATCTGAAATTAAGGAACAGTGAGAACCATTCCCTGGTTTAAAATCGTATCCGAGAGGTTGACAAGTAAAACCGTTACCATATAATGCAAACGTAAGGGGACAACCTAGCTGTTTCGGCCATCTGCCCATAAAAATACAGCCTTATTATACATGAATTTGGACTTTTTACAAAATTCGGGATACCCCCCTTAAGACCGCTATTCAAATGTTTTGGATACAATTATCTTACCCTCGCCTCCACCAGTCATCAATTTTCTTTTTCCAGATAAGGTCAAGGCTCATTTGAGGTAAAGGCGATGAATCAAAAACACTGATTACTTTTATGTTAAAGGTATACTTGTTTCTTTAACATATTGGTTATTCGTTTATGGTATAGTTTTGCGTTTAAAAATTGGCAGAATTGATCCGACTGATCCTGGTACAAATTTAGTTCACCTGACTCTTCATATCCTATTAGGATTTCTTATTTCACGGATTATCGCTAAACATGCATCCCTCATGATAAGAGACGAATCCTCAAAAAACACGAAATAATATCATACCCACAGTTTGCTCTACCTTTCGTATGATTGTTTGAAATATCGGCACTTATTATTTTATGCTGCCTGGTAATTTATGTATTGCCTCAGGTAAGAGGCCGGGGATAAATAATTCAGGCTTTGGTGCCGGCGCTTCCGGTTGTAGAATACCTCAATGTAATAAAAAATGGCTTTGCGGGCTTCTTCCCGGGTCTTGAACCTTCTCAGGTGGATCATTTCGTTCTTGATCGTGCTGAAAAAAGTTTCTGCACAGGCATTGTCGTAACGGTTACCCTTACGGCTCAACAGATCGAAGGCCAACCCCTCCCACGTATCACACCGGAACCGGGACTGAAGACAGTTTTATTGAACCATCTTTCCTACTGCGTCCCATATGATGGTTCGCGCTTCTTCTATTGAATTAGCAGCAAACAAGTTCGTCAAAATACGGTCCAGTGCCTCCCTGTCGGTTAACTGTTGCACTTTTCCCCGGATACCGGCTGGCTCTGCCTTAAACCTGGCCTCCATAAATTTGCAGATTGCATCCTGCTTCGCACTGACTTCCCCTTTCGCCATGCCAATGGTTTCGCCCTCTATCAAATTCCCCCTGAAAAATTTAAAAACGGGCTTCAAGCCCGAATGTTAGTTGGTTTATAGCAATTCAATTAATTCATCAATTGTAAGGCCGGCCTGATCCAATATTGTTTTAAGTGTCTTGGGCTTTAATGTTTTTCCAGGATGAACAGGTACAGTGACAAGTAGTCCGCTGCCAGGTGGTTCAAGATAATGGTGGCTACCGCGAATATAAACCAAAGTAAATCCTTTGCGAAGCAAGGCACCCATAACATCCTTACCCGTTACCCGGGGTAATCTTGGTGTCATAAGGTTATCTCAACCTCCCCAAAGAAGAGTTGTATATCCTTCTCAGGTAGAGGGCGGCCTTGCAACTTAAGTGCTTCCAAATACCCTATAATTGCTTCCTGTGCATTATCCATAGCTTCCTGTATAGTATCACCTTCTGAAATACAACCGGGAAGGGCGGGTACAGTGACGGTATACCCACTGCCGTCTTCGTTCCATTCCAGGATTACCTTGAACCTTTTTTGCATTGGGCTTTTTCCTCCCTTTCTCCCGGAGTTTTATTCAAAAAAATTATCTCACGATGCCAGTGCCTTGTCAATTAAACTGGAAAATCAATAGCCGCTACCTTGCTTAAAATCTGATACATAACGATTTGCCCTACTGTATTTCCGGGGACTGAGTTCCACGGCTTTATGACAAATCCGGGTGTCGCCTCCAAAAACCTACAAGCCTTACGGTGCAAGACTACCAGGGACAGTAAATCTCTGGTAGTTATTTTTTTCGGCAAATGATTTTATGCCAGCAGAAAACTATTAGTCTTTAGCCTATCTCTAAATACTAAATTCTTAAAAATTAATATGAATATCTTTGCAGTATATTATGATTTCGCTAATACTACAGCGTAATATTGCTTGTTTGGCTATGCCCGCGGAGCCATGGGGACGGTTCCATCGCTTTCCCTTCGGTCCTTCGCTGCGCTTCGGAAGC
>CAZXQO010000035.1:0-43985 GCA_964643075.1 uncultured Peptococcaceae bacterium
TTGGGGCTGGCGTAGAGTGGATTATTCACACACTCTGCCGTCCCCTGACTCATTTTATGCTTTTTACCTTGGCCAGTGCGTTGACATAGGCTCTGGCGCTGGCCTCAATGACATCGGTGCTGATTCCCCTGCCCACTACCAGCCCGGCATCCCCGTAACGCACCTTTACCGTGGCTTCGCCCAGAGCCTCCCTGCCCCGGCTGACCGACTGCAGTGTATAGTCCTCCAGGATAACCCGCTCTCCCACCAGGCGGTCAACCGCCTTAAAGACAGCGTCTACGGGTCCGTTGCCGCAGGCGGCGTCGGTTACCGTGTCTCCCTCCAGGTCCAGGGTTACGGTGGCGGTAGCAGTGGACGCCCCGGTGGTGGTCACAGAGATATTTTTCAGCACTATACTGCTGCTTTCCGCCTTGGCAGCATCTCCCATTAGAGCATGCAGGTCCTGGTCAAAGATCTCCCTTTTCTGATCGGCCAGTTGCAGAAAACTCTGATATACCGTCTCCAGTTCCTCCCGCCCTACATGATGGCCCAGTTCCTCCAGCCTGTGTCTGAGGGCATGCCTGCCGGACCTGGCGCTTAAAACAATCCTGTTCCTGGGAACGCCAACCACGTCCGGGTTAATAATCTCGTAAGTCGTCCTTTCCTTTAATACACCATCCTGGTGAATACCTGAGGCGTGCATAAAGGCATTGGCTCCCACGATGGCTTTATGGCTGGGCACCGGCACTCCGCTGATCCGTGATACAAGCCTGCTGGTGGCCGATATCTCCCGGGTATTTACCCCCATCTCAACCCCGTACCGGGTGCGCTGTGTATATATTGCCATAATCACTTCTTCCAGAGATGTGTTGCCGGCCCGCTCCCCTATGCCATTGATGGTGCCCTCAACCTGGCTTGCGCCCGCCTTTATTCCTGCCAGGGCGTTGGCGGTGGCCATCCCCAGATCGTTGTGGCAGTGGATGCTGACCACGACCCGCCCGATATTTCTGACGTGATTCATGACACAAGAAATCAGTTCACCGTATTCCCAGGGGGTGGCGTAACCAACAGTGTCCGGGATGTTAACCACCGTCGCCCCGGCCTCAATGACCTTTTCCAGAACCCGCGCCAGGAAGGTAGGATCGCTACGGAAAGCGTCCTCCGCATAAAATTCAACGTCCCCCACGTATTTTTTGGCGCGCTTTACCGCTGCCACCGCAGCTTCGATCACCTGATCGGGAGAAAGCCTAAGTTTTCTTTCCATATGCACCGGGGATACCGCTATCCCGGTGTGAATTCTCGGTTGCTCGGCCTCCCGCAGCGCCTCGGCACAGCAGTCGATATCCCGCTCCACCGCCCGGGAGAGGCCGCATATGATCGCCCCTTTCACCTCCCGGGCGATGGTCCGCACCGAATCCAGATCTCCGGGCGAAGAGGCCGGAAAACCTGCTTCGATGATATCTACACCAAGCTTTACCAGTTGTTTTCCTATCTCCAGCTTCTCGTTAACGTTCAACGTTATTCCCAGCGACTGTTCTCCATCCCTGAGGGTGGTATCGAATATATAGAGCCTGCGCACTTAAAATCTCCTCCTTAAATAAGTTTAAATTATTTTCCCGTCTGGAATTCATAAGGTCGCTAAGGTCAGGTTCCATCGAACCACCCCCTTCTTGTTTAAATTAAAAAACCCCTCGCCTCACAATATGAGACGAAGGGTTTACCTCCGCGGTACCACTCAATTTAACGGCATAATAGCCGTTCTCTTAAAAAGATACGGGATTAAAAAATCCGATATCCCCTTCCTTTTAACGGCGGAAGATCCCGTCCGGGCCTACTTTCCAAAGATTTCGGTCGGCTACTCCAAAGGAGAGTTCTGCGCCCTGCCTTTGACCGCCTCGCACCAAACGGCGGCTCTCTGAACCGGCAAGATAAACGCTTACTATTCCCTGTCATCGTCATTTTGAAATATTATTTGGATTTTACCAGCATGAAACGCGGCTGTCAATAAGTAGGTTGTCCTTTTATTTTTTGCTCACTCCTGTTTTCTGTCTGCCGCAAGCTGATCCGTATTGTCCTTACCTATCTCGCTATGATCATTTTCGCCTGATGATTCCTTAATTTCAGGGCCGTTTTTCTTTTCCGGTTTGACAGCAGGTATATCAGCCCTTAACATGGGAAACCTTTTTCCCAGCAACCCGGAAGAAACCCCGCCAAGCCGCAACAAACCAGTAGTAACCTTACATATAACTTTTTCAATCCTGCCGGGACCCCTGCATGGCAAGTCCCGCCGGTCTCCCCAAATCATATAAAATATCCGCGATTACACACCGGCGCCATACATCAATTCGTACTGTTTGATAAGAAAGTGAGACACCATGTCCCCCACCGCCACTATATCCTCGGAATGTAGAAAACTATTGGCCGAGACATCGAAAAGGATGTTTGCCGAGCCCTCCATTTCATCGTCCTGCAGCCATATTTTCACCGTTACCGGAAACTTCGGCAAAAAGAAGAACCTGGCGCAGACATCGGCATTATCCTCCAGTTCTGCTCTCAGTTGCAGGCAGGCTTTGGCTATTTTTTCTGCAGGCTCCCCGCCAAGCCGTCTGGAGAGAGGCAAAATGTTTTCCCTCTGAAAAGCCGGATAGTATACATGGCCGTTTTCCAACTCACGGTATGTAATCAGACTGCCGGTCAAACCCGCGCCGTTAGACCGGCAAAGATGATTTAGTATGACCAGGCACCAGGGCCACACAGGGCTGTGTTTAGAATTATTGAAGCAGATTTCGCCTTCGGGGTATTTTACCTCCAAAGCCTGCCCCATGCTCGCAAGGGTAATTACCGAGGTAGCCGGGTTAAATTCAGCTCCACAGTTGGCGGCCATTTCACCGGGGTTCTTTTCGACAAAGGTTTTCAGAGTGTAATCAAAAGCTCTTTTATAAACGCCTACCTGCCCATACCTGTTATAAACACCTACCTGCCCGCTGCCAATCATATATGGAAACATAAAACATCCGTCCTTCTTTAAATGCGTCTGCCGGATCACCGGCCACACCTTGTCCCCGTATTACAATAGTAAACTTTACCATCTCCGGAATCAACAAAAATATATTTCAGGCAATGTACCCGGCACAGGCCAAAAATCAAGGGAGAAATCTATTCTTTTGGGTATACTATCAATGTCAGAAAAGACCATATGATGGAAGGACTGGCCAATGATTCGTGAAGAAAGGTTAAAGCTCATCCGGCAGTTGGAAGAATTACGGGGAAGCACGGTTATCTGCTATATCACTGGAGAGCGCGAAAATGTCAATACACGGATTGCCCCGGATGTAATACCTGTGTTTTACAGACACCTGGAGCAAAGCGAAAAGCGGGATAAAATAGAATTGTTTCTTTACACCCGGGGCGGCGATGTGCTGACGCCCTGGCGGTTGGTACACCTGATCCGTGAATATACCGGGCATTTCAACGTGCTTGTTCCATTCCGGGCATCCAGCGCGGGAACACTGTTATGTCTGGGAGCCAACGAAATTGTCATGACCAAGATGGGTGAACTGGGACCCATCGACCCCAGCGTGGTAAATGCTTTTAATCCCCAGGACCCTGTAAACCCGGCGGCCCGGGTCCCGGTCAATGTGGAGGACGTTTATTCCTATCTGGCTCTGGCCCGGGAAAAGGGCGGGCTGAACAGCGATACTGCCCTGGCCCAGGCCTTTACTCTGCTGGCGGAGCGCATCCACCCCCTGGCCCTGGGCAATGTCCACCGCAACTATCTGCTGATCCGCTCCCTGGCTTATAAGATGCTGCGCCTGCGCTGCAACTACTGCGAACCGGAAAAGCTGAAAAGCATCGTGGATAACCTGACGGAAAAGCTATACGCCCATAACCATATGGTCTCCCGGCGCGAAGCGGTGGAAGAAATAGGGCTGCATATCTCCGTTCCATCCGGGGAGGAGGAAAGTTTGCTGTGGGAACTGTACAGGGGATACACCGAGGAATTGAAATTCGATGAGCCGTTTAACCCCATAGATATACTTCAGGGAAATCAGAACGAATTCGAAGTGGCAGGGGGGATCGTGGAATCAGCAATTGGTCTGGACGCATTCACCTACAGAGGGATTGTGGAACGATCAGACTATCCCGAAAAGGAAGGAACTAATGTCAACATCATGCAGCAGGGCTGGAAAACGGTGATATGACCAGAAGAACAATATGTGCATGGAGGTAAGTACAGTGCATGTGTACAACAAAAAAACTGAACAGATGGTCTTTCTATACCATACTGGGAAACCGAAATATTTCCTGCTTACCGGCGGCTCCGGACTGCCCTCGGCCAATTTTAAATTTCCTTTACGCGCAGGCCGGCAGGAAGCGGGGATGGTGGTAAACAATCCCAATAATATCATATAATTGTTAAGATCAAGTAGAGCATCATATACAAAAAAAATGGTTTTTCGCTAACAAACTGTGTTAGCCCGAAGGAATTTTTCATAAAATGGAGAACTATGCCAATATTACTATTTCTAATTAATTGTCTGACAGAAAGGAACATTATGGCTGAATCTTCGCTGTCAACATACAAATCTATAATCATGGTGGTTGACGATTCCAAATACATACGTTTAAAACTTCGCCAGTTCCTGGAAGAAGACGGCTTTTCCGTAATTGAAGCGGGAGATGGTGAAGAGGCCCTGAATTTATATCAGCAACGGCAGCCGGACTTAGTCCTCATGGCCTGCGTTATGCCTATAATAGACGGATTCACCGCCTGTTCCAGACTGCAGCAACTACCCGGCGGCAGCACGACACCGGTGATTATGATCACCGGCCTTGAAGACGCGAACGCCGTAGATCTGGCCTTTGCTTCAGGGGCTACGGACTACATAACCAAGCCAATAAACTGGGCCGTTCTACGTCAGAGAGTGCGCAGGCTTACCCGCGCCAGGCGAACCGAGGTATCCCTGGACCAGAGCGAAGCATTTGCCCAATCTATTATCAGTAATGCCCTGGATGGAATTATCACCCTGGACTCCCTGGGACTAATCAAATCCTTTAACCCAGCCGCAGAAGTAATTCTCGGCTACAGTTCCCAGGACGCCATAGGGAAAAATATCGATTTTGTTATGCCCAGCTTTAGTGATCGCTACCAAATATTTTTTAGCGGCCCACAATCAGGCAGCGAATATAAAACCGGCAGCATTTTGGAAGCAGCAGGCATTAATAATAAGGGCTCAGTCATCAACCTTGAGCTGACACTGAGCCGTTTTACCGTCCACCAGCAAAATTTTTATATAGTTATCTTCCGGGATGTAACCCACCGTAAACTGGTGGAGGAGGAACTCCGGGAAAGTAGGGAAAAATACCGTACCCTGACCGAAAATACCTATGATCTGATTAGCGAGCTAGCCACCGACGGAAATTATCTCTATCTCACTCCCAATTTCAAGGAAGTTCTGGGCTACAACACCAGCGAATTGCTGGGTAAGACTTTCATAGACTTTATTCACCCGGAAGACCGCCCTGCAGTTATTACCGGCTTCAAACGGGCCATTGAAAACCTGGCCTCGGAACAGATAGTATTCAGGTTTCCACATAAAAATGGAGATTTGCGCTGGTTTGAGAGCACCGCGAAAACATACCGGACCAAGACAGGTGAAACCCGGGGAGTGTTCGTATCCAGAGATATCACCGAAAGGCAGCATTATGAAGAAACAATCCGCCATCAGGCTTTCCACGACGCCCTGACCGACCTGCCCAACCGGCTGCTTTTCAAGGACCGGTTATCTCTGGCCATAGCGCACGCCAGGCGCAACAAAATGATGCTGGCCGTACTGCTGCTTGATCTGGACAGATTCAAACTAATCAACGATACCCTGGGACATGCCGCAGGCGACGAATTGCTACAGCAAATTGCCGAACGACTGACCAACTCCCTGCGTGAAGACGATACTGTGGCCCGCCAGGGGGGTGATGAATTCCTGCTGCTCCTGCCGGAGATTACCAAAATCGAGGACGCCGCCAAACTAGCCCAGAAATTAATGGAACAGATCAGGCAGCCTTTATTTATCGACGACCACGAACTGTATATTACCGCCAGCATGGGTATGGTTCTTTATCCTAACGACGGCAGGGATATTGAGACACTGTTGAAAAACGCCGACACCGCCATGTACCGGGCCAAGGAGCAGGGCAGAAACAATTACCAGCTATATACACCAACCATGAATGCCCGGGCCTTTGAGCGCCTTACCCTGGAAAACAGCCTGCGCCGGGCGCTGGAGAGAAACGAGTTTACCGTGTATTACCAGCCTAAGGTGGATATACAAAACAGGCAAGTGGCAGGCGTGGAGGCACTGGTGCGCTGGCAGCACCCCGAACTGGGGCTAATTCTGCCGGGCGATTTTATACCGGTAGCCGAGGATACCGGACTGATTGTGCCCATTGGAGAGTGGGTTCTACACACCGCCTGCGCCCAGAACAAAGCCTGGCAGGACGCAGGCTATCCACCGGTTAGGATGGCTGTGAACCTTTCCGCCCGGCAATTCCAGCTGCAAAACCTGGTACAAACGGTAGCAGGAGTATTGAGTGCAACCGGACTTGACCCCACTTGGCTGGAACTGGAGATAACCGAAAGTATTGCCATGCAGAATGCGGAATTTACCATAAAGACGCTGAATGATCTCAAAGAGATGGGCATACAAATTTCCATAGACGATTTCGGCACCGGCTATTCATCTTTAAGCTATCTGAAACGTTTCCCCATCAATAATCTAAAAATTGATAAATCCTTTGTCAGGGAAATTAACACCGACCACGACAATGCCGCTATCGCCTCGGCGGTGATTGTATTGGGACAAAGCCTGAATCTGGGAGTAATTGCGGAAGGCGTGGAAACAGAAGAACAACTGAATTTTCTCAGGGAGCAGAACTGCGACGAAATACAGGGCTACCTCTTCGGCAGGCCTCTGCCGGCAATTGAAATGGAAAAAACAATTTTGCAAGGACATGTTTTTCTATAAAACTATTCCGGAATAGCGCGGACCACCGTTCTGGTTCCCTCCAGTTTCATTATTTCCACTCTTGTTCCCGGTGCGATATATTCCCCCCTGGTCACCACATCAAGGCGCTTGCCGTTTAAATCCATGGAGCCGGCAGGCCTTAGCGGCGTTAGGGCCGTACCAATCATACCGGGTGCCACCGCAAGTTCAGATGCCGGAGCAACGTAGCCTGATTCTTTCTTTTGCCTGTCCTCCAGGGTCATGCGCTGCCACAGCCTTAATTTTGAGAAGATTTTTATCCCTGCCGCAAACAACACCACTGTAGCTATCAGCGCCACTACCAGCGCCTCCGTGGCCTGGGTAAAGTCCACCGAAAGCAGTAATACACCCCAGCCAAGCAAAATGATGCCGGCTACCCCGGCAACACCAAAACCGGGCACGATGAGAATCTCCGCCAGCAAGGCGATTATTCCCAACATAAACGCCAGTACTGCCAACCATGTCAATAATTCCTGGGACACCTTGATCCCCCCTATTAATGAAAGGGGACACACCTCTTTTTGGAGTCTGACTTTTGGGTCGGAGGAATGTCCCCAACTTATGTCTGACTCTGGGGTCGGAGGATGTCCCCAACTATAAATGCCCGGCATTCCGCCGGGCATTGTTGGCTTTTTCATTGCGGCCATTCAGCGGCCTGCCTGATTAACAGCAGCTCTGGCATTAATGAAACTTGCGCTTTCTAGCTGCTTCCGATTTTTTCTTGCGCTTTACGCTGGGTTTTTCATAGTGTTCATGTTTCCTGGCCTCCGCCAGCACGCCTGCCTTCTGACAGGTGCGTTTGAAGCGTCGGAGGGCGCTGTCTAGTGTCTCATTTTTACCGACACGTACCTCTGCCATGCTTTTTCCCTCCCTCCGCCAAGCCGTAAACCTGGTATACCATATGAATACTGCACCACCCTGAAAATTACAACACCTTATTATTATACTATTGCCATCAATAACCGTCAACTAGCCTGGAGGCCAAAGTAGCGGCCTTCCGGCCATCAAATGATAGTGAATATGCATTACCAATTGACCGGCATCCTGATTACAGTTACTGATTAGGCGAAAACCCTTCTCCAGGCCCAGCTTGCGCCCTAACTCAGCGGCTGCCAGTTGCACGTCTCCCAGCAGTCCGGCGTCCTCCTGTTGCAAATCGAAAAAGGTAGGTATGTGCTTTTTGGGGATTAGCAAGAGGTGTACAGGAGCTGCCGGGTGGATTTCCTTGAAAACCAGGACGGTTTCATTTTCGTATACCACTTCGGCCGGAATTTCTTTGTTTATAATTTTACAAAAGATACAGTCCTGCATAATAACACCTCCCCCCGGTAACATTTTCCCTTAGTAATGGGATTCTTTGGCCGCAGTGTACCCCCGCCTCCGGCGGGATGGAAATATTTGATATCATCCTGATAGTGGCGTGTAATTTTATTTTATTCAACACCAACCTTTGAACTCCTTCAAAAGGATTAAATTATTCTGCCTGCCAGGTGCATACCTTTTAATTCTTCAATATAAACTCTTATTATTTTTCCCCTTAAATTATTATTACCGGGAAAGACAATTTTAAGGTAATTATCTGTATATCCCTGGTAAAGGTCATTATCCGCATCATAATATTCCTCCGCCAGAACCTCCTGTGTGGTGGCTAAAAATTTTTTTGCATTCGCAGCCGCCATTTTTGCACCCAGGGTAATTAGCATCCTGCTGCGCTCCTCTTTTACCGGGGGCTCTACCTGCCCTGGAAAATCAGCAGCGGGAGTACCCCTGCGGGGGGAGTATTTAAACACATGCATACCGGCAAACCCGCTGGCCTGCACAAAATCATACGTATTTTGAAAATGTCCCTCCGTTTCACCGGGAAAGCCCACTATGACGTCAGTGGTAATAGCCACACCGGGCACCCGGCAGTGAACTTTTTCCATGAGCTTCTGAAAGTCGGAAGTGGTATAATGCCGGCGCATATTTTTTAGAACGGTGTCATCCCCGCTTTGCAGGGGTATATGTATATGCCGGCACACCGGCGGACCGGATGCAAAAACATCGATTAATCCGTCGTTGAAATCCATCGGCTCAATGGAACTCAAGCGAATTCTGGCCAGACCCGGTATGGTTGACAAGCGGTGCAACAGATCTGCCAGACTTATATTCTGATTAGAATCCTGCCCGTAAGCCCCGGTGTGGATGCCCGTAAGCACAATTTCCTTAAAACCGTCGGCCACAAGCCTGCCGGCCTCTTCCAGAACGTTTTCCGGCCTGCGACTTTTTAACGCCCCCCTGGCGTAGGGAATGATGCAATAGGAGCAATAATTGTTACAGCCCTCCTGAATTTTTAAGAAAGCCCTGACCCGCCCCGTATAAGCCACTGCCGGGAGTTCCTCAAACTCCCTGACAGCAAAGACATCCCCCACCGCACTGATCCGGCCACCCTTGGCCGTTCCCTCCACCAGTTCCACCATCCTGCTTCTGTCGGCAGTGCCCACCACCAGATCCACCCCGGGTATTGCCATTACCTCGCCGGGGGAGGTCTGGGCATAGCAGCCGGTCACCACCACCAGTCCTTCCGGGTTAGCCCTCACGGCACGCCGGATAAGCTGTCTGGATTTCTTATCACTCAAGTGGGTCACAGTGCAGGTGTTAATAATATATATATCCGCAGGCCCGTTAAAATCTACTGTTTGGTAGCCAGCGGCCCTAAACATGCCAGCAATGGCATTTGACTCGTACTGGTTGACCTTACACCCAAGAGTGGTGATGGCCACCGTTTTTCCGACCACGATCCCTAACCTCCGGCTTACAAAGAATAACGTAACAACTTTTCAGGTATTCAGAATTCTGACTCCTGAGTACTTACGAATAATGTAACTATTCAAAGGAAATACATGTTTTCAACAGGTAATCAACCCAAATCTCCCCACCTGCACATCACCGCAGCCAGACAGGCGAGTCCGGCGGTCTCGGTCCTCAGTATTCTTGGTCCCAGCGAAACGGTAACGGCTCCCCGGCGCACCGCCTGTTCAACCTCCTCCGGGTCGAAACCACCTTCCGGGCCGATAAAAATAAAAACTTCCAGGGGAGAGTCTCCGGCCAAAATTTCTTTAAGTGAACGGGTATGCTCATCCTCCCAGGGTAGCAAAAATAAAGCCCCTCCGGGAATGGACGCTATTGCCGCCGCAAAATTTTCCGGGGCACGAACCACGGGAACCAGCGGTCTCCGGCACTGTTTGGCCGCCTCCATGGCTACCCGCTGCCATCTTTCCCGCCTGGCCCCAGCCTTTTCCCCGGTCAGTTGAACCACCGATCGCCGGCAGGCCACCGGAATTATTTCAGATATCCCCAGTTCGGTTGCCTTTTGGATGATTAACTCCATTTTTTCCCCTTTGGGCAGCCCCTGCAGCAGGGTAACCCTGACCGGAGGCTCCCCCGGAGGCTCATAAACTTCCAGTCTGGAACAGATAATGGTGTCCCTATCTATGGCCTCTATACGGGCCCGGGCGGCCATCCCACTGCCGTCCAGCAGCTCGATCACCTCACCGGGTCCCAGGCGCAGTACCCGGGTTATATGCTTCACATCCGGACCGGTAACAATTATTTTATCTTTCCCGAGATCCCCCGGGGCAACAAAGAATCTGTGCATAGTAAGCATCCTATACCTGAAAATAATTTAAAGTCTGACCAGAAAGGCTGTCCATTCTCCGTCCCGGCGGCTGTCCAGCACTGTGAAGCCGTTTGCAGCCAGAGCAGCCCCGACCTCGTCTTCACGCCCCTGGTAGATGCCGGAGGAAATGAATAGACCGCCAGCCTTTAGCATGGTGGCGGCGGTAGGAGCCAGCACGATTATCACGTCCGCCACAATGTTGGCCACGATGATGTCTGCCGGCCGTTCAAGAGAATCCAGCAGATTTCCTTCCACCACACTTACTGTACCTGCCACACCGTTCAGTTCCACGTTTTCCCGGGCTACCCTAACGGCTACGGCGTCCATATCCACGGCCAGCACCCGGGCAGCACCCAGCCTGGCCGCAGCCACGGCCAGAATACCAGACCCCGTGCCCACATCATAAACGGTTTCCCCGCCCCGGATAACTTCCTCCAACAGTTTCAAACAAAGTAAGGTGGAGGGATGCGTACCGCAGCCGAAGGCCATGCCCGGGTCCATCTCCAGCACCACTTTACCGGATTCGGGTATATAATTTTCCCAGGAAGGTTTCACTACCAGTTTCTCTCCCACCGCAGTGGTATGGTAGTATTTCTTCCAGTTATTGGCCCAGTCGGCATCCTCCAACTCCCGGGTGGAAATTTCAGGGGAAGGCTGCAGGCGGAGGGCTGACAGGGCGTCACTAATTTGTTCTACCCGCTTCTCCAGGCCAGGTTCTACGGGAAGATAACCCTTTACGGACGGTAATTCCGAAGGGGATGCACTAGCTTGCAGGGCAACCTCTTCAGGGCCCTTTTGCAAGGCCAGATTATAAATTAAGGCGGGGTCCTCAATGACAACCCCGCCGGTACCCAAATCAATAAATATTTCCGAAACCGGCTCCAGCCCCTCCGGGGTGGTGCGAACGGTTACTTCCAGCCATTTCAATATAAATTTCCCCTATCCCATAAAAGCATCCTTTACTTTTTCAAACAGATTTTTTTCTACTCCTGCAGGTTTTTCTCCGTTCAATAGGGCGAATTCCCGCAAAACATCCTTTTGCTTGTCGGTAAGCTTGGTGGGGGTTACCACTTTTACACGCACATGCTGGTCTCCCCTGCCGTAGCCGCTGACATCCGGTATCCCCGTGCCCCGCAGCCGGAAAACAGTCCCGTGCTGGGTACCCTCGGGCACCCTGACTTTGGCTGTTCCCTCCAGGGTGGGGACTTCTATCTCATCTCCCAGGGCTGCCTGAGCGAAGGATACAGGAACCTCGCAGAGCACATCGTTACCTTCCCTGGTAAATATTTTATGCGGCTTAACGTAAAGATAAACGTACAAATCTCCCCTGGGACCTCCCCTGGAGCCGGTTTCCCCTTCTCCGGAAACTCTGAGCCTGGTGCCACTATCGACTCCGGCCGGAATTTTTACATGTATGCTGCGGTTGCGCCTGACCTTGCCGGCCCCGTGACATGTGGCGCAGGGCTTTTCAATAATTTTCCCGGTACCGTGACAGCGGTCGCAGGTTCTGCTCTGAATCATCCTTCCGAAGGGTGTACTCTGGGCGAACTGAATCTGTCCCTGTCCGTTACAGGTGGGGCAGGTGTTGGCCGATGTTCCCGGGGCGGCACCAGAACCGCCGCAGGTTCCGCACTCCTCGGTACGGGGAACTTTTAAATCCCTTTCCAGACCAAAGGCCGCTTCTTTAAAAGAAATCTCTACATCTATCCTCAAGTCGGCGCCCCTTTCAGGACCCCTGCGCTGACGGCCCCCTGCGCCAAAAAACATATCAAAAATATCACCAAGACCACCAAAATCGGCGTTAAAACCCCCAAAGCCACTGCCAAATCCCTGGCCGTCGGCTCCGGCGTGGCCAAAGCGGTCATAGCCGGCCCGCTTTTCCGGGTCGCTCAATACCTCGTACGCTTCCGCCATTTCTTTAAATTTCGCCTCAGCAGTCTTATCCCCGGGATTAGCATCGGGGTGGTACTGACGTGCCAGCTTACGGAATGCTTTTTTAATTTCATCGGCCGTAGCCTGCTTTGATACGCCCAAAACCTCATAATAGTCGCGCTTAGACACGGTGATGGCACCACCTTTATAAACATTACAGGGAGGGCCGCCTTTTACGACCCTCCATATATTAGCATACCACAATCAAATTATACAGTAAATGAAGTTACTTGTTTTCATCCTTCACTTCAAAGTCAGCATCAACAACATTATCCTTCTGATCACTCCCCGCGCCCGCACCGCAGCCCCCGGCGCCGCAGCCTCCCTGGCCTTCCTGGCCCTGCTGCTGCTGGTACATGGCGGCTGTCATCTCATACAGCGGCTTGGAAAGGTTTTCAGTTTTTTGCTTGATATCATCCATATCGCTGCCCTTCAAAGCTTCCTTGAGCTCCTCCACGGCCTTGTTGACATTATCTACCTGGGCCTTATCGGCCTTGTCACCAAGGTCCTTGACGGTTTTTTCAGCCTGGTAAATCATACTGTCGGCCTGATTGCGCAGCTCAACCTCTTCTTTACGCTTGCGGTCTTCCTCAGCGTTGACCTCGGCATCCTTGACCATCTGGTCGATTTCCTGGTCGCTTAAACCTTTGCCCCCAGTTATGGTGATTTTCTGCTCGTTACCGGAACCCATATCTTTAGCAGATACATTTACTATGCCGTTAACATCAATATCGAACTTGACCTCAATCTGCGGTACCCCTCTGGGCGCCGGGGGTATGCCCGCCAGTTGAAATTTACCCAGTGTTTTATTGCCCGCCGCCATCTGCCTTTCACCCTGCATAACGTGGATTTCCACACTGGTCTGCCCGTCAGCGGCGGTGGAAAAAATTTGACTCTTGGATGAGGGTATGGTGGTGTTGCGCTCAATGAGCCTGGTAAAAACCCCACCCAGAGTTTCGATACCCAGAGAAAGAGGAGTTACATCCAGCAGCAGCACATCCTTTACCTCACCAGCCAGTACGCCGGCCTGGATGGCAGCCCCCAGGGCCACGCACTCGTCGGGGTTAATGCCCTTATGGGGCTCCTTGTTCAGGTATTTACGGATGGCTTCCTGCACTGCCGGGATTCTGGTGGAGCCGCCTACCAGCAGTACCTTGTGGATGTCTTTGGGTTCCAGTCCGGCGTCAGACATGGCCTGCCTGGTGGGGCCCATGGTTTTTTCCACCAGGTCGGCGGTAAGCTCTTCAAATTTTGACCTGCTCAAGTTCAGGTCCAGGTGCTTGGGACCCGAGGCGTCGGCGGTGATAAAGGGCAGGTTGATATTGGAGGTGGCCACGCCGCTTAACTCTACTTTGGCCTTTTCTGCAGCCTCGTTCAGGCGCTGCATAGCCATGCGGTCGCTGCTCAAGTCTATGCCGCTGTCCTTTTTAAATTCCGCTACCATCCAGTCTATGATCCTCTGGTCAAAATCGTCTCCACCCAGCCGGTTGTTACCGCTGGTGGCCTTGACCTCGAATACGCCTTCACCCAATTCCAGAATGGATACATCGAAGGTGCCGCCACCCAAATCGAATACCAGTATGGTCTGGTCTTCCCCTTTATCCAGCCCGTAAGCCAGTGCCGCAGCGGTGGGTTCATTGATAATTCTCAGCACTTCCAGACCGGCGACTTTACCCGCATCCTTGGTTGCCTGGCGCTGGGCATCGGTAAAATAAGCCGGTGTGGTAATTACCGCCTGGGTTACTTTGGAGCCCAGGTAGGCTTCGGCATCAGTTTTTAATTTTTGCAGAATCATGGCAGAAATTTCCTGCGGGGTGTATTCCTTGTCATCAATATTCACTTTATGTGCTGAGCCCATGTGCCTCTTGATGGAGCTTACAGTACGATCGGGATTGCTCACCGCCTGCCTTTTAGCTACCTGGCCCACCAGGCGCTCACCGGTTTTGGAGAAACCAACCACCGAAGGTGTAGTCCTGCCGCCCTCGGCATTGGGTATAACCACCGCTTCCCCACCTTCCATAACTGCCACGCAGGAGTTTGTGGTACCAAGGTCTATACCTATAACTTTACTCATTCCTATACCTCCCAATATATTGCAACTTTTTTATAAACCCGGCTTAAGCTTTGGCCACCTTGACCATGGCCGGACGTATAACCTTGCCCTTCAGGCAATAGCCGCACCTCAACTCCTGAGTTACGGTATTGTCCGGATGTTCCCCGGCCGGCTCCTGCATTACCGCCTCGTGCTTGCTGGGGTCAAACTCCTCCCCCTCCGCAGCAACCTTTTCAAGGCCTTCCTTGCTCAAAATATCCATAATCTGACGGTGAATCATTTCAACCCCTTCTATAACCTTGCGGGGGTCATCGTCCCTGGACTCCAGTGCCCTCTGAAAATTGTCCATCACCGGCAGGAGGGCGACAATAAGCTGTTCTGAAGCATATTTGTAAAAGTCTTCTTTTTCCTTTTGGGTCCTGCGGCGAAAGTTTTCGAAATCCGCCTGCAGCCTCACCAGGCGGTTATAATAGTCTTCCGCCCTGGCATTCTCCTGCCCCAGCAGTTTTTTTAGTTTCTCTTCTTCAGTCAGATTTTCCTCCGGAGTATCACCGGCCTGCTCTGTCTGGACATCCCCGGCGCTATCATCCACCGGCACGGCTACATCCTCACCCTGTCCGGAGGCATTTTCCGCAGCCTCCGCCTCGGCAACAACCTCAGCATCCGGACCGTTTTGAACATCGTTATAAAACATTGGCTTTTCACCCCCAAATTTTAAGGTGTCCCGCTATACCTCTAGACTATCCTTTTTTACCTCACGCTTTTTTATAATTGTATCTATTCTGAGAATGGCCTCAGCTATTTCCCCGGCGGCTTTCAAGGCATAGGTTTTTACCAGGGTCGGGTCCATCACGCCCAGTTCATACATATCGCATATATTACCGGTGTCACAGTCTACAGCCAGGGAAGGCTTGCCCGTTTCAGCCTGGGCCGCCAGCACATCCCCCAACTTCTCCAGGGGGTTGAAGCCGGCATTTGCCACGATCTGGGCCATAGGCCTTTTCAATGCCTCCAGTACGCAGTCCACGCCGTAGGCCGCCATGCCCCGCATGCCTGCCCTGACCTTTTCCACATCGGGAACCGCTGCCATTTCCACCGCTCCTCCTCCCGGAACGACACCACCCTTTACTGCAGCCTGAACCGCAGAGGCCGCGTCCTTGGCAATCCGTTCACGCTCGCCCACCACTTCCGAGGTGGCGGCGCCAACCAGTACGGTGGCCATGGGCTTGCCGCTGCCCTCCAGTATCCAAACCTGTTCAAGCTTTTCATCGTTATATGTCCGGGAGGCTTTACCCAGGTATTGTTTCAAAATCCCGGCGTCCTTTTTCAGCCCGGTGCGCTTAATCATGCGGGCTCCGGTGTGTTCCGCAGCCTTGCGCAATTCCCTGGCTGACACCCGCTGCACCACCATGATGCCGGCATCGGTAAGCATTTCCTCCGCCGTATCGTCAACTCCCCGGTCCACCAGCACCAATCCTACGTCAAGGTCAATTATTCTTTGCACGCCCTGCCGGTGCTGATTCTGCAGCTCAAGATAACGGGCAAAGCCAGCCTCAGTGGCCAGGGCCTCTTCTTCAATTTCCTCGGGCTCCAGGGCATCATCTATAATTAATACCGCCGGTGCACAGATTTCAACCGGCATATGGCGGTTTATCTTTTCTTTATTAATTATAACCCCCATAAAAACCTGGTTATCCGCGCCTTCCTCCGCTGCCACAGTATCGGACAGCTTAAAGGCCCGGTCATTCAGTTTTTCCCTGCCCACCAGGGCTGCCGCCCGCACCACCAGATCAGCTATATCCTGGTGCTCGCGCCCTGCTACAAGCGCCACTTGCAGCAGCGCTGGGTCGTCAGTGTCCTCTACCGGCCTGGAATAATCCTCTATGGCCTGCAGGCCCCGTTTTATCCCGGCCCTCAAACCTTCTATCACCCGGGCCACCGGTACCCCCCTGGCCACCTGATCCACGCCGGTGCTCACCAGTGCTCCGGCCATCACCGTGGCGGTGGTGGTACCGTCTCCTATTTCTTCCTGCTGCGCCCTGGCGATATTGATCAGCATCCTGGCAGCGGGATGGTTGGCCTCCATCATGGTCAGTATGGTTACCCCGTCGTTGGTTATAACCACCTCTCCAAACTGATCCACCAGCATGGTGTCCAGCCCCTTGGGGCCGAGGGTGCCCTCCACCGCCGAGGATATGGCCCTGATAGCATTGGCATTGGTGACCAGCGCGGCCAGGCGCTCATCCACCTCCGACCCGGTACTGACCTGTTGTTTTAAACTCAATGAACTTAAATCCCCCTTGCTTATTTCCAGCCCCGGGACATCTTTTCCAGGACCTGGGACAAATTTCTGGTCATGCACTCCACAATGCTCACCACCCGGGCATAATCCATCCTGGTAGGGCCCAGTACGCCAATGGTACCCAGTTGTGTATCACCGATACGATAGGCGGCGGTTACCATGCTGCATTCCTTCATTTCGTCACGGTTAATTTCCTCCCCAATGCGGACGGTTACCCCATCGGGATCGGTGTTTCTTTCCAGCAGGTTATAAAACATTTCCCCCTGCTCCAGCAAGCTTAAAAGCGTTTTTACCTTATCCACGTTATTGAATTCGGGCTGGTTGAGTATATTGAATACTCCTCCCAGATAAATCTTTTCCTCGCCGTCAAGATCAAAACTGTCCTTGATCAGGTACATGGCCAAGTCAAGTAGATTTCTGTGCTTGGATAACTCAAAATATATTTCTTTAATCAGGGTGAGTTTTATACTGTCCATATTGTGGCCCTGTAGTTTGGCATTGAAAACCTGGGAAATGGTATCAAGGTCGGACTGGGTTATACCCCCGGCCACCTCGATAATCCGGTGGTGCACCGCACCGGTGTTCATCACCACCACTACCATAGCCGAACCAGGGTTCATCAACACCATCTGAACATGTTTAAGAGAACCGGCGGCCCTTGGCCTAACCACCACCGCCGCGTAACTGGTTATCTGTGACAGCAGGTTGCCAGTACGCTGAACCACCTGTCCTACGTCTCTGACCTTGTCCTCGTAGCCGCGGCGGATCATCTCCTCTTCCCTGTTGGACAGGCTGTGCTTTTTCATGAGAAAATCCACGTAATAGCGGTATCCCATATGCGATGGCACCCTGCCCGCCGAAGTGTGGGGCTGCTCAATGAAACCCATTTCCTCCAAATCCGCCATCTCATTGCGGATTGTGGCCGGGCTCACGCCCATTTCGTATTTTCGGGCAATGGTCCTGGAACCCACCGGCTCTGCCGTGGCGATAAAGTCAGTGATAAGCGCCATCAGCACCTGCTGTTTCCGGGCATCCATTTTCATTTTTGAGCTCACCTCTTTTTGTTAGCACTCTAACGTGTCGAGTGCCAACCTCTACGTTAAAAAATATCACCGGCTGTAAATTTTGTCAAGGTATTAAAGGAAGCAGCCAAGCCGCAAAGAGTCCGAACCCATATCAAAAGCATGTCCCGATTTTTTGCATTTTAAAAATAATTCTTCAGAATGCCTAACTACCTCCATGCCGCTGGCGGGAAGCAGGGCAGACCGACAAACAGCCGCCCGGCAAAGGGCGGCTGTTTGTCAAACGAATTCCGAGAAAACCCTGTTACCCAGAGCAATCCCCCTCTCTGTAAGGCACAATCTGCCCTGCCGGCGGATCAGCAGGCCGTCCCCCACCAGCTTATTAACCTGCTCTCCGTAAATACTTTCTACATCCTTGCCAAACCGGAGCCTAAAATATTCCAGATTTAAGCCCTCAATCAGTCTCAGTCCCAGGAAAACGGTCTCCGCCATGGCAGTCTCCTGATTGTTGCTGCGGGCGCTCAATATAGAAAAACTGCCGGAGTTTACGCTCTCTTCATACAATCCAAGGGAAGATTCATTGGCAAATCTGGCCCCCCATAAATGCGAATGGGCGGCTGGCCCCAGCCCGAGGTAGTACCCATTGTGCCAGTATCCCAAGTTATGCTGACATTCCCTGCCGGGTAAGGCATAGTTGGAAATTTCATAATGGCGGAAGCCTTTTTCACTAAGTATTTGCATGGCGTCCGTGAACATCTCAGCCTCGTCATCCTCGTCACAGGGAGATAATTCACCAGCTGCAATCTTCCCCGCCAGAGATGTGCCTTCCTCTATCTGCAGGCCATACGCAGAGATATGCTGCAACCCCAGCCCGGCCACGGTATTAAGGCAGGATTTCCATTCCCCCGTCGATTGACCCGGCAGGCCAAAAATCAAGTCTGCTCCGATATTATCAAAACCTGCCTCCGCAGCCGTCTCCACTGCCTCAACAGCCTGACGGAAGGTGTGTATCCTGCCCAGATTGCAGAGATGTTTGCCACTGCACGACTGCACTCCGATACTAATCCTGTTCACTCCCGCCCGGCGCAGGGCTGTCAGTTTCTCTCTGTTCACAGTGCCAGGATTGGCCTCCACGGTTATTTCCCTTACAGCAGACAAATCAAAATGCTTGATAATGAAGCTTATAATCTCCACCAAATCTTCCGTCGCCAGGCAGGTGGGCGTGCCTCCCCCGATATACAGGGTGGCTGCCCGCTTCTCCTCCCGGGTTAGCATGCCGGCGTAAAACCGGGCCTCCCTGGCCAGGGCGGACAGGTATCGCTGCACCTTCTCCCGATCATAAACATAGGAAACAAAATCGCAATAATAGCATTTTCTGATGCAAAAAGGAACGTGGACGTATATACCCATGGCATTATAAACATCATTTCCGGCCAAAAGCGACCGCCTCCATCAATAAAAAACACGGGAACATTAGTACTACAGCGTAGTATTGCTTATTTCGCTATGCCCGCTACGCCATGGGGACGGTTCCATCGCTTTCCCTTCGGTCCTTCGCTGCGCTTCGGAAGCGCTCGAACCGTCCCCATGGCTCCGCTAACTTTTAGTTTACGCTGTAGTATTAGATTATAAATGCTTATTGTCTACTAAAAAAGCCCCAAACAAAAGTAGGAGGCTTTTTTCAATCATATCTTTCTGGCGGCCAGTTCCTCCACCAATTTCATATTTAAGGAACTGTTTATTATTTATCCTCTATACTCAGCACGGCCATAAAGGCCTCCTGGGGAATCTCTACGCTCCCCACCTGCTTCATCCTTTTCTTGCCTTCCTTCTGCTTCTCCAGCAGCTTGCGCTTGCGGGAAATGTCGCCCCCGTAACATTTGGCCAGCACATCCTTGCGCCTAGCTTTAATCGTTTCCCTGGCAACGATCTTGGCGCCAATGGCCGCCTGCACAGGCACATCAAAAAGTTGGCGCGGTATCAGCCCTCTGAGCTTTTCCACCAGCTGGCGGCCACGATTGTAGGCCTTGTCCTGGTGGGCGATACAGGTCAGAGCATCCAGCGGGTCACCGTTAATTAATATGTCCAGCTTGACCAGCTTGCTTTCCCGGTAGCCAGCCAAATCGTAATCAAGGGAAGCATAGCCCCGGCTACGGGATTTCAACTGGTCGAAAAAGTCAAATATTATTTCGCTCAGGGGGAGTTCATAGGACAGCATTACCCTGTTTTCCCCCATGTATTCCATGTTTTTAAAAGTACCCCGGCGATCCTGGGAGAGATCCATAACGGTACCCACAAAATCCTTTGGCACCATAATGGTGGCAGTGACATAGGGCTCTTCCATTTTTTCGATTTTCCCCTGGGGTGGCATTTTGGTAGGGTTGTCTATTTCCAGCACCTCGCCCGCCGTGGTGGTTATGCGGTACACCACGCTGGGGGCGGTGGTGATTAGGTTCAGGTTATACTCCCGCTCCAGCCTCTCCTGCATTATTTCCATGTGCAAAAGACCCAGGAAACCACAACGGAAACCAAATCCCAGCGCCTCGGAAGTTTCCGGCTCGTAAGCCAGGGAGGCGTCATTAAGCTTGAGTTTGTCCAGAGCGTCCCTTAAATCATCATAGTCCACGTTATCAATAGGATACAAACCGCAATAAACCATGGGGGTAACCTTGCGGTAACCCGGCAGGGGCTCCGGGGCAGGGTTATCCGCATCGGTCACGGTGTCCCCCACCTGACAGTCCTTCACATTCTTGATGCTGGCAGCCAGAAAACCCACTTCGCCCACTTCAAGAGCGTCCACCGCAGTCATGGCCGGGCGGAATACACCCACTTCATTGAGCTCAAATTCCTTCCCAGTGGCCATCATCCTTACGCGCATGCCCTTTTCCAGCCTGCCGTGCAAAACCCGGACATAGGCAATAACTCCCTTGTAGGAGTCGTAATGAGAGTCAAATATAAGGGCCTGCAGGGGAAGGTTATCATCTCCCGCCGGGGGAGGGATTTTGCGCACTATTTGCTCCAGCACCTCTTCCACACCGGTGCCCAATTTGGCTGACACCAGCACCGCGTCGGAAGCGTCAAGACCAATAACATCCTCTATTTCTTTTTTGACCCGTTCCGGCTCGGCGCTGGGCAGGTCTATTTTATTGATTACGGTTATTATTTCAAGATTATTTTCAATGGCCAGGTACACATTGGCAAGGGTTTGAGCCTCAATACCCTGAGCGGCATCAACCACCAGCAAAGCCCCCTCGCAGGCGGCCAGGCTCCGGGATACCTCATAGGTAAAGTCCACATGTCCCGGGGTGTCGATAAGGTTAAGCCGGTATTCCCTGCCGTCCGCGGCGCGGTAATCCAGCCTCACAGCCTGCATTTTTATGGTAATGCCCCGCTCCCTCTCCAGGTCCATCTTGTCCAGTACCTGTTCGGTCATCTCCCTCTGGCTTAACGCGCCGGTTATTTCCAGAATTCTGTCTGCCAAAGTGGATTTGCCGTGATCTATATGGGCAATTATACAAAAGTTTCGAATATGCTTCCGTTCTTTCCCCAAAACAGCCCTGCCTCCTATTGAATAGCCGGTTTTTCACTAACGAGATATTATATCATTAATTGTTTTCCATTATCAACAGATTGCAAAGGCATAAAAATAATCCTGTTCCTTAACAGGATCAAAGGTTGGTTTACCTGCCCCGTCCAACAGGCTAAATCCTGACGTTAATAATCTTGTTTTGCCTGGTTTCAGGTCTTAAACGGCTGGCAATTCGCAAATGATTCCCGCAGCAGTGACAATTCCTTGCAGAATTTATAGCCATGGTAATAATAATCACCAGCGATCCGTAAAAACTCTTCCCAGACATTGTTTAAGCTTTCCATGGTAGCGTTCACGAACTCAGAGCTTTTACTTTGCACTGAGCTGTATTTAGCGACCGCATACCTTTCTGCCTCCCGTGAGATTTCACCCGCTGCTGGCGGCAAATTAGCTGGCGGCAATGTAACGTAGAATGATTTTTCCAGGATTACAAAATGCCATTTGTCCGGTTCCACCCTGCAAACGCTGCACAAGGTATAAGGGTTGTGCGGCCTGACCATATGGTTCACAGCATCCAGGGAAACCTGCACTCCGAAAAAAACCAGGCCTGTGAATATGCCCATCAATGCGGGTATAAAATAGCTATTGCGCGTCATGGTAACCATTATTATCCTGTTACACTTTTTTTATACTAACATAATGAACACCGGACTATTCCGAATTGTTATCCTCATAATTCCCTGGTTCTGTGTGGATCCCCGCACCCTTCTGACCACCCGCCTTAACCCCCTCTTGCTCCTGGACAGAGCTCTTTACGGATCCGGTTGCCGCAGGTTTAAACTTATCAGGAACGATGTCCTTCAATTTCTGCGCAATAATTGCAGCCAGCATCCTGGCACTACGCTCCCCCTCTTCGGTGGAATTATTGACGCTACCTATTTCCACCAGGATAGCACGAGGGTGCAAAAACTGGTTATAGCGCCCCTCCTTGACCTTCACTCCGCAGCACAGCCCGGGGTACTCCTTTTCAAGCTGGCCGGCAAGCTCTCTGGCAAAGCCGTAGTTCTGTTTCCAGGTGGGAAAAGGCGCTCTGGCGTCGGACCCTACCACAAACATGATCGGGGCGCACTCCTGGCCCTTCACCTTCACCAGGCTGTTCTGCCTTGACTTGCCTGCATCCCTGTGAATATCCAGCAATATTTGGATATCAGGGTTCTCTTCCAGCAATGACCGGGCATCTTTTTCCGACTCAGCGTATGATGTGTTGTATTTTGCATCATTAATGCGATCGGAATGGGCAACCCTGATACCATAGCCATCTTCCAGCTCCTTTTTCAGCGCCTCGCCCACCATTACCACACCGCCCCTTTTACCTGTAAGGCGATCGGTTCCGTCGGAAAGGGCGTAAGTCTCTCCTGTATGGGTATGATATATGCCCACCAGGGCCTTTCCGGTAAGTCCGGGAGATGAGGATGGCTGATTGCTTTCATTTTTCCGGGGGTCCACCATAACAACCGGCGCATCCAAGACGTAACCTCTTAAAACTGAAATCTCATTTTGCACCAGTTCCAGTGGCGTACCCATTTTCACCCTAAAAGGAGCCAGCAGGGCGGAAAACAACGAGTGCGGGGTGACCAGTTCAGGCATGTCCTCTCCGTTCCCGGCCCATGTCATAACAGGGATGCCAGCCCGTAAAAGGCCCTTTGGATCCCTCTCGCTGCAGCGAAAAGCCAGGTCAGTGCCCTTCTCCGCCAGAGATGTCAATGATTCATAAAAGGAATGGCGAACCGGCTGATAAGATAGCCCCAGCAGCATGGTTATAATAATTATGCCGCAGGCCGACAGATTGGTTGCCCGGCGCAGGGCATAGCGGTTTCTGTGCATATAATAGCGGAGCCTGTACAATATCATGACCCCTTTCCGGTTATCCCTAAATTCTATGCCCGGCACAAAATAATTATGAAGTTATAACCTTTTACGCAGCTATATCAATTTTCCTTAAAAATTAGCGGGACAGGGGAAGGTTATCCCCTGGTCCCGCTGCTTCACAAATATTCTTTCTGACAATTAAATAGGCTGTGTTTAACAAGAAAATTTTTCAGGTTCAAGGTTACTATTTACAGGATTTTATGCAAACATATACTTGTCAAACATGATAACTTTGGCAAAAAATGAAGCTAATGAAAAAGAGATTATGCAAAAGACAGATACATTGGTCTGCCGTCCCCCCTGTCTCTTTTTTCATTTATAACTGACGTATTCCAGCCCTGCTTTGAAATGGGCAATCTGACGGAGCTTCATAAATCGTATTATAGTTGAATAACGCATCACGATAACAGTAACCTTTTTCATAGTGGCATTTTTCAAAATCAGGGCATTTTTCACACGCTGTATTTTTAAATAATTCCTTAGGAGCATATAGAAAATCAAGCATCCTTTTTGAATGCCATACTTCGTTCAAGCTTTGCTCGACTAAATTTCCCATAACGTATTCCGGTCTGTGCGGAATCTGTTCGCACAGGATCACATCTCCGTTGGGTTTTAATAGCAAACTGGCACGCCCACCTGAGCAGATAGAACGGGACTCCCATTGTTCCTTGCTTCTTTTCATTGCCCCCCCGGTGTTTTTATCCTCCTGGAATGTAAACGAAATTTCTGGGTATTCCTTGCGTAAGAGGGCTGCAGTCTCTATAAAACGCAGTTTATCTTCCAGAGAAAGAAATAGAGATTCATCATGCCTAAAATTGCTGCGTCCATATTGTACAAACTGGAATTCTGTAATGCCCATCCCGGAAAATTTTTCAACTAGTCTCCTTGGTGCATCGGCATTAAAGCTTGTCAAAACGCATTTGATTCTTGGAATTAGCCCTGCCTTGATACAGTTTTTTACACTTGAAACGGTACTTTTTAGGTAATCCTTGCGTTGTACAAGAAAGCTTGCTATTTCATTATCAGCACTATCGATACTTATCTGAAAAATACGTTTCAAGTGGGGATGGATATTTTGGGTTCCGATTCCCAAAGATGCAAGTGACTCGGCTTTCTCTTCAGAAATAAAACACTTGGTTGAGATAAAGAAAACAAAATCACGTTCAACCATTTCCTTTAAAATGCTTATTGAGTCCGGTCTTGAAAAAAAATCTGCCCCTCCGATTTCTACTATGTATACTTCATTTTCCGAAAGCTCTTGAAATAACTTTTTTAACTGCTCAAAATTCAATTCGTCGCATAAAAGTCGTTCGGCATAACAATACCTGCAGTCGGTTACGCAATGGTTGGTCATCTCTATATTAACTGATATAGGTTTTTCAAGCCGGAGCGAGGGATAGTTGTAATTGCTAAAATCCGGAACCCATGTTTTTTTATTATCTGTATAAGATGGACTGATATCTCCTTGTTCTTCGACGAATTCACTTTTTACCAGTGAATCCATAGTTTGGTTGAAAAGTTTTGTAAGTTCTTGTATTTTACTTTCTTTTGTATTATGGATATCCAGCCAATATTTATAAATTTCACCAATTGTATTATTACCGTTCAAAAAAGGTACTATAAGTGTTTCCAAGGGAGATAAAACCTTATAGGTTATATTTGAAGTAACACATTTGTACACTATCATATTTGTGTTATCATTACGTATACGCCATGGCGATACAACTCTCGGCCTTGAATCCACGTCAAAAGATTCAATATTCATCATGTAATGTAATTTATTTTCTTCAGACATTGATTGTCCTCCTTATTGAGAAATATTTAAATCCTGCAAATGATCTTAAGACAGTAATGTTCATATAAAAAACCCCGCAGCCTGCTGCAGGGATAATTCGTTAATAAATATTATTATATGTTGCTGTCTTTGCCATCAGCTATACAACCATCAGCATATCCGAAATACAATCTTCAGAACAGCCATTAGTGCAATTTCCAATCAAGGCAATATTATAAATGTTATCTGAATTCAATTCAGAATTGCCGCTTAAAAATTTGTTTCATATTTACTTGCCTCCAGGTATGCATCCTTCCAAGCATCCGCTGGCACAATCTGTCGGACATCCATTTGGACACGAACTACAGAATTTTGCAAGCTCTTCAGCATTTAAATCAAAATTTGCACTTTGAAATGCTTCTTTCAAACTCGAAGCAAGAATATTCATTTCAACTGTATTATTATTCATAGAAGAATCCTCCTTGTAGATTGGTTTATATTAATTACCCAGTATATTCTAGGGACATGTTTTTGTCAACTTTGTTGTAATGTAATTTTTCAGGATTTTTATCCCGGCCATTTGCACAATAATTGAGAATAATATTTCTCTTCATCCCGCAAAATGTGCACTTTCTCTGTCCCCGATAAATACAGAATTGCAAAATGTATATCTGGCACAATATAAAGAACCGTCCGCTATAAGGCCGCCCTTTTCAACGGACGGCTTCAAAAACTATTTTATATATCAAACTCCGCCACGATAAATGTATGATCAGACGGCCTTTCCTTCAGTCTGGGCTCTTTATCTATCCATGCCCGGAGGGACTTTCCGGCCAGTGGCCGGGTGGCCCAGATGTGGTCTACCCGCCAGCCCAGATTCCTATTCACCCCGTCTTTTACCCGGTAATCCCAGAAGGTGTACAGCCCCCCCTCTTGCTGGTGCCTGCGGAAAACATCTTCAAATCCCCATTCTTTAACTTGCTGCAGGGCTTTGTGCTCCTCCGGGTGGTAACCCACGTGACCATTCAGTCTCTTGGGGTTGTGCACATCGCTGGGTTCCGGCGCCACGTTGAAATCCCCCACCCAGACCAAATCATCTTCTCGGCTGAACCTTTCCTGGAAGTAATCCCGCAGTCCTTTAATCCAGTCAAGCTTATAGGTAAATTTTTTGCTGTCCGGGGACTGCCCCTGGGGTATGTAGGTGTTTACCACCCTGATACCCTTTATGGTAGCGGCTATGATGCGCCCCTCCCCGGGTTCCGCCACCGCTACGCTGTCTGTGCTGACACTATCTATAGCGTGCCTGCTGGCGATGGCCACACCGTTGTATGACTTCCGCCCGTTGAATACAACATTATAACCTGCCCCGGCGAAAGCTTCCCGGGGAAAATCCTTGTCTTCTACCTTAGTCTCCTGCAGGCACAATACATCCGGCTGTTCCTTACCCAGCCAGGACATCACTATGTCCACCCGGGAACGGATGGAATTAGTATTAAAACTGGCAATTTTATACATATTAATACCCCGCATTTTACACATTTTTTCTACTACTACAGCGTAATATTGCTTATTTCGCTATGCCCGCTACGCCATGGGGACGGTTCCATCGCTTTCCCTTCGGTCCTTCGCTGCGCTTCGGAAGCGCTCGAACCGTCCCCATGGCTCCGCTAACGTTTAGTCTACGCTGTAGTACTACTCTGCCCGGCTTAAAGTCTTTGAATTATAAGATTCAACGGCTTTTTTTATTAATCCTTGTCCAGACCAATAAAAATCAGCCGGCGATATCACCATACCCTGCGGGTTGCCATATGATGGTTAAAAAGCATAAAGGTGAGAACAATGAATACTTTCCTAACAGCCCTGGAAAAACATAAACATCACTTTCTGGCTATGCCGGGTGTTGTCTCCATTGGCATTGGCTTAAAAACAGTGCAGGGAAGACACACCCGCGCGCTGTCCCTGGTGATGGGGGTGAAAAAAAAGAGGTCCCGGATCACGCTTACCCGTGCTCAGGTAATCCCCCGCTTTTTAGACAACCTGCCCACCGATGTGGTGGAAGTGGGGAAAATAAGATTCCAGGGGTTCGCCCTACCCTGGATTGCTGAAAATCCGCCGGATAACCAGGATAATGCCGACTTTCGCAAAACCAGGGTCCGCCCCGCTCAGCCCGGGGTCAGTATCGGACACTACAAAACCACGGCGGGAACACTGGGTGCGGTAGTAAGAGGCCGCTTCCCGGGGGGGTTGGCGATTTTAAGTAACAACCATATACTGGCCAACGGAACCAACGGCAGTGATGGCCGTGCAGCAACGGGAGATCCCATACTGCAGCCCGGCCCTTATGACGGGGGCTCGGATAAGGATGTTATCGCCAGACTGGCTGGCTTCGTACCGTACAAATGGGTAAGCGTAAAGGACTATAAAAACGGTAAAAAGCCGCCGGCTAATTATGTAGACGCCGCCCTGGCCGTGCCCGTTGAACCCAATATGGTCAAGAGAAACATACTGGGATTGGGCACAATATCCGGCTATACCGAGGCAGTTCCCGGCATGCCGGTGGTAAAAAGCGGGAGAAGCACCGGCGTAACCAGCGGCCACATAACGGCAATCCACAACACTCTTTCCCTGGAAGACGAAGACAGGACCTTTATATTCGAAGATCAAATTGCCACTACCCCCATGAGCGACAACGGCGATAGCGGTTCTTTAATTCTGACGCCTGACCGGCAGGCAGTGGGTCTGCTGTTTGCCGGCTCCGACCGGGTTACGTACGCCGCACCAATAGGAAGGGTTTTGAGAGAATTGAACGTATCTATTTAAGGTCAGGGGACACACCTCCATTTGGAGCTTGACTTTTGGGTCGGAGTAATGTCCCCAACTTATGTAAGGGGACATTACTTCTCATGTTAGCCAATCACTTATTTTTTGTTACTATTCAGGTATTCAGAATTCAGTAGCCAGAATTCAGAATGCCCCGAGAATATGCTTCCAGCAATTTACTAACCTCTTACAAAAGAAGTTTTGTTTCGGAAATATCACCGTATCCAAAATCTTTCGTACTATTCAAATATTCCTAACTCCTATTATTTTCGCCGGTTCTCTTATTCTGACTCCTGACTCCTGAGTAGTTACTATTTTTTTACTTCTTTCACGAAGGAATGTCCCCACTGAAACAATATGAAAAAGGACAGAACCCCCAAAATCATTTGGATTCTGTCCCGGATTGGAATTTCCGAAAAATATTATTAACGCAAAACCGTAGGAACAACAGCATCAATAAGGCCGATAACGAAAGCTGAAATCAAAGCCCCCAACAGATTAACGGTCAGCAGCCCCGGAATAATAAACTGGGCCAGGTATATAACCACCGCTGCGGTAAGGAAACCCACTATTCCCCTGCTCTGGGGGGAAATCCTGTCACCCAAGAGGGCTTCGGCAATATAACCCAGTATGGCAATCACCGCAGCTGCGATCAGCGCACCTACAAATCCGCCCTTAACAACAAATCCTGGGGACAGCCAGCTAACCACAATCAGGACCAGGGCCGAAACCACGAACCTGATAATAGAACCCATCCAATTCACAAAATCACCCCCCATCTTTTTGGTTAGTATTAATCATTGACAAAAAGTATTTGATCTATACCATGCTCTGCTTGCATTTTTTTTCCCACCGTGATAAAATGGAGCCCGTTGGGAGGTGAGAACGTTGCCAAATATTAAATCTGCAGTTAAAAGAGTGGAAACTATTCAAAAGAGAACCATCAGAAACGCCAGATTAAAATCTTCGCTCAGGACATCGATTCGCAGGTTTGAAGAGGCCATGGCCACCGCCAATCAGGATGATGCCAAAGCCAAACTCGGGCGTGCGCTGGTTACCATTGATAAAGCCGTAACCAAAGGCATTTTGCATAAAAACACTGCAGCCCGCAAAAAATCTCGCCTGACCCGACGTTTCAACAAAACCATGGTAGGATAATAAAATGGGCAAAAAACCACCCTTCATAGGGTGGTTTTTTAATAAAAGGAAATGGGACACACCTTCTTTGGTTACTTAAATTCCTTACTTCTTATCACTTTCACGAAGGAATGTCCCCAATTTATATTATAATTATAAACAATCTAAACTCTATTATATATTGGGGGTAATACATTGGCGATCATAGAAGTAACCATTGTCCCCGTCGGCACAGCATCTACCAGCCTGAGCGCATACGTAGCAGGATGCCTTAAGGTACTGCAAAAATATATCGACATTACCTTTCAGCTAACACCTATGGGCACTGTCATTGAAGGCGAACTGGAGTATTTGCTGAAAGTGGTTAGGGAAATGCACGAGCAACCTTTCCTGGGCGGCGCAGAAAGGGTGGTAACCACCCTCCGGATCGACGACCGTAGGGACAGCAACCTGACCATGGCCGGTAAGGTTGCCTCGGTAGAAAGAAAATTGAGCCAGTCATGAAATACTTTACCGTCCTTTTAGACAGCATAAAACGCCGGGATTTTGCCCCGGTTTACCTTTTTCATGGCCCCGAGGCTTATCTCAGGCGGCTGGCTCTGGAAAAAATTACGGAGGCATTGCTGGGCGAAGGAAACGAGGAACTGAACCTTATCAGACTGGACGGGGAAAAAGCATCTGCCAGGGAAATCGTTTCCATGGCAGAAACTGCACCCTTCTTCTCGGATTTCAGATTGATAATCGTAGACCGCCCTGTCCAGTTCCGGGGTTCCCCGGGAAAGGACCGGGGAGAGGTTGATATGGACCCTGAAGACAATGAAGAAAATGCTAAAATAGGGAAAAAAGCCAGTGAAGATGAACCTCTGACACAATATATCGCCTCCCCCATGCCTACCAGCTGTGTTGTCTTTAGCAGCCCGGACCCGGTGGACAAGAGGAAAAAAATTTACAAGGCAGTGGGAAAACACGGGCGAGTGGTGGAATTCGCCCCCCTTAAACCCGTTGATATACGCAGGTGGCTGGACAAACAGGCCCACCTAGCGGGGAAAAAAATAGAATCCCAGGCGGCAGACGCCCTACTAACAAGAGTCGGACGGGATCTTACAGCCCTGCACAGCGAAATGGAAAAGCTGATTGACCACGCCGGGGAAGGATCCGTTATCACCCTTGACGAGGTTAAGACTCTTACAGCCGTACCTCTGGAAGAAAGTATTTTCAGCGTAGTGGACGCCATAGGCGAAAAAAACCCTGGCAAGGCGGTCTCCGGTCTTAAAGATCTGCTACTGGGGCGCGAAAATCCTCAAAAGATTCTATCCATGGCAGCCCGGCAATTCAGACTGCTATTACAAATCAAAGAGGCCCTGGCCGGGGGCTGCTCCTTTGGAGACCTCGCCGGAGCCACGGGAATGCATCCCTTCGTGGTTAAAAAGGTTTACCAGCAGGCCAAGGGGTTTGAAACTGGCCAACTGATACAGGCCATACATAAACTACATAAAATTGATGAGGACGTAAAAGGAGGCCGCCTGGATTTCACAGCAGCAATGGAGATGTTTATAGTGGAAACAGTCATCGGCGACAAACGTAGTTTAGCTGGTTCAAGGTGAACTCCACACAATGTTTTATATAACTTTCATTTCACGGCTGCTCTGTGTATCCGTTTACCAGACCGCAGCCTTTTTACTTTCTCCACAAGCAGTACTCCTTAAAAATGTTGTGACAATCGGTATGCTCCGTCATGAAGTTGACCAGGTTTTCTATAGACCTGATGGTGGGCAGGGTGAGGTAATGCTCCATGGCCTCGGCCTCTAATTATGTGGTAGATATTACCATCAACACCCTAAAAAAGGAAATTAAACCGGCCAGGGTCCCTGCCTGAGGTGCCTCTTCCGGGAAGACCCTTCACCGGATGCCCCTTCCTGCGCGGACGAAATCATAAATCTTTCTATTCCACAACCTCTACGGTGTCCCCAACCTTTACCGGACCACCGCTCAGAACACGTATAAAGATACCTTCTTTGGGCATGACACAGTCCCCTGCCTGGTGGTATATGGCACACCTGGTGTGGCACTCCTTGCCTATCTGGGTGACCTCACCCATAGCCTGGCCACCTATTTTTAGCCTGGTGCCCACCGGCAGGCTTACCAGGTCCATGCCCTCGGTGGTTATATTTTCAGCGAAATCCCCAGGGCCGACATTCAATCCCATTTTCTGCATCTTCTCAATACTTTCTATCGCCAGCAGGCTAACCTGGCGGTGCCACGTCCCGGTGTGGGCATCCCCTTCAAGGCCGTGTTCGGCCACCAGAGTACCCTCGCCTACGTTCTTTTTCCTCATGCCCTTCCTGGGGCTGGTACAAACAGCTATTATTTTTCCCATATCTCCTCTTCTTCCCTGTTAAATACTCCGCTTTTACCGCCGCTTTTCTTGATCAGCCTGATATTCTCTATGATCATCGCCCTGTCTACGGCCTTGCACATGTCATACACCGTTAAAGCCGCCACGCTCACGGCGGTTAGTGCTTCCATTTCCACCCCGGTTTTGCCGGTGGTGCGGACAATAGCCTCAATCTCCACCGTATCCGGTTTAGTTAGCCTGAAATTCACATTAACCCCGGTCAGATTTAATGGATGGGCCATGGGTATTAGCCTGCCCGCTTCCTTGGCCGCCATAATTCCCGCCACCCTGGCTATCCCCAGCACGTCTCCCTTAGCCATGCCGCCACCTGCGATAAGGTTAAGGGTTTCCGGCTGCATGATAATTTTACCCCGGGCTGCCGCTTCCCGCAGGGTAATGTCCTTGGCGCTAACATCCACCATCCGGGCACTGCCCCGGCTATCAAAATGAGTTAATACAGTGGTTTCACTCAATCCGGATCAGCCTCCTATTTGGGACATTATTCTGTCCTGCTCTTGCCAACCTTCACCAATATTGTGCCTGGTGGGTTTTAACTTGATGGCCTGGGCAAATAGCTTGGCCAGTTCCATGTCGGTGGCTTCGCTCCGCAAGAGCTTCTTAACATCAATTTCTTTATTGCTGTAGAGACACGGTCGCAGCCTACCCTCTGCGGTAAGCCGCAAGCGATTACAGCAGCTGCAAAAATGGTCGCTAACCGGGCTGATAAAACCGATTGATCCCTGAATACCCGGTAGATGGTAGTATTTCGCCGGCCCATTGCCGTCCATTCTTTTCACTTCCTGCAGTTTTCCTATTCCGCGCTCTATTATATCCTTAATCTCATTAACAGAAATATGACGGTAGGAAGCCCAGGTATCAGAAATGCCGATGGGCATTAGTTCGATGAAACGGACATGCAGCGGATATTTGAAACTTAAGCCGACCAGATCCAGTATCTCGTCATCGTTAAAACCCCTTATGGCCACGACGTTAATCTTCACAGGATGGAAGTCCTGTTCCAGGGCTGCTTCAATACCCCGCCAGGCATCGCCTATTTTTCCCAACCTGGTAACCTCTTCGTAACGGCGTGGTTTTAAAGTATCCAGGCTGATATTCACCCTTTTCAAACCGGCCTCTTTCAATCGGGCTGCCATATCCGGCAATAAAACTCCGTTTGTGGTCAGGGCAATGTCATCAATTTCCGGCACGGCAATAATAAGCTTTATTAATTCCGGCAGGCCTTTGCGCACCAGCGGCTCGCCGCCTGTAAGCCTGATTTTGTTAATACCCACCAGCGCAGCAGCCCTGACCAGGCGCTCTATTTCTTCGTTGCGCAGAATTTCATGGTGAGATATCGGTTTTATACCTTCCGGGGGCATACAGTAGGTACAACGCAAATTACAGCGATCAGTTACAGATATACGCAGGTAGTTAATCTCTCGAGAACAAACGTCCTTCAACTGTTATTCCCCCCTCAACCTCTCCCAAGAAACAAGTCCGTAAGCCTGTCCAGTTAATTATACACCCCGGAACAATTTTGTAAGGCCCCGGATAATCTCCGGGGCGGCAAAGTTGCTAATATTCACCTTCAGTCCCCCGTGTATAAAAAAACATATAATTATTATATACAAGCTGTTGCCTTCAAGCTAATGGATTGTAATACCACAGTTGTAATACGAGTCTTACAGTTTGCTCAGTACGGGATGCTCAGCGGCCTTTTTCATTACTTCCATATATATTTTTTGCAGGGGAATTCCGGCTTGCTCCGCCAGCAGTTTGCAGTCCTCGTATTCCGGTGTCCAGTGCACGGAGGACGTACCGTCAGCCCCATACGCCACTTTGAGCCGCACCTCTCCATAGCTTGTTTCTATAGTGGTGAAACCCCTTTTTAATACCATCCTTTTTTCTTCCCTGATACGCAAACCCAGAGTGGTTGTTTCCTTAAAAATAATGTCCGCCGCCGCCTGCACCTGATCATCCCTGCAGATCACGGTAAGTATATTACCGGGCCTGTTTTTTTTCATATAGACAGGTGTAATAAAAACATCCAGCACCCCGGCCTGCAGCAGCAGACGCATAATATGCTCATAGAACTGGGGGTTCATGTCGTCTATGTTTGTTTCAAGAATTTTAACCGACTCGGAGAATCCGTGGCCGCCAGCTTTAGCTTCATCCCCCAGAAAGACCCTGACCATGCCGGGAATATCAGTACGCCCCGCGCCTATGCCATACCCCGTTTTTTTAATCCTCATTTCCGGAGCGGCGCCGAAGCTGCCAGCCAGGGTTACGGCAATGGCAGCCCCGGTAAGGGTCGTCAGTTCACCCCCCACATCCAGACGGCACACAGGTACATTCAAAAGCAGTTCCGCCGTGGCCGGTGTCGGCACAGGCAACAGGCCTGCCCTGCCCACTGTCATTCCCCAGCCGGTAGGCAGGGGCGAACAGTAAATTTCCCGCACCTGCAAATTATAAATAGCCAGAGCGACCCCCGCAGTACAGAACAATGATTTGACCGAACCGCCCTCCCGGAATCCCGGTTCGCCGGGTGACAGTCCGTAAGCCCGTTGTTCAGCCTCTTTCAGTCTCAGGTATATACCGGCTATCATGCTCTTGACCTCGCCATGAAACCCGCTATTAATTATAAGATTATTCAACTCTGCAAAATTCACATAGGCATGCTCAAATTCACCGGCAGCAACATCAACCGCCATACCTTTAATGCCCTGACAGTAACATTCTTTAAAAATTATACGACAGTTTTGCAGACCAAGTGACTGAAGATTATGGACAATAAAATCAGTCCCGGCCCCTGCGTCAACCAGTGCCGCCAGCAGTTTTGGGGCACTAATGCCTGCAAAACAATCAATCATTAACGTGGCCATAGTTTACTCCCTGTCCGGTCCCGGCGGATATTGAGACTATTATACTAAAAAGATACGGTTGAACAAAAAATTTTTAATTTTCATACCCAATTCCGCTGCGGAAGACGCAGAAAAATTAGATACACTGGAGAAGGACATTGCCTTTCTGGTGGGAAAAGTTAAAACCATGGTTATCAGGTCATTCTGATAACCTACAGGAAGGAAAAAACCGTATAATGGCAAATACCAGTTACAAAACCAAAAACTAATGTAACTAGTACTACAGCGTAAATAAAAAGTTAGCGGAGCCATGGGGACGGATATAAGGTACGGGGACACACCCCTACGGGGAATGTCCCCAACGTATGCTTCCGAAGCGCAGCGAAGTAGAATCGGGAACATTCCTCCAACCCCAAAGTCATTCCAATCGGAGACATTCCTCCGACCCCCAGAGGTGTCCCCTTTCCTATTTAGAGGTGTGTCCCCATACCTTAATCGGGAAAGCGATGGAACCGTCCCCGTGGCGTAGCGTGCATAGAGAAATAAGCAATATTACGCTGTAGTACTAGTCAAGAGTCAGAATGAGAGAAGGGTTTATCATCTCAAGTATTCTGAATTCTGACTACTGAATTCTAAATACCTGAATAATAACAAACCAATTTTATTATATACAAAAAAGGTACGTTAAAGGAGCTATTCATGATGGTGAAAGATGAACTACGCCAATTACTGGAAGATGTAAAAAGCCAGAAAGTCGAAATAGCTGCTGCTTTAAACAAATTGAAAAATTTACCCTACGAAGACCTGGGTTTTGCAGTTGTTGACCATCACCGTGCCCTGCGCAAAGGTTTCCCTGAAGTTATCTTTTGCCAGGGGAAGACGGTGGACCAGATAGCACAGATATTCCAAAAACTATGCTGCGGGAGCAGAAGCATACTGGGCACCAGGGCGTCCGGGGATGCCTATGAGGCCGTGCGGAGAATCTATCCCGACGCCGAACACAACGAACTGGCCAGAACCATTGTGGTTAGGCGTGGCAAAGAACCCATAAAAAAGGGCAACATATTAATAATGAGCGCGGGCACCGCCGATATGCCCGTGGCCGAGGAAGCATTTGTCACGGCGGAGATTATGGGCAATGAAGTCAAAATGACATATGACGTCGGCGTAGCCGGGATACACCGTTTGCTGGATAAACTGGACATAATCCGCTGGGCCCACGTTATAATAGTGGTGGCGGGCATGGATGGAGCACTGGCCAGCGTAGTGGGCGGACTGGCTGATCAACCCGTCATCGCCGTGCCCACCAGTGTCGGCTACGGTGCCAGCTTTAACGGGCTTTCCGCACTGCTGTGCATGTTAAACAGCTGCGCCTCGGGCATAAGCGTGGTAAATATTGACAACGGCTTCGGCGCAGCTGCCATGGCCAACGCCATAACTCAGATGATTGAGAGGACTGGGGCATGAGAATAGCTTATTTTGACTGTTTTTCCGGCATTAGCGGGGACATGTGCCTGGGTGCGCTGCTTGCCATTGGTGTTGACTTTGAGCATCTCAGGGAAGAGCTGGCTAAACTTCCGGTAGAGGATTACATCCTACGCCATGAAAAAGTTAAAAGAAACGGTATTTCCGCTGTTAACTTCTTTGTAGATTTACTGAAAACAAACCAACCGGAACGCCACCTGGCAGGCATTGTCAAAATATTAGATGACAGTACACTGCCGCAGGAGGTTAAGGAAAAAAGCAAAGCCGTATTCAACAGGCTTGCCCTGGCGGAGGCGGCGGTGCACGACACTACGCCCGACTATATCCACTTCCACGAAGTGGGGGCCGTGGACGCCATAGTTGACGTGGTGGGCACGGTAATGGGGCTGCATATGCTCGGGATTGAAAAAATATATTCCTCTCCCCTGCCCATGGGTAAGGGGTTTATTAAATGCATGCACGGAATTATACCCTCACCCGCCCCGGCCACACTGGAAATTTTGCAGAACATTCCAGTATACGGCGCGGACGTACAGGGAGAACTGGTAACTCCCACCGGAGCGGCGTTAATATCAACTCTGGCTGACGGTTTTACCAACCTACCCCCCATGACCATTAAAAAAACAGGCTACGGCTCAGGCAAAAAAACGATGGAGCATCCCAATTTATTGAGACTAATAATAGGTGATGCTCTGGATATCCGTTTGTCAGGCAATTCCTGTTGCCATGGAGGTAACCAGCATAACCACAGGCATGGGCACGGCCATGATCAGAAGCACCAGCACAGGGAGAAACACGATCACAAATAATTTATATATATCGGGACGTGGAAACTATGGAAGCGCTATATACAAAACATGAAAAGCTGAAGGATATATTAAGAGCATACGCCAGCGTGCTGGTAGCCTTTTCCGGCGGAGTGGATAGCACCCTGCTGCTGAAAGTGGCCCGGGATGTGTTAGAGGATAACGTTCTGGCGGTTACTGCCACCTCTGAAATATTCCCTCCCGGTGAGGCTGAGGAAGCCTTGGAAATTGCCCGCACACTGGATGTGCAACATATCTTGCTTCAAACCCGGGGACTGAAAAGCGATGCTTTTACCAACAACCCCCCCGACAGGTGCTATCATTGCAAAAAGGAACTATATACAGAGTTGTCCCATATTGCCATCGAAAAGAGCATACAATATGTGGTGGACGGCGTCAACGCCGATGACGCAAACGATTACCGCCCGGGCATCCGGGCCGGCGTAGAAGTCGGGGTTCATACCCCGCTGCAAGAGGCAGGGCTTACAAAACAAGATATATATGCGATCTCCCGGGAACTGAACCTACCCACTGCAGGTAAACCAGCCAACCCATGCCTCGCCTCAAGGTTCCCCTACGGCACGGCAATAACCCCGGCGGGACTGGAAATGGTCCATAAATCCGAAAGTTTCCTAAAAGGGCTGGGCCTCGCTCCCCTCAGAGTCAGGCATCACGGCAAACTTGCCCGGATTGAGGTCTCAGGGAATCAGATGGACAGGGTACTGGCCAACGCGGAGAAAATTGCGGCGGCCATAAAGGAAATAGGCTATACCTACGTCTCCCTGGACCTGACAGGCTACCGGACTGGAAGCATGAATGAGACGCTGGGCGGCATATAAAAGCTTTCCCCGGCACAATGTTTTTCATGGAAAGCTGCCATTGCCTTGAAATATACAGAATGCAATTCGATGAACATTTGTTCCACTATGGTTTTAACTTCCATAAATTATATACCCGGAACATTCTAAAAATATAGAAAAAATTCTGTTACTTTAACGGGAAGAATGATATCATTATACGAGACTTCGGAAATACAATAGCTATTGTCGTTGACCGGTACTGCAGTAAACATAAAGAAATAAAACTGTTGGGGAGGGAAGTCTTACTTAATCCGGAATGCTCATACAAAATGAGAGATTTGGTTTGCAAGGCCTTCGATTTATGGAGAAACACATTTACCAAATAGTGCCAGGCGGTTTTTATCATCATGGCAATGACAGAAGCAACCTGTAAGGCATTTTTTGTTTCTACGGTATAGCCGCAGAAGGGCATTTAGGAGACCGGTCCTGGTTAGATCATCAATAATGCCGGTTTTGAATTATTTACTGAGTATTACAAATTATTTGTACATGTGCTTGAAATGATTATGGCAAAAAACCTCAAGATTTTTTTCCCTATCTTCGGTTATCTTTAAGATAGTTAAGTTTTTTTAAAATTCATGCCAAAGTGCCCGGATAATAACCGGAAAGTAAGAAATTTGGTTAACTGCCGGTTAGACGGGAGAATATAAGTTGGCTGGAAGGGGGTTTGTAGTTCATTAACGTTCAGTGAAACGATTTTTCATTTTTTTCCTAGTTACGTAGTTACGATGGACAACACACTAGGAGAAAAATAAGGACCAAGAAATTATAAGGGAGAGGACAATTAATGGCCAAGATTGATTTTGATCATGAAGCTCAGAAGAATCTGTCTGTTCCCCTGGGGAAAAGGGAACTCTATCCCAGCGTGGGTACGTACGTTGCTGAAACCGTTAAAGAACAGGGAGCCACTTTTGCTTTTGGTGTCCCCGGAGGCCACATTTGGCATTTTGTAGATGCCATTTCCAGGATTGGAGTAAAATTAGTCGTTTTTTGTCATGAACAAAACTCCGTATATGCTGCTGAAGCTTACTCGCAGGTTACCGGCAAGCCGACGGTCGTCTTCGGAACAGTTGGTCCCGGCGCCGGAAATGCGTTTTCACCCATGCATCAAGCATTTCTTTCCAATACACCTCTGATTTATTTGGCCGGTGGTCACGAACTTGAACATGACGGTCTTTTTAATACTTTACAGGAAAGCTATGCCAGTGAGTTCTTCAAAACTATCACCAAATATTCTACCAGGCTGTTTTATCCTCACCAGATAAAGCAATTTATCACCAGAGGATACAAAATTGCTCAGCAGGCGCCATCCGGACCGGTTTGCTTTGAAATGGGTATCGACCTGCTTACTTCCACAGACGAATTGAGAAAGCATATGTATGCCGGCGTGTTCCCGCAACACTCCGAATACATCCCGAACTGGAGAGGCGATCTAACTACTCAGCCGCTGAAAAACGCCGCTCATCAGGTGGAAATCGAAAAAGCAGTGAAACTTATCAGCGAAGCAAAGGGCGTTTACATGATCATTGGTGACCAGGCCACCTGGGATAAGGCAGGCGCTCCTATAGAAGAATTCATTAACCTGACCAAGACTCCGTTCACTACCAGAAGGCTGGGCAGGGGGCTAGTTTCGGAAAAGCACCCATATTATTATAGAGGAATGCCTCCGGTCAAAAGAGAAATAGACTTGATCATCACCTGCGGAGTAAAAGTTGGTTTCTTTGACCACTATGGACATGGCTGGAAGAATACCATCCAGATTTCCAACTGCCCGGAACAGGTATGGCCTTACATTAAGACCGGAGCAACACTAATGGGCAGTCTGGACGTTGTCTTTGAACAACTAAACGACTACATTAAAGCTAATAATGTAGCCATGGCTCCTGAGAAAGACGCCTGGATTAAAAAGATACAGGAAGCCAGAACCGCCGCCGATCAAAGAAGAAAAGAAAAGTCCTACAAATACGGACCTGATCATCCCAGATACAAAAATAACAATTTCATGCATCACGGTTACATGTCGCAAATCATTAGAGAAGTTATCGAAGAGAATTATGAAAACAAAGTAAGGGTTATGATTGACGGCTTCACCATCTCAGATTATGCCATGCCGTATTTGCAGTTTAGCAGGCCTTCCTCCTGCCTCACCTCCAACGACTATGCCGGTGTAGGCCATGGCGTAGGACAGGCGATAGGCGCCGCCATAGCCGATCTGGAAAATGACGACGTCGTGCCGGTACTGGCCTTGATGGGCGACTCCGGTATGATGAACTCCGGTTGGGATGCGGTAGTGGCTGTAGATTATAAATTGCCTATTGTATATCTGGTAACATGCAACGGCGGCTGGATGCCGGCCATGAAATACGCATGGTATGGCCCTAACTGGGAAGCTATGGGCGAACAGGACACCTTTGGAGCCAAATTTAAAAACGGCGTTACGTTGAGGGGTCAGGAAAGATCGAGGGACGCAGTTGATTTTGTAAAATTCGCAGAAACAATCGGCGCCAAGGGAATAAGATGCGACAGGTCGGAAAATTTCAGGGATGCCCTGACCAAAGCCTTCAAAATGGCCGAAACTGAAGGCCCGGTAATTTTAGAATGCGTCATGGATTACCATCTGACAAACCGTTCGGTTACAACGATGGCTTACGCCCTGATGTACTCTCATATTCCCTGGGATGAACTGCCGCCCAGAGGTAAAGCAGCCAGAAGAACTCACTTAAATGGTATGTTCCCTGCTTTGAAAGAATTACCCGAAATGAAAATTGCAGATCCCTGGGATGCCTATACGGAAGAAGAGATGGGGTCTGTACCAAAAGACGAGTCCTTTAAGTAAAGACAAAAAATAGCTATATACAATTATACTTTGGCCTCCCGCAAGGGAGGCCAAAGGTGATATTCAGGAAACATGGTTTTAATGAAGCAAATATTTAATGATCCTGAATGACAGATAGAATGGGAGTAATTTAAATTATGCTTAAAAAGATACAGCAAGGTATGAAATGTATTGATTGCAAATTTTGCAGTTTTTTTATTAACTGTCCAGGCGGGGGAGAATACTGCATAGGTTGCGGTACTTGCGTCAAAGGTTGCCCAACTGGAACACGCACATTGCTTTCCTGCCGGGAAGAAAGGTCCGCAGTGAAAATTGTTGTGGACGGGGAAAACTATTCCGTACCGTCACGCATAACTGTAGCTAAGGCGCTGGAGCTTTTGGACAAAACCAAACACATCCATTCGGAATCACTATGCAACACCGGTGCCTGCTTTAACTGTACCGTCATAATCAACGGCAAGCCTGGCCGGAGTTGCAGTACGGAAGTGCTAGAAGGCATGGAAATCATCACCAACCCGGAGGAAATTGAGAATCATCCGCCAACGCGGCTGGTGTCCTACATCCAAACTCCCATGCATAAAAACACTATATCGATCTTTACGCACGGTTGTAATTTGGCCTGCGACTTTTGTCACAACTGGGATGTTACATTTTCCAATACTGGAAACGCTTCAACTCCGGAAGAAGTTACTTTTGACCTGGAACAAATGTTGACGTCAGGGAAATTTCCCCGGCTGGGGATATCGGGCGGTGAACCCACTTTAAACCGGAGATGGCTGGTTGAATTCATCAAAAACATTAAGTCTAGATACAGCGATTTAAGGATTCAGGTGGACACCAACGCCTCTATCCTTACACATGATTATATTGATGAGCTTTATGAAGCCGGTATGACCGACATTTCACCGGATATAAAGGCTCTGGAACTTGATACCTACATGAAACTTACCGGAATTAATAATAAAGAGCTCGCCGAAAGTTATTTACAGAACAACTGGCAGGCTATGGAATATATAATCGACAAATATGCAGGCAAGCTTTATTATATAGCCGCAATTCCCTACCACCCCGAATTCATGTCCAAAGAGGAGTTGTATGCCATTGGCAAAAAGCTCCACGGGCTGGATAAAAATTTAGAAGTTAATATAGTTGAATACCAGCCCGCCTTCCGGGCCAGGAAAGCTAAAGACCTCACGGCAGAAGAAATTACGGAGATGAAATCAATTTTAAACAAAGCCGGCCTGGAAAAGGTATGGTGCCAGTCGGGAGAAACCGTCCCCAGGGCCATGGATCCGTTAGATCTCATGCTCTCGGAGGAATTTAAGGATTAGCGTGTAGGGACGGTTCTTGCCTTGCCAGGTAAATATTGCAAAACAGAATCAGACAGGGACAGGTCCCCAACTCACCATCCCCAACTTGCTCCACGCAAAAAAATGCGAACAAGGATCATTCACCTTGTTCGCATCTTATTCCCGATATGGCTTGTTCACGAAAATGAAACTATTTGGCGAAAACTAATCAGCGGGCATATGCTGGGTTATACAGTGGATTCCGCCACCCCACAGGTTGACGTTCTCGGCGTCAATACCAATTATTTCGCGCCCGGGAAACACCCTCCGGAATATATCCCTGACTTGGGCCTCGGTGGTTTTCAGTGTATTTGAACGTCCCGGCCTCCAATAAGTCTGTATAAGCACTGCACCATTTGTAACAGCATAGTTCAGATAGCTGCGCACAGGTATTTTTCCGGTATCGTCCGGCTCTCCGTAAAGCGTGGGCGGCATGGGAACCCTGATAATACGGAACGGCTTTCCGTCCTGGTCGGTGGAGTTGAGCAGTATTCTGCAGTTATCTTCAAGGCGCAGGTACGAATCCTGTGCGGTCCGATTTGTATAACTGTCCCCCGGCAGCACCTGTGCCAAAAGTATCGTATACGGATTTGCAAAACGGGCTATTTCATTAATGTGCCCGCTTGTAATCCGGTCATCTTCGGCAAGTCCCTGCTTAAGCCATACAACTTTCCTCACCCCGAGAACCCTTTTATATTCATTTTCGATCTGAATCCTGTTCAGCCCCGGGTTGCGATTAAGCGCAACCGATTCGGTAATCATCAGTGTACCTCTACCGTTTGATTCTATGGCACCGCCTTCAGAAATCAGGTTTGTACTGATAACCGGCAGCTTCAGTTGCCGGGCCGTGAGATTGTCTACCTGACCTTCCACGTTGATATAGTACGGATCGCCGCCCCTGCCGTAGTTGTTAAAACCAAAGTTTACCACATTTAGCCTGTTCTGGCTGTCTTTGACGAAAATAGGCCCCACATCCCTGGCCCATATGGAAAAATGATTAACCACGTAGTAATGAACGTTGGCGCTGGTATATCCGTTTTTTTTGAACGAATCTTTTATTTGTATGATTTCTTCCTTGCTCCGCGCCAGCAGGTTGACCCTTATGTACGGGTCAAGGGCCTTTATAATATTTATCATAACTGGATACACAGGTCGTCTGCCAGCGTTATACACCTCTGACGGCCACTGCAGCCAAATGGCCTGCTGTTTTTCGAATTCACCCGGGTATAAATAGGAAACCGATGCTCTTTCGCCATGGCTTGGCAATTTTTTATACGCCCTGTTATTGAAGGTCCTGACAGCCATTATTATTAGTATACAGAGAAAAGCGGCTATAATGATATAATATGGTTTTTTCATTTAATTCCTACCTTAAAGTTTTTCTAAGGTAGTATTTCCCATGGCCAAGTTATTATTATTACATTTCATTACCCTGCAAGTTTTTCTCGCGTATCAGACCGGGCTCAATTGTCAGTATATCCCATATCAGAAGTCCTAATGCCTTGCAGATCCCGCTTTTGTAATGTTAGTGTACAATATATTTTTGTTATGTGCATCACAGTGTTCTTACCATATCTCTTCCACTATATCTACGGCATCTCTTATTACATTGAGACAGACTTTCTCCGGTATGCCCCGCTCATGAAAGAGCTTTAAACTTTCCGGCCCCGTCCACTCCATTCCCGTAAGGCCTCTGCATGTATAACAACCATGTTTGGCTTTGATTCTTTGAATTAATTCTTGAGCAAGAAAATATACTTTGTCGCGAGCGTCTACGTCAGGACCCTTATCATAACCATGTTTTAATCCAATTGCCATAATCGCCCCGCTAACAGCTCCGCAAATATCGCCTTGTAAAGCTATTCCCCCACCAAACCCGCTAGCCAATCTAAGGGCTTGTTTTATTTCAATACCGAGTTGTTCGCCTAAGGCAGCAAGAGCAGCTTGACTGCACTGTAAACCATTCTTCACCATCATAATTGCTATACTGGAATTATTCATTCAGGATACCTCCCCCTGTTCTCTACCTTCAGTTGCCCCTGGTCCTTCAGGTGAGCGTGTTCCACCGGCCCTTCCACCAGTCCGATATCAATGCTGCCGTTACAGAGTATGCTCGTAGATCATGGCCGTATTGCCGATGGTCATGGTCATCTCCACGGCGGTAAATTTTCTGGCGTATGCCCCCAGCAGGCGGGGCAGCACATATTCCCCAATGGTC
>CAZXQO010000036.1:0-38558 GCA_964643075.1 uncultured Peptococcaceae bacterium
TGGGTCTTTGGCACAAAAACCGTTATAAATCTTAGAAAAGTTGCAAACTTGAGTTTGAGCTTGCCCCAGAACGATTCCATAGTAGCGTTGTTGTCATAGCAGTTGCCTCTGCGGCTCATGCTACATATGAATTTATTCTTATTCAGTATGGCCTGGTATTCTTTGCTGGCGTACTGGATGCCGCGATCGGAATGCACCAACAGCCCTTCTTTCGCGCCAGTTCTGCCAATAGCCTGATTTAGGGCTTCTATGACAAGGGACCTTCTCATGTGCTCGGCCATGACAAAGCCAATGATTGCCCTGCCACATAGATCCATAACACCGGCTAGATAGAGCCATCCTTCATCGGTTGCAACATAGGTGATATCACTTACCCACTTTTGATTTGCCTTATTTGCTGTAAACTCACGGTTTAGTAGGTTTTCAGCAACCGGGAGATTGTGATTTGAGTTAGCTGTTGCCTTATATTTTTTACGTTCTTTGATTTGATACCATTTTTTCTCATCAGTCTATAGACGCGATTTTTGCTAGGTGCACCGTCATTCTTTAGTTCCTTATACGGGGATAACCGTATATGCCGTGATTATTTTTGTAGACTGCTTTTATCTTATTAAGCAGCAAATCATTTTCTATTTCTCGGTTGCTTTTGGGCCGCTTCAAATATGCATAAAAACCGGTCTTTGACACTTTGAGCACCTCAGCCATCTTCACAACCCGAAATTCGGAGCGGTGTGCCCCCATGAAACGGAAGCGTTCTATAAGGACAGTCCGTGAATTTATTTTATCACACGTTCTGCGTGTCCATAAAATCGCGGTAAGGTCAACTGTTTTAGTATTAGCATTTAAATTTCATATAGCCTTCCCTTTCCGTTATTACTTTTCTTACACCAATATTTCATATACATGAACTAGCAGGAACAAGAAATATTATGCCGAATATGCCATCAATAAGCAATTTAAAAAGGTGTTTTCCGATGGATAAACAACGTGAAATTTTTGGATTTCCGGCAAGGAATTCTTTACCTTTAAATTTACCCGGGTTAGCAGCAACAACATGCAGTAGGTGACTGGAACTATTCACTGGAAAGGGGTATAAAGATGGATAAGGTAATCTTGGTTGATGAGCAAAACTGCGTCGGCTGTAATAAATGCATCAGACATTGCCCTGTTTTCGACGCAAATATTGCTTATATTTCGGAAGGGCAAAATAAGGTAAAGGTTAACTCGGAAAGATGTATAATCTGCGGTAAGTGCATTGAAGTATGTGATCATAAAGCCAGGAACTTTAGGGATGATATAGAATTGTTTTTCGAAGCTTTGGATAGTGGGGTAAATATTTCCATTATCGCAGCCCCTTCTATCAGGGTGAATTTTGCCAATTATGAAAACTTATTTGGCTTTCTAAAATCCAAAGGTGCAGATGTGATTTACGATGTATCCTTCGGAGCGGATATTACAACCTGGGCTTATTTAAAAGCCATAAAGGAAAAAAACCTTTCATCTATAATAGCCCAACCCTGTCCTGCCATTGTAAGCTATATTGAAAAATATAAACATGAGTTAATCAGTAACCTTGCTCCCATTCACAGTCCTATGATGTGCACGGCGATATACCTAAGAAAATATGCCGGTGTTTCAAACAATATAGCATTTTTGTCTCCGTGCATAGGCAAAATCAACGAAATAAACGACCCTAATACCAGTAATTATATACAATACAATGTTACCTATACAAAACTGCTGGATTATTTAGAAAGAAAAAGGATTAATTTATCCAATTATAACAAACATGGATTTGAAGATATTGGCTGCAGCTTGGGCTGTTTGTTCAGCAGGCCCGGAGGACTTAGGGAAAATGTCGAAGCGAAAGTTAAAGGGGCATGGATACGCCAGGTGGAAGGCCGTGAGCATGCGTACGAATACCTGGATGAATATAGCCAAAGATTAGCAAGTGATAAGCCGATGCCGCTGCTGGTAGATATCTTGAATTGTTCTAAAGGTTGTAATCTTGGCACTGCCACAGCTAAAAATATTACTGCGGATAGCGCTGATTTTACTTTCAATGCCCTAAAAGCTGAGAAACTGGGTGACAAGGGTGGGAAACTGGTAACAAGGAAGATTGACTGGTTATATAAGTATTTCGATAAGAACCTTAAACTGGATGATTTCACCAGGGGATACAACAATAATACGAAGGCACCTTCTCTGAAAGAGCCTACCGAATCGGAATATAACGAAATATTTACACGGCTTCACAAAAATACAAAAAGAGATCGTGAGCTAAATTGTTCAGCCTGTGGGTATAGTACATGTCGTGATATGGTAAAAGCTATCCACAATAACTTAAATGTTATATATAACTGTATGGATTTCAATCGGCGAGAGGCAATGCTGGAAAAAAATAAATTTGAACTTAAGACCAAAGAACTGGAAGCGAAAAATGTAGAAATGAATGATGTTTTAGAAAAAGTTAACAGTCTTAGTGAGGAAAGATTGAGAAAATCGGAGGAAATCGCTACTGTTATCAAAAGTCTTGCATCAGCATCTAAGAAAACTGCTGCAGGTGTAACTCAGATTAACGAAATGGTTAACCAAATAGCCGACAATACAAATAATGTTTCCACTTTTGCCAATGATGTTTCCAGTTCTGTCAACAGCGTGGCTCTGGCAATGAAGGAGATTAATATTTCACTTAATGAAATAAGTACCAATTGCGGACGTTCCAAAAACATAACGCTTGATGCTAAATCAAAGGCAATTGATACAAATGAGATTATCGAAAAGCTTAGTATCTCTTCAAAACAAATTGGTAAAATTATTAAAATTATAAATAAAATTGCTGATCAAACCAATATGCTTGCTTTAAATGCAGCAATAGAGGCTGCTGGAGCAGGGGGAGCAGGAAAAGGCTTTACAGTTGTTGCCGGTGAAGTTAAGGAGTTGTCAAAACAGACAGCTCAATCAACAGAAGAAATTAGCCAGCAAATTGATGTAATGCAAAAAAATATGGCAAACGCTGTTAATGAAATGGGTATCATCTTGCGGGTTGTTGATGAAGTAACTCAGATAACAAGTACGATTGCATCTGCTGTTGCAGAGCAATCCGCTGTCGTAGGCGACATTTCAAATGCTATTGTTACAGCGGCTGAAAGAGTGAACCTTATAAATGATAGAATCAGTTACATAGCGTCCAGTTCGCAAAGTGCTGTAGAAAGTATATTTGAAGCTTCGGCAGGGATTAAAGATATTGCCCAGACTGCAGCGGAGCTTTCTAAGTTCAAATAATCGGCAGTAAAATACTGCCGACAGGGAGTGTAGATTCTTTTGTGTAAATGGTTTTACTTCACCTATTTTGAACATTGTACCTCCTTGTTCGGTTTAACAATCCAGATTGTAATTTTATTCTAAACCCTCACAGTGTGTGAGAGTCAAGAAAAAACTGCACGTTCGATCTGGGACTTTTCATCCAGCCTGATACTCGGCTTGGGGGATTATTCGGGACTACCCCCAAGACAATTCCTCCATGGCACGGCGAGGTCGTCCTCGTTTAAGTTTTTTATACACCTAAGTGAAGCAGCAGTAGATAGACGTTATCTTTCATCTACCTACTTCACAAAACTGTCTGACTGCTCTTTGAGATTATTCAGTTCTTTAAATTGCCTGTCGGTCCCACCACTATCAGGGTGGTATTTCTTTCAAAAAACTGGTTTACTTACTACCGGGTGGGGTTTTATCCCCTCCCCGGTTTACTCACGGGCAAAACACTGGTATAATATCTCATGGTAGGAGGGATCTGAATTGACCAGAAAAAGAACAGCAACACAGCTTGAACGCGATAGATTAGTTAAAGATGTATCAATTAGAATTCCTGTTGATGAACATGCTGATTTAGTAGAACTTTTGGAAGAATTAAACAAGGTAGAACTAGGTAGAGTTTCCTTGCAACAATATGGATTACACGCCATCCGGGAGCAAATGAGAAAGGACAAGGAAAGGTTTGGTATTCAGTAACTGAAGTTATTGACGATGAAGGCAAAATGTGCGAAGTAGACGAATAAGATATACTAACTTTATAGATGGTAAACCTTTAACTATGGAAGAATTAACAAGCACATTAGTATTTTTACCCGACAATCCTCCCCCATTAATTTTTGAACTAGCAGAAGAACAAGGCCATCAGGTTATTAGGTTAGCTCCAAAAGAAAAGTAAAAAGGAGGCTTCTGACATGCAAGAAACTCCTAATAAGCTATATACTTATGAAGATTACTTAAAAATTAATGACGACAACCAGTATGAGCTAATCGGGGGTGAATTGATATTGGTTCCATCACCACGAGCTACCCACCAGGAAGTAAGCACAAACCTAGTCTATGCAATTTCAGATTTTATCCGCAAAAACAAACTGGGTAAATTATTTCATGCGCCTTTTGACGTTGTTCTAAGTGAAACAGAAAAACCACAGCCTGACATACTCTTTATATCTGCCAATCGTTTGGATATTATTACCGAAGATAACATCAAAGGCGCACCGGATTTAGTAATTGAAATACTGTCACCGTCAACAGCCAGCCGGGATAAGGTAGAGAAAAGCAGGCTGTACTATAAATACGGAGTAAAAGAATATTGGATTGTTGACCCGGATGCCAAAGTAGTAGAGGTATTTACCCCCGGTGAAAAAAAATGGATTTTGCATGAAGCATACCGTAACGATGAGATTTTAGTCTCCCCGCTGTTACCGGGATTACAAATTAATTTAGTGGATATCTTTTGAATTTAGAAAACCTCTGGCTGGTTTAGGCCGAGGGTTTTACTGCAACCATCGTCATGAAATGTATGGTACAACATTAATACCCACCTGAACAAAAATTGATCCGTCCCACTTTAAAGTTGTTTTTACATACCCCAAAGTATCAGCATTATATCTTCCGATTATTCGTTGGGTTGCAACAAGATCTAAGTTACTGTCATTATCAACATCTACGACTTCAAGGCTACCTAATCCAAGTACACTTCCCGTAACTGGTCTTATTAATTCACCATTTTGGTCATATATATCCGAGTACTCGTCCTTACGGTCACTCAGATCAATAGTAAATGTTTTATTTGTATCTACCTGTGTAACCTCTACTTTGTAATTATCCTCGAAAACAACATTGAATTGACTCTTTGCATTAAAATCTTCAGCATCAAAGATTTTGACAAGCTGATTATCCTCCAATGAATAAACAAATGCGTACAAATAACCACCACTGCCACCGGATTCTATGCGGACTAAAATGTCAGAGATACTGTCCTTGGTAAAATCAGCTAATAATAGATTTGCATTATAACCTGCGTCAAAGTGTGGAGTTGCACATACCGTATTTCCTATTTTTCCATCTTCCACGCATAAAGTGATATTGTCCGCAAAGGGACTTTCGGGGTCGGGCTTATTTCCACTCAAAGACACATTGTCAAGAACCCCGTCTCCATTAACATCAGCTTGTTTGAAGTCAAGTATTGTCTGAGCCGGCTTATTGCCATTTGCTTTCAGGTATGAACTGCCATCCAGGAGAGTCAGAAGCTGCAGGGGAGGATTATCTTTAACCACTCCCACAGCGTAAGCGGTATAAGCCCTACCACCCGAAAATATCTGATTGGGTACAGTTAGTACCACATTATTTGAACCAGCTACCCTTAGCTGCAATGTGTTGGTGCCCGGACTAACATTCATATATTCAGTAATACCTTTATAAGGAACGATTTTCTATATCGCCCATGAGGAGGAATCAGAATGATCGATTATTCTTTGATTGACCAGCCCGAGGTGCTGAGCTATTTTTTATACCCCCGCAAGGATTATGCTCCTTGTCCCGAAAATGCATCTGATTTGGCTGTCCCCGTTGATCAGAACATTTCTGTATCCTGCCGTTTTTTTCTATCTGGCGAAAAATTGCCGTGGGTACTGTACTTTCATGGGAACGGTGAGATAGCCAGTGATTACGACGACATCGCGTCGTTGTACCATGAAGCGGGCCTGAATCTGGTTGTGGCCGACTACCGGGGTTATGGCGCCAGTCAAGGTTATCCCACATTTTCTAATATGGTTAAAGACGCACACCGCCTGTTACCGGCCGTGCGCGAGGCACTGGCGGAGAAAAACCTTTCAAAAGACATATACGTAATGGGAAGGTCGTTGGGATCCATCCCGGCCCTTGAGCTGGCCTACAGCTATCCGGATAAACTGAAGGGAGTTATCATTGAAAGCGGTTTCACCAGCTTTGTTCACCTGATCAGAAATCTCGGATTGATCCAAGGGGTGGACACTGAAACATTCAACAATAAATGCGTGGAGATGGTGACAAAAATAACCATACCAGCCCTGATTATACACGGAGAATACGACCAACTTGTCTCGCTGAAGCAGGGCATGTTTTTATACAGGCATCTCGGGTCTTCTCACAAGAGCATGTTGATTATTCCTGGCGCCGATCACAACGATATCCTTTATTACGGGCAGTCGAAGTATTTTAAGGTGATCAGGGAATTTGTCGAAGGTGTTTAATTTACAGAAAAAAAACAACCCGTAGGCACTTTGGCTTACGGGTTTGGGCTGTTATTCTTCTTATACCGGTGTTTTCGGAGGATGAAACATATGTATTTATTAAATCAGTTCCTTTAAGATTTTCAATTCTGGCTCTCCATCCAACAAATCTCCAAACTTCTCTGCCAGAGCTTTAAAATATGGAGTTTGGAAGTGGGCATCTAAAGCCTCCTGGTCTACGTACTTTTCTACAAAAACTATTTCAGCGGGGTTTTTTACCAAAACGTGAGGTATGTACATTAGACAGGCCTTCTCATTTTCCCGAACTTCTTGGGCAATTTTTTTGCTCTCCTCAGCTAATAAAGACTCCTTCCCAGGTTTCGCTTTAAGCCTGGCAATTAAAGTAATCATTGTATTGCCTCCTCTTTGCTATTTAGTAAAATATACCATGAAAATTTAAAAAATCCTATAATAATAATTATACAATTTCAAGTAAATCATTGTGCCAGGTGGTTTTGGGCAGAAGATGTCGGTAAAAGTTAAGTGGTATAATGATGATACCGATTTCAAACTGAAAGAGGTGATTTTTTATGAATGAGCCTGTCTTTAAAATAACGGTACTTTGTGAAAATAATATAGGCGCGCCCTTGGGTCTTGTTGGCGAGTGGGGCCTTGCCATGCTGGTGGAAACAGCAGGAATGAAAATTCTTTTTGATACTGGAGAACAAGGTTATCTGTTAGCTAATGCTGTCACTCTCAGTGTTGATCTGAAGTCGGTGGATACCCTGGTAATGAGTCATGGTCATTATGATCACACAGGAGGTATGCGGGCTTTTCTGCACCTCCGGGGACAGTTACCGGTTTATGCCCATCCTGATTTTTTCACCTTTCACTATAGTTCTCATAACAAGCCACACTATATCGGAGTACCATTCTGCAAAGAAGAACTTGAGAGCTCAGGCGCAGAGTTTATTTTTACCCATAAACCTCGAGAAATTGCCCCCGATGTTTGGATAAGCGGAGAAGTACCCCGGAAAACTGATTTTGAAAAAGGAGACAGTCACCTACTTTGCCTGGAGAACGGTAAAACAGTACTTGACCCTTTACATGACGATTTGAGCCTGTATTGCGTTACACCAAAGGGACTTGTGATTATACTGGGATGTGCTCATGCCGGGCTGGTTAATATCGTTAAGCAAGCACAGGAAGTTACCGGGGTAAATCAGGTATATGGTATTATCGGCGGCACTCACTTAGGACCCACACCGGTCGTCCAGCAAGAGGCTACCATTGCCTTTCTCCAATCCCTAAAACTTCAATTCCTGGCTCCCAATCATTGCACCGGGTTGCCGATGATGGCACGGTTAGCCGGTTTGTTTGGACCCAGTTTCCGCTTTGCTCCCGTAGGCTCTAGTTTCACCTTGCCTATTAATGACTAAATGAACTTAATAAACACCTAATTAATAATTAAGGGCTTAAGAAATTAAATCCTAAGCCCTTAATTAACATGGTTTTATGAGCTAATACTAAATTATCTCTGGGTTTCTGCAGCACCAACTTGACTTTGTTGCGTTTTGGGTAAAGCCTCTCGTAACTGCTCCATAAACGCAATGTATAAACCTAAGAAGCCAAGGAAGAAGAAAAGATAACCGCATATTACACTACCCTGTGCCCATCCTGAATACAAACCACCAAAACCGCATAAGGTGGCTACTACTACGACTGCAAATAATAATACAAAAGATTTAATTCCCAACTTGTAAGAATAAAACGTGTAGCCTATAGAAACAAAACATGTATAAAGTAACACAAATGCCAGTGGACCTTCAACCCCCGGTTTCCATGTCAAGAGTATTACGCCCAGTATCAACCATATCTGGGCAAAAAATCCGAATACACCGGCTCCCCAACTGGATATTGGACCGGGGTCGCCCAAGCCCTTGCCCAACAGCATTAAGTAGGATACGACCATGAGCATAACACCACTTAAGACCGCTACGGTACCCCCAACTAGAAAAACTCCTTCACCTGTAAACAAACCGGCAAATATTGCTCCAACAACGAAGGCAGCCACACCAAATGCGAATACTCCCCAAGGGGCAGGATTAGCTACTTTTATCATTCAATCTTCACCTCATTATTAATTATAATTTAGTTAATATGAATTTTGATTTTACAATTAATTAGGCTATAAGTTATGTTTTTGTTAGAAAATGATTGCACATATTACATTTAAAACAAATTATTTTTCTGTTCGCAAACTATTGGCTAATTTAATCACTTGACCTGAGGCATTAACTTTGATGTAAATAATAAATTTTAATAACTACACAAATCCAGCTTTGGTAGACTCAACATCTAGACAATCAAAGGCACCACCTCCTAATAAATAATAAATTGGGAAATCTAAAATACAATGAATCTCAAACTAATGATTTTGTGTTTGATAAGAAAATAGATTTTTGTCCATAGATTGTGCCCTACAGGAGCATGAGAGTTAAGCAATTAAACTATTTTCATAAAGGTTTGTGATCCTTTGAGCAATAACGGTCTATCCTGAAAATTATTTCTTCTGATGGTGCCGCGTCAGCAGCGTGGGTATCTATCCTGACAATCGAACCCGTTTGTGTAGCGCAGATAATAACATTTGGTGCAACCATGGAGCGTGGAATTGAGTATGCGGGAACGCTAACGCATTATACTAAAGCCAGTCGATGTTTGGCGGCGACCCAATTGTAACTGTGATAAGCGATAGTACGCATTTTGCGAAATAAATTCAGGCAAGCGAGGCTAATACACTACGGAACGGTAATTACATATGGTGTTTGATGAAGGTAATTTACGCAGTTTAAAATATTAGACATACTACATTATTTATATTAACAGAATTTTATTAAAATTGCAAATATACATAATTATCTGAGTGTTATTTTTTTTGCAAGTTTACCACATGGTAATAGGTCAGCATTTATGGTCAAGAAGATCAAAAAAATAAGCTTTATTATATTCTTAAAGAGTATTGTTGTTTGAAATATTTTGACAAACAGTTAAGTATTATTAATTGATCAATAATTAAAATGCGAAAATCTGTTGAAAAATAGACTTGAACCAGTAGCAAATTAGTAGTAAACTATTTTCTAACATATTTCTCCATGAAAAAAATTTCTGGAGATGGTAATTTGCGGATCAAATTGAGCATACTAAAATCTTCATAAAAAGATATTTAAACAAAATGGGAATTATGTATCGCCCCCATGTAAAATAAAAATTAATGATTTTTGGCTAATGATATTGCAATATAAAATGAAAAAGAAATGCCATGGAAATTTGAATAAACCAGGAATCTGTCGAAGTTATGTCATAATTCGTAGTGAGTTAAAAGTAATTTTGATGTGAGGTATCCAGGTTTATTCGTAAAATTATAGGAGGTACATCTATGAGTGTAGAGGAAAGCAAGACAATAGGGGGTATATCTATCGGGCTTCGCGTTAAACTACTAGCGGGTTTTTGTTTGTTTCTGGCCACAATATTAACATGCATTTTTTTAATCACCTACTATGAAACCAAAAAAGAAGTGCTGGATGTGGGGGGCGAAATTGTAACCCGCTCGACTAAAGATGTTATTGGATTGATGAAGCTTCAGGATGAAAAGGTAAAACGGGGAGAAATTTCGTTAGAGCAGGCACAGGAGGAAGTGCGCACATATGTCCTTGGGCCGAAGCTGCCTGACGGAAACAGGGATCTTGCAAAAAGTAAAATGTCTTTGCACAAAGGCGACTACATGTATGTATGGGCTTCGCACCCGGATGGCACCTTTACAATGCATCCGTTCCCTTTTGAAGGTGTAAACGGATGGGACTTGCAAGTGAATGGTAAATATACGGTAAGAGATAGCTGGTCAAACCCGGAAAAAACCGGTTTTGTTTTTAACGAACTGTGGCAAAATACTGGTGAGCCGGTTTATACTTTCATTGCCTATCAAGAGTATTTTAAACCCTGGGACTGGGTGGTTGGTTCCGGTGGCAGGGAAGAAGTTATTTATCAGCAACGCTTGCAAAAAATGATGTTCATGTTTTTGATGAGCTCTGTGATTGCTTTGCTCGTCGGTGCATTACTGGCATACTTCTTTACTGGAAAAATTATTAAACCGGTAATTAGCATGAGGGAATTGATGGGCCAGGCTGAAAAGGGCGACTTAAGCTTGCAGGCGCAAGTTAAGTCTGGAGACGAAATCGGCAGCTTGTCACGATCTTTTAACAATATGCTTAGCGGGCTGAGGAATGTGATTGGTTCGGTAAAAAGAGAAGCCGATCAGTTGTCTAGCGCATCTGATTCATTATCCCTGAATTCCCAGCAAACAGCTTCAGGTGCCACTCAGACAGCCGCCACCATGAGCGAGATGTCTTTTAATGTTCAAGAAGTTGTTCAAAACGTTCAGCAAATGACTGAAGCATTCCGTTCTTCATCTCAGATGGGAGAAGACGGGCGCAAGCAAATAATCCAGGTTAAGGAACAGATGGCCAGTATTACCAAAGGATTTGAGGACATCAAGATTGCAATTGAAGGATTGGTAGATAATTCGGAAAAAATAGGACAAATAACGGAAGTGATCACCGGTATAGCCGAACAGACCAACCTGCTGGCATTAAATGCCGCCATAGAAGCCGCCCGGGCCGGGGAAAGCGGGCGAGGTTTTGCTGTGGTAGCCGACGAAGTGCGCAATCTGGCCGAGGAGTCGGTCAGCGCGGCCAACGAAATAAAATCGTTGATTGCAAGTGTACAATCCTCTGCCAATGTGGCTGAAAATGCAGTTAATACCGGAGCTCAGGGAATAGATGCGGGGAGCAGTGTAATTGAAGAGGCAGGTGAAGTTTTTTCCAGTATTATTAATTCCGTTCAGACCCTTTTAGGACAGGTGGAAAGTATCGCTACTGCAACGACGCAGTTTGATTCCGCAATTGAAAACGTTGCTGCTGCTACAGAAGAACAAACAGCCGCGATGGAAGAGGTCAGTTCTGCAGCGGAAACACTAAAAGCTATGGCCAGCGAGTTAAAAGCAATAACAAATCAGTTTAACTTGTAATTGTTAACTTTTCTAATCTAACGAATATCTTCAGGTGTAAAATAAAGGCCGGGGTTTATAATTACCTTCCGGCCTTTATCCTATGATTACCACCATTTTTTTGCACAGTGTCATAATTGGCTTATGGGTATCAGGACTTATATTGAAAAATGATTTAACTCTGAACACAGATCAATCTTCCTTATGGGACCTCGAATGGGATATTAAACGTGTTACTGAAAATGGTACAAGTTATAATTTAGGAACTGGTTCCCATAAAGTCATAGTAGGGATTATTGACAGTGGCATTGATCGTGATCACCCTGATTTGGTTGTAAACCTGTTGCCGGGCTCAAAGAACTTTGTACCCGCAGGTGGATACCAGAATACGGAACCATGTGAAACAGGCGATATCAATGAATTTGATGATAAAATGGCTCATGGCAGTCACATCGCTGGAACCATTGCAGCACATGGAAAGATGTTAGGTGTAGCACCGGACACAGGAATCCGTGCTTATCGTGTATTTGGAGAATCCTTTGCTGAAACAGCCTGGATCACTGCCGCTATTGTTACTGCAGCAAATGATGGAGTCGATGTTATTTCAATGAGCCTGGGTGGTTTTGACATAAAAGGTCAAGTTTTTTACACTGACCCTTTAACCGGAGAAAAAGTTGCATTAGGAAATGATATCGCTGATCTCTTAGCTTATAAAAGAGCTATCCAATATGCAGTAAATAAAGGTAGCTTAGTGGTCTTAGCAGCTGGCAATGAAGGCATCAATTTGACAGCGAAAGGGAAAGTGACTGATTACCTGAACTCCGTATACGGTGGTAATGGTTTAAATTTTGTGGGGGCAGGATTTGAAGTGCCCGGCGCGATTCCCGGTGCAGTGACAGTATCCGCAACAGGTCCTGACGATACATTAGCCTTATACTCTAATTTTGGACCAGGTTTTATTGATATGGCTGCCCCAGGTGGCAATATATCTAAGTTTCTTGAGCATCAACAGAATGGCAGACTTGATGAATACTTTGACAAACAACTCTATAAAAACGAGTTTTGCTTAAGCACAGATAATCAGGGAGGTTATTTCTACAACGTAGGTACATCTATGGCAGTGCCTAAAGTATCTGCTGTTGCTGCCTTAATTATTGACAAGTATGGTAAGATAGGACCTGGTAAGGTAGCAGAGATGCTCTACAAAAAAAGCGTTGAACCAGTCAGTGGGAAGGAAAAGGCTTATTTGGGAAGCGGTCGCCTGAATGCAGTTAAAGCTTTGACTGATTAAGTTCCTTTTTTGTGCCTTAGGACAGAATACGCTAAAGCTGCTTAATTGCAGTTAACCTTCTTAGATTGGAATATGAATTAATTGGGAGTGGCTGACATTGGATTTGAAAAGTAAGCTTGGCCAAGAGTTTGTGTTTACAACTGAATTAGGGGGAATCAACGGTACGCTAATTAAAGAAAGCTTGGCAAAAGCCAGAGGCTATGCGGGAATAGATGCCATCAATATTCATGATTGCCCAAATGCCCGCCTGCGGATGAATTCAGTGATGGCAGCAGCTATTTTCCAGAAGGAATTGGGCATTACCGCCATTCCGCATTTCACCTGCCGGGACCGAAGTCTTTTGGGAACGCAGGCAGATCTATTGGGGGCCAGCGCTATGGGGATCAGGTATTTTCTGGTTACCACTGGGGATGGCCCTCAGCACGGTCCCTATCAATCTTCCGCCGTATATGATTACAATACGTTAAAACTGATTGAAATTATCAAGGGTTTTAACCATGGTAGAGATGCCAATGGTGAGGCATTTAAAGGCCAGACTGATTTTGCAGTATCAGCGACGGCTACTCCGGGAGCTAATAACCTTGAAGCGGAGCTTAAAAGAATGTCCGGTAAAAATGCTGCCGGGGCAGATTTCTTCCAAACCCAGGCGGTTTATGATGTGGCTCAGGCCAAGGCCTTCCTGGCCCTGGCCCGGACTTTAGGGAAACCAATTCTTTTGGGTTTGATGCTTTTGAAAAGTTTGAAAATGGCGGAATTTGTGAATAAAAATGTTTCAGGGATAACAGTTCCAGAGCGAATTATGAAAGAGTTGGAGCAGGGTAAAACCGGATTTGATATAGCTTGTGAGTTTATTCGGGAAATTTATCAGGAAGTAGATGGTCTACATATCTTTGGTATGGGGGATGTGGCTCTCACCAATAAACTTGTGGAATTTACCCGCAGCCTTTTATAAAAAGGCATAGCCCGGACGATGAGTTTAATTTACTTTCCAACTGTCACATCCAAGAAAATTCCTTCTTTGAGCGATTTTTGTCCATATCTAATTAGACATAAAATGACGGCAATATGTCTAATTAGATGCCCATGCCCCACTAATACGGCACCAAAATATTTTTTACCAGGCAGGGGTATTAAGCGGCTAAGGAAAAGAACTGGTTACCCCTGACGATGGATTTTACCCATCGTGTCAATTCGCCTTAATTTATTCTAAAACACTCTAAAAATAGTCTGTGGCCATGCGACTCCCCTTACCTCTACCAAATAAAACCGCCAAAAACGGCGGTTTTATATTTATCCGGTCAAAAACTAACAATTAAAGCATAAAAATACACCGGCACATCAACATGCGCCGGTATATTTTTATGCACGTTAGTACAATATTTAACAAATAGCATGAATATATTTTCACATATTCAATTAACTGAGATTATGCCAAGCTATTTGCAAAATAGTTGCTTAATGTAAACTGAAGTTGTAAAATAAATAGGTTGTCCTTTATTATATATTATTGTCAAATAGTGTGAATTATTAGGAAAATTCACACTATATCAAAACAAATTTACTATAAACAGCATTGGTTTGTGGAGGCGTAGAAATGGCTGGCTTGCAGGAGAAATTACTTTTTGTGACCTTGATTTTATACCTGGCCGGTGCAATATTGCCATTGATAATCAAGGGGCGCCACAGGGTGTCCCTAACCACGGGCTGCTGCCTGGGAGCGGCCGCCGGAATGCTGGGGTTTGCGCTGGGGCTGTGGGGACTGCTTTCCCCGCAGCCCCTAACGGTTAGCTTTGGCTATATACTGCCCGGTGTGGAGTTCGGGATTTTTATTGACCGACTCGGGGGCTTTTTTCTAGCCACCATTTCAATGGTGGCTTCCTTGGCAAGCTTTTACTCACTGGGCTATATGAGAATTTATGAGAAGGAAAATGTGGCCTGGTGGAGCTTCTGCTACAATCTGTTTGTTCTTTCCATGAGCCTTGTAGTAACGGTGAATAACACCGTGGTCTTCCTTATTTTCTGGGAGCTCATGACCCTGGCCTCTTATTTCCTGGTGACCTTCGAATACCGCCACCAGCAGGTCAGGAAGGCCGGCTTCGCTTACATAGTGATGACTCACCTGGGTACTGTTTTTATTATCAGCGCTTTCTTTATGATGTCCGGCGGGGGTGGCTGGGGATTCGCCAACCTGGCGGCCAGAGCAAGCTCGCTGTCCGCCACTGCCAAAAGCCTGGTGTTTGCCTGTGCACTGATCGGTTTCGGCACCAAGGCAGGTGTGGTGCCGCTGCATTTGTGGCTACCCTCAGCCCACCCTGCAGCCCCCAGCAACGTCTCAGCGGTGATGAGCGGGGTAATGTTGAAAACCGCGATTTACGGGATGGTTCGCCTGCTAATTGACATCCTGGGACCGGGCCCGGTCTGGTGGGGCGGAATTGTGCTGGCAGTAGGAATAGTATCGGCGCTAATCGGGGTGCTATACGCGCTGATGGAGCACGACCTTAAGCGCCTGCTGGCCTTCCACAGCGTTGAGAACATAGGAATCATACTGATGGGCCTGGGGACAGGCATGATCTTTTATTCCTGGTCAATGCCGGTCCCTGCAGCCATAGCCGTGGCAGCCGGGCTTTTCCACGTGCTGAACCACGCCATATTTAAAAGTCTGCTCTTTCTTGGTGCCGGGTCAGTTTATTATGCCACCCGCACCAGAGACATCGAAGAACTCGGGGGCCTGATTAAAAGAATGCCCCAGACAGCTGTTTTTTTCCTGGTGGGAGCGGTGTCCATCTCAGCTATACCGCCTTTCAATGGTTTCGCCAGCGAGTACCAGATCTACCAGTCGCTGCTGGCATTATCCTTTGCTAAGGCTTCGGGATTCTGGAGCGCAGCCGGGGTGCTGGCCTGCGCCGCCCTTGCCCTTACCGGAGCGCTGGCAGCCGCCTGCTTTGTCAAAGCCTTCGGGATTTCCTTCCTGGCACTGCCCAGGAGCCCGCAAGCCGCCAGTGCGCGGGAGGTGCCTCCCGCGATGAGAATAGGCATGGCGCCCCTGGCAATATTATGCCTGATACTGGGTGTGGTTCCCCAGATGGTGATGAATAGCCTTTTTAAAGTAGCGATGCAAATTGTCCCCGGCCCGGAAATACCCCCGCTGGGTGCCTTTAATCTCAGTCTGGCCCTGCTGCTGGCGGCCATTATGGTAGCACTGGCAGTATTGAGCAGGCTATTGGGGAGCCGTCAGGCCAGGCGGGCGGAAACCTGGGGCTGCGGCATTGTGCCGGATGCGACCATGGAATACACCGCCGCCTCCTTCTCCCAGCCGGTTAGAAGGGTGTACTCTTCTATACTGCAGCCGAAGCGGGAGGTAAATTCGGATTACAGTTTACTGCCGTACTTTAATTACAGAATACATTTCGATGAGCACATAAGATCAGTAATTAAGGATTACCTTTATCACCCTCTGAGGGAATTTACCATCGTCATGTCGCAAAAATGGCGGTGCATACAATGCGGTAACATCAACCTGTATCTGGGCTACATATTTGTTACGCTGGTGATTCTGCTTATCTGGGTAAGGTAGGAGGTGTTACTGATGACAGGAAATATTTTATCCGCCATGGGCCAAATAGTTTTTTTTATGCTCCTGGCCCCGCTGGTCAACGGAGTAATTAAAAAAGCCAAAGCCCTGACCCAATGCCGGAAAGGGCCGGGGGTTCTGCAGCCTTATTTTGACATTGTGAAGTTCCTCCGCAGGGACCCCGTTGTGTCTGTGCACACCTCCTGGCTAACCTTGCTGGCTCCCTATATTTGTCTTGGGGCCTATCTGGCTGCAGGAAGCATAATCCCTCTCTGGCAGCACCGGGGTATAGTATTTGGTGACCTGATAGCCCTTACCTACCTGTTCGCCCTTTCCAGATTCTTTCTGGGGCTGGCCGGGCTGGAACCGGGCAGCGCCTTCGGGGGAATGGGATCCAGCCGGGAAATGATGATTGCCACCCTGGTTGAGCCCGTATTAATTCTGGGGCTATTCGGACTGGTTCTTGTTACCGGCTCCACTGATTTGAAAGCCCTGGCCGGGGCTGGTCAAAACCCTGCTGGAATACTGGCCTTCATCGGGCTGATGATTGTGACGGTAGCCGAGACCGGGCGCATCCCGGTAGACAACCCGGATACCCACCTGGAGCTGACCATGGTGCACGAGGCCATGCTGCTGGAATATGCCGGCAGACAACTGGGATTTCTTCACTGGGCAGCCATGATTAAGCAACTGGTGCTGCTGTCGCTGCTGGTGCACCTGTTCTGGCCCCAGCCCCCGGACATTCCGGCAGCTGTTGCCCTGGGGCTTATGGCGGCAAAAGTTACAGCCCTGGGACTGGTGCTGGCCTTCATTGAAAGCGTTCTTGCCAAAATGAGGCTTTTCAGGCTACCCGAATTGATGGCCGGCGGCGCCGCCTTTTGCCTGCTGGCAGTCCTGTCAAACAGTCTGATGTAGGGGGATTTAACAATGACCGAGATACTGGCTTTTGTGTTCCTGATGACAGGCTTGTTAATGCTGGCCAGCAGAATAGTGGTCAAAAACATAATCCTGCTGGCAGCCCAATCCCTGACCTTGAGCGGCATAGCCTTTTACCTGGGCCTTGCAGGAAATACAATCGGCTGGCACATGCTGATTATAGGAATCCTTACTCTTGTGGTTAAAGTAATTGTTCTGCCGATATTGCTGTACAAAGTCGCCGGCAAGGTAGTGGTATACCGGGAGGTACCCCTGTCTATTGGGGCGGTACCTTCACTCCTGATTGGGGTGCTTCTGGTGGGACTGACCTACTTCTACATGGTCCCGGTGCTGCTAAAGGAAATCCAGTCCGGAAGCCAGCTTTTCCCTATTGCACTATCCACCGTTCTCCTGGGCTGTTTTTTCATGGTCAGCAGACGCTCGGCCTTTAATCAGATAATAGGGATAATCGAGATGGAAAACGGCCTTTTCCTGTGCGCCCTGGCCGTCACCGGAGGTATGCCCCTGATTATTGAGCTGGGCATATTCTTCGATCTCCTGGTGGGAGCCATGGTGATGGGGATAATGACGTACCAAATCCGGGGAACCTTCGACACCCTGGACACTAAAGAATTAAGCAGGCTAAAGGGGTAATAGATATGCTTTATCTTTTGCTGTTGATTCCCGCTCTAACTGCGGTGGTTTGCTTCCTGCCGCTAAATCCCCGGTGGTGGGAGCGGTCTAATATTGTAGGGTCACTGCTGACCGGAGCCGCCTCACTTTACATTTCCCTGAGTGCGCTGCAGGCCCGTGGCACTGTGTGGCCGGGCAGCTTCCTGGTGGTAGACAATCTTTCAGCAGTGCTGGTGCTTATTATCGGAGTGGTCGGAACCATCTGCTGCCTGTATACAGTCACCTACTTGCGGGCCGACCAGAAAAACGGGGAGCTGAATGGCCTCAAGGTTGGGTGGTTCTTCGGGCTACTGCAGCTTTTCGTGGGCACCATGTACTTGGCTGTACTGGCCGATAACCTTGGAGTGATGTGGGTTGCCATAGAGGGAACCACCATTGTCTCTGCCCTGCTGGTTGGCTTTTACGGCACCAGGGCCTCTCTGGAGGCGGCCTGGAAATATATAATAATCTGCACCGTAGGAATCGCCTTCGCCATGCTGGGAATAATATTGACCTTCTACGCCGCCAGGGGGGTACTGGGAACCGGCGATATTAGCCTGAGCTGGCGGTCCCTGTACCCGGTAGCGACCAATCTGGACCCTAATCTTATGAAGCTGGCCTTTGTATTTGTGCTGGTGGGCTACGGCACCAAGGCCGGGCTATTCCCCATGCACACCTGGCTTCCGGATGCCCACAGCCAGGCGCCCTCACCGGTCAGCGCCCTTTTATCCGGTGTCCTTCTAAATTGTGCCGTTTACGCCATCATTCGTTTTCATCTGCTGGTTTCGGCTACCGGCGGGTTTTCGAGCAGGGCACTGGTTTTATTTGGGATAATTTCCATGGCCGGAGCGCTGCCTTTTATTCTGGTCCAAAAGGATATCAAGCGGCTCCTGGCCTACTCCAGCGTGGAGCACATGGGAATTATCGTGCTGGGAGTGGGCATGGGCGGAACGATGGGCTATACAGGAGCACTGCTGCACATGATAAACCACGCCCTGGGCAAATCGGTACTGTTCCTCAGCGCGGGCACCCTGGCCCAGAGCTACCACAGCAAGCTGATCCCCAGGATAAAGGGGATCAGTCAACTGCTGCCCATCACCTCCACTATTTTTATGGCCAGCCTGCTGGCCATAGGGGGCGCCCCTCCCTTCGGGCTTTTTATCAGTGAGCTAAATGTAGCCACCAGAGGCTTTGAGGCCGGTAGGCCCCTGCTGGGATTCGTTTTCTTAATGGTGGTGGCCGTGGTATTCACCGGAATGATCTATTTTGCCGGAAAGATGTATTTCAGTGACCTGCCCTCCCGCTTTCCCAGGGGGGAAAGGTTCTCTGCCGCCCATGTGCTTATGCTGCTGCCGGTCTGCCTATTGGTCTTCCAGGGCGTTTACATGCCCTGGAATGTTCAGCATATGCTTAATAAAGTGGTTAGCTATATGATTGCCGGGGGTGTGAACTAATGGAAAAACGGCCATTGATGGAGGAATTGAAAAACCGTACCGGCTGTGAGGTAATTGAAGCCGGCAGCCACCCCGGAGGGCAGGAAATCAGGGTGAAAATTCCTTCACATAAACTCCCGGAGTCAGCTTTCTTGTTAAAAAACCGGGGCGCCTTCCTGCTAACCATGGCCGCTGCGGACCTCAGGCCAGTTGATGGATGTTTTGCGGTATACCCGGTTTTCGCCCTCCCGTCAGACGGTCTAATTATTGAAATAGAAGCGCTGCTAAACCCGGACTGCCCTGCCTACCCTTCCCTGACACCGGTGGTGCCATCGGCCCACTGGCTGGAAAGGGAGATCAGCGACATGTTTGGGATAACTCCACAAGGTCACCCGGACCCCCGCAGGCTTGTGCTGCACCCGGACTGGCCCCTAAATGTCCATCCCTTAAGGAAGGACTTCGACACCGGGACCGCTGTGCCCAGGGTGTCCGGGGAGATGGAGTTCTGCCCCGTGGAGGGGGAAGGTATTTACCGCATTCCGGTGGGACCTGTCCATGCGGGTATTATTGAGCCGGGGCACTTCAGGTTTTCAGCCTTCGGAGAAGATGTGATTAACCTTCAGGCTCAGCTTTTCTACACCCACCGTGGCATCGAAAAAGCCGCCGAGTCCAAGCATTTCAACCACGTCGCGCTAATGGCCGAAAGAGTGTGTGGAGCCTGCTCGGCCTCCCATGCCGTGTCTTACGCCCAGGCGGTTGAATCCCTGGCCGGGGTGGAAATTACTGCCACGGCCCGCTATATCAGAGTCATACTGCTGGAAATGGAAAGGCTGTATAACCATGTCGGTGACATAGGTAATATGTGCGCCGGGATAGGATTTTCCTACGCCATTAGCCGGGGAGCCATTTTAAAGGAAAAGCTGATGAGAATGAACATGCGCCTGGCCGGTCACCGGTACCTGCGGGGTGTGGTTATACCCGGAGGAGTGCGGACTGGGCTCAAGGAGCTGCCGGAAATAATATCTGAACTGGCTGAACTGGAGTCAGATTTGAAAAGAGTGACAGAAGTAATGCTCTCTTCCCAGGCACTGCTGGACCGGATGCAAACCACCGGCGTCCTTCCTTTACAGGCCGCGCTGGATCTGGGAGCCGTGGGCCCGGCCGCGAGGGCGTCGGGGGTGAACAGGGACCTGAGGAGGAATCTGCCCCACGCCGCATACAAGGAATTAGAATTTAACGTTCCCATCCAAAATCAAGGGGATGTATTTTGCCGCCTGATGCAGCGTATAGACGAGTGCCGGGAATCTTTCGGCATACTCAGGCAGGCCGCGCAAAAGCTTCCCCCGGGGAAACTGGCGGTGAATATACCGGACCTGGCCCCATACCGGACCTCGGTGGGCTACACCGAGTCCGCCCGGGGGGCCAATGTCCACTGGATTATGAGCGGACCTGACAACACTATTTATCGCTACATGGTCAGGTCTGCCTCCCACTGCAACTGGCCGGTGGTCCCTCTCTGTGTGCCCGGAAATATCGTGCCGGACTTTCCCCTGATCAATAAAAGCTTCGAACTGTGCTATGCATGCCTTGACAGGTAGGGGGTTTGAGATAATTGCTTAAGATACTGAAAGGACTGGCGAAAACAAGGATTGTCACCGAGGGGCACTCAAACTGGGGGGAAACCCGGGGGAGAGGATTGCCTTTAATCGACTGGTCCGCCTGCCCGAAAGGGTGCAGCAAGTGCCAGGATTCCTGCCCCACCGGGGCCATAGCGGGAAAAAGCGTAGACCCCAGGCTGTGCATCTACTGCCACACTTGCCGCCAGGTTTGCCCCGGGAACGCTATAGGCGAAACAGACATACCGCTGATCAGAGAATCACCCCGGCCGGAGGAAATAGGGTCGGCCCTGCGGGAGAGGATTAAAAAAGTCTGCAGGAGGTCTCTGCACATACGCTACGTGGATGCCGGAGCCTGTAACGGCTGCGACTTTGAGATAAATGCCCTGACCAATCCCGTTTATGACCTTCAGCAGTATGGTGTGGATTTTGTGGCATCACCCCGCCACGCCGATATGTTGCTGGTCACCGGCGTGGTAACCAGGAACATGAAAATCGCCCTGCAGAAAACCTATGAGGCCTGCCCCGGGCCAACACTGGTAGTAGCGGTGGGGGCGTGCGCCTGCGGAGGGGGATTATTCAGAGACAGCTACACATCCGGGGGCGGGGTCGACCGGTATGTCAAGGTGGACGTGTACGTCCCGGGCTGCCCCCCCACACCGGCCCAAATTATAACGGGCATACTTACAGCCGTAGACAGGCTATAGACCAGGCTACTAACTGGTTACACAACCTGGTATCTGAAACCTAAACAAATTAGATTTATTTAGGTTTCTCTCCCGCCGACTAAAGGGAGGCAGTATCACAGGATTCACTGCTTAGCTGTAAGCTTTCGCTTACATTCCGGGTGGTTTATAAACCGCCACCTAGAGTGTTGCTAACCGTTCTCCTTAAGTCAGGCTCCTGTGTTTAAAACTTTTGCTCCGGTTAGCATAGTCCTCCACCACATGGCCATTGCCAAGAAGCTTATATTTATAGCTGACCAACCCGTCAAGTCCCACGGGCCCCCTTGCGTGCAGCTTGCCGGTGCTGACGCCTACCTCAGCCCCAAAGCCGTATCTGAACCCGTCACTGAAACGGGTTGAGCAGTTCCAGAAAACATTGCCGGAATCCACCAGGGACATAAATCTGGTGGATTTTTCCCTGCTACTGGTAATTATGCTGTCTGTATGGCCGGAACCATAGGTATTTATATGGTTAATGGCCTCATCAATATCATTCACAATCTTAATAGAAAGCTTTAAGTCCAAATACTCGGTTTTCCAGTCATCTTCAGTGGCCGGTGGGATATTTAAAATACTTACGGTTTTTTCGCATCCTACAAGTGTAACCTTCTTTTTATCCAGCTCTTCTTTCAAAACAGGCAAAAATGCTTTTGCAATATTAACGTGCACCAGGAGCGTCTCAAGGGCATTACACACAGCCACATACTGTGTCTTGGAGTCCACTACCACTTTGACCGCCATATCCATTTCGGCATCCTCATGCACATAACAGTGGCAAATACCGTCAGCGTGACCCATGACCGGGATGCTGGAATTGTCCATGATGTAGCGCACAAATTCATTGGAGCCTCTGGGTATGAGTAAATCAATGTGCCTGTCCATTTTTAGCATTTCATTTACATCCGCCCTGGTCTCAAGAAGTTTAATCCAATCCGGCGGGATAGCGGCACTTGCAGTAGCCCCGGCGATAATATCCGTCAGAACCCTGTTTGTTTCCCTGGCCTCGGAGCCCCCTTTTAAAACAACACCATTACCGCTTTTCAGGCAAAGCATGGATATCTGCACCAGGGCATCGGGCCGCGACTCAAATATAATACCAATGACACCTATGGGACAGGTCACCTTGTAAAGTTCAAGGCCTTCATCCAGTTCTGTGGCCAGTTTCACCGTACCTACCGGGTCATCAAGTTCAATCAGGCTTTTGATGCCCTCAATCATGTCCTGTATTTTGGCATCGTCCAGTTTTAGCCTTTTGAGCAGCGGCGCTGCCAGGTTTTCCCCCTGACTCCTCTGCACGTCATCAGCGTTTGCCTTTAATATAGCGTCCTTATTGTCCATAATAGCCTTAGCCACCTCTGCCAGTGCTTTGTTCTTCCTGTCTGTATCCAAAGCCGCCAGCTTCAGGGAAGACTCTTTTACCCTGGCCACCATTTCGTTAATGCTCATAAAAAAACCCCCAGTGAAATAAAAAATAAATAACAGAGTTATGATTTACTTTTATGGTTCATTTTTAAAACAAACCCGGCTGTACCAGCTTATTTTCTCCCTGATACTTTTTAACATATTTCATGTCAAAAACCAAATCATTTTTTTGGCAATGTTCCCCTAATCGCCGGTATAAAATCCCGGCGATTCTTACCGGGCAGCTATATGTATTGCCGTAGGAACTTTCATACTTTATTATGCAACCCTGGAAAAACTATTTTAGGCACATCCCCAATTTTACCACAGAATACTTTATAAATCCTGCTACAAGGTTTCAATATAACAAGTGCGACACGGGGACGGTTTTCTGTCGTACGCAAATCCGAAGTGTTAGATGATATTGCAAAATAATCATATGTAGTATAGCATAGGTAACCAACCGTCTTATTGCAACTATTGCAATAAATCCAACTCCCATAGCTTTTTAATAATCGAGTGTCTACAACCCCGGCTACAAAGCCCAACCCTAATGAAACTAACATTTTTCTCATTGTCTTGCCCCCTTCAATTTATTTTAATGAACCTCCCCTGCTTGCGCATTTGCACTGAGGCAGGAGCCTCAGTGAGAGAATCATGGAACCGACAAGACGGCAGCTATTTGGCATGATGGCGTAAGCCATTTTCATTTTACTGCAGAAATATAGCACTACAGTACAGGAAAGCAGGGCTATTCCACCGGTAAGAACTCCTATATGCCGGCGGTTGGAACAGGGAAACCTACTCTAAAGGTGGTTTAGACAAATACCCAACCAAAGCGCCGGTGGGCATATTCGGCTCTCCCCCCAAGCTACCGTATTATTATCACAACTATTACTGGGGGCTGCTCTGGCTGGCACACATGTTTTTTCAGCCCAACTATTACTACACCCCCTGGGGCTACCATTTCTTCGCTCCCAGACTGATTAGCTGGATAATACTATTTTTTATTGTTGGCGGTATAATCATTTTCATAAAAAATAAATTATGGGCTAAAGGGCGTTATGGTGAGTAAAACGGGTTTGACGGTGTGATCACTCAGATTAAGGGTAAGTGGATATATGTAGCAGTGGCGGACCCTGACCCGGTGGGATTTGACGGCATTTGGGTGAATACGGATTTGCAAAGGGAGTTAGCAGTTTTTAAATATAGTAAACAGGGCTGAGATAATTACGGACTTATTGGTTATAATTAGATCGGACTGATTATCCCGCTAAAAATTATCACCCAACGGACAAATTTTGTTGTTGGATTGTCTAAACGTTTATGAAGATACAACATAGAATTAATTAACTGAATATTTAATCATATTAACCTTGAATTTTTTACCGTGGTAAAATACGCCTGATTGAAATAGATGCGGAAAAGTGGGCAGAGGAACTTTTGCTGGTATATGCTAACAACCTAGAATCGCTAATTTATCTATATTAAGTAAATATTTTCAAAAGGAGAATAACGTTAAAGAAAGAAGTTTAGATAGACATTTTATTTACACAAACAAGTGACTAACGATTTTCCCAAGAGTAGTCTTGGAGCTATTTTTAATCTAAGAGGTAATCAGTATTTATTCAGGATTTGTGTACAGGATGCTGGATATTACAAGTGCGTGGCCAAAAGGCGCAGTTATATTCCTATGGAAATGCGATAACATATAATTTTTACACACAAAACACCCGCAGTCTGCACAGGCAGGGACGGGTGTTTTTGTGTGTTAGTGTAACAGTTCTAGATTAGAATGGATGCGACTCTATTAAAGTCTAATTTTTCACTTTTTTAAGCTAAAGGATGCCTCAAACGAGTTTAACAAGCCTAGATATTGTTCAAGCAATCTGGTTAATAAGAAATTTTTTTTGACAGTTTCGTGTGCCTTTTGTCCCATGCTTATCCGTAGACTTTCATCTTTCAGAAGATGGACGATTCTCTCAGCCGCCTCTTCTATGGATGATACCAGAAAACCATTTACCCCATCCTGAATTTGAGATGGGATGCCCCCAACCTTTCCCCCGATTACCGGTGTTCTCTTCCACATAGCTTCAGTTACAGTCAGCCCAAAACCTTCACGAAGAGATTTTTGCAAAACCACGGCTGCCCGTCTTTGGAGGGCATTTACTAAATACGCATCTTCCACGGACAGGATCAATATACGCTCTTCCTGATAATCCAGCAAAGTCTCAAATATTTCCTGGCCTTCGGGATCGTCTGTGGCAATGTTGCCAAGCAGCACCAGGGTGCAATCCACTTCCCGGCGCGCTAATTGAAATGCTTTTATGACACCTTCCGGGTCTTTCCAGCGATCAAAGCGCGATATTTGCACCACCAGGGGCAGATCGGCGGGAATATTATACTGCTGCAGCTTTTTATCAATCACATCTTCACTGATTTCTTTGTTCTTGGCGGTAAACGGATCAATGGCCGGCATGAAGAATAATTGCGGTGTTTTAAGCTTTTGCGCGTATTCTTTCATGCTGATGACGACGGCATCGTATTTTTCAACAAAAGCGCTCAGGTAGTCCCAAAGTTCCCGGTTCGGATTGGACAGGTCCATATGACAGCGCCAGACCCAGGGACCTCTTTTTCTATAATGACTGATTATCGGCAGAGGCTGGGGATCGTGGATCACCACAAAGTCATGGTCCAGATTCATACGGATGGAATTTTCATAGACCACTCTTTCATATATTTTTTTAGATTGCTCATTTAAATTTATTTCGCCACCCTGCAGGGCATTGTGCATACCTTTTGTGATGCGAAAGAAATCCGGCGGGCCAAATATTATTTTCCAGCCTGTTTTTATATCCAGATTGTTTAACAAAAGTGTCATTGAAGATAAAAGTTCCGCCACTCCTCCCCCATAATAGGTTGAATTTACATGAACAATACGCATGTCACGCACCGGTTTGGCTTTTTTCAGCAGGCGCTCGACTGTTTCCGGACCTATGTAAGGTTCGTAGTCCTCAACTCTTGCAATATTGAAATCGTCGTTATCCATTATTTTTCTCCTCTCCAATCCTTGCTGGAACAGGGCTTTCGCCACTGGGACGGCTCCTGTTATAAAAACAATAAAATTGTACACAATATCCGGTAATTTGTATTAAAGGGAGGCGGCAAAGCCGCCTCAAGTCATATATTAGTTGTCGAGGTTTAAGTTATGGAAAAACAGGTCCGTTTGCTTCAGCAGCTGGCTGGGTTTTATGGTGTTAAAACAGCATACCGGGATACTGCCGGGAACCGCCGGCAGGCTGCGCCGCATTCTTTACTGGCTGTGCTCGGGGCGCTGGGTGCGCCTGTAGAGACTATGGACGACGTTGCGGATGCACTTCGTGAAGCTATACAAAAGCAATACCGTCGTTTTTGCGAACCGGTGGTTTTAGTGTGGGACGGAAGACCCACTTATTTTGATATATGTTTACCCGCAGAGATGGAAGACTATGCAGTGGAATGCCTGCTGGAATTGGAAAACGGTGAAGCGCGGCGGTGGACCTGTTACCCGTCCCTTCTGCCCACGCTGCGGGCCGCCGTTGTTGAAGGTGAAAACTATATAATTAAGAAGCCCTGCTTACCCGCCGGGCTGCCCTGGGGATATCACCGGTGCACACTGACACGGCAGGGACAAACATGCCGTACACTGGTAATAGTTGCACCGTCCCGTTCCTACCTTCCCCCGGCGGAGGATAAAAACAGGAAGTGGGGGGTATTTCTGCCGCTTTATGCCCTCCGATCCAGGGGTAGCTGGGCTTCCGGCGACATGGCGGATTTAAAATCTCTTTTTAACTGGGTGCAAAGCCTGGGAGGGAGTTTTGTCGGCACCTTGCCGCTGCTGGCCGCTTTTCTGGATGAACCCTTTGAGCCAAGCCCGTATTCACCGGCCAGCCGTTTATTCTGGAATGAATTCTATTTGGATATTATCGGCATTCCTGAGCTGCAACAGTGTCCCTCAGCCCTGAATTTATTGAATTCCCCGGCTTTTCAAAAGGAGATCGGGGATTTGCGGGACGCGCCCCTGGTGGATTACCGGCGTGGGTTGGAGGTTAAGCGAAAGATACTATTGCTTCTGGCAGATTGTATATATACATCAGTATCGGAGAGGAAGGGTGATTTGCTGCGGTGGGCGGCCAAACATCCGGTGGCCCGGGACTATGCCCGTTTTCGGGCCGCGGTTGAGAAATGGCGTGCCCCCTGGACAAAATGGCCCGGCAGAATGCGCAGCGGTGTTCTATTGGAGGGCGACTATGACCCTGACGCGGAGCGATATCATCTGTATGTGCAATGGCTGGCTCACGAACAGTTAAGTGAACTTGCCGGCCGGGCCAATAAGCGTTGGCCCGGCCTATATCTGGATCTCCCCCTGGGAGTTCATTCCGCAGGCTACGATGTGTGGCGCGAACGTAATGCCTTCGCCCTGGAAGCCAGTGTCGGCGCGCCGCCGGACCAGTTAAATACCGAAGGACAAAACTGGAGGTTTTCTCCCCTGCACCCGGAACGTATCCGGGTGCAGGGCTACCGCTATTATATTGCCTGCCTGCGCCATCACTTGCGGTACGCCGGTATTTTGCGCCTGGATCACATAATGGGTTTGCATCAGCTTTTCTGGATTCCTGATGGTTTTGCCGGACATGAAGGAGTATACATAAAATACCGGCACGAAGAATTTTATGCTGTTTTATCCCTGGAATCTCACCGCTACAGGACTTTACTGATCGGCGAAGATCTGGGGACCGTCCCGGAGCAGGTACGCACATCCATGGCAAGACACAAAATTTACCGAATGTATGTTTTGCCGTTTTCAATAAACAATATACCCCGCAAGGGGCTTGTCCCCGCACCCGCCAGGTCGCTGGCATGTTTAAATACCCATGATTTGCCACCATTTGCTGCATTTTGGCGAAATGAAAAATTGTTAAACCGTCTGGGACTGTCTTTGTTTCTGCACCGCAATGGATGGCTAAAGGCGCCGGTGCTTAATGTTAAGACAATACTTGAGGCCTGCCTGAGGCACCTTGCTGCCGGCCGGTCACGTATCCTCCTGGTAAACCTGGAAGATTTATGGCTGGAAACAGAATCGCAAAATATGCCCGGCACGCAAAATGAATACCCTAACTGGCGGCACAAGGCCCGCAGGGACATCGAAATATTCAACCATACCCCCGGCATGTTAAATACTTTACGGGGCATTAATAAACTGAGAAAGCGGGGCAATAAAAAATACAAACCTGCGTATTAAGGGGAGAACTCAATGCATACTTTAAGTCTGGGTGTCGTATACCTGGGTGACGGGCGGTGCCGGTTTCAGGTTTGGGCGCCCCGGGCCGGCCGGGTGGATATCCGCATTATGGCGCCCCGGGAACGTATGGTGCCGATGGTTAGAGATGAGCTGGGGTACCACCGGGCAGTTGCTGAAGGAGTGGAGCCGGGCAGTTTGTATTATTATCTTCTGGACGGCGGGAAGGAACGCCCCGACCCGGCCTCGCGCTGCCAGCCCGAAGGTGTTCACGGTCCCTCACGGGTGGTGGACACACATGCCTTTTCCTGGTCGGACAACTGCTGGTCCGGCCTTGCCCGGCAGTCGTTGATTTTCTACGAGCTTCATGTGGGGACATTTACCCCGGAGGGCACTTTCACTGCTATTATTCCCCGCCTGGACGAATTAAGAGACCTGGGCGTCAATGCCGTTGAAATAATGCCCATAGCCCAGTTCCCGGGAAACAGAAACTGGGGATATGATGGGGTTTTCCCTTTTGCCGCGCAAAATTCCTACGGCGGGCCGGAAGAACTGCAAAGGCTTGTTGATGCCTGCCACAAAAAAGGTATGGCACTAATCCTCGATGTGGTATACAACCACCTGGGGCCGGAGGGCAATTACCTGGCTGATTTTGGCCCGTATTTTACTGATCGTTATACCGGACCCTGGGGTCCCATGCTGAACTTTGACGGCCCCGGCAGTGATGAGGTGCGGCGGTTCTTCATTGAGAACGCCCTTTACTGGCTGGCGGAATTTCATGTGGACGGCCTGCGGCTTGATGCCGTCCATGCCATTAAAGACTTTTCGGCGAGGCCCTTCCTGGAGGAGTTGAATAATGCGGCGCACCGGCAGAGTGAACACCTGGGCCGCAGGGTTCACATCATAGCCGAAAGTGATTTGAACGATGCCAGGGTAATCCACCCGCCGGTTATTGGCGGCTACGGCCTGGATGCCCAGTGGTGCGATGACTTTCACCACTCCCTGCATACACTGCTGACAGGCGAACATCAGGGTTATTACCAGGACTTTGGCCGGCTTGAACATTTCGCCAGGTCCTTTGCCGAGGGTTATACTTACACCGGCCAGTATTCGCCCTTCAGACGGCGCAGGCACGGCAATTTTCCGCGGCTTTGCCCTGCCAGCCAGTTTGTGGTATATGCGCAGAATCATGATCAGGTTGGCAATCGCGCCGGCGGTGAGAAGCTTACTGTCCTTACTACTTTTGACGGGCTGAAGCTTGCTGCCTGCGCGGTACTCCTTTCTCCTTTTTTACCGATGCTTTTCATGGGGGAGGAGTATGGTGAAACAGCCCCTTTTCTGTATTTTACCAGCCACACAAGCCCGGAGCTGTCCGAGGCGGTGCGCAGGGGGCGGCGTGAAGAATTTGCCGGCTTTGACTGGGCAGGCGAAGTGCCTGACCCGCAAGATAAAGAGACTTTTTTGCGTTCCCGGCTGAACTATGATTTGCGCCTGGAGGGGCGGCACAGTATACTCTACCAGTTCTACAGGCAGTTAATTCGGATGCGCCGGGATCTGCCGGCTTTAGCCGAATTGAACAAGGATAATTTGGAACTGGCGGCTATGGAAAATGAGCAGGTTCTGTTTGTACGCCGCCGGCACTGTGATGACGAGGTTAATATAGTCTTTTCTTTTAATAACGAAGCGGTAACAGTGTCGCTGCCGGTGCCGGAGGGGCACTGGGGCAAAATACTGGATACTGCGGAAGAACAATGGCTGGGAAGTGGCAGTACAGTCCCTGTTAATTTTGAATCTTCAGGAGAAATCAAAATCGTTTTGCTACCAAAAACATGTGTTTTATTCCGGAAAATAAAGGTGGATAACAGATAATGACGCGATACATTTGTATTCACGGCCACTTTTACCAACCGCCCCGGGAAAATCCGTGGCTGGAGGCCATTGAACTTCAAGACCCGGCTTATCCCTACCATGACTGGAACGAGCGCATCAGTGCCGAGTGTTATGCGCCAAATACAGCCGCACGCATTCTAAATGAAAAGGGTTGGATCAAAAAAATATTTAATAATTACGACAGGATCAGTTTTAATTTCGGCCCTACCCTGCTGGACTGGATGAAATCCACGGAGCCTGATACTTACAGGGCCATAATTGAGGCTGACCGTGAAAGTCAAAAGAGATTTTCAGGACACGGATCAGCCATGGCCCAGGTCTATAACCACATGATTATGCCCCTGGCCAACCGGCGGGACAAATACACGCAAATAATCTGGGGCCTCAGGGATTTCGAAAAACGTTTCGGCCGCAAGCCGGAAGGGATGTGGCTGCCGGAAACCGCAGTTGATATTGAATCTCTTGAAATTATGGCGGAGCATGGTATAAGCTTCACCATACTTGCCCAATACCAGGCCCGGAGGTATCGCGAAATCGGCAGCGGCCACTGGCATGAGGCAGGCCCCCTGGGTATTGATCCGACCATGCCCTATCAACTGCTCCTGCCGGAGTCGGGACGAAAAATTAATATTTTTTTCTATGACGGGCCTATCTCCCAAGCTGTCGCTTTCGAAAAACTGCTTAACAATGGAGAGCGCTTTGCCCAACGGCTGATGAATGGTTTCAGCGACGGCCTCAGCCGTCCTCAGCTTGTCAATATTGCCACAGACGGCGAAACTTATGGTCACCATCATCGATACGCGGAGATGGCGCTGGCTTATGCCCTGGATTATATTGAGTCCAATAATCTGGCTCAAATTACTAACTATGGTGAGTTTTTAGATATGTACCCTCCCACCCACGAGGTTGAGATTATTAAAAATACCGCCTGGAGCTGCGCTCACGGAGTGGCGCGGTGGGAGGACGACTGCGGCTGCAGTACAGGCCTGGAGCCATGTTGGACACAGGCCTGGCGCGCTCCTCTGCGCGAGGCTTTAAACTGGCTCAGGGACTCGGTTATTTCTAACTACGAAGAATACGGGCGGCTGCATTTAAAAGATCCGTGGGCGGCAAGAAACGACTATATAAAGGTAATACTTGAACGTTCACCCGAAAACATCGACAGGTTCCTGGCTGACCATTGTGTGCACGAGCCGGATGCCGGGGAGCAGATTACTGTTTTGAAGCTGTTGGAGATGCAGCGTCACGCCATGCTGATGTTTACCAGCTGCGGGTGGTTTTTCGATGACATATCGGTGATTGGAACTGTGCAGATACTACAATATGCCGGGCGCGTCATTCAACTTGCCCGGGAGCTTTTCAACAGTAAGCTGGAGCCGCGCTTCCTTGAAATACTGGCCCGGGCAAAAAGCAATAAACCGGAATACAGGGATGGAGCTCATATCTATAAAAAATATGTAACACCTGCCATGGTGGATTTGCCCAAGGTGGGGGCACATTATGCCATTAGTTCCTTGTTTGAAAAATATTGCAATAAAACCAGTATCTTCTGCTACACCTTGGAGCAGTTGGATAAACATAGCCTGGTGGCTGGTGAGACAAAGCTTACCGTGGGACAGGCGCGCATTACTTCTCAAATTACACTTGAAACAGCGATCATAAGCTTTGGTGTGCTTTTTATCAACTATCAAAATATTAAAGGCGGGGCCAGGGTATTCAGAGGTGAGGATTCCTACCGGCAGATGGTCGGGGCGGTTACCGGGGCCTTTAACCGGGCGGATCTTTTCAATGTGGTAAATCTTCTGGACGAACACTTTAAGGAGGATCTTATTTATTCCCTCAAGCAGCTTTTCCGGGATTCGCAGCGGAAAATTATGGAACTTATTCTCGAATCTACTATGGCCGAGCTGGAAACTGATTACCAGAAGATTTATAAGCGTTATGATTCTATCATGAGGTTTTTAAAAGACCTGGGCTACCCCATGCCCCGGGCTCTGAAGTGCGCAGCTGATTTTCATCTGAATACAAATCTTCTCCGGTCCTTCTCCAGCGGGACATTAAATCTAGAGCGTATATCAATGTTGCTTAACGAGGCCAAAACCATGGAAATTAATCTGGATGATAATGTTCTCAAATACGTTTTCAAGGCAAATATTGAATGGGTGGCGGGACAACTGAGCGCAAAGCCTGCAGACCTAACGCTGCTCGAGGAGCTTGATGCCATGACCGGGCTGGTGTGCTCATTACCTTTCGAGGTAAACCTGTGGAAGGTGCAAAATATCTATTACAAGCTGCTGCAAACGGTTTACCCGGAGCAAAAGAAAAAGGCCGGGGCAGGGGAGCAATGCAGCCGGACATGGTTGGATTACTTTGTTGCTCTCGGGGAAAAACTGAAAGTGCAAAGGGGGATCCAATTATGATATGCCGTCGGATTCCTGTTACCACCTACCGGCTTCAGTTTAACAAGGAATTTGGCTTCGCCGATGCGCAGGCTTTAGTACCGTATCTGCATGCGCTGGGTGTAACCGACATTTATGCTTCACCCCTGCTTGAGGCCAGGAAAGGAAGCGTCCACGGTTACGACGTTACAAATCCTACGCTGCTAAATCCGGAGCTGGGTAACTCAGAGGCCTTCACGAACATGGTAAAAACTTTACAGCAGCACGATATGGCACTACTGCTGGATATTGTTCCCAACCATATGGCGGCAAGCGTTGAGAACCCCTGGTGGCGCGACGTTCTGCAATATGGTCCGGATTCTCCCTATTCTTCATATTTTGATATTGATTGGCGGCCCTTCAGACATGGATTGGCTGACAGGGTTATGCTGCCTGTGCTTGGTTCTCCCTACGGTCAAGTGCTGGAGAATCAAGAGCTGACCCTGATACTTACAGAAGACGGTTTTCAGGTAGTCTGTAACGGCAGTCAGCTGCCGCTTAAGCCTGAATCGTACAAGCCTATTCTGGGGCACCGGCTGCAGGAGTTGACCGGAAGGCTTGGCCCGGGGCACCCGGCCGTTTCACAAATTAAAAATTTGTTTGTTCTGCTGAACGCTCTACCTGCCCGCCGTGCAAAGGATTTTGCCGGCCAATTCCGGGATTTCAAAGCATACCTCTGGCGCTTATATCATACTGTGCCGGAAATAAATGCATTCCTGGACGGGAATCTGCGTCTTTTTAACGGTCAAAAAGGAAATCCGCAAAGCTTTAACCATTTGGACAGGCTGTTAGAGGAACAAGCATATAAACTATCCTTCTGGAAAGCGGCAAACCAGGAGGTAAACTACCGGCGCTTTTTCAATGTCAGTGAACTGGTGTCTTTGCATGCTGAAAAAGAATACGTGTTTTCAGCCACGCACTCCCTGGTTCTTCAGATGGCCGGGGCCGGCCTGGTTAACGGATTGCGTATTGATCATATTGACGGGCTGCACGACCCGCTGACTTATTTGCGCCGTCTTCAAGAACGCCTGCCAGGTACGGGACAGCATGATTTTTATATAGTAGTGGAAAAAATACTCAGCGGTGATGAGGAACTTCCTGCGCAGTGGCCTGTTCACGGCACCACCGGGTATAATTTCCTAAACAGGGTAAACGGGCTTTTTGTCTACGGGCCCGGGTTCAACGTACTTGATGAGATCTACAGACGCCTGAGGGGTTCCGAGGCAGATTTCGACAGGGTGGTATATACCCGCAAGCGCCGGGTGATGGCAGATCTTTTTGGGAGCGATGTGCGGCACCTGACACAACAATTGGGCCGCCTGGCGGAACAAGACCGCTATGGACATGACCTCACCTTAAACCAACTGGAAAGATCTCTGGTAGAGATAACCGCCGCCCTGCCTGTGTATCGCACCTACATAAACAGTTTTGATGTTGGAAATCGTGACCGGGAGTATATCAGTAATGCCATTGCCGCAGCAGCCAAACGTTATCCGGTTATTGAACGGGGCTGCAATTTTTTAAAACGGGTATTGCTGCTTGATTTTCCGGAATATATGCCTGAGGCGCAGCGGCGGAAATGGCTGGGTTTTGTTATGCGCTGGCAGCAATTTACAGGCCCGATTATGGCCAAGGGAATCGAAGACACTGCCATGTATGTATACAACCGGCTGATCTCCCTCAACGAAGTGGGAGGTGAGCCTCATACCACCGGAGTGACCGTGGAAGAGTTTCACTGCCACAATCTGGCCATGCAGCAGCACTGGCCCCACACCCTTAACCCTACCTCCACCCATGATACCAAGCGCAGTGAGGACGTCCGGATTCGCATCAATATACTGTCTGAAATACCCGTTATATGGGCGGAACATCTGGAACAGTGGCGCAAATGGAACAAATCCAAAAAACCGGAGGTTGACGGCCAGCCTGTGCCCGACGGCAACTTCGAATTGTTAATCTACCAGACGCTGCTCGGCGCCTGGCCCCTGCATGAGGAAAGGGTGCCCCAATTTAAAGAGCGCCTGCAGAAATATCTGGTTAAATCGGCCAAGGAGGCCAAAATATATACTAATTGGAGCCTGCCCTATACTGCCTATGAGGAGGCCCTGGCAAGTTTTGCACTGTCTATTCTGGAACCTTCTGAAGATAACCATTTCCTGCAGGATTTCTTGCGGTTTCAGAAAAAAATTGCTTATTACGGGGCATTGGGCTCGCTGGCCCAGGTACTGTTGAAAATAACCTCACCGGGTGTGCCTGATTTCTACCGGGGAACGGAGCTCTGGGATTTTAGCCTGGTTGACCCGGACAACAGGCGTCCGGTGGACTTCCAAACCCGCGCCTCCCTGCTGGCGGAACTTCGGCAGCAGGAAGCCGGCAATCTGCTGGAACTGGCACAAAAACTGCTCCTTTCCTGGGATGACGGCCGGGTAAAGCTCTTTCTGACATACAAAGCATTGCATTTCCGCAGGGCTTATCAGCAAATTTTTAAATCAGGTGAGTATATTCCCGTGCAGGCAACCGGACCCCGGTATAATCATGTCTGCGCTTTTATGAGGCATTTTGAAGATGACTGGGCCTTGGTTGCAGTTCCCCGTTTGATGGCCAGGCTTTGTATGGAAAACCAGTGGCCTCTGGTGGAAGACACGCCCCCGGGTAAATATCCGTCGTTCAGCCCAATCTTAAAAGAAGGAGTCTGGGGGAATGATGCCCTTATGCTGCCTGCTAAGGCCCCTGACAGCTGGCACAACATATTGACCGGGGAGACAATAAATGCCGTATATAGTACAGTCAATGCGAGGGCTTCTGAAATTAGCAAGGTTCTTTCGCTTGCCGGGGTTTTTCGGGAATTGCCTTTTGCGCTTTTAAAGGGAGGCGCTGACGGGCCGGCAGCTTCTATTTAATAATCATAACAACACCGGCGGCTGGTAAAACTAATAAAAATGTTACGGGGGATGCGCTCTATGCAAGAAAAAGTAAGGATTCACTATGATAATAAAAATGGTTTTTTGGAGCCGATAATGTGGGTTTGGGTAACTGACGGGGCCACCCTGGAAAGGGAAATTGAGCCCGGCGGCGAGGATGATTTTGGAGTATATTTTGACTTATTCTATAATCGCAGCAGTTTTAATTATTTATTTAAGGATGGCAAGGGTGAAGATGCGCTCTGGGAAGATAATGGCTTAACCCGTTCTTATCACCGACATCTGGGGGGAGAAATCTGGTCTATGTCGGATCGGCATAATATCTATAACATTCGCCCGGCTGAGTCCCGGGGAGACGTAAAAGCTTATTTCCGCCAGATTAGCAATCTGATTTATCAGGATAATTTTTACTTTCCAACCACCGATGTTTCCGGATTAGGCATACCTTCCATGCTGGGGGCCAATTTATTAAAAGATGGTTCTATTCAGTTCGGCTTTTTCCATCCGCGTGCAGCAAGAGTTTATCTGGTGGGTAATTTTAACGACTGGCAGTGTCCCGGAGCCCCAAACTCACAAAAAGAAAAATATATTGAGATGAAACTTCACAGGGGATTTTACTATCAACCCAATATCTGGCTGGCCAGGCTTAACCCACAAGATATAAAAGCGCCTGTAGAGTATAAATTTTTTATTCAAGGCGGTTCCACCGATAACGAGCGATATGTGCCCGACCCTTACACAAGGCTTTTTAGCGACGACTACAAATACAGGAATTCTGTGGCGGTAGACCCGACCAGGTTTAAATGGTCCGACCATAACTGGCAAACCCCCGATGTTAAGGATTTAATTATATATGAGTTAAATATTTATGGTTTTACCGATAATGACTCCGATGTGCCTGAAGAAATTCAGGGATCATTTAAGGGAGTTACGCAACGTATTAAAAACGGATATTTTAACAGGCTTGGTGTAACTGCAATTGCGCTGATGCCTACCGCGGAGGTGCCGGTTAAGCAGGGCTTGGGTTATGAGCCGTGCACTTTTATGTCCGTGGAAAAAGATTTCGGTTCCCCCGATGACTTCAGGGAAATGGTTAATGAAGCGCATCAAAACGGGTTAACCGTTTTGATGGACCAGGTTTTCAATCATACCTCCAATGACTTTAATCCTTTGTGGAATTTGATTGATGACGGTTCCGGCGAAGGCGGCTTTTATTTTGCCGGAAAGACCATGTGGGGCAATAAAGTAGCGACAGGAAAAGATGAAGTAGACAATATGCTTATTGATGCCTGTAAATTATTTATAAAGGAATACCATATCGATGGTTTTCGTTTTGATGCTACTCATAGTTATTTTTTAAACCACAAGCTGTTGCACCGCCTGGCCCATGAAATCAAAGATTTGGGCATTAAGCCGGATGCTGTTCTAATAGCTGAAAACCTGCCCAATGAACCTGATTTGAATTTAGAGGGATATAACGGTTATGCCCAGTGGTGCAACATTTTCCATGATAAATTGAAGGCGCTTTTACGTGAAGGTACTTTTCAGGGTACAAAAAACGATGTTAACAATCTGAGCACCATGTTCTATTTTGCTAAAGCTAGATTTGCCGCCCATACCAATAACGTCATAAATTATTGTGAGAGCCACGATGAAAACAGTGTGCAATTTGAGGTGGCAACCGGTGGGAAACATTTACAGAACCCGGCAATCAAGAACAGAAAGGCCCGGCTGGGATTAATGGCTACAATGGTCGCCCTGGGACAGCCAATGATTTACATGGGCCAGGAATTCGGAATTGAGAGGGAAAGAAACAGTATAAAGGTGCCCTGGGACAAGTATTCCAAGACGAGCAGCCAGTTTTATAACTGGAGCAAAGGTTTGATTAATTTAAGGAAAAGGTATCCGGGATTCAGGATTAGCAGCTATAATCCCGTTGAAGAGGGTAAATTCGCCTGGGTAATCGGGCCCTGGATGGCTAAAGAAAAAGGCGGGCAAAAAAGGGTTATTGGCTGGAGAGTCAATGACAGCGGGGAGCCGGACGAAAGAATACTTGTTATGTTTAACTTTGAAAACCATGATGTTCCGGCAAAAGTTGATTTTAATCACCAGGGCTGCTGGGTTAAGCTGGCCGATATACAAAATGTCAATGACATTCCTCCCGGCGGGAACAAAAACCCCTGTGACCCGGACTCAATATATGTGGAGCAAGGGGGTATTAAAGGTTTTGTTCTGCCTCGCTATAGCGGGTTTATATACAAGTATGTGTCACTGTAGGGTAAATGCCTCTCGGAAATATTTAAATTTCGTTCTTTCTCTCGTGACTCTTGTGGTGCTATGTTTAATAGCGATTGCTCTGTCAGTTTTATGGAGGGAATGGCTTTTTTGTTTAAAAGTGTTCAAAATGCGGATCGGGAGGCAGATCTATTCTATCTTAATCCTTATTCTCCTGGTCTTTTCGATGCCTTATGGTGGCGGCTATTGCAAACAATAAATGAAAGCCCCCGGAGCAAAGGCACCTGCAAAGGCCTCCCGTTCCGAGGTTTTTATGTAACCCACCGGGTCACTTCCATATGTGTCACCCAAGCTAGTCCCAGGTGCCATAGCTGAAGGTACTGCAATTATTTCAACTGACGTTACAGCCGGCGCTTTTTGGTGGGGTCGGAGATTTCTTCGAGATACACAAACATTTGGAGTTAAGTGCATACTGCACTCCAATACATTATTTTGAAATGGCTGACCCGAAAACAATTTGGGTCAGCCATTTGCTTGGGGGGGGGGGGGGGGGGGGGGGGGGGGGGGGGGGGGGGGGGGGGGGGGG
>CAZXQO010000037.1:0-38324 GCA_964643075.1 uncultured Peptococcaceae bacterium
GATGGTACTTGGGATTTATCCCTGGGAGAGTAGGTCGTCGCCGGAATAAATATTAACCTCACGGTAACCCGTGAGGTTTTTAAATTATGGGGACATTATTCGTGGGGGGAGGTTCCCTCTGAAGCACTCACGGTAAACTGTGGGGTTTATGGAATTATAAGTAAGTAGTTATAATTTTGTATAACTAAAAAAGTTCTTGATTTGTTTCATATCTCAAGCTATAAATTGTAAGAGGGATTGAAAACAAGTATGGATATAGTTTATGTTTGCATTATTTTATGAAGTGTTTGCAATAAATTATATAACCGGGAGTGCTGTCATGAAGATTACTATCATCGGGGCAGGTAAAGTAGGGATGGAAATTACACACAGGCTTTCTGAGGAAGGTCATGATATAGTTGTGATTGATCGCGATGAGGCGAAGCTTTTCAAAATTCAGGAGAAGATGGATGTACTGACTGTTCGTGGAAGCGGTTCCAGTGCCCAGTTGATGAGGGACTCAGGTGTGACAGACAGCGATTTGCTGGTGGCCGTCACCAACAGCGATGAGATTAATATGATTTCCAGCATGACAGCCAAAAGGCTGGGTATACCCCGAACCATCGCCAGAATTCGTGACCCGGATTACGCCAGGGATTTGGTGATATCTAATGAGGATTTGGGTGTGGACCTGGTCATAAACCCTGAATATGCTGCATCCCTCGAAATTATACGCCTGTTGACGATAACACTGCCGGTGCACACAGAACCCTTTGCCAACGGCAAGGTGCAAATGGTGGAACTGAATATAGACGAAACGCATGGGCATTTTGCCAATAAAAAGCTGCTGGAACTGGAACTCCCAAAATCATGCCTGGTGGTGGGCATTTCGCGTAAAGGAAATATGATTATTCCCGGCGGCGTTGATTATATTTTAACTGGTGACACCATATATTTGCTGGGCAATACCGACAGTATTAATAAAATATGCAGCAGATTTAAGAAAAGAAGGCAGCGTGTTCAGAACGTTATGATACTGGGTGGTGGAAAAATCGCTTATTATCTTACGGAAAAACTGTGCCGGCTGGGATTAAAGGTAAAGGTCATAGAACAAAACCGGGAACGCTGCAGGGAGTTATCCGAGCGTTTGCCTGACGCCTTGATACTACAGGGAGATGGAACCGACGTAGAATTACTGAAAAGCGAAGGTATTCATGAGATAGATGGCTTCGTTGCTGTTACCGGCATAGACGAAGAGAATTTGTTAATTTCCTTACTGGCTAAACAATTGGGTGCCAAAAGGGTCATTGCCAAAGTAAGCCGTCCGAGTTATGCTCCCCTGGTCGAGCGTCTGGGTGTTGATGCAGCCATCAGCCCGCGTTTGATTACCATCGGTGAAATAATGCGTTTTATCCGTGGCGGTAGGCTGTTGTCACTGGTACTGCTGCTTAATGAACAGGCTGAAGTAATGGAACTGATTGCCCAGGCGGGGAGTAAAATCGTGGGGCGTACCTTAAAAAATTCCGGGCTGCCCAGAGGCGTTATTGTCGGAGCCGTCAGCAGGGAATACAAAACAATTATTCCCAAAGGAAACGAGATTATATATCCCGAAGACCGGTTGGTGGTGTTTGCCCTGGGCCATAATGTTCATACCGTAATAGCCATGTGCAGCGCGGAGGGAAATGTAATTGAACAAGCTTCTTATTTTAAGAACTCTGGGACTGGTGTTACTATGTGAAGCGGCGGCGATGGTCCCTTCGCTTTGTATATCTCTTTATTATGGGGGCGGTGACGCTCTTGCCTTTATAATCAGTATAAGTATAACTGCACTGGCGGGGGCGTTGCTGTCCTTCCGTAAGGCGGATTCACAACGTGTTGGTTACCGTGAAGGCTTTGCCATAGCTACCTTCAGTTGGCTGATGACAGCAGTTTTTGGCTCAGTGCCATTTATTATTTCCGGCGTACTTCCGGGTCCGGTAGATGCTTTCTTTGAAACTATGTCCGGTTTTACCACCACCGGGGCATCTGTGATCACAAATCTGGAGGTGCTACCCAGGGGAATCATATTTTGGAGGAGTTTTACTCATTGGCTGGGTGGCATGGGAATTATAGTACTTACCCTGGCACTTATACCCTCTCTGAAAATGGCGGGTATGCAGATGTTTAAAGCGGAGGTTCCCGGACCCACAAAAACCAAGGTTTTGCCCAGGATTGCCCAGACCTCCAGGGAGCTATATAAGATATATCTGATTATTACAGTAGCCGAAATTGTATTATTAAAAATAGCCGGTATGAATTGGTTTGACTCGTTCATTCATACTTTTGGAACTGTAGCGACGGGCGGTTTTTCCAATAAGAATTTAAGTGTGGGGGCTTATGACAGTCTGGCCATAGAATTAATAATAATATTTTTCATGGTAATCTGCGGTATGAATTTTAGTCTTCATTATCATTTCCTCAGAGGGAATATAAAGCCCATTTGGAAGGATTCCGAGACAAGGCTTTACCTTGGTATAATTTTGGTAAGCATAGTATTAATAAGCTTAAATTTGAACCTGTCAGCGGGTTATGATTTGGGAAAAGCCTTCAGACAGTCGGCTTTTTCTGTGGCTTCCATAGTGACCACCACTGGTTATGCAACTGCGGATTTTAACCAGTGGCCGGCCTTTGGTCAAATTATACTCTTTTTGTTAATGTTGATCGGGGGTTGTGCCGGCTCTACAGGTGGCTCCATGAAGGTTGCCCGGGTGCTGATAATGTCCAAAGCTATTTCTAAACAATTTACCAAACTTATTCATCCCCAGGCCGTAGTACCATTAAGGGTCGGCCGGGAAGTAATTGCCCAGGACGTTTTGGAGAACGTGCAAACGTTTTTTTTCTTGTATTTTTTGATACTCTTCGGTGCCACAGTTTACATGGCCGGCCTGGGACTAGATTTTATCAGTGCCATTTCATCTGTGGCCGCTACCCTGGGTAATGTCGGGCCGGGTTTCGGATTCGTGGGTCCTATGACCAATTACGCAGGTCTGCCCGACTCCGGTAAAATCATTCTTGCTGTTTGTATGCTGGTGGGGAGACTGGAAATATACAGTGTGGTATTGTTAATTAGCCCCAAATTCTGGAGATAGAAGGGAAATCATGTCTTTGCAGAGTCTTTGCCCTTTTTCTGTAATATGTTAAAATATTTACCTTAGAAGGAGTTGGTATAATGTCCGGTCATTCTAAATGGGCTACCATAAAAAGAAAGAAAGCCAAGGTTGATGCCCAGCGGGGGAAATTATTCACCAGGCTGTCCAAGGAAATAATTCTGGCGGCCAAGGCCGGGGGCGGGGACCCGGACGGAAATATGCGATTGAAATCAGCCATCCAGCGGGCTAAGGAGGCCAATATACCCAACGATAATATACAGCGGGCCATTATGAAGGGTACCGGCGAATTAGGCAGCGGGAATTTTGAGGAAATAATATACGAGGGCTACGGTCCCGGGGGTGTGGCCGTGATGCTGGAGATAATGACTGATAACCGGAATCGAATTGCTGGGGAAATAAGGCACTTTTTTTCCCGTTACGGGGGCAATCTGGGAGAAACCGGCTGCGTGTCCTGGATGTTTGACAAAAAGGGGCTTATCGTGATTGATCAAGAAACCGGTGCGGATGAGGACGATCTTTTGTTAGCCGCCCTGGAGGTCGGGGCCGAGGATATGAAGGTGGAGGAAGATAGTTTTGAAATATATACCGACCCCGACAATTTTGAAGCAGTGCGGGACGCGCTGGCGGAGCGGGGGTTTGCACTGTCGGAGGCGGAATTAACAATGATCCCCCAGACGTCCATAAACCTTGCTGATAAGGAAGCGGAACAAATGCTTAAATTGATGGATGCTTTGGAGGATCTTGATGACGTCCAAGAGGTTTATGCTAATTTTGATATTGTAGAATAGAAAAAACCTGGAAAACCACAACGGTAATTGTTGGTATAATTTTAGTGTTATATGGAGATATACTATAGTAAATCAATTACCGGGGTGTTTTAAGGTTGTTTAAGAAAATGTATTGGGTGGGCCTAAGCTGTGTTGTAGTAGCCATGGTAGCCGTGGTTTTTTACCTGGCTCTTAATTTTTTTGTGGCTCCGCTAATGAAACCGGGATTGTCGGTCTTCAATATTGTTTCTGCTGAAGGCGTAAAAATAACTCGGGCAACCACGGTCAGGCAGGAAAACAGCTATCTGTGCGGGGATGTCGAGATTGTATATCAGGGATCGGCTCCCAAGGATATGGTGGGGCTGGACAGGCAGGCCCTGGAAAAAAAATATCCTGCCGGGGCCGGCTGGACCATAAAATACGACAACGTTGGGTCGGTGGTTTTGAACAGGGCTGTTAACGATTTTTGCAGCCTGCATAAAGATTACCGCCACCTGGGTATTTACCGGAATGTACTGGCGGTATACCAGGGACCTCTGGGCTGCGACCAGAAATTGTTGCGGCTGGAGGAAGGTAAAAAGCTCGACTTGCTTCCGGAAGATTTGAGAGGAAGCCTGGAAATGTCGAGTAACCTGGCCAGTCTAGACCAAGGCGCCAGGGAGAAGTTAAAGTCCCAGCTGGAATTTGAGAATGAGGCATTGCTAAATAGCATGCTGGAAAACCTCGATGAATTTGTTGAATAATCCTTAATATTATGCCGGGGGTATTGTATGATTATCATGGGGATCGACCCTGGAATCGCCATAACCGGATACGGTGTTCTGGAGTATGACCGTGACCGTTTCCGGGTCATAGATTTCGGGGCCGTGATCACGGACAGCAAAACCCCCCTCCCTTTGAGGTTGAAGTATTTATTTAATCAGTTAAATAGTATTATAATCCGGACCAATCCTGATCAGTTTGCCATGGAGGAGCTTTTTTTCAATAAAAACGTTCGTACTGCCCTCACCGTGGGTCACGGTCGGGGAGTGGCCATGCTTTCCGCCGCTATGGCCGGGCTGGAGGTCTTTGAATATACTCCCCTGCAGGTAAAACTGGCCGTGGTGGGAGAGGGAAGGGCGGAAAAAGGCCAGGTGCAGTTTATGGTTCGGGCATTGCTGTCGCTCCGGGAGACTCCAAGGCCTGATGACGTGGCCGACGCCCTGGCAGTGGCCATCTGCCATGCCTATAATGCTGGTGGAATGGGGGTTAAATTCAGGTGATAGCCTTTTTAAAAGGCAGTCTTTATTCTGTTCAGGCGGATGCTGTTGTGCTGGACGTTAACGGTGTGGGTTACAGGGTCTATGTTCCGGTTGGGGTTGTGCAGCGCCTCCCCCAGATTGGAGCCGGGGTAGTTTTGTATACACATATGCAGTCAAGGGAAGACGGGATAAGTCTTTTTGGCTTCGATACCGAGGAGGCCCTGGAAATGTTTCGTCTGCTGCTGGGTGTCAGCGGTGTAGGGCCAAAGGGAGCACTGGGGATATTATCTGCCATTACTCCAGAAAATTTTAGCGCGGCAGTGATGACTGACAATATTGTGGCTATCACCAAGGCACCCGGGGTGGGCAAAAAAACAGCCCAGAGAATTATTCTGGAACTAAAAGATAAGATTCAAAAGATCAATCACGTTGGGTGGGTGCAGTCTTACGTTCCGGCAGGTACCGGTGAGACGGCGGATGCTGTTGAAGCGCTGGTAGCTCTTGGTTATACCCCTGCAGAAGCCCTTAGGGCAGTGCACGAGGCCTCCAAAGAAGCGGATGCGGAGGGTGGCCTGCCTGATTTAATTAAAATGTCGTTACGCCGGTTATCAGCCTGTAAAACATAATTTCTTTCCCGGAGGTAAATTTATGACTGACGAAGAGCAGCAAGGGAAAGACGAATGTGCCGCCAAAGGCAACTGTCCCGTCAGGGACAGAATACACATCCAGGAGCATCTTGCCAACGAGCGTACCTTTTTATCCTGGATCCGGACGGCGGTAACAATATTGGCCTTTGGTTTTGTGATTGAGAAATTTGCGCTTTATTTGCCGGTTTTAATGAATATTACACATGCCGGTAACCTTCCCGGCAACCGGGATACTGCTTATCTAGGATTGCTGCTGAACATAGTGGCGGCACTGCTGGTGGTGCTGGCAACTGTCCGCTTTCTCCAGACACGACGCCAGATTCAGGAAGGAGCATATAGGTACTCGTCTACCTTGGATTTATTACTCGCCTTTACCATACTCTTGATTACCATCATGGTGGCTATCATGCTTTTTCGAATTTTATTTTTATAAATAATGCCATGCCGCTAACGGTGGGGGTTCTTGTTGCCGTATCTTTTTTAACCGGGGGATGTTAAGCTATTTTGGATAACGATAAAAATGACAGGCTGATCTCGGCCACCATAAAAAATGAGGATATGTATGCCGAAAGCAGCCTGCGGCCGCGAAGGCTTTCGGAATATATCGGGCAGAGCAAGGTTAAGGAAACCATTGATATTTTTATTAAAGCTGCCTCCAGGCGGGGTGAAGCGCTGGATCACGTTTTGCTTTTCGGCCCCCCTGGGCTGGGCAAAACCACCCTGGCCGGCATTATCGCCAATGAGATGGGGGTAAGTATAAAGATCACTTCCGGCCCTGCGGTGGAAAGGGCTGGTGATCTGGCTGCCATACTGACTAACCTGGGCCCCGGCGATGTGCTTTTTATAGATGAAATACACCGTTTAAACAGGTCGGTGGAAGAGGTGCTCTACCCTGCCATGGAGGACTTTGCCCTGGATATTATGATCGGGAAGGGGCCGGGGGCGCGCTCCATACGTCTGGAATTGCCTCGATTTACACTAATTGGCGCCACTACACGGGCCGGTATGCTTACATCCCCCCTGCGCGACCGTTTTGGCGTTATTTCCAGGCTGGATTATTATGGCCCGGGTGAATTGGTGGAAATTATAGCCCGGGCTGCGGGCATACTGGATGTACAGACGGACGGGGAAGGCGCCGGGGAAATTGCCAGGCGTTCCAGGGGTACTCCCCGGGTGGCCAATCGTCTATTGAAGAGAGTCCGGGATTACGCTCAGGTCAGGGCCGGCGGGGTCATCAATGCTTCGGTGGCGGAAGAAGCCCTGCATTTCTTTGAAGTTGATCCTCTGGGGCTGGATAAAATTGACCGGCGTATATTAAGAGTTATCATTGAGAAGTTCGGCGGGGGGCCGGTGGGGCTGGAAACCATTGCAGCTGCCGTGGGCGAAGAATCAGATACTGTTGAAGATGTCTACGAGCCTTATCTGATGCAGCTTGGTTTTCTGGCCCGTACTCCCCGGGGCAGGGTTGCCACTGTATTGGCCTACCGTCATCTGGGTATACCCTGGCCGGAGAAGTAGGGAAGCAAGGGGACGGTTCTCAAGTATTTTTCAAAAACAGGAGGTGTTGGAGAATTGAAAATGCTGTTGCACACCTGCTGTGCGCCTTGTACCATCTATCCCCTGGACAGGATCATGGAAGAGGGTATAGATGTAACGGGGTATTATTACAACCCTAACATACATCCTTACACGGAATGGGTGCGCCGCAGGGAAACCCTGGAGGAGTATGCCGGGGAGAAAAAATTTAGGCTTATTATTGATGAAGAATATCAGCTGGAAGAGTTCCTGCGGGCTGTGGTGCACCGGGAGACCGAACGCTGCCCCCACTGTTATGCCATGCGCCTGTGCAGGGCTGCGGCAGTGGCGGTAAGGGGCAAATTTGATTGTTTTTCCACCACCTTACTGGTCAGCCCTTTTCAAAAGCACGATTTGATCAGGGAAATCGGCGAAGCTGTGGGCAAAGAAGCTGGAGTACCCTTTTATTACGCTGATTTTAGACCCGGCTACAAAGAGGCTACCTCCCGCTCAAAGGAACTGGGCATGTACCGTCAACAGTACTGCGGGTGCATTTACAGCGAAAAGGACCGGTATTATAAAAAGCGTTCAGGAGTCAGGAGTCAGGAGTCAGAATGAGAGAACCGGCAAAAATAACAGGAGTCAGGAATACCTGAATAGTGCGAAGGATCTTGGATACGGTGATGTTTCCGAAATAAAACTTCTCTTGCAAGAGGTTAGTAAATTGCTGGAAGCATATTTGGGGGGAATTTTGAATTCTGACTACCTGAATAGTAACTTTAATAAATTGCCGGGTGTGTGCTAATGAGTTCTTTTAACGAATTCGGAAAAATCATAATTATTATAGGTTTGCTGCTGGTGGCGGCAGGGTTGCTGGTGATGTTTTCGGGTAAGTTTTTCAGCCTGGGAAGGTTGCCCGGGGATATATTTATTCGTAAGGGCAATTTTACCTTTTATTTCCCCATCGTCACCACTATACTGCTAAGCATATTGCTGTCCCTTATATTAAACATTTTTTTTAGAAGATGATTTAATTTTTATTTGCAGTCCTTAAAATAACGAGACAATACTGCTTGCAGTGATTAATACCGGGAGGAAAAATCTGCATTATGTCGAAATTTTTTATAAGTACTTTTCTTCCGGGGGTAATGATCGAAAATGCAGCGAAGGTGCATATACAAGCCGGCCTTTAGACGTACTTCACCAATATTCCTGGCGGGGTTGTTTTTTTTGTTGCTGGGAATGTTGACACTGTTTCAGCCGCTGAAGGCGTACGGGGAAGTTTCCGTGGTGATGAAGGATATCAGGGTGGGCCTGGCCATACAGGCAACGGTTCAGGATTTTTCTGTTACGGGTGAGTACCGGGTACTTGATGTGGTAACGGGTTCGGAATTGGCCGTGGCCAGGCCGGGGGAAAAATGGCAGGCTAAATATGCCGGCGGAGGTATCGAACTGCTCAAAGACGGTGAATCCGTAGCTATATGTGACAATCCGGTGGTAATTCAGGAAATGGCCCGGAACATCTATGCGGTTTCCGCCGGTGACATTTTTACGGATATTATCCCTGCGGAGGATATCGCCGTAATTGGCGCAGGTGGGCAGAAGGTTTCCCTTGATTCCGATATGAATAAATATCAGGTGCTTTCCCGGGAGGGACAGTACCGCTTAAAGGGAAGTACGGAACAAAACCTGCTGGTGCTGAGCAGCGGTGGTGTTGATCATAAATATTGCGGCAGCCTTGAATTCCGGGTTGCCCCGGATGGTATGACGGTTATCAATGAGCTACCTCTGGAGCAGTATCTGTATGGTGTGGTACCCAGTGAAATGCCTTCCGGCTGGCCCGATGAAGCTTTAAAGGCTCAGGCGGTTGCCGCCAGGAGTTACGCCATGGCCCAGGTTAATGCGGGAACATACTCGGGTTATGGATTTGATGTGCTGGCCAATCAGCAAAGTCAGGTATACCAGGGAGTTGATGCGGAAAATGCCAAGGTCTGCGCGCTGGTGGACGGAACCCGGGGGCAGGTGCTGACCTGCCGTGGAACCGTGATTACCGCCTTCTTCCACAGCAGCAGCGGTGGCTATATCGAAAAAAGCGAGGATGTCTGGAAAAAACCGGTGGAATACATAAAAGCAAAGCCTGATCCCTTCGATATGAACGACGTGCACTATAATTGGAAAAAAACCATGGATCAAAATCAACTGGTCGGCCAGTTGAACCAGAAGGGCTACAATATCAGCTCTGTCTGTGATATTGAGGAAACGGCCAGAACCTCTACCGGCGCCAGGGTCAAAAAGATGGCCGTTGATGCCCTGGACACTCAGGGGCAGCCTGTTAAAATAGAGATATGCAACGCTGATGCGGTTCGCTCGGCATTCGGGCTGGACAGTTCACTGTTTGTAATGCAAAAGGAGAAGGATCAGCAGGGGCTCATTAGCAAGGTTGAATTTCAAGGCAGCGGCTGGGGGCATGGTGTGGGAATGTCCCAATACGGCGCTCTGGGTATGGCCAAAGAAGGTTATAATTACCAGGATATATTGAAATACTACTATACTGACGTCGAAATAAAGCAGCTATACTAGCACTACAGCGTAATTTAAAGGGTGTAACGGGCACTGTCAGCCGCCGCTCATTACAGTAGGATATTAGGTGACACTTTGAAAACAAGTGATTTTGACTATTTTCTTCCGGAAGAGCTTATTGCCCAGGACCCTTCCCTGGCAAGGGACGAGTCCAGGTTAATGGTGCTCAGAAGGGATGGGCCGGAAATAGAGCACCGGCAATTTAGAGATATTATTGAGTATTTATCGCCTGGCGATGTTTTGGTGATTAATGATACCAGGGTCATTCCGGCCAGGCTTTACGCCAGGAAAGAGGGCACCGGCGCGGAAATTGAGGTGCTGCTGTTGAAACAGCTAACCTCCCGCAGGTGGGAAACCCTGGTGCGGCCCGGCAGAAAGGCCTCCCGGGGAATACGCCTGACTTTTGAGGGTGCTTCGCTTACGGCTGAGGTAATTGATGTCACGGATGCCGGCGGGCGAATATTGGAATTTGATTTTCAGGGCGACTTTGAAGAAATCATTGAGAAAATAGGGCGTATGCCGCTGCCTCCGTATATCAAAAAATATCCCCGTGATCCCCGCCGTTATCAGACTGTTTATGCCCGCCAGTCTGGTTCTGTGGCCGCTCCAACGGCGGGGCTGCATTTTACCCCGGAACTCCTGGACAGGATAAGGTCTGCCGGGGTTAAGGTGGCGCCGGTGCTGCTGCATGTGGGTCTGGGGACTTTCCGCCCGGTGAAAACGGAAAATATAAAGGATCACCATATGCATGCCGAATATTTTGAAATAACTCCGGGTACGGCGGGAATTATTAATGGCGCCAGAGAGAAGGGCGGCAGGATCATAACCGTGGGAACCACCAGCACCCGCTGTTTGGAAAGCTCTGCCGGCCCGGAAGGTAAGGTTAACCCGGGTTCTGGCTGGACCGGGATCTTTATCTATCCCGGTTACAAATTCAAGGTGGTGGATGGTCTGGTAACCAACTTTCACCTGCCCTGTTCCACCCTGTTAATGCTGGTGAGCGCTTTTGCCGGGCGGGAGAAGGTTTTGCAAGCTTATCATACCGCCGTAGAAATGCGTTACCGGTTTTTTAGTTTTGGCGATGCCATGCTGTTGCTGGACTCATCTGCATAGAGAGTGAAAGAAAAAGGTATATTATGGTTATAGCTTTTAAGGAACTGCAAAAAGATCCCAAAACCAGGGCCAGGCTGGGAGAAATGGTAACGTCTCATGGCAAGGTGGAGACACCTGTTTTTATGCCCGTTGGAACCCAGGCCACGGTCAAGACCATGACTCCGGAAGAGGTCAGGGATGTGGGTGGCCGGCTGATACTATCCAACACTTATCATCTTTACCTCAGGCCCGGGCACGAACTGATTAGAAAGGCCGGTGGTCTGCACCGCTTTATGAATTGGGACGGTCCTATCCTCACCGACAGCGGCGGCTTTCAGGTGTTCAGCCTGGGACCACTGAGAAAGGTGGAAGAGGACGGTGTCCGCTTTCGCTCTCATATTGACGGCTCCGAGCATTTTTTTAGCCCCGAGAGGGCCGTAGAGATACAGGAGGCGCTGGGGTCCGATATTGCCATGGCCTTCGACGAGTGCGCCCCTTATCCCTGCACCAGGGAATATGCTTGGCAAGCCCTGGAGCGCACCACTCGCTGGGCCAGGCGTTGCAAGGAAGCTAAGCGGAGGGAGGATCAGACCCTTTTCGGCATAATCCAGGGAGGGGTGCACCGGGATTTAAGGGAATTGAGCGCCGCCCAGCTGATTGAAATTGATTTTCCCGGCTACGCCATTGGCGGCTTGAGTGTGGGTGAGCCGAAGGATATAATGTATGAGATGCTGGATTATACCGTACCTCTTATTCCTGGGGGTAAGCCCCGCTATCTGATGGGTGTTGGTTCGCCGGACTGCCTGCTGGAGGGAGTGGCCCGGGGCATAGATATGTTCGATTGTGTTCTTCCCACCAGAATAGCCAGAAACGGCACCGTTTTCACCCACACCGGCAAACTGGTGGTGCGCAACGCCAGCAATGCGGAAGAGTTTACACCGCTGGACCCCGAATGTGACTGCTATACCTGCCGTAATTATACCAGAGCTTATATCAGACATTTGATTAAAGCCAATGAGATTCTGGGCATAAGGCTGACTACTATTCATAATTTACACTTTACACTTCGTTTGATGGAGAACATCAGAAGAAACATAAAGGAAGGCACTTTTTGGGAGTATAAGGAGAAGTTTTTAAGCCGTTTCAAAATAGACTAAATTTTTATCAGTGCTTAAAGGGAATCGGCTCAATAAGACGAATTAAATCAATTATAGAAAGGAGGTTCCCTGTGAATTCCGGTAATATACAAATTATTTATATTGTGGCGCTTTTCGCCCTTTTGTATTTCCTGATGATCAGGCCCCAGCAGCAGCGTCAGAAAAAACATCAGCAAATGATTAATAGCCTGAAGGTGAACGACCATGTTACCACGGCGGGCGGAATGCTGGGCACGGTGGTAAAAATGAAGGAAGATACGATAATACTCCGTGTGGCTGACAATGTACGTATCGAGTTTCTTAAGAGCGCCGTCAGCCAGGTACGGGAGTCCGCCCCGGAGGAAGACAAAGAATAATTACATAAGATCTGGTCTGTGGTGGTCCCGCCGCAGGTATATTAACAAAGCTGAACATGCTGAACATATAATAAATCCGGATCTTGGAGGGTAGGCGAAAAAAGTCTACTCTCTTTCTCCGTCCAGGTAATAATGGTAAAATTGCACTCTGTGAGGCTTATTATGGCAGGTATGAGAATTTTATGCTTTAGTCCCGTGCGTTCCGGCCCGGACATGCATAAAAACCCCTTTATACAAGCATTTTACAATTAGTGCCATTGTATCGTATAACAGGGGGTATATGCATGATTGCTTTGGAGGATGTTAAAAAGAACCCGGTGGTGGATAGCTTTATTCGTAAGGGTAATGAGTTTCTAGGTGCCCAGGGTTTTACTGAACACAGTTACAGGCATGTGATTCTGGTGAGCAGAATTGCCAGCAATATTTTAAAGAAGCTCAATTATTCCCCCAGGGAAGCGGAACTGGCCGCCATAGCAGGTTACCTGCACGATATCGGAAATGTAGTCAGCCGGAATAATCACGGCAATTCCGGCGCCGTCCTGATATTTCCGGTATTGATGTCCATGGGTATGGAGCCGGACGAAGCGGCCATTGTAGTTTCTGCCGTTGCCAATCACGAGGAAGAGTATGGCCAGCCCGTGAACAGTGTTTCTGCGGCGCTAATCCTGGCAGACAAGTCGGATGTGCACCGGTCCCGGGTGCGCAACCAGGATTTCGCCACCTTTGACATCCATGACCGGGTTAATTATGCGGTGGAACATGCCTTTATCCGGGTGAAGCCGGAGGAGCGCGTGATAACCCTGGATATGTCTATTGATATTAATATATGCCCGGTTATGGAGTATTTTGAGATCTTTCTAACCAGGATGATGCTCTGCCGCCGGGCCGCAGGTTTTCTGAACTGCAATTTTGAAATAATCATTAACGATTCCAAACTGTTATAGTAATTGTTAATTCAGGGGGGAGAATGCAAAAAATGAAATGGAGCAAGGTACTGTCGCTGTTACTTGTTATTGTCCTGGTAGCCGCTGCCGCCGTGGTTTCGGTGGCCCCGGTGTTTGAGCAGAACAAGACCCTGAGTAAATACCTGCCTCTGATCAAGGACATAAACCTGGGCCTCGACCTGCGGGGCGGGGTGCATGTGGTATTTGAGGCTCACGATACCCCGGAGGCCAAGGTAACCCCGGAGAGCATGCAGCAACTAAAGGCCATTATCGAAAACAGGGTTAACGGGCTGGGTGTTTCCGAGCCCATCATCCAGCTTCAGGGCACCAATCGTTTGATTGTGGATCTTGCCGGCATTAAGGATCCCGAGGAAGCCGTAAGGACTATAGCCAAAACCGCCTATCTGCAGTTTATCACCGAGGACGGCAAGACTGTGGTTACTGGGGCTGATTTGCAGGATGCCCGGGAGGGCAAGAATCAAAACGGTCAGATTGTGGTGAACCTGGAGTTTACCCCGGCGGGGACTAAAAAATTCGCCGAAGCCACAGCAGCCAATGTGCACAAAAAAATAGCCATTGTACTGGATAATAATTTGTTGCAAAACCCGGAAGTTCAGGGGCCAATTCCTAGCGGCAAAGCCGAAATAAATGGTTACGCCACCCTGGAAGATGCTCACAAAATCGCCATGCTGCTGCGTTCCGGAGCCCTACCGGTTAAGGTAACCGTTGAGGAGAAGCGTTCTGTAGGGCCTGCCCTGGGCGCCGATTCACTGGCCAAATCACAGCACGCCGGGCTGGTGGGCGTGGTGGCCATACTGGTATTTATGCTGGTTTATTACCGCCTGCCCGGACTGGTGGCAGATTTTGCCCTGATTATATACTCGATTATTGTATTGGGAGTATATATTGGCATGCACGTTACCATGACCCTGCCGGGCATAGCCGGTTTCCTGTTATCGCTGGGTATCGCGGTGGATGCCAACGTGATTATATTCGAGCGGGCAAAAGAGGAACTGCGTACCGGAAAGACTTTGCGTTCGGCCATTGACGCTGGTTTCAAGAGAGGCTTTGTGGCGGTATTCGATTCCAACGCAACCACCCTTATAACTGCCATAGTGCTGTACTTTCTGGGGACTGGCCCCATCAGAGGATTTGCCGTGACGTTAACCATAGGTATACTGGCCAGCATGTTTACGGCCATAACCATGACCCGCTGGCTGTTGCAACTGGTGGCTGGCGCCAATATAACCAAGAATCCCAAATATTTCGGGGCGTAAGGGGGGAAGGGAATGTTTCATTTTATAAAGCTGCGCAAAATCTGGTATGTTCTTTCCATTGCCGTGATTATTCCCGGGATTATCTCCCTCTTTATGCAAGGGTTGAATCTTGGGATTGATTTTACTGGCGGCACCATCATGGAGGTTCGTTTCGACAAGGCTGTGGAAGCCCAGGATGTGCGGAAGGCGGTGGATTCCATTGGCCTGGAGGGCAACAAAACAATACAGCAGAGCGGTGACAGGAACTACCTGATCAGGACCAGGGCATTGAGCCAGAACGAAAGCGATAAGCTATTTAAAGGGATGCAGGACAAGCTAGGCAAGGTGACCCTTTTGCGTACTGATCTGGTAGGGCCGGTAATGGGCAAGGAGTTAGCCTATAAAGCCCTGTTGGCTTTGTTCATTGCCTCGGTTCTGATGGTCATATATATTACCATCCGGTTTGAATTCAAACAGGGTATAGCAGCTATAATCGCCCTGCTGCACGATACCCTGGTGGTTACAGGAATATTCTCCCTGCTGCAGATAGAGGTGGACACGGCTTTTGTGGCGGCTGTTCTTACCATTATCGGTTATTCTATTAACGATACCATTGTAATTTTTGACCGCATCCGTGAAAATTTAAGAATGCGGAAAAAGGGAGAATCCCTGGAGGATCTGGTCAACAAGAGCCTCTGGCAGACCCTGGCCCGTTCAATAAACACGGTACTGACGGTGATGTTCGTGCTTCTGGCCATGTACTTACTGGGCGGCAGCACCATCAAGACCTTTGTGCTGGCCATGCTTATCGGGGTCGCCAGCGGCGCCTATTCGTCTATATTTAACGCCAGTCCCCTATGGGTAGATTTTAAACTGCTGGAAAAAAGAAAAAGAGTGCAGTCCGCCAAGGCCTAAAAAAATGGAGGTAGTCGACATGGTGGGTGTTGTTAATATAGAAGTTCCCGGTCTGGACGAAATAGAGAAAATGATCATCCGGCAGGCCGGCTCCACAGTTCACTACCCCAAAAACCATGTAATTTTTGCGGCGGGGGATATTGCAGACAGGATTTTTATGATAGAAAGCGGATGGGTGAAAATATACCGTTTGTCCAACGATGGCCGCAGGGTTACGGTGGGCAGCATCAGGAGCCCCGGGGAATTGATGGGTCTGGCGGAGACACTCTGGGGTGGCGAGCGCACCTGTTATGCAGGTGTGATACAGAATGTTACCATGGTGGTTATTCGTAAAAATAAATTTGAGGAACTGCTGACCACACACCCGGCTCTGTCCCTTAAGGTGGCAAGGCAACTGGGTGCCAGGATGAGGGAAGCCGAGGCTATCATTCATGATATGGTGTGCTGGCAGGCGCCGGGCAGGCTTGCCCTGATATTGTTCAAGATGGGCGACCGCTGCGGCGAGGAGCAAAGAAACGGCATCAAAATAAACCTGGCGCTGACCCACGAGGAACTGGCCAATATGGTGGGTACGTCCCGGCAAACGGTTACCTCCCTGCTAAACACTTTTAAGCAGGAAAAGAGTATTGCCTACGAAGGCAGGGAAATAAAGATAATTAATCCTGACAAACTGGCCAAATGGATAATGTGAATTTAGACGGGTATTTGACACATTCGCGGTCATCAGCCTGACATAAATAATACGGTATATTAGCTAGACAAATGAACAGGACTTCTTCAGGTCCTGTTTTTTATTTTGTATCTTGCCATGATAGCCCCGGAAAGGCTGGCCAATATGCCGGGCAGATTTTTTTCTGTCGACCATATGACATTTTTTCTGTCGACCATATGACATTTTTTCTGTCGGCACTAAGACAGGCCGGTTGTCGCTGGGCTGACATTGCGATTGTTAATTTTCTGTTATTTTCTAGTAAGGGTAATTTAATCGCAAACAAAAAAGCAAAGGGGTGAGGAATGAATTGTCAGATAAAGTGTTGTTGGGCAATATCAATGAGTATAAGGGCAGGGAGATAGTTAATTTTTGTAAATTCATAGGCTGTTTTACAGAGAAATTGCTGCACCCCCACCGGGAGAAGCAGGAAAAATTGTTGGCCAGGGTCAAGGAATTGAAGGAATTATCCGCTATCGCCTCGGAGGCCGGGATGCATTCAATGTATCAATCGTTAAATAGAGAAAGCAATGAAGTATTTATGGAATACCTGATGTGTTGTTTTTTGGATGGTATTAGCTTTTTATTGCCCCATGCGCTGGCCATCTGGCTGCTAAGTCTAAAATTCAGCAACGTTATCCTGCCGGTAAGTTTACCCTGGCTGGGAAATCAAGTCAGTATAATGGTCTGGTATCCACTATGTGCCGTTATTTATTACGCCGGGCGCAAATTTCAGAAGAAAATTTTCAATAGTTTCTTCTTGAAATAGTTCCGTCTTGTAATCATTCTTCATGAACAATAATCGTTTTGAGGCACAAATACATGGAGGTGTAGTACATGGAATTTACAATTGCTGGTGTTACGGTTAATCCGATAATATTAATTCTCTGGTCAATATTTGTGGGGTATATTTTTTCAACCATAGGAGCTGCCGGCGGTATTCTGGCCGGTGTGGGACATATAACAATTTTCGGCATGAAAAATGCCAATATTATCAAACCCATGAACCAGATGCTCACCCTGGTAAGTCCGGTTATTGCAGCACCTCTGTATTTCAGGGAGCGCCGCCTGGTGGTGCCGGCCGCCGTGGCCCTGGGTCTGGGTGGTATAATCGGAGCACTGCTGGGTTCCTGGCTCTCTCATACTTACCTTCCGGATATGAAGTCCTACAAGCCCCTGTTCGGAGCCATTACCATGTTTATTGCCCTGCGTATGTGGTACGAACTGATGCCTTCCGCCAGGGAAAAGCAACAGGCTGTAAAAAAGGCCAACCAGGCTTTTGAAAAAAGAGTTAAGGAACTAAAGGCCGCCGGCAAGCTGAATGAATTAAAGGAAATCGGCGTTAACTTTTCCCAGACGGGTATCAACAACACCTTTTCTTTTAGTGGAGAAACCTTTAAGTATAACGTTTTGTCCCCCTTCATCGCCGGCCTTATCGTGGCTATAATTTCCGCGGCCCTGGGTGTTGGCGGCGGCTTCCTGCTGGTTCCTTATCTGAGTAGTATTTTGGGCTTTCCCATGTTTATCGTGGCTGGTACTTCTGTTCTTTCCATTCTCGTTTCCTCCGCCACCAGTATCGGCAACTACATTAAAATGGGCAGCAACCTGGACTGGGCCATGCTGAGTTTTGAACTGGGCGGCGTTATCGTCGGCTCCTACCTGGGACCCATATTCTCCAAATACATCAAAGCTCAATATCTGAAAATATTCCTGGCGGTGATACTGACCTATATAGGTATTGGATACATGTTCGGCAATATCATCAAGGTTGCCACCGGTATGAAGATTATTTAGTTCAAAGCGGGTTATTTATGTAAAATTGACGTTTCCCAGGGGGTCGATAAAAATGAAATGCGCACATTGCAAGCAGGATCCAAAAAACAGGTGCGACAAGAAAGGCCATGATTGCACCGGAGGAAAAACCGATTTAACAGAATATACTAAAGACGAAAATAAACCATTTCACAGAGCCAGTGGATTTTTTCAGTATGAATTTGGCAATAACCTTACCCGCCTGGATGAGCTAATTAAATTTTGTCAGCAAATGGATTATAAAAAAGTGGGGTTGGCTTTCTGCGTGGGGCTGTCGGTCGAGGCGGAATCTCTATCCAACATTCTTGAACAGCATTTTAAGGTAGAGTCGGTTTGCTGCAAGGTGTGTGGTCTTGATAAAAAAGACTATGAGGTGCCTAACAGAAAACCCGGAAAGTTCGAAGCCCTGTGCAATCCCATCGCCCAGGCCGAAATACTTAACAAGTCCAAAACCGATATTAACGTTGAACTGGGGCTGTGCGTGGGCCATGATATGCTTTTTCACAAATATTCCGAAGCCCCGGTTACCGTATTTGCGGTCAAGGACCGGGTCATGGCCCACAATCCACTGGGTGTGCTGTATTCCAGTTATCTGAGAAAGAAATACGGGCTTAAATGATATGGAGTAGTATGATGTACCGGTTTAAGCTGTTATTTGTGCAGAACACCAGTATATAATCGAGGGATGGGTTTAACCCATCCCTTTTTAAAGTGTTAATTCCGGGCAAAAAGCCTTCGCTGAAGAGGCAGGGATAAACTACTGTAATGTACAGGACAGGCTGTTTTACGCCGTATTGTTGTTTACCAGGGACAATATCTTCTTAGCCCGCCGCACGATGGGGTATTCCACCATTTTGCCCTCCACCTGAATAACAGCCGTTCCCTTTGCCTCGGCTTCCTCGAAGGCCGCCACCACTTTACGCGCATAGTCTATTTCTTCCGGGGAAGGGCTGAATACCCTGTTTACCGTTTCGATCTGAGCCGGGTGAATGATTAGTTTGCCCTGGAAGCCCAGCTTCCGGGCAATACCGGCTTCCAGGGCGAGTTTTTCCGTATTCCTTATATCCGGTAGAACTGTGTCCAGGGGAGGCTCTATCCCGGCGGCCCGGGAAGCGAGCACCAGTTGGCTGCGGGCGTGAAACATACCGTCGCTTTCAGTGGGATAGTTAATGCCCAGTTCCTGGGAGAAATCAACTCCTCCGAAAGCCAGTGCCTTTACCCTGGGACAGGATGCTATTTCCAGGGCCTGGAGTATACCTGTTGCACTTTCCACAAAGGGAATCAGGGCGGTGGTGCCACGGGACAGCCCGGCTTCAATCTCCAGCAGCCCCAGCAGCCAGTCGACTCTTCTAACTTCTTCTGCGGATTCTGCTTTGGCTAGCATAAGCCCCGCTGTCGGCAGGACGGCAACGGCTTTTAAATCTTCCAGTATGTAGTCTGTGGAAGCGGCATTAATTCTGATAAAGACAGTCTGGGGGACAGGCTTTTGCATTAGCTCCCGCACCATATTTCTGGCAGCATCCTTTTGGCTGTAGGCTACGGCGTCCTCCAGATCCAGTGTTACTGCGTCTGCCCCTGCTGCAAGAGCTTTTTCAATCTTGCGGCGGTCATCTCCGGGGGTAAACAGTATTGAACGCGGCATAATTTTCACCTCTAAATAGTTTATATTTAAGCATTCTCCGGTTTATCAATTTATCCTTTTGCAGGCCGGCTTAATCAATATTTTATTACCAAGGGCAAAAAAAACGGTTCCGGATATCACCGGAACCTGCGTGAAGAATGGAGGGTGAGTTTTGCTGTTTATAATCATAGTATAACTGGGATAATTTAAATATTTATTTAGGGAATATTAAAATAAAAAATATTTTTGTTAAATTATGATCAAGCCGGCTTGTCTTCATGAAGATAATTATGTGGCCGGAAAAAATTTTAACAAAGCCGGGGTTTAATGCATGCTGGACATTATATTCAGGACGGTTTTTATATATTTCGTGTTATTAATGATTATCAGGATGATGGGCAAAAGGGAGATTAGTCAGCTTTCCCCCTTTGATTTCGTTGTGGCTATTATGATAGCTGATCTAGCGGTTATTCCACTGCAGTCCAATGTCATAGCCCTCTGGCATGGTATTGTGCCTCTGGTCATACTGGCTCTGCTGGAGGTAATGCTCAGTTTCACCGCCTTGCACAGTCACCGCTTGCGAAAAATTTTGGACGGCAACGCCCAGATTGTAATTAAAAATGGCTGTATACTAAAGTCGGAATTGCGTAAGGCCAGGTATAACCTGGACGATTTATTAGCCCAGTTAAGAGAAAGCGGTTATCCTCATGTTGAGGACGTAGAGGTGGGGGTGTTGGAGACTTCGGGAAAATTAAGCGTGATACCCAAATCACAGAAAAGGCCCGTAACACCGGAGGATTTAAAAGTTCCCACCGGTTACGAGGGCCTGCCCACCATATTGATTATGGATGGCATAGTATTAAAAAAGGAATTGGCCGGGATAGGAGTGGATATGGGGTGGCTGGAGGATAAACTGGCGGAGTCCGGTGTCCCTGCCCGGAAAGTCTTTCTGGCCACTCTTAATACCCAGGGCAAATTTAATATAGTTGAGTGCGATAAATAACCGGCATGATGTGATAATTTGAAGGAAAATTTACTTTTTGGTAGAATTATCAAATAATCCCGGCTTATGGGCCGGGGATTACTCACAAATAGCTGTAGAACAGGAATTAGCAGTTGTACTTTTCAGACCAGCCTGAGGGTAAAAGCAGGAAGCATCCCTGCGCCTGCACCTCAACATAGGAAAGGGGACACACCTCCATTTGGAGCCTGACTTTGGGGTCGGAGGAATGTCCCCAATTAAAGTCTGACTTTGGAGCCGGAGGAATGTCCCCAACTTTGAGCTTTACGGCCTGTTGATCCCCGACCTTCGAGGACGGGGTCTTACAGGCTGTTAGCGAGATAATAAGCTTTTACGGCAGGTGTTGTCATTGTTCCAGTTGGAAAGAAAACAGCAGTTGGTGCTAATAATACTGGCTGCTATAATTCTTTTTGGGAGCGGTTATAAATATGCCGAGTGGCATTTCCGGAGCAACCGGGCTGACGAGGGTATGGTCATTGAAAGCCCTGGCCGGGAGGCAGAGCATGATGGCAGCAAAGAGATAGTGGTATATGTGCAGGGCGCAGTGGAAAAGCCCGGTAATTACCGCTTGCCCCCCGGGGCCAGGGTTGCTGATGCTGTGGAGAAGGCCGTGGCGCTACAAGAAGCGGATCTGGACAGCTTAAATCTGGCGGAGGTATTGAAGGACGGGCGAAAGGTTCCTGTACCTTATAAGCAGAATTTAAATGGGCCGGCTACGGCGGCTGGCGTCGCCACCACTCCGCAGCCCATGGCCGGTGGCACCGTGGTGCGGTCAGGCGCCGGAACCGGCAGTGGCAGTATGGTAAATATTAATACCGCAGGGCTGGCGGAACTTGATACTCTGCCGGGGATTGGACCCTCCCTGGCCCAGCGGATAATTAGCTACCGGGAAGAAAACGGGACATTCACCGATCCTGAGGATATCAAAAAAATATCCGGTATAGGCGACAAAAAATATGAGCAGTTGAAGGATTTCATTACGGTTAATTAGCTGATTATAGAATTAGCCGGGTTTATCCCTAACTATTGGGTTTGTGGTTTATTTGCGAAGTTCTAGAAAACCCACCTGCTTTAGCAGCTGGGCAATTGGTGGTGTTAAACATATTACATCATCATTTAAGTTCAGAATTTTCTTGCCTGTGAAAGGACGATTTCATGCCATCAAAAAAATCCACACGAAACAAGGATAAATCTGCACCGGGGCAGAAGCCGCTATCAAATGGGCATTACTCTTTTGCATCAAACCAGCCGGCACATCCTTCACATATTATCCAGAGGGCACTACTAAATTCTGCTTCACTTTCCCCTGTTGAGATAATGCAACTTCAGAGCACGCTTGGCAATCAGGCTGTTGGCAGGCTTTTGTCGGGAATTATGCAATATAAATCAGCAGATATCCAATGCACCCCTGCTCCTGCCAGCCCTTTGATAAATAATGACACGGTAGTTCAACGTTCCCCTGTTGATAATCAAACCGGTCAGCAACTCCCGGGTACAATCCGTTCGCAAATGGAGACCGCCTTTGATGCGGACTTCTCACCGGTACGCATTCATCCCAACTCACCCGCAGTGCCGCATGGCGCCAGTGCCGCTGCTATAGGGGAGAATATTCACTTTTCTCCCGGTCACTACCAGCCTGACCGGACGCCTGGTCTGCGCTTACTCGGCCATGAATTAACCCATGTGTTGCAGCAGCGGCGTGGTGGAACTGTAACGATGCAACACAGCAATGTTCCTGTCAATACTGACAGCTACCTGGAAAGGGAGGCGGCTGATGCCGGTGCTGCCGCTGCCCGAAGACAGAAGGTGCGGGTAAGGGGAAAAACACAAGCCACCGGGCAGCAACTTGGCTGGACAGATATTCAAAATTTAATGAAAAAAAGCCAGTTTGATGCAGCTGCTAACATGTTGGAAAATGACGTAAAGCAAAATGTTTTCGATATCAATGATTTTGAATGCTCATGGAATGCCATATCTTTTCATCTTAAAGCTAACCGGGCCGGACAGATATTCCGGGATGCCATGAGTAAAGGAATGGTATCCCCGGATTTTCTACGTTCTGAATATGTAAGCCTCTTTCCTAACCCACAGCAAGCTCCGGCGGAACTGACCGGCTGGGCTCAACAGAACGTTCAGGCGGTACAGGCAGATCCGACATGGTTTGCTGAGGCAGGGCTCCCGCTTAAAGACCTTAAGTCAATCCTGCTGCAGGGGAAAACTGATCAATACCAAAATCCTAACCCTGAAAAAATTCTTACCTATCACCTGTTTGATAAGACGGGCGAACGTGAAAATTTTTCGGGAGGATACCAGGCCCCCTACACGATCAATGCCTTTAAAACAGCGCTGGCTAAGGTCACAAACGTGGCCCAGTCCGCCCAGCCGGCGGTGCAGTCACTCATTCAGGCACTGGATAAGGCTTTTGAGTGGGCAGTTTTAATTGAAGAGTATGCCAAGGATGACCTGGATTCAAAAAATCTTGAGAAAATGCATACACTGGCCAGGATTCTGGTACAGGAAATATCTGATCTGCCGGTTCCCAAACAAAATGTACAGGAACCAGCGCCAATGATACTAATCCCGTCAGGAAACAAAGGTCATGCCACACTTATGCGCGTCAGCCGCCAGGCTAAAGATTTATACCGGATAATTCATTACAATACCGGGAGCGGCCTTGAAAAACACCAGTCCAAGACTATAGACGGTATTGAAAAGCATCAGACATTTTACGAAAAATCAGCTGTCGAAGATCAGGCAACCACAGATCCTAAGCTGTGGCAGTTGTTAATTGCAAACAAAGTCAATCCTAACATCAATACGGTTTATACAAAGCTGGATCAACTGCCGGTTGATAACACCAGACAAACGAATCAGCAGCCATCCGATGAATATTTTGAGCAAAAGCAGCGCCTTGGCTCCTGTACCTGGCAATCAATAATGGCTCTGTTCCGCCAGTATATCCTTGAGGCGTACCAAAACGATCCTGAAGAAGGCCTGTTGCAGTATAAAATCATTAAAGCACAACTGAGCAATGTTGTTTTTGATCAGTTCAAGGGTGGAATCGGCTCTGAAATGCGCACAGCCGGGCGGAAAAAGCTTGTCAAGCGCAATCGCTATCTGGCTGACGACGACCCACAAGACACTCTGAAAGCAGCAAAAGTCGTGCTTGCTCAATCTTTGCCGCCTCAAAACAAACAACAGCAGATTAAGGACTTTGATAAAAAGGCCAAAATCGCCATTGCGAATGGAAGTAACCCCAAGAAACTTGATGCACTCTATCGCTTGCTGATAAAGGATCTGCAAATGGGTAAGGCAGATACGTCCAAGGTCAGCAGCAATAACCCTGTTGTGGCAGCCGCTCTGGAAAAATACCAGGAAACGCAGACTGGAGCAGATCCGATAAAGGTGTGGGAAGGTTTTGTGGAATTGCAAAAGCAGCTTGCTCCTAATATGGACATCAGTAAGATTGAAGATGATTTTAATAAGTTGATGAATACAAAAAGGGAAAAATCTGATTTTGCTTACAGCCAGTCAATGAAGTTGCTTGGTGATGTCAAAGCTACGGGTTTTAATTGCGACCAGGTTTTAACGAAGATTACGGACCCAATAATAAAATCCGCGATCACTGCGTACAAACGTAAGATAGCCCTCCATATGGCTAATCCACTTACAGAGCTCAGCCAACTTCTTGAGATAAAACCAACAATAAGAAAGGATATTTCGGGCGCTAAAAAAATACTTCAAGACGGCTCCCAAAATATGCAGAGCAATCCGCCTGCAACTTTGCAGGAGCGGGCAAAGCTTCTGAGCAAGGCGATGACCGATGCTATGAGCACGCTAAAACTGTCCAAAGGAGACACGGATGCATTGAACAAGTTTTTTGCAAAAGCCAAGCATCCACTTCTAAAGGCAAGATTATTTGATTTAATTATTGATTTACAGTAACAGTCCAGCTCATCCCCGGCCCTGACAGCCTGCCCACGCAATTCCTCTGGCGCGGCCACTGGTACCATGTGGCCAGTTCCAGCCTGATCATCAAGCGGCAGCCGTACTGGTTCCGGTACCGCCCATATCACCCAGCTCTGCCACCAAGCCGGCACTCCATTAACCTTATTTCCTTACAGCGCTATAATATGGGCAAAAGGTAAAAGTGATACAAAAAAACCGGCCTTTGCCTGGTGAACATGGTTACGGGACCGGCCAAGGCGGGTAGCGGGCGGTTGGGTGGAGGAGCAACTGGTGGAGATAATCCGGATAGGCAAGATAAACAGTCTACATCCGTCGTCACCATGTCCGCAGCATCGCCCAGCAGACGCTGGGTGTACTTCTTGCTGGGATTGCTACCCTCAAACACTCTGGGTTGCGAGAAATGAAAGATAATGTCGAACTTGTAATAACTAGATAAAATTTGCAGGAGATTTGTAAAATAGCAAAGTATAAGACATCATGGGGAAATATCCCTATACCAGCTTGTTGGATCCGTTGTCCCGTAAGAGGACAGGAATGTTCAGACACTGATTTTAGTAAATCCAAAATCTTTTCAAAGGGAAAAAGGCAGAGTATTAGAAAATTTACGGGCAATTTAATTCTGTATTTGGGGTTTAATATTGAAATATGGCCATTAATTAGATACCGTATTATTGAATATAATGTCTATAATGGGAAATTCGTACCAAATTGCTTGATGTTCCATTATAGCAATAACGAGCTGTTGAATAGCAACCTAATTAGTTAGAATTATTCGAGGAGGTAGTATTATGAGCAAACGGGTTTACATTAGCGCAGATTACTCAAATGATAGCGGTGACCGTAATGTTGTCGATACTCTTAATAATTGGGGCTCTGATAACTTGCACAAGGTAGATTTTGTGGACATGGCCAAAGTTGTCACAGGTAGTATTTCAAATGATCCTGATTGTCGGCCTTGTGACTTGAAGCGGGAATTTAATCAACAAATAAATGCATCTTCCGCAGTTGTTATTGTCATTGGTGATAAAACAGCGTCTCGAACAGCGGGCAGCGGCTGTTCTCGAGCAACAGAAGATCAGATAAATTGCAGTTGTACTCCATATAAGCAAAATACCAATGGTTCCAAGACTTGCAAGGTGTTTCAAACTTATTCTACCGGAGCAGATGATGATGTTGGCAACATAAATGCATTTTCTTACCTTCGGCATGAGTTTGAACAAGCAAAGAAACGCAATAAAACAATAATTGTTGTTTACAACTCGACACGCAAAGAAACAAGTTGGCTTCCAGGCTACATGTCTGGTTATGAATCTGTTGCGGTTCCATTTTGGAAAATGAACGATCGGGGTATGAAGGTTGGCGACTATCACAACATAAAAAAGGCACTTGGATATGAATAAGTTCTTTAGGAAAAGTTTCACTTGGACATTGAGTATAATTACTGTGGTGTTTATATTTGTCCCCGAAGCGTATTTTAAAGGATGCAAACTGCTAAAGGGCGCTTCCGGCGAAGCGAATATAATGATAAACCGTATTTTGACTTTTATTGCTGTATTCGTCATAGTAATAATAGTTCATGCTATTTATCGTTGCGTTAGGGAAAGCATTTGTATAAAAGGGCATGGTTATAGCATTCGGATTGAATACGGAGACATACTCAAGAAAGATAGCTGTAAAAGAATAATCAACTTTGACGAATGTTTCACAACGAGCGTGGGAGATGCTCCTTCGGATGTTAAACCCAGCTCTATCTGTGGGCAATACCTTGTAGCTAATCCAATACATAACATGCAGGCTTTGATAGAAAAAGCTCAGTTGAAGCCAGTTAAAGGTAAGTCAAGATATCAAAGCAAAGAGAGATACGAGTCAGGGAGACTGGTGCCAAACGGTGACGATTTATTGATGGCATTTGCGAAATTAGACAAGGATGGGCGAGGATGGTTCTTCTCCCGTGAAGAATTCCTTGATTGTCTGTCAATACTGTGGAACGAGATTGACAAGTATTATGGACAAAAAGATGTGTGTATTCCTATATTGGGATCGGGAATTACACGTTTTGAAGACAAGCTACTGAACCAGCAGGAACTGTTAGACATAATAGTAGCATCTTATAAATTGAGCTCACATAAGATAAAGCCACCATATCAATTGCATATCGTGTGCAAAAAGGGTGATGATTTTTCTTTAAACAGGATTGGCGAAAAGTTGTGATGTATAAACTCTATGAAAAAAAGTGATTGTCTGGTGTGAGTTTGGATGAGGTAATCCGTTGTACAATCTATCAATGCAAAAATCAAATTAGTACTTATCAGTTTCGCAGTTTGTTTATAATGGGGGAATTACCGAACTTCGCCTTTGGCTAATAACGGGAAGTTAAAAAGAATCGGTATCACCAAATATATTTTAAAAGAGGATGAATGATCTGAAGATTATTGGTGATGAAATTCAGTTATTAAATACTATTAACGGATTCCCAAAAGATTATCATACTGACTATTTTATTGTTCGGGAGATAAGCAGAAAGTATTTATCTGAATCAAAACCTAACAATGCAACAGTAACATCATTAGCCAAGGCTTTGCAGCAGGTTCTTATAAACTGGGGTGCAGGTGGGCGCAAGGCACCAAAACCGCGTGACATTAAGGACTTTGAACGGACATTAATTGACCCTATACTTCATGCAGATTTGTTGAAGTTATCCCAAATTAAAATATCGAGACTCGGAGTTTCGGGTGTAGAAAAACTTATAGATAAGCAGAAACCAAACCTAGAAAAGCTTAAAGCTATTGACGCACAACTAATATTTGTTTTGAATTGCCTTGCAGAAAAACTCTTTATAGATAATTCAAATGCAACTTATCCAATGAAAGCGGCACTTCTGATAACTGCATACATGCCTGCGTTTGATGGAAATGTAAGAAAAGGGCTTAATCGTGGAGGGTATGCAGGTTTCTCTTCAACTCAGTTTATTTTGCCAAAAAATACAAATAATGCGGACAGCAAAAAAATTACCAGCTTGCCCTATATTTTAGGAGAATGTTGGAATAGTTTTTATGATATTTTTAATGAAGGAATCAGGAAAAGCAACTATCCGAGTTTGTTGGAAGAACCATCTAGAGTCTTTGATATTTTATTATTCATGCAAGCTAAAAAAACCTTACCCATTCTACTTCAACATAATCCTGGTCTAAATGACGTGTGGTATGAATTACGCTAATATAGTTGCTTGCCTAATAGTATGTTTATCTTTTTATCTGTTCTACTTTTGAGCAAGGACTTGTTTTGTTAATGGAAAGTTTCTTCTCGATTAAAGGAACTCAATCCTTACTGCTACTTGAATTCGACTTCTTATTATTCATAGAGGATTATCTGAAGTTTAGCCTAAAAAACCTGTGTTTCGTCCATTTCACCGATAATAGCAGGGTGCCCCGTAACATAGCAAAGATGAATGTAATAGGGCTTTTTGGGAATTGGTAAGTTAGATGTCGTTAATGAGGAGTTATTTGAGATGTCGATTACTGATGTAAATATTGTCCGTAACATGGTAACCTTTGGTGAAAAAGGGCTAATTGATCGAGATCAATTGATTGATGAACGCCTCCACTTAGATGAAGATCTGTGGATCGGTCCACTTGATAGACAGTTGGTTTCAGATATAATGGATGCTTGCGAACCTGCTGGCGAAAACTTTAAAACCGTTCGGCAGTTTCATAGTAGATATGCTATAGTCCGAGAAAATACATTTGTTCCACGTGGTTCAGAACTGACATGGGACTCAGACGGCCGGATCGGGTTAGTCATTAGCATGTCCCGTTTAGTGTATCCAACCTCCATTGGATATGAGTATGCGGCTAGGATCGAGATATTACCTGATGGTAAACGGCGTATCATCCCCGCATTAAGGCAAGGTTTCGGTAACGTTGCATATGTGGTAGAACCTGGATATGATCGGTTGACGAAAAAACATGTGCCCCAAATAGCTGAGTTAGTAGCTAAGTACAATAACGTCACTTTGCCTGACCGAGTAAAGTCGGCCCTATTTTATTTCGATTATGCCTCGTGTACATATTATGTGGATATTAGGTGGCCAATGCTAGTGACAGCAGCGGAGTCGCTAATCCATGTGAATGATGAGCGCGATCCTTTTAAACCATGGAAATATTCGGGCTCAACCCGTGTGTTTGTTGACCGGATGCTTGGAATCCAATCAAAAGTTGGAGCGCTTGGATTTACTAAAGAAAACTTGCGAGCAATCTATTATGAACGATCTGGATTAGCTCATGGGCAGGATTTTACCGGCTTAGATGTTATTAGGAAAGATCTTTACCTTAAGCTTGAGAACGGAATGAGAGCGGTATTGAGAAAAGCTGTAATCGATGGAGCTTTCGCTGCTACTTTCGTAGATGTTTCGACGCTCCAAAAGGAACTACCTCTTTTGAGTATGGATTAGCCAAAACGCAAGTATCTGCTAGAGCGGGAACAGTCCAACATAACGTTTCACATTTAAAGCAACAATAGACTGGCAAATGTATAGGTTCCTTATTTCCAAAGGTGAGGCTAAAAGAGTAGGACAGAAACGCGTCAGGAATTTTGGAAACTTCCAAAAAACAACTTCCAGTTATTCATATACTTAATGATTATGGCTATTCGAATTGTTAAAAAAGGAATTCAATTTTTAGTATATTAACTGAATTGTTGCATATAATATTTGGAATGTACGTGCATAATCGGTATTGTCCAGGGTGGGCCATACGGGGTTATGTTTACACAGCATTTTATTAGGTATTAATTGAATGAAAGAAAAAAGCACCTTCCCTTGTCGCGTTATAGAACTCCGTCCCCTTGTTCGTTTCCTAACTCGTACCAAATAACGTTTATCTGTATAAACCCCACGTCTACAATTTCTTTAGTACCCACTATGATGCCAAGAATATGTCCCGGCGGCACAATGATTTTCCCGTCAAAGTTAAAGAAATATTCGCCGCTGGGGCTATTTGTCTCTAAAAAATACCTTGTACTTTTGAAATCAGTAGGATTTGCGTAAACTATGATGTCGGGGTCAATCGATGAACCAAGATTAAGGTTTTCCGGTAACAACTCTCTTCCTCCGGTGAGATTGATTACTTCGAAAACATAAACATCAAAGGTGGCTTGGTATGGAATAGTCGTCGGAGAAATTAATAGAGCTGCTGAAACACTATCCAGGTACATAGTCTTTTTATTGATTGCAAGATTTTCAAAGGCAAGTATATGTTCGTATCGGGCACCAGGACCAGCGTCTTCACCAAAGTTTACACTAAAAAACTGTCCCGCCTGAGCAATAGCGTTTATACGAGAACCAGTGTCAGCCATGAAACTCCCTCCTTCTTGTTTCATAATATGTATAATATAGAAATGTGTACCAAATAACCGAAAGAAGACACCGGCAATATCGAAGGAAACAAGGCGACGGTTCTTTTGCTTCCTTTTACACTAATCATTGTCCAGCTATTGTCTTAGAATTCGCTGACCGTTCGGCTAGAATGGAAATATTGGCAATTCTGCGTCACCAACTTCATCCGATACCTAGCAACGTTCCGGCCACTTCGGAGAGTGGTTATTCCACAATAACATTTGCCCCGGTGGGGAAGCGTTTCTTCTCAGGAATCTTTTTATCCATAGTTGCTGGTTTACTCAGTACTCCCTTGCTGCACAACTTCAACAGATTGCGCCATATCGTAAATATGGTATGTGGCACATTTTAAACATAAAGCAAAAAAATCTAGTACAAATGAGAACTTCACATTATTCATATTTCGTGCCTCATTAGTAGGCTAATTAGGAGCAATTCTTTAGTCAGAATTAGGTTATCAGCAAGGTCAAATATCATAGATTCGTAAAAAGAGGTGTATTATTTTGGGTAAAAGAAATTTCCTTATCTCAGTTTTTATTGGGTTACTACTTCTCTCACTTGTTGGTTGTGGTAATACCCCTAGCAGACAAGGTCAACTTACTAAACCACCAGAATTAAAGGTATTATTCCAAAACAAAAGCATTGATGCTGTTAGAGGGACATATTCTTGGACCGTTGATAATAATGATGGCACAAAAACTACAACAAATGCTGATTCTAGTAGTCCAACTGAGCTAGTTAAGAATTCAACTCCATTAATTGTATCCCCTAAATCTACACTTACATTAATGTTTAGTGATGCTCAACCCAATTGTGTTAATGTTAATATTTGGGGTGATAAAACAACCCTCAAACAAGAATTGGTCAATAATCAGTTAGTAGTTCCAGATTCTAAAGACTCAGTTGTATACGAAGTTGTAGCAACGTGGGAAAAAGGAACGGTATCCTATGCCTTTTCAGTGGATATAAAATGAGTTAATCGATCATAATATAAGTCTTAATATTTAATGCCCCCTGATACTAGCTCGGGGGAACTACGCGTAAATTTTTTAGTACACTAGAATTTTTAACTTCACATTGTTCATATATGTACAAGTGTTCACAATAGAAGATTATCACTTGTTTGATTAAAGATTGATTAAGGAGGTAATTTTGTGAATTATTGGTTAAGGTGGATATTAGTTTTACCTGCTGCAATAGGTACTTTGATAGGAATAAGAACTCTTAACAATATATTTGTTCATGTGTATGTAGGACTGGGGTTTGGTATGTGGGCGGGATTATTAATTAATTTGTTTTATAGTTTTGTAGCCCCGTATACTTTTATTATAGCAGGTGCAAAAGTAGCACCTTCTCACCGTTTCCCTGCAAGCATTGCATTGGCTATACTGATTGCTGTGATTATAGGGTTTTTAATATATTATAGTCAACTGGATTTTGTGGCTACTATCATATATTTTATTTCATTGGTATCAATAATATGTGCATGTTGGAAAATTTACAAAGAGAGTAAGAGAAAACATGGCAATATAGAAAATCAAGTCATTTATCATGACTAAATACATATGGCTATGCTGTGATTATCGCATATGTAACATAAATAGAAAATATAATTCTTTATAATTGCTAACTACCCATTATTCATATTTGAATATTATTTCAATAACGGCTATTTAACTCCAGTAAATTAATCAAGCTGGCATAACTGATATTAATGACCTTGGCAAGAACGTTGTTGTTGCAAGGTAAAAAGTGGAGTGGTTGCATGTCAAGAGATAATTCATCAAAGACATTTACCCTGTTATACCCACAATGGCAAGGGACCGGATATTCGCCTGAACTTTTTGATGGTATGGTTGCTCTTTGGAAGTTCTTTTCTCCTTAAATTCCCTCTATCGTACTTCGGGTTATTCATATTTGCTCATTGACAGCAAGGATTCACTAAACAATGTGTAGAAAGAATTTTAATAAAATGACAAAATTTATTTTATTGAAATGACTGGGGGAGTCATGCTATGAAACGATGGATTATAGTGATTCTAACCATCTTACTTTTTACGGCAAACACATCCGCTTTTGCCGCAGATACCCCCTCTTCATGGGCGCAGAGCGATATTGCAGGGGCTATTGCTGCAGGCCTTGTTCCGAATAACCTTCAGAGCGGCTGGCAGGATAACATTTCCCGGGTAGATTTTTGCCAGCTAATTGTTACTCTGCTTGAAAAACGAGGCTATGACTTCGATAAAAATGATGGCTGGAAGCTGGTAGAATTTGCCGATACCAACGATGAAAATGTTAAAAAAGCGAAATTTTTAGGTATTATAGAAGGCAAGAAAACCAATGCTTCAGGCACGTATTTTTACCCCAATGACCCCATCACCAGACAGGAAGCCGCAAAAATGATCTATTCGATGACCAAAATCGGACAGTCTTCAGTCATTCCTCCCGCTTCCAACGTACAGCTTATCCCTCATGTATTTGATGACCGTAATTATCCTCCCAAAATAATGAAAAATGGCATTGAATACTCTTACATCGCCCCCTGGGCACGCACCGGCATTGATTTTTGTTACAACTCCGGGATTATGGCAGGTATAGGCGGCAATTGTTTTGATCCCAACGGTGCATATACCCGCGAGCAGTCTTGCATTACCATGCTCCGCATGAACCAATGGGCAAATAACGGCGGTACGTTTTCCAAAGCGTCCAACGCCAGATTTATTTATTATGATGCCGCAACCGGTCTTTATGGATATAAGGATGCTGCGGGCAATGTAGTAATAAAAGCTCAATATTCCGGCATTGATGGACCACTTCCGAATGAATTCACCTATGGCTACGTGGTGGTAAAGCAAGGCAATGCATTCTCTATTCTAAATATCAACGGTGAAAAAGTTGCGCTGAATAACAAGTGGAACGGTGTGTTTGGCAATGTCACCATTCTATCCGGGTCACATGCCGGCGTGGATGTGGTTAACGGAAAAACAGGCGCGATTATTTCACTACCTGATGGTAATGTAATAGCTGAAAACAGCATTGTATCCGATAAATGCAGGAATGGATGGTATAAATATTGGAAACTCCCGGAACAACCACCAGCTGGACCCAACCCGTTCAAGGGTGCCCACCTGGGTTATCTGGACAATGAAGGAAATGTTGTTATCCAGGCTCAGTATGCACAAGTAGGCGACTTTTATGATGGCGTAGCCATAGTATTTCCAGAAGGAAACATAAACCCATATCTTATTGATGAAGCAGGAATAATTGTATCAAAACAATGCGGTATTGATTTTTCAAAATACCTTTTCGGAGGTTTTGCCTGGGGAAAATACATTGTAGTGCAAGATAAAAGCACACTTGAAAATGGTGTCATGACATTTGACGGCAAATCTATTCTCCCTTGCGACAAAAACAATATCATAATGACTCGTGATGGGCACTTTATAGCAAGCAGCGATACAGGTAGGGGTGAAGGCCATCTTTATGATATTAACGGCATCCGTATATCGGCTGAATTTGGCGATTATTGCGAAACCTGCTATGGCCGTTATGGTTTAGCCTTTTCAAGCGTTAATTCGGCTAATGGCGACGGCTATTATCGTTTATGTGATGCAAAGGGCAGTAAAATCAGTGAAATGCCTATGGGTGACCCTGCAGGCGACGGTGGAAGCGCTATTTTATATTCAATTTATACAAACCCTCCGGATAATAAAGCAGGACTTGCTATTTCTGAAAGCAATTGGGTGATTATAGATGACACAGGCAAGGAATTGTGTCGCACTGTCGGCATGAAACGCGCCGAATTCATAAACGGAACTATTCGCATTAAGCGCATTGATGGCACAATTGAATATTATACGCCCAATGGTATAAAGCTTTGCTAGTGTGTCCGGCATATCCGACAGTCTAACGGTGAAAGTCTCTGATAACTTCCAATTATTCATATTATGATTACCTTTTTGGGGTGAGAGAATGAGTGGTGTAGCAGAATTTTATGATAATATATCACAAATATACCATCTTCAATTTGTTAATTGGGAAGAATCTATAAAATATCATTCAGTTACAATAGATATAAGGAAGAGTGGGATTTTTGAAAACAGAACGATTACTTGGCTTGCTTTGTATTCTTGTGAGTACGGATAAAATTACAGTTCAAGAACTTGCCAATCGTTTTGAGGTGTCGAAAAGGACAATTTTTCGTGATTTGGAAACACTGAACTGTGCAGGTATTCCAATCGTGTCTTATCCAGGAATCGGCGGTGGAGTGGCTATCGTAGAAAGCTACAAAGTAGATAAAAAAGTTCTTTCCACGGACGATACAAAAAAGATATTTACAGCGCTCAACGGCCTGAAAAGTATTGATGGTGACACCTCCGTAACAAACTTAATTGCAAAGCTCGTCCCGGAAAAGGAGACAGCTATTTTTTCTCAAAGTGATTATGTCATTGATTTGTCGTCTTGGTTCCGCGACAGCATTGTGCATGAAAAAATATCTAGACTTTACCGTGCGATTTGTGAGCACCATTGTATCCGCTTAGAGTATATCTCTAGGGATTCCCGCTCCGTGCGAATCGTGGAGCCCCACAAATTAGTTTTTAAGCAGTCGAGCTGGTATGTTTATGCCTTCTGCCGAGACAGAGATGCCTTTCGGCTGTTCAAGGTTAGCCGAATTGTTTCTTATGAAATCCTGGAGGAGCAATTTCAGCTCCGCCCCGTTGAGACAATCGAGTTTAGCAACAACTATGGAGCTGAACTTTTTTCACAACAAAATCAGTCAGAATTTTTCGAGGTCGTACTTGAATATGATGTCTCAGATGAATTTGATTTGACGGACAAAATCGACGCTTCTTTTTTCCAACGGCACATTGAAGGTCAAGAGGATTGTGGGCAGATTCGTTTTCAAGTTTCCAATTTAGCGTGGGCGGCAGATCTGGTTTTCAGTCTCCTGAACAAGGTGCATGTCATTTCTCCTCCTGCACTCCAAGAAGAAATCAAACGCCGTTTGGGCAAAATAAATTCCCACTACAATAAAAAAGGTGACATAAAGGTGTCACCTTTTTTATTGTAGACTATCTAACAGAAGGAGGGGGACAAACAATGAAAAAAGCAGTACTGGTATTTATTTTTGACGGATATGCCGATTGGGAAAGCGCATATGTCAGTTCCGAACTTAACGCACCCGAAACAGGGTACGCGATAAAGACGTTAAGCCTTGACAAAGAACCCAAAACATCGATGGGTGGTTTTCGAGTTCTTCCCGATTATTCAGTGGCCGATTTTCCTGCCGACTTTGGTATGCTGATTTTAATTGGAGGCAATGCCTGGATGAAACAACTGAACAACGCTGTGTTGCCTGTGGTGGAGTATGCAATTGAAAGACGTATTCCAGTAGGTGCAATCTGCGGTGCCGCCAACTTTATGGCAGAAAACGGCTACTTGAATCAAATCAGACATTCGGGAAACACTCTTGAATTCATGCAGGACCAAGCTCCTCATTATAGAGGCAATCAGCACTTTATAGAGGAACAAGCTGTCTGCGATTCCAATGTGGTCACGGCCAATGGCACTGCTTCGTTGGAGTTTGCCAAAGAAATTTTATTGTTGCTGAAAGCGAAGCCAGAAACTGCTGTTTTAGAATGGTATAACGCACATAAGTCCGGCTTTTATCGGTCATAAAAAACATCTTGCTCCATAAAAGCAGGCAAAAGCAAAGTCAGCGGACGAGCTACTTTATACTCCCACTACCCCAATTAAAAGAAAATCTACCCAATAATATTTCTCCACTTGGCTGTGAGAATTTTAAATTCCTTTGGAATACCGCTTTGATACAAAAGAGTATCAACATAAATTCATTAAGACCGCTCTTGGATAATAATAGAGCCGTTACCCCTTAGCGTACGGGGAAACGGCTTTTCTCCTATGAAATTTTGCTTAGCGTACGAAATCCGCGTTTTGCTGGTGAGACCCCTATTTAATTTGTTTTATGGTAGAGTGGTTAAGGATAAATATAACTCGATACAAAAATATATTCGCATTATTCATATTTAGCCAAGTAACACAGCGAAGCTTATTTTCAAATGAAAGAAGGCATGAAATGAAGTTCATATGTCCGCTTATTGTTGTTAATGACATTGAGATTTCCAGAAGATTTTATGAAAAAGTACTTAATCAAAAAGTAAAATATGATTTTGGTGAAAATGTGACGTTTGAGGGTGAATTTTCAATACATTTAAAATCACATTTTTTAGAGTTGCTTGATTTAAGTACTAATGACATAACCACAAAATCAAATAATAGTGAACTTTATTTTGAGGAAGATAATTTGGATGGTATGCTTGAAAAGCTTAAGGAATACAATTCTGTGGAATATATACATGGAATAAAAGAACAGCCTTGGGGACAGCGCGTTATTAGATTTTATGACCCTGATATGCACATTATTGAAGTCGGTGAATCCATGGAAAGCGTAGTAAGAAGGTTCTTGAGCAAAGGATTATCTATTGAAGAAACAGCAAAACGCATCTCAATGCCAATGGAATTTGTAAAACAATGTTTATAGGTAAAGATTCGCAAAAATACGCAAACCTTTCCATTATTCATAGTCCAAGTAACTCTAAATTTATGAGGCGTAAAAATAAATTTAAACATCATTGCGAGTGATTTGAATTAACTAATTATTAAGGAGAGAGATGTTTTGAGGAGATTATTATATTACCCTTGGTTTGAAGTTTGCTGCGCATGATAAAACTTTTATACTTGGTTGTTTGGAAAGAAAGGTTAAGGATGCCCAAGGCTATGCTCAGTGGAGGGCTAATAGGATTTGATGCGATATGTTGTTGAATGAATTTTTCTATTTTTTCTTCGACATTTTTCTTAAGCTTTCAAGAATTGAGAGTGATACAATACTGAACAAACATAATAAATTCTATAAATAAGTATCCTATCATAAGTATCCTATCAAATGGAAAGGGATTATGATGCCTACAAAAGAACAGGTAAAAAGCAATGAACATGCTGGATTAAAGAAACCCTTTTCAAAATCAATTGAGGAGAATGCGAGCCTTTTAATGCAGGTGAACCCTTCCGCTATTATTCAAATGGCAATGTTCAATCCAGGTTCAATTTCACCTGACGCTATATTGCAGCTTCAGCGTACAATTGGCAATCGGGCTACAATACAACTTTTAAAGTCTCAATTTTCGCAACAAGATTTAACCTCGTCTGTCCAACAAATGGAATCCGAAATGCTTCCAATGGAGCAGGACCGAGCCATTCAAAGGACAGAAGTTTCCAATCCGGATCCCCCTGAAAACAAAACTGGTATACCCGGTAGCCTCAAATCAGGTATTGAGTCTCTTTCAAGTCTTGACCTCTCAGATATCCGGGTGCAATACAACTCTGATAAACCGTCGCAGGTTGGTGCTCTTGGTTATACTCAAGGAACTGATATTCATATTGCTCCCGGGCAGGAACAGTGTCTCCCCCACGAATGCTGGCATGCGGTGCAGCAAAAGCAGGGGCGCGTGCAGGTAACGACCCAGGCGGCCGGACTGCCGGTAAACGACGACCCGGAACTGGAAACAGAAGCTGATGTGATGGGAAACAGGGCGGAAAATAATGGTAGAGGTTTGATACAAAGGAAAGAACCCAGTGTACCATGTTTTAATCAAATGCAAAGTTCTATAGGCCATTGCGAATATATCCAGTTAAAAAAGGGGATTGGAGGGGTATCGCCTGCTGTCCCGGCATACCCTTTTCAAGGATTGGCCATCGCACCGCTTGCCGGACTTCCTGGTGCAACCTTTAATGCTTTAACTGTTGTCCAGATTGCTCTGATAATCAACCCTCATGTGGCGGCAATTAGTGTTGTTCAATTCGCGGGTCTTGGACCGGCTCTGATAGCCGCTTTCACGCCTAACCAGGTACAGGCTTGGCGCACGGAACATATTGCGGTACTGACCCAGGCCCAGGCGCAGGCCATCACGGCCTTACAGGCGGGGGCGATGACACAGGCGCAGTTTGCCACTCTGGCACCGGCAAGATTGGCCGACCTGTCCAATCTTGCTTTTGCAGCCCTAAGCCCGGCAAATTGCATAGCCAACTTAACCCAGGCCCAGGCACAGGCCATCACGGCGGGACAGGCCGGGGCGATGATACAGGCGCAGTTAGCCACTCTTACACCGGCAAGATTGGCCGACC
>CAZXQO010000038.1:0-36620 GCA_964643075.1 uncultured Peptococcaceae bacterium
ACATGGAAAATGCGAATACTGCTACTTGAACACTACCATGGGCAATAAACCCTATATGAGGGTATATGTGAATACTGATGAAATACTGTCCGCGGCGGGAAAATACATCCGGGAGAGGGCCCCGGAAATAACCATTTTTGAAGGTGCTGCCACTTCCGACCCACTGCCTATGGTCATTTGGGAATTGGGCATATTCGTTGTTATTGTTGAAGCCATTCCCCGTGCTTTTACACGGTAATAACAGGCTCACCGTAGCAGATTTCTTCATTGATAGCTTTTAGCGTTTCTGCGTCAAAACGCTTACGAAAGTGCACCATACGAGAAGGATCGAACAGAGGTTGGTCCTGGTATTCCCGGAGGCCTATGAAATACTGCAGATATGGGTTCTCTGTGATCTGCTCAACCGTCTCGCGATCACTGTATCTATACTTCTCTTGGATGAGGAGAGCACCGAGGGCCATCCGTACGGGTTTGGCTACCTGTCCACGGTTGCCGGTAAAAAGTTTTGCGTAGCGGTCTTCGATGGTATCCCAAGGGATGATTTTAGCTAATTTCACCCAACGATTGTCGGCCCTAAGTTTGCCTTCAAAGGAAAGTACTACTTACCAACCTGCGGGTGACCGGCACAATACCGCATTCACATACAGAAAAAATGATCCCCAAAAACTGGCAAAGAGTACGTTGACAATTCTATTTTTGGGCAAAATTTTACGAATAGTCTCTTCTGAAACAAGATTTTGCAGGATGGCCGATACAAATACACCGATCATGATACTATACGCAATACTATCTCCCCTTTGGTTTCTGGTTTGGAGCATGTTATAAGTTGTTTCGTAGATTAATCATGCTTTTTGTAGTACAAATACCATATATTAAAATTTTTTACATAATTCTGCGTTTCAGCATACTTTGGAACGCCGCCATATTTTGAGACAGCCCCAATACCAGCATTATAGGCTGCAGCCATCAGTGCCATATTGCCATTGTAAATGGTGTAATAATAATGCAAAATTTTAATAGCTGTTTTTATATTGTCTCCCGGATTGAGCGGATCTGATAATCCCCACTGGGTGGCTGTATCCTTTGTAATCTGCATTATACCAAGCGCGCCCTTGTCTGACACCGCATTGGGGTTACCGCCCGACTCAATTTTCATAATTGCCAGCGGTATAGCCGGATCAAGATCATATTGAGAAGAATATTTTTTTAACAATGTGCCATATTTTTTAATGCTCTCCATAGCTAGATTTCCCGTGTAACCGTTACTTACAGGGTAATACTCATTTTTGCCAATAAATACGACTTCTACACCATTAACAGTCTTAGTAAAAGGAAAGGAATCATCTTGATTGCTCTGAGAAGCATGTTTTGGGTTTGGCAAAGAAAGTTGTTTGTGTTCCCCAATCCAAGGCTTTTGAGGAAAGGAATCTGGGAAATACATAAAGGGGATTTGGGATTCAAGCATAAGGCGAGGAGATCTCACGCATAACAATTGGATTTTTAAAGCATCCAATATTGGATCGTATATTTTTTTCGGGTTCTCTTTTGGCAATGTTGAGCTGGCAATAATAGGCATAGCAGATTCCAATATCGCTAGTGGATCTATTTTTTCTAAAATATAAGTGTTTAATTGTTTTGTCCCCCTGGGTACAGAAGGCAGAATTTTAATACCCGTTACAGTACATAAATACATTAAAAGAAGCAATGACAACATTTTGGCAACTTTTATAACCAAGTAATCTTTTTGATTGAGCCTATTATACTGACGTAAATATGACAATTGCGACAAAGACAAAAACCTCCATAATAGAAAATTATTTATAAATTTATAACAAGTCAGGTTATTTTATGAAAAATTTAGCTAGTGGCTTACTTATCACCCCCTGTAACCGAATCCTACATGGTAATATTAAACATATATGCTTATAATAACCTAAAAACAACACAAATAAAAAACCCGCTCCTAAAGAACAAGGCTTTTCATACGCATATAAAATTAAGAGACCTTCCGTCACTGTGCTTACCAATTTCCTGTTACCGTTACCTCTCAAGGTATTACCTTGAACTGGGCGGTTCGTTCCCCTGGTTAACTTGATCGGTTAATTTTTTATTTCATGATGGCTTTGATGATTTCTTTAAAAACCGGTGCCGCCGTCCCTCCTCCGCCTACGTTCTCCCCCCGCACCAGTACAACCACCACATAGCGCGGATGCTCAAGTGGGGCATAGCCACAAAACCAGGCGTTTAACTTATCTATGCCATTTACCTGGGCGGTACCTGTTTTACCGGCACTGCCGTATCCAGGTACATAGCCTGCCTGTCCAGTACCTTTAGTAGTTACTAATTGTAACAGATGACGCATTTCAGTTGCCACACTAGCCGGAATTACTCTGTGTTGCGAGCCGGTAGAAAACGTCCTTATTACTTTACCACTGAAAGAAGTAACCTCCTTAACCAGGCGGGGCTGGACATATATACCGTCATTAGTAATTACACTAAGCATGGCGGCTATCTGTACCGGCGTGGTCAACACCGGTCCCTGACCTACACTGCTGTTGACCAGAGCATAGGGAGAACCAATCAACTGCAGGTTTTGCCGGTTGTCACCGGATACCGGGTAACCGGTAATCTTCTGGTTATCCATACCGAAAAGACGGGCATACTGCATCAGTTTTTTTGCCCCCAGTTTAAGTCCCACCTGAGCAAAAGTCGGGTCACACGATTGGGCAAACCCATCCTCAAATGTAATCTTGCCATGGCCGGGAGCATACCAGCAATGGATCAATGGATCCTTATCTCCCAGGCACATAAAAGTGCTTTGAGGTGTAACCACCTTTTCCGCCAGTGCTGCAGAAGCCACCACCACTTTAAAAACCGAACCGGGTTGAAAAAGGCTTGTACACTGGTCCAGAAAAGTGCCTTGGGGTGAATTTTTCAAGTAGTAATCTAATGAACCGGGGTGAGGATCAAAGGTCGGTCGGCTAGCAATGGCCAGAATATCCCCGGAATAGGGATCCATGACTACCACTGCCCCCTTGTGTACCTTGGCATCCATAATTTTTTCCACTTTTCGCTGGATGTCGGCATCAATGGTCGTTACCACATTGTTCTGCCCTGGATCGGTTTCGTTGGCTACCTGTATTCCTAAACCACGAAGCGGCCGGCCGGCGCCATCAATGAATAACCGCGCCGCTCTCAAAGGGCGGGTGGCTTTAAGTTCCTTTTCGTAAAAACCTTCCAGCCCGGCCTGACCTACCCAATCACCTAACTGATAGTTTTTATGATTTTTTCTGTTCAAAGTGGCCAGTTCGTCAGTAGAAGCGATGTGTCCCAGGTAACCCACCTCCTGGGCCGCCAGTGGCTGTACTCCATAACGAAAACTTACCGGCAACACCTGTACACCAGGTTGATTATGCTTAAGTATAGCCTTGCTTTGTCCCGATGAAAGAGGAAAGGGCAAATAGCATGGTTTTCCCGACAAATAAGGAATTAATTTAGTCTGTTCCACCTGTAGTATACCGGCTAACCAATTCGCTGCGGCTACTCGGTTGAAAATAAGTTGCGGGAAAACTACCACCCGATCGGCCCTTGTTTCATCAGTTAAAGAATAAAAATGCCTATCCAGAATTTGGCCACGTGGGTAATCCTCCAGATCTACGGTCAAAGTTTCTTCTTTCAATGCCTGATAGGCATAATAACCTCCGTCCGCCAGCTGAAGTATTGCCAAATGCACAATAAGTACAGAGAAACAGAACATTAAAACGTAGAACAGTTTAACCATGCGTTGAGAGCGCAAAATATCCACATCGTTCCACCTTGTGCTTTTTATCTCGCTAACAGCCTGTAAGACCTCGTCCTCCAAGATCGAGGATCAACATGCTGTATTTAATTGGGGACATTCCTCCAACCCCAAAGTCGGGCTCCAAATGGAAGTGTGTACCCATACCGTTATGTTCGCTCTAAAGATTCGGTAGGTGAATAACCCCTTCCGAACCCAAGGGTTACTATTAATCATGACCGAAAAAGGCGTGGTATATACTGGTTTTAATTTTGCTAGATTCCTAAAAAACACTTTTGGCTGTACTTACTACCATTTATTGGTATATTTTTTGTGAATGAGGAAGAAAGGAGATATAAATACGGGCAGTTTGGCTCGACAAATATGTTTATCCAAAGGAGAAGCTTCAGGAAATGGATTCACTGTTCAGCAGGGAACTGGATAGAAATTTTTCGGGTTCACGGATGGAATATTTGGTGTAGGTCTTTTCATTAATATGCAACCAGGTATCAGCCAGTTGAGATATATTGAGTATTTTTAAGGAACAGTCAGATATTAAGACAAGTTGACCAATTGTAGGGGCTCAAGCTGATTTTCCCAGAAATGAGCCGATTGTGCCGCAAAAGCCCACGAACTGTTCTGGTTTCACACTTATATTTATTGAGGCTTTTGCTGGAAAGAAAAAAGACTATAATTCATTTTCATCATAGCCTGTGACCCGCAAGGTCATGAAAGTTTTATTTTTTGGAAACACCTTGACGGTCAAGTGAACGAAAAGTATACTTTAAGCAGTTGATATTTAAGTGCCTTAATCATATTCGCTCGGAGGGGAATCATGTCGGTAAAAAGGATTCTTGTAATAATTCTTACTCTTTCTTGTATCTTATTGCCTTACACAATTGCAGGGGCCGAGGAGTCGGCAACACCGACTTTAACTATCGGTCTATCTAACCAACCTATCGGTGATATTACCTTAACTGAGAGTGCAGCAGGAAACTTTACCGCACCAGGCCAAATCGTCATTGAGGCTCCTGCCGGCGTGACCTTCTCGGCTACCCCATCTGTCACGGTGACAAACGGTGACCTGCAGATCGATACTTCGGGTGTCAGCACTGATACCACGCCCGCAAACGAGGGAGTAGTTCTCATTAATGTTAAAAGCAGCAGCAATGAACCTTCTACCATTAAGCTCAGCGGCCTAAAGCTGACCATTAACCGTACCGTTCCGGATGGCGACATATTTCTGAAGGTCGGTGGCAACTCACTGGTTGGAAACAACATAAAAACCTTATTCCCGAACGTCAACTGGGTCACCAAGATAGCGGTTGCTAAGATTATTACTCCTCCGCCAGAAAACACCAAGGTAACCACAGTCTTCAAGATCGGCAACCCGAAGTATACTGCAAATGGCATTGAGAAGAACACAGATGTTGCCCCGTACATTAAAGACGCCTGGACATACCTGCCACTCAGGCTAGCAGCTAAGGCTGTAGGCATATCTGATGACAATATCATTTGGAACGCCAAGGACCAGAGCGTAACCCTGATCAACGGTGGTAGTTCGGTCAGGCTTGTAATTGGCAGCAACATTATGACAATAAACGGAATCCCCATCACTATGGATGCAGCTCCTGAGGTAGTGAATCCCGGTCGTACTATGCTGCCGTTGCGGGCTGTCGCTCAGGCTCTTGGTTATAACGTTCACTGGGATGCAACTACCCAAACCGTAACGATTAGCTAGTTGCAAGAAAAGAATTCGGGGTCGATTTTTATCTGGGTATTAGGATTTGTTGGTTGCCGTAAATCATAACAGCCCTTTCTTGATCATCTCTATCAAAGTTATGTTTGCTGCCAACAAAAGAAAAATGCGAATACTGATACTTGAATACTACCCTGGGCAATAAACCCTATGTGAGAGCACCAGGGGCATCCCAAGAAAGAAACATATACATGTTCAGTTCCTAATTTTTGACTCACTCAAGGTTTCCATCATCCAGGCTTAAGCGGTACTTATTCCTTTACGCCTTGATAGAAAAGAATCAAAACGATATTACGGATGACCGTCGGGTCCAGGTAGGCGGGTTGCGTTTTTGTTATTAAATCGGCGGGCGTCTCGTTTTCTCCCAAGTTGAAGGTGATTGATCTGGAACCTATAACATCCACCAGCTCCGTGGCGGTTTTGAAGATATGCGTATAAGTACCGTTGGTGTCAAGATTGAAATTGACGTCTACCTTCCCGGTTACCTGGAAGGTCAGATAATTGTTATTTCCGGTTGGATTCACGCCCGCCGGCACATCCAGCTTAAAGTAGAACCCGGTAAGTTTGGCCTGTTTAATGTTGGCCGGCGCCGGGTTAGTCAGCTCAAACCTCAGGCTCTGGCTATCAGTGCCGGGGTGTTCATGCAGGAAGGTGTACCATTCCTGCGAAAAGTCCTGGGCCATCAGATTGGTAACGCTTCCCGCATACAAGTTCATACCGGAAAGACCCGACACCTGCTGTTTAAAATCCGCGCCGCCGTCGATAGCAGTATACCTCACCTGAATAATGACATCGGAGATAGCGTCAAAGCTGAAAAGATTGACTGATTTGGGCAGGCTCAGACGCCAGCCGGAGACGGCGCCGGTCCCTTCGAAGGGCAGGTAGCGCTCATCATTGAAATTTAGTTGAAAAAGCCCGGCGTCATCCGTCCCCCTGGAGATGGCGATCTGCTGGTTTGGCCACCAGTTGGATCGCATGACGTCAGTGCCCGGTATTGTCTGTGTATTGCCGAGGAGAAAATCGACCGCGTTGACGTCAGGTTTAATAATCGTCGAGTTGCCGGTCTGGGTCAAAGTAGCTTTGATGTTCTGATATGGTCCCACCACCGCAGGGATGGAGATGGAGATGGTCTTGATCTTCCGGGCGTAATGGCCGGGGTAGTCGTTGTCAAAGAGCTTCTCCGTCAGCGCAAACTCACATTCTCCGCTGGTTTTTAAGCTCAGGAGCGCTTGCGGGTCCAATTGCATTAGTGATGCGGTTTTTTCAATCTCCAAGGTGCGGGAGTTATTGTCCAGGTAAGCCTTTTCCATCAGGTTCAAGGCCGACATCAGGCCTTCCCCGGCCAAGAGACCTTTTTTCAAATCATTCCAGTAACCAAAATTTATAAAGGTTTGATTGGTATTGAGTTCAAATTGGTAAGCCCTCTGGGCCGACCGGGCCAACTCGAAAGCGATATTATAGGTTTGGAAGTACACGGTGGACAACTGTTCGACCATCCACTGATAGAGTTCCCGGTTGGTGAATTTGGTGCGCAAGAACGCCTCTTTTGCTGCATTTTGGTTGAGGGTAGTCCGGTGAATCTCCAGTTCCCGCTGGCTGATTTGCCGGCGGATTTCTCCCGCGGCTAGCTGGTAATTAATCTGCGCCACGTCATAAAAAGCCAGATTTACTTGCACTTGCCATTCCTCGGCCCGGCGCTGGTAGCCTGCCATGGTCGAGCTCAACTGTGCTATATAGTTGGATACCATGGCGCCAATCTCGGCGGCCTCCTTTGCCGCCATTAAGGAAGAACCGACTTGCTGTCCGCCATATGTCATGGCGAAGGGCGAACCCACTTGCGGGGCGGCGTAAGCAGCGGCGGCCAGTGTCCCGATGGTTCCGGCAACGCCGTTGGCGATCATGGCCACGGTCATGGAGCCGATGCTAAGCAACTCCGCCGTGGACAGTCCTTGGTCCAGTAGTCCTTTGAAGTGGTCCAACCTGTACTGGGCGCTCTGCAGGCTCTCTTTCAGAGCGGACTGGGCCTGCGTCGCCTCGTTGAGCTGCTGTTCTTTGAGATAAGTCGTCAGATTGAGAAGCGCCTTTTCCTGGGTGGCGGCCAGCAGCGCCAGCTCTTCGGCGTCTTTTTTCTCCAGCGCGCCCAGGAGCGAAGCCCCCAGCTGCGTTACCGCGGTGGTCAAAGTTTTGGCCTTTTCCAGCATCACCGGGAATCGGTAATAAGGGATCTGCAGGCTGGCCGCATTAATAAGGTCTACAACGCCGCCTCCCCCGGCGGCGGTACGGACCAGTTGTCTTACATCAACGGGCGGCTCGAACTGGGCCAGGGCGCGGATATCTCCCTTGATATTCATGGAGTGCCGGATTTTGTACAGCCTGTCTTCCACCTGGTCCCAATAGGCCGCTAATTCACTATTTCCCGGGATTGCGAAATACGAATCAATATCGTTGAAAGCCGGACTGGTAAAAGATGCCTCCGCCTTAAGTGTTTCCCCCATCAGGGCCGTGTTCTCAAGCTGAATCAAAAACTGCGGAATCCGGTAAGCGGCGATTTTGTATGTGGAGTCTTGCCGCGGTATGGTTTGCCATGCTTTTTCCAGCCGGGCGACACGGTTTTCATAATTAATGATCAAGTAATCGGTCTGCCCATGCCCTGTCCCGCCGGTAATAGAAATATACATTCCCGTATAGGCGCCGGCGGCAGCATCCGCCTTGCTGTCCAGTGTGACTGTTCTGCTGGTAGCTGATACAACTTGGCCGCTGACTTTATCCTGGCAATAAGCTCCCCGGATCTCATTAAAACTCTTTGCCGCAGGAGCCTGGGCTTCACCGATGGCTTCGGGGCGCGGCCCCAGCAGATCCGCCGCCATTACATATAAATTGGTGGCCTGGGTAATCGATTCCCGGGTATCCTGGGCAAACAAATAATCGGCCCACGCCAGCAGGTTATCGATATAGCGCATTACGATTGCCTTCATATAAGCGGAAGGCCGCAGCCGGGCAATAGCGTCCGGATCGAAAGGATCGTCGTTATAGGCAATGATCTGGCCGGGGTCGGTCAAAATCTCAACCAGCGCCGGAAGCTTCAGCTCCCGGAACGGCAGGAAACGCCAGTAACGGTCGTTTTGATCAGTCAGGCCAGCCTCGGGGAGCTGCGTCGGGTTAAAGATATACTGATACCATTTCCGGGCCTCGTCAAAACGCTTCTGAGACCGCAGGATATCGGCCACCAGGAAGGGAGCGTGAAAAAAAATCTCCCAGTAATACATCCCGAAAGCCCCGTTAAAAATACTTTGCGCAGCGGGAGCTTTGGCCTTCTCGGTGGGAGACAGGCGATTAAAATCAAGCTCAGGTGTTTGCTGCGACTCCACTGTCAACAGTTTGGAAATGCCCCCAATCTGGAGACGCTGCTTTAATGTATTGATAACATTGGTGCTCAACCGGTAAAACTGGAAAACGATCTGCTCATCCGGTGTGGTGGATTCGGTATATTGGCCTGCGGAAAGATAAAACTCCCTTGCTGAAAGGCCTTGATAATGTGACGCCGGCGCCGCCGTCAATATATTGGAAATACTTTTGATATCCTTTTGCTGAGGGGCAAAGAGGAAGGCTTCATCGCCATTATTAAAGACATGGAACCCCGGCATGTTTTTGACTGTGACAACAAATGAAGAGGCAGCGTATATTTTATTTAATAAAGCTTCTATGTAGTTTCTATATCCTGCAAAATAATCGTCATCAATATTGACTGGAATTATACGACCAGGGTTACTAGCAAAACCTATCTTATTTGAATATACTCCGGCTGTCAAAGCAATGGGATTTGAATCCTGTAAAATGGTTGTATCAAGGGGATGGCTTTCCAGATTAATATCAAGGCAGAGATTGTTGTATATTAATGAATCTTCCCCCATATTTTTTGTCGCTACCGCTTGATCGTAACGTTTACTAACGTCATATATTTTGTTTTCAAATTCCTTTTTAATAACGTTAACGTTTGAGCCAGGCTGTGGTAAGTTATATTGTTGAGCCGGAATATTCCAAGTAAAACGACCATAAATCAAAAAAATATTTTCACCGGCGGGATATTGATCAGGATCCGTAAGGCTGGCAGCCGGGACATACAAAGGATAGACTTTTTTATAATGACTGTCCTTTATGTTTCCACTATAACCAATTTTATCATATGTGTCCCGCGTGTAATTTTCTTGATAATCAACAATGAACCTCTGGCTGATCGTTTGGGGCTCGGACCATGCCCCGTTCGAATTTAAAAAGGAATATTTAACCGTTGCCAAATCATATGAGGTGGGAATAGTCTCTTTCGGATTCCCGCTATCATAGGCGGAGCTGTCGGTGTGCTCGATCTCCACCCAGAAGATGAACAGCCTGTTAAAGGCGTACACCGGTGTGATGTACTGCGTGTTGATGGCAAGGTCAATCTTTTGCCAACTGGTCCAGGATTTAAGATCTAGCCATTTCCGGTAGTAAAACGTATAGGGCTGGGTGTTGCTCCGCCCGATGAGAAACAGGCTGTTGACGGGGGATGCTCCCTCCTGCAAAACCTGATGGTTATAGGCGTCGCAATGGACTAGAGAGGCCAATGCCGCTACGTCCTGAAAATAACCGGTAAAGGCCCCGGACACATTTTGTTCGGTGATATCGGTCTGCTGCAAGGCATCGGCCAATTTTTTAAACTCCGGCGTCTGCCCGCTCCGCAAAGCAGGTTCCAGATAGTTCTCCGGGTAGAGAAAGACCTTCCTGTTGGCCTCCCAGATACGGTAATTGGAGAGCCCTTCCCACCAGGCATCGGGGATATGGGAGAGGTCGGCGACCCCGGGTTCCAACATCATCCGGCAGCGCTGCATGTAGAGTTGAAGGGAGGCTATTCCCTGGGCGATCGGGGAGATTTGATCGGCATCGCTCATTTCCACGTCGATCAGCAGATACTGGTATAGGCCGGAGGGATTTTGAATCACCGGATAATCTTTATTCAGAATCCAGATGGTATAACCCAATAAGGCATTCCGTTTTTCAGTGTCCAGATAAGCGGTGAGGCTCTGATTTATCGCGGCGGCCTGTTCCTCCTGATATTTGCTGTTTACCGCGGCCAACACCACTCCGGCCATACCGGTAAAGAGACTCCAGCTTTGACCATCCCACATGTTACGGTCATCCAATAGGGATAAAGCGCTTAATTGGCAGAGATTCAGCAACGATGCAATCTCCATGCCTGTCTTCGCGCTGAGGGCAAAGCAGGACTCCAACCGCAGCAAACCGGATACGGTGTTATAGCCATATTGGCTTGCGCCGAAAGCGGCAGGCCATAACCGCCCGACCAGGAGGTCGATCTGATTGGAATCCCAATGGGTCAATTTCTCCAGTTCTCTTTCTTTGGCCTTCTGGTTTCCCGGCGATTTCAGATATGCAAGCAGTTTGCCCTCCCGGTCATTCCAACTTCGGGTTAGAGACTTGTAGGACGCCAATAACCTGATATTTTCCAGATTTAAGGACGTCTGATTTTCCAGGTTAAAGGCAGTGGGAATTTCCACCGCCGCAGCAATCTCCCGGGGGTTAAAATCCAGCAGGGTAAAGAGTAGCAGTGTCCGTGAGAGTAAATCTATAAACGGCGGGATATTGGCCGGTACTTGCCCTTTATAAAGGGGAGTAAGCAAATCGGCAATCCGGGCACGAAAATCGGCATGGGCCGCCAGCGGAACAATGGCGGCAATCCGTTGCGGCGTGGTCCCCAAAAAGCCGGCCAACCCCTTGAGGACGCACTCCTGCTGCAGATTTGCCTTGCCGGCAATCACCTTCACAATCTGGGAGAGGGCTTCCGCCCTGTCGCTTTTTTGGTCTGAGAGCAGAAAATCGAACTCCTTCAGCCGGATCTCTTTCTCCTGCTGCAGCAGGAACGAGCGCACCTGATTGATCTTATCGTCTGCCCCGGCGTCTCCGCTGAATAGATAGCTGAGATCGGTATTCAGGTTAAAAGTCTCCGCAAGTGTGGCGGTAGACGGACCCGCCGCCCGCAAAACAGCCGGATGGCTGTCCAACAATTGCTGAAATACAGTTTTCGACTCATCAGCGGTAATCTTGACAGTCAATTTATCATCGTCAGTTACAAAAGAATCTTCTCTAATAGGATACAGCTCCGCCGCTGCCCCATATTGAGCGGCGTCATTAAGGACGATACCGTTCTCCGAGATCAGGCCGTGCTCAGGCTCCGCCAGCTGCTTAAAAACGGCTGCCGATTGTTCCGCACCCAACAACTCACTTACAAAACTGTCCGGGGTAAGCCTGGCTCCCGCGGCTTCCGCCGCCAGCCTTTCCATGAAAGGGGCGATATCGCCGGACTGATAGCCGCCCGGACTGTAATACTGGCCTGTCTCTCCCGTGAGCGCATATTGAAGTTCATATACACTGAAGGGACTCTGTTTCAGCCAGTCCACGCTTTGTTTCACATACAATACCTGATCCGCGGTGGGAAGCGGCATATTGGATGGCGGGGAAAGATAGGGCGCGGCGGGATAATAGATTAATCCCAGCACTGCCAGGTATTCATCAACAGATAATTTAAAGGCGGCAGCGGTTTTGGCTAAGCGGTACAAAGTCGAAAGGTTGGTCAGCGTAAGCGTCAGTTGTTGAGAATTAACGGTTTGCTCTCCCGACAAGGCGCAGACATACCTGCCCAAAAGGGTTAGATCGTTATCATTGACCTGCAAGACGGCACGGAGGCGTCCCCGGATAACCCCATTGTTGCCACCGGTGTCGTCAATGCTCCAGGTTAAGCATCTTCCCGGGGTGGGGTCGAATGGAATTGGCGGGTTGTCCGTGTAAGGATCACGTCCGTTCAATAAGACGGGGTTATTGAAAATGCGGTCGAACGGGTCTTGCGGGTTGGGGCCGTTTCCTTTGCCGCTGGTTTTCAGATCGTGCCACAAACCGCATAATTCCACTATCCCCAGACCGGTCATATCCTGCAGTCTTTTAATGGCAGCCAGGTTTTTAATGGCCTGCTCGTTTATTTCCACGGCCGCGACTGATTTCAACGCCCAATCCAGATCAGTAAATGACCAGTTGAGCTTCTCCGCCAGGCGGATGAACCGGTTGAGCCGATCCAGGCGTCTGATGGATAGATTGGCGATCTGATAAAATGAGCCGGCCTCATCTGGAATAATCTGCATGCAAGGAAGGTCCTCATTGGTATCATTGATAAAAAACGGGTAATTAAAATATAAGATGTAGTTTTCAGGGACCGTTGCCGTCTTATATGGTTCGCCAGCGCCATCATCATATGTAATGTCAACGTGTTTAACGACACCTGGTAGGGGATCGCCTCCCAGATAATCGTTTCCTATTTTTATGCTCCCGGCCGGTATTGCATCATTGATGTAAGAAGTGACATCGGCATATTTGCTATTGGCGCCATAAGATGCAGATTTACAGCCATTGGGGTTCACGATGTCAATAACTACTTTTGCCGCCTGCCTGTCTTGCAGTTCCGCCTGACTGAGGTCTTGGTACAATAGTTCATGAAGGCGGTCATAGCTCAGACCGGTCCTGCCGATAAAGGTTTCCACCGGGGCGATGGCCTTCAAATCCAGCGTCTCATAGCCAAAAGAGGCGGCCAGTGATCCGGCATCCGTCTGGACGGTGATTAGGTTTTGATATTCTTCCCTGGAAAGCCCCAGGGTCTCTAAGGCCACACCCAAATGCTCCAGGATATGGTATTGGGATGTGGCGTCAGGAGCAACCAACCAGGGGCGGTCAACGGTGACCACTTTTTGGACTGCATCATAATGCTTGATGTTTCTGATCTGTCCCGCTCCCGTACCGCCAATCAAGGCTATCCGCATAGTGGTATCGATTGAATCCGCTTTAGGGGTATCGGGCGCCAGGCTGATGGTATCCCGGGTTCCATTGGTGGCCCTGCCCCCGGTAAAGGGGGGATTAAAAGCCAGGAATGCCTCACCCAGGGTTGTCTTTAAACTTTGCATACAAGCCCGGACCTGGGTCAGCGGGAGATTGAACGGGAGATTGAAGGGATACGCCGCCGTTGCCAAGGTTTGAAACGGGTCCTTGCCAATGATATATGAAGAGGTCTTGTCCGGCTGCGTCTCCCATTTGCGGCCGATAGTGGCAATTTTTTGGGTGCCGCCCGCATACCCGGTGATCTGCCGGAGCTGTCCGGCTCCTGTGCCCTTGTTGATGGTGATGTTCATGCCGTTATAGACGTCATTTTCTGCCGAGGCCTTGTCGTCCAGGGTGATCGTGGTTAAACCGGCGTTTTGGGCCGTGCCGGAGAGTACCTGCAAAGCTTCCTTGCCCAGCCGGCGTTCCAGGACTTGATTGACGATCCGGATGTAGGGGACCGTCTGGTTGGTATTCTCTCCGGTCAATTCCAGCTCAAAGAGGTCCGGCCGGCGGTCTTGCAATTTCAGACCGGCGGGAATGATATCGCTGTTGGGATAGGTGATGTATTCGTCCGTCACCCGCATTAGATCGAGAAAATAAGCCGCCGCGCCAAAAATAGAGCTGTCATGGTCACACGGCAGATAGTCCAACGACCCAAAAAGCTCCTGGTAGCTTGGGATGTTTTCAAAGTAATCCGTCACCTGCCCGGCCGTATTGTTGACCAGCATCTGCCGGTAGTGCGGCGAGGCGACCAGGCCGTGAATATTGGCGACCAGGTGTTGGACGTGGGCCTTGACCGCTGCCGCCCGGCGGTAGACCTGGCTGGCAACAGCTTCGTTACCGCCGAATAAGGCCGACTGTTCCCGGAGAAAACGGTGCTCCGATAACCCGGCGATGCGATGGGCCGAGTCAAATCCGGCATGGAGCAAATTTTCGGCCAACCGGGCCGCCTGGTCCGAAATTCCCGCCTGGTTATGATAAGCCGTCCCGTCTCCGTCAACCACCGGCGTTAAGATCCGGAGCAAGCGCTGATAGGCCTGGAGTTCGCAAAGCTGTGCTCCCTGGTCCACATTATCCCAATTCAAGCCCACCCGGTCCTCGGGATTATGAAAATCAAAGGTAAGTAAATCAAAGTCCGGATTTTGCTTAAAGAATGTATATAAATTTTTAAGGCTAAATGAATTACGCATACTTAGTCTCCCCTCTTTCTTTTTGTTGCTAACTGCGGAAAATATGCCTCTTTAACAAGATCAGGTTTCCATTGAGCAACTATTGCTATAGCAAGCGCCGTACCGTGACTGCTTGCAAATACAGATTGGTGTGAGTATGAAATTCCTTTCGCCTTCCGTTCCATTCCATAAGGTGTATGCTCATAGAGAACATTTTCATTTAGCCTATAACCCAAATCTTTCACTACTGCATCAACTTGTGTCTCGTCTGTTGTGTTCAAATAAATCACTGCGCTATCCGTTCTGGTTCCCTGTTCATACGGACCCATTACTTTAAGGCTTTTAACATATTTTACGGATTGTAATTCTGAACTCATGTATTTAGCAAGTTCACGAAAAACACTACCAGAGGCTGAAGAATCAAAGGACAAGGTCAAGCGTGATTTGGAATGTTCCGACTTGGAAGTTTCCGTCTCGTCAACCCTAGACATATGAAAAGCAAATTCAGTATTAAATTCATCCTTGTAATTATCAATGTTTTGTTCAGTTAATCGGTTATCACTCCCAATCAGTTGGCCCCATATTTTCAAATTAGGAAAATTTTTAATTGTATCGATTATGTCTTGTCTAAATTTATTTCTTTCATCATGGGTCAATTCTTTAGCACCATTTGGCAAATCACTTTCATATAATTCGTAAACGCTATCCACTATCGTAGTAGCCTTTCCTGCTTTGAATTCATAATTTTCGTCCAGTCCTTTTCTTATTAAAGCTCTCGCTGTCTCTGAGCCTCTAAGCTTCTTGACCTCCTCATCAAATTCAGCAGCCGTTATTTCTTCTTTCCCTTTACCATTGGGATCGGTATGAATGACCGGATTCCCCCCGACAAAAGCGTAAAGATTTAATCCGTCCACTGTTCCCCCGGGGTCGGGGTTGAGCCAGCGGCCGAGCCAGGGCAGGTAGTAACGGGCGCCGTAATCGTACAGTCCGGTAATGTCACGCTCTTTGCCGGAGAAACGGTACTCCTTCAGCCTGACCTCCCGCTCATTCTCCCCGGCCAGCAAAGCGGTGCCGCCGTAGGGGAAATACTCCTCGTAGCTGATGAGGCTCCCCTGACTGTCCAACTCCAGGCTGCAGGAGCCGAGATAATTGGTGAACTGATACCGCGTTTGGCGAGTCCCGGCCTGGTCGGTCTCCAGGTGGTTATCGTCCTGCAGCCAGTAATGGGTGACCGCCGCAGTCCGGTGGCCCTCGTCGACGTGAAGGCTCTGCCGCTCCAAAATGACCGTCGCTTTAGCCGCCGTCCGCCGGGTAATCTTTTTGACCTGGTAATTACCGAGATAAATCTTCTCTACAGTCTCCACCAGGTCATCGCTGACCTTGCGTTCGCTGACTTTGCGGAGGCGGTGGCCCTGGCCGTCGTAGACGTAATACTCGCTGTCGGCCATATCATCCTCCCGGAGGACCAGGTCGGCCCGGGCGATATTGTTCCGGTAGTTCCAGGCCAGTCCCATGTTCTCCAAGCCCAGCAGGTTGCCGTTGCTGTCATAGGATGCCTGATAACTTCCGGCCCCGGGTATCGCCGAATCCACTTGGGTTAGCCTATTGGAGTCCGGCGCCGGTGTCATCCGGCGGCTCCAGGAGCCGGATGCAGCCTGGTGATGAATGGCCGCCAGGTTTCCGGCGTCATCGTATTCATAAGTTTCCTGGTATTTTTCGAGCTGTTGACCATCATTGAGATGGTATGTCTTCACCGGTAGTCCCCGTGGGCTCAGTTTCCCATTCCGGGCATCGTTCGGTAAAACCCCCGGATGCTGTCTTCCCGCAGCTTTGACTAATTGATAGCGGCTATTGTAAGTATAGTCGCTTAACGCTTCGATGACCTGTTGGTTATGATAGAGGGTTTCATACGAAGCGTCTCTGGTCCGGCTGATATTGCCCATTGGGTCATAGGTATTGGTAATATCCTGAAAACTGCTCTCCCGGGAGACCTGATCAGGTCCGGTTCCGGAACTGCAGGAATTGATCCCTAATAATCTGGCGGTTGACTCCTCATACCGGTAAACTGTTTTTACGCCGTTACCGTACAGCATTTCTACCAACTGTAGCTTGGAGTTGTAATCAATCTCTTTGATGAACTGCTCTTCTGAACCATCCGGGTATTTTACTTTGATACTATCTGATAAACCGGCCTGATTATAATGGATCGTCTTCACGCTTTGATCGGGGGTGGTTTCCGTAATGACCCGGTTTAAGACATCATATTTAAAATAGGTATCATAGACCTCCGGCTCCAAGGCAACACTTTCCGGCTTGTCCCAATTGACTTCATTTTTATAATCCGTTAGCAACCGGCGCCTGGTCTGTAATACCTGGTTTTGTAGGTTATAGAGCGGGAAAAGAACAACCCCGCCTTGATCCTCATGCCGATAAATCTGCCCCCGCAGGTTTATCCCCTGCGAATCTTCGACTCTGGAACCGTAATCTTCGCCATATACCAGCTTCTCTACAGATTGATTCAAGGCCAACCCCCGGCCGTCATTCCCCTCCACCCTGACCTCTACCGGACGCTGGAATGTATCATACAGGATGATACTGTGAAAACCCCGGCCATCCCAGGTGTGAACCGGTTGGCCGAACATATTGATCACATTGAGCCGCTGACCGGCATCGGCGCTGTCAACCGCCAAATGTCTGCCCTGCATGTCATAACGATATTTGAAATTGTAGTAATCCGTATGATCTTGCTGATTGGCCGCGTAAAGCCTGGGGTCGACTGCGCAAACGAGGCGGCCCTGGATGTCCAATTCATCATAAGCGGCCAGTTGCTTATCCGCCGCCTCCATTTGGATATGCAAAAAAGCATGGCCCAGGTTGTCAAAAATATTGGCGGCGGGCGTGTTATAAAACTCAGCCGCCTTATCAAGGGCGTCTTTTTCGTCTTGCTCCGCTTGCGTGGGATTGGAAGGATAGTTCTGCATGAAATTGATGTAGTATTCGGCATCTTTCACGGTGTCATTCTCGTCAAAAAGCTGCTCCAGCCAGGGGGTGAACTCTGTTTTAGTAAAGAATCCTTTTGGTGTATCGGTACGGATCACCCGGAGCAATGGGTCGTAGCGGATAACGGTCGGCGGCGGCAGGGCCGGGTCAACCTCCGCCTGTTTTTCATAATCCGGGGTGGAAGAGAAATAGGCCAGATATTGCTTGACCGGTTTGGCTTTATTGTTATAGACCGTCCTCCCCGAGACCAGCCAGCGGTCCTGGAGCGTGGCCTGGACGATCCGTCCCTTATCATCCGCAATTATATTGCCGTTGGAATCCCATAAGATCGCCTGTCCGGGGTCAACCTTCAGCTTCGTTTCCAACTCCCGGCCGAATCCGTCCGTATATCCCAGTTGTACCTGTATCCGGCTCTCCTGTCCGGAATCCAAATCACTGATATGAATCTCCCGCTGGAGTTGGGCATAGCGGGCCGGTTGGCCTTGCTCCACCCATGCCGGCAGGTCGTAGTAAAAATAGGTGGTGGCCTGTTGCAGGTATTTTTCCGGATGGGCCAATACATCAGCGAAGGTCGCCGCCGGGACTGCCTGGTAATCTCGTAAATCCCCGTCTCCTTCCCGTTCTCCGCCGGTCGTACCGAAGATGGAAGTCGCCCTGACCTTGCCGAGCGGGTCATAGAGGGCCTGCGTGATATTCGCGTTGGGATCGGTGATCTGCCGGGGCTGTAGTGTATAATAATCAAACAGCGCCTCGGTGGTATTGGTAATGGCCGGGGTCAATATCCGGCTGCTTTTGATGACGGCCAGCGCATAGGGGTCATATTCCCATACGGTGTTTTGATATAACGAAGAGGCAGGGCCGGTAAAAAGGTTGACATATTGAAAAGGAAGCCTAAACCTTTGGTCGGCATCCTTATAATATACCGTCACCAAACCCCGGTTCCACCAATAGTTATCTTCCTGATGGTATCCGGCCTCATTTTCCAGCATGTCCGGGGTGACTTGTTCATGAAAAATATCGGTTATGGCCCGGGTTGTGCAGACCGCGGTTTCGGTATTATAGAGCAAGGCCTGGCCGGTAATCTGGCCTAATGGCAGCCTGGCGTCCTGGGTATCGTTCCAGAAATAAGATCTCTCCCAGGCGAGCAGGCGGGCCTGCTTTGCTCCCGGCGTAAATAGTCCGTCATTGGGAATTTGATTCTGCAGGGCTCGGGCAACTTGCGCCGTAATCTTCGCTAAATCGAAATAACCGTCTGACAGGGACAGCCCTCCTATCTCAAAGGCTTGATGTTCATACAAAATCCCCCACCGCCAGAAATCAGCCGTTGGTTTGCTATAGGCGTTCACATCCGCCGTTGCCTTCAATTGCAATTGTTCAGGATAAATCTCCCGGAAAAGAGCAATCGCTTCTCCTTTGCTCACGGGTTGCCTTCGCGGATAAAACACTTGACAGGATTGAGTTACCTCCCCGAACTCATCCACCTGCAGATAAAACTGGTGTCGGACCCGGGGATCATCCGGGTTGCGTTCATAGTAATAGTTGATGCTTTCCCGGGGATAAGCGAGAAAGACACCCGGCTGACTGCCCGTCCGGTGTTGGACCTCCCGGACGTGAAAATTGTTTTCGCTTACCGTATATGGATTGTCCATTAAACCAGGCTGGTCATCCCGGGCATAAATCTCTTCCCGGATCAGCACGCCTTTTAAAGCCCGGTAGGCCTGGCGGAGCGTCTCGGCGTCGCCTGCTTGAACAACCGGGTCAAGCGTGCTGTCCGGCATGAGATACGCCTGCCGATCAACCCGGTAATATTCGTCCCGGTATTGTCCGGACAGAATACCGGCTTCCAGAAAAGCGCCGGTATGATACCAGCGTTTGATATATACCGGTGGAACATGTTCCGCCGCATCCGTCTGCGGAAAGTTTTTCTCTTTAAAAATACCGGGTTGGGCCGATGGTTCATAAACTTCCGTATCCCACTCCTCCACAAACCCGAAACCGCGAAACTCCCGTTCGGTGCAATCGTAATACCCGTCATGGTACCGGTAACGGGTGACCAATTGGGAACCGGAGATCCGGTCGCAGGTCTCTGTTCTCGCCACTACCTGCACAGGAAAAGGCAGTTTGGTCTTCCATGGGCGGCCGGACTTAAGGTCATCCAGATAATAAGCGACGGAACTCCGGTAGGCAATCTCGGTAACCGCCCCCAGATTGTTGTCGATACGGGTTAAGAGATATGGTTTGACGCACCCGCTGAAATCATAAAAGTAAGATTTGACGGTCTCGGCCTGCTTGGTAAAGACCAGACAGGTGGAACCGTTCCCTTTGATATCGGCAAAACGAATCTGATCGGACGGCGCATATACTGCCGGCAGAGGGATGGAGATAGAAGCGCTGAAACTATTGCCCCCTTGATTCATATAAATATCCGCCCGGTCTGGATAAAGGTAGACCAGGTCCGTCGTCCCGGACCCGTCAAGATCTGCTAAAAACAATCTTGCCGGGTCCAAGCCTTCGTCGAAGCGAGGGGCATTGCCCAAAAGGACCCGTTCGCCGAAATGGCCGTAGCCCAAATTGGGCCAGCATTCGACCGAGCCATTCTTGATGCGGAACCGGTGGGAGAGGCCGTCTCCGAAGAAATCGGTAAATCCCATGACCTCTTCCGCGATACCCTCACTCGCGGTGGGAAATCTGCTTCCCCCCTCTCCGGTGAGATTAACCCGAAACGGCTCCCCATAGCCTTCCTTCTTTAAAGAAGGATAAATCTTGATCGCCTGCTCTTCTAGAATTGTCAGGTCCGTCAAGCCGTTTCCGGAGGTATCCAGCATCACCTTGCCAGGATTGGTGAAGTCCGCCGGATATGAATCAAAACTCCGGTAAGGGTCCCATGAGCCGTCGGGATTGCTCCGGTAAAACCCGCCCCGCTGGGGGGTTCCCACCACCAGATCAAGCCTGCCGTTGCTTTCCAGGCTGGTCAAGGCATACTCCGCCCCTTGCAAGTTCCGTTCAATGGGAAATTGCGCCGGGGGTTCGGGGTAGTTATAGACGCCGTTTCCGTTGGGTTTCCAATAGAGCGTAGTTTGACCGTTGCTTAATAAAAGACCCGGTAATCCTTGCCCGTAAAGGTCAACAAATTGCTGCTCCCCTTGCGGCAAGTATCCCCGGCTGTCCAGACCGGTTGTAACCTCCAGAACTTCAAAGGAGCTGCCTGTGGGACAAAACGGCGTAAAGGCAAGGTCGAGAGGAGGCATTGCTTGCCATTCATAGCTGCCGTCATCATTACGCCGGTAGCCCTGAGTGATAACCCTTACCAATTGAGACATGGCTGGCGTTTCTTGATAGGTAAGCCCGGTAGCCCTGACCAGACAAGGATTCCGGCCCAATTCATTTTCCAGGTGATGAAAAAGCAGAATATTACGGCAGAGCCGGTGAGTGCGGATCTCAAAGCCGCTGCGATAAGAGGAAAAGGGGTCCAGCCTGGCCAACCATTTACCGGTGGGTTGATAGGGATTGCAATTTACTCGCGCCAGGCAATCATCATTGACATTATACTCGCCGTAATCGAAGATCACCTCGAAAGCCCAGGCTTCCTGGGCGTCAGCCGCGAAATAATTCCCGTAACGAATGCTATGGAGATAGACATTGGCCGTGAGTGAACGGTTTTGTTCGTAAATAGTCAACGGTACATTTTGGGCGTTTTCCCGTTGATAAGAGTATTGGACCTTATTACCCACGGCATCATAAGTCTTTTCCAGCAGCCACTCGAAGACGCGGGTGGTATCGGCGGGGTCGCTGATCCTGGCATTAGTGGACAAACCATAAACCGAGGTGGTATTCTCCTTGCTGACGACTTTCCAGTAAGATTCCACCGCGTTTCTCCAGTATTCGATCTTGGCGAAGAGGCCCTCACTCCTGGGATGGTAAGCGGTGACCGTCCAGAGCACCCCGTCTTCCGTCACCTGTCTGCTGACCGGCTCCGGTACCAGGTCTTCCGCGTTGGACAGGATAAAAACGTCCGTGTCCTGATATCTGGGAATTACCTTCTCCGTTTTCCGCGAAACTTTCGGTATTGTTAGGGAAAAGCCGATTCCAAAGGCCCCATTTCCGGAACCAGAATGATAATCCAGGCTGAGCTTCGGCTCAGCACCGCGGCACGGCGAGGTATAAAGCGGGATGGAAAAGCCGCCTGTACCGGAAAACGAATTGGGCTGAAAAGTCTCCCCAATCCCTTTGATGGCGCCTCCCCCTTTGGGCAGAGAAAACTCAGGAATCGTAATCTTATTTGGCGAATCACTATTGTATTGCACGTGGTTTTACCACCCTCTTTCAGAATTCGGATTGCTTATTTTCTTGGAAATAAATAATATAAACGTTTCATCTGTTTCAGCGGATCACCGATCTTGCCCTAATTTACCTATTATAGTTAATTCATTACTTTATTAGCATTTCCTGTGTCAATATTAATAAATTCTGTTTGTGAGACTCTTGCCATTTTCCAGCAGCACTCCCAGGCAGTAATCCTTCTTAGGCACGACCCTCTTTACATGACTCATTCCATCCCCCCGCTAAAATGAAAAAATCCACCATACAAAAATTGTACAGTGGATTTTTTTTGTTTATATCACCCGGTACCAATGATTTAATTTAAGCATACTGCATACTATCCGGGGGAAAAATAACCTTGCCTGCACGAGAACATCAGGATAAACCTTAACTTTTTTTAGGCAAGTTATCGTTAGGATAGGAATTGAACAGGCGGATGAGTGAAGGGGGAATAACCATGAGATTTGGCATTGCCGGCCCAATCTCCAAGGATCATATTATTCTGCCGGCAGGTGAAAAAATGGAAAAATACGGGGCTATAGCTTACAGTGCCAACGCTATGGCCAAGCTCCTTGAAGATACCACAGATCAGGTAATTTGCCTCTCCCATTTATCTGCAGCGGATTTTGAGGCTGTTTCTTCCCTCCTGCACCATCCCAATATTAACTTAACTGGTTTATTTACCCTTGGGAACGGTACCACAGAGATTGAGCTAACCTATGTCAATGAGAAGGAACGCCGAAGCCGTCAAATGAATGTCATGCCTCCTTTCAATTTTGCTGAAATGGATTTGTTGTCTGAATGCGCGGCGGTGCTGCTGATGCCATTGAACGAAACCGACATCCCCCTGGAATGTGTTCAAAAGTTGAGAAATTCTTCAAACGCGGTTATTTTTCTCGATGCCCACGGATTGGTAACCGGGGTAAGTAAAACTGGTGAAAGATTCAGAAAGACATGGCCAAATACGCGGGAATGGTTTACATGTATTGATATTCTTAAGATGAACGATAATGAAGCTTCCTGGGTAGCCGGCCATTCCATGAAAAAATACGAGGAATTCGCGCAATTTGCCGCAAGCATCGTCGAATTTGGGCTAAAAGCCTGCTGGATTACTTTTGGGGATCAATCATCCTTAATTTCCTGGCGCAGGGAAAACCATATCTTTTGGGCAAGCGTACCCGTCGTTACCGGCATTGGGCCGATACTGGACACCACCGGGTGCGGTGACGCCTCATCCGCCGGGTTTGTTTATAACTATATTAAGTTTTATCATAACCCGGTTGCGTCTGTAATTATGGGAAATACCCTGGGCTCTTTCAAAGCCACTTTTCAGGAAACGAATATGTTTCCTTCACAGCCGGAAATCAGGGGGATTATCGGCAATCATTACAGGGAGTACCTTCATGCCCTGCTAGACGATTTTTTGTCCAGAAGTCAGCTAGTCGTTCATGAAATCAAAGGAGGCCGGGACATTGAAAGTTTTATGTACCATCCAGACGGGAGTAGCTTCAGCCCTGGGGCAAACCATGCGCGTGATAGCGGTGGCCAAAGCCCTTCAACGTAAGGGGCACGAAGTGAAAGCTCTTGCCGGAGATAAACAAATCTCTGTAATCAAAGATCACCACCTTGATGTCATTAAACTGCCCCCTATGCCCAAATTAAATTTTTCATTCGGTGCTTATGCGGGGGCAGACGATGGATACAAAGAAGAAGTTATGGCCCGGATGAAAGAAATATTTCAGCAGACGGCGAAAGCAGAAGAGGAAGCAGTAAGTGTTGAAAAGCCTGACGTTATGCTTTGCGCTAATTTCACCGGCCCACTAACGGCCAGAGCCTTTGATATCCCCTGTGTATTTATTTTCTTACAGCCGCACGGCAAAAAAACGATTGACTTCTTTACGCAGCGATTAGCTAAACACGAAACAATAAAAAAACATATCTCTGACGTTCTGAGTGCAGCAAACCTGCTCATAATGGAGGGCATGCCAGAACTGGGCGGCGACACGGACACGGAGTTCAAAGGAGAAGGGGTTGCCGCTTTCAAAGACAAGATCCGTTATACCGGGCCTCTGCTGGCAGACCCACCAGAAGGCTTGCCCGGACAGGAAGAGCTGAAAATTCGCCATGCCGGCAACAAAGATTTGCCACTGGCCTATGTCACCATCGGCGGCGGCACACCGCTCATCGGGGAGAATTTTCTTGCCCTGGTGCTGGAAGCATTCCGGCAGTTGGCAGACGTAAAGGGTGTCATTTCCACCGGCTTGGCCATTGACCCGGGCTGGCTTGTAGGCTGCAGCCCGCCGGATAATGTGTTTATCCGCGGCTTCGTACCCGGTACTGAATTGATTAAAGCCAGTGATGTGACGATTTTTCACGGCGGGTCATCCACCCTGATGACCTGCATTGCTTGCGGCAAGCCGGCGGTAGTAGTGCCTTCCATGGCCGAACAGGAAGACAACGGGGCCGTTCTTCTTCAAAAAGGAGCAGGTATCGTGCTGGATAAAAACGGCCTGACTGCAACTGCCCTGGCCGAAGCAGTGAAAAAGATTTTACATGACCATACCTTCCGGGACAACGCGCAAAAGTTAAAGAAGTTAGGTGAAAAGTATGGTGGCGCGCCGGCAGCCGCTGCCATGGTGGAGGAACTGGTTAGCAGGGGTGGTGCTCATTGAAGGCGCTTATACTGGCCGCCGGTAAGGGTACCCGCCTGCGCCCCATAACCGATTATGTGCCCAAACCCATGCTCCCTTTGCACGGCAGGCCGCTTATGGAATGGGCCATGTGGCCGTTAATTGCCTGCGGGATCAAAGATTTTGTGGTTGCGGTAAGTTACCTGGCCGAGCAGATAGGAAACTATTTCGGCGAGGGCGAACGGTGGGACGTGAGTATAAATTACAGCCGCGGTCCCGAACCGGCCGGAAAGGCAGGGGAAATCTGGCGTGCCCGCAACTTATTACAACCGGAAGCCGGGCCCTTTCTCGTCGTGCCGGGAGATACCATCTGCCATTTGGATTACCGTGAATTGCTGGATTTTCACCGGGGCCACGGGGGTCCGGTTACCGTTGCCTTTTCCACCCGCTACCGCCTGGAAGTCGGAACAGCTGAAATCGATGAGCATAACCTGGTCAAAAAATTCCGGGAAAGACCCAACCTGGACCAGCCGGTAAGCTCGGGCGCTTACGTCATGGATAGGCGTATTTTTTCATATATAGAGAAGTTTGATCCTGATCAGCAGGAAGTAGATCTACCCGGCGACGTGTTCCCCCGTTTATTACAGGAAGGAACGCCCATATACGGATATATGCGCGATTATTCCTGGTGGGATGTGGGACGGATTAATGACTATGAAAGTTTGCTCAAACTTTCCCCGGCCGAAACAGAACAAATTTTACCGTGGGGCTTTAAAGATGAGTATTTTTAAACCCTGTGACATCCGGGGTATTTACAACAGGGAACTGACGGAGCAAGACGCTTACGATTTGGGCCGGGCTGCAGGAAAAATGACACGGGGACAACGGGCGCTGGTAGCCGGTGATGTACGTATAAGCACACCTGCATTGAAAAGAGCGCTGGGTGAGGGTCTGGTCAGCGCGGGCTGCCAGGTGACAGACGCGGGGATTTTAACTACGCCGGCCTTTTATTTTGCTGTTCACCGTACGGTTAGCGCTATTGGAATCATGGTTACAGCTTCACATAACCCTCCTGAATATAACGGCTTTAAGCTTTTGTTTGAAGGCGATCCTGTTAATCAGAAGGAACTGTATTATTTACAGCAAACCATGTCGCAAAAAAATTTTATCAAAGGGTTGGGCAAATACCGGCGGGACGATACATGGCTGCACCAGTACCGCGATGATATACTCCGCCGCTTTCTGCCGGGAAATCTTAAAATAGTGCTGGACTGCGGTAATGGCGCCTGTTCCCTGATAGCGCCGGAGATATTTCATTCCCTCGGTTACCAGGTTATAGAGCTTTATTGCTCTCCCGACGGGAGCTTCCCCAACCGGTCTCCCAATCCGGCCATTGCGGAGAATTTAGATGCTTTGAGCCGGCGTGTGACCGAGGAAGGCGCCGCAGTGGGTATCGCCTACGATGGGGATGGCGATCGGGTGGCTTTTGTGGATGAAACCGGTCAGACAATTGAGAACGACCGTTTACTGGCTTTATTTGCCCGACACCTGCTAGCCCGGAAAAAAGGTGTGATAGTTTATGATTCCAAATGCTCGCTGGTGGCGGCGGAAGAAGTTGCACGCCTGGGCGGCACGCCACGCATGGCCCGCTCGGGCCATGCGTTCGTCGGACATGAATTTTTGGAAAACAACGCTCTCCTGGCCGGGGAGTTAAGCGGCCACTTTTTCTGGCGTGATTTGCGCTTTGACGACGGCATCTTCTCTTCGCTAGTACTGATGGATTTGCTCCGGGAAGACCGCACCTCTCTTTCCCGGATGAACAAAACTCTCCCCAAGTACCTGATTACACCTGACATCCGGCTGCCCTTCACCGGCAGCCCGCAGGAATTAATTACGGATGTGGCCCAAAAGCTTTCTCATTTTCCCCTTTCACGTATAGACGGCGTACGTGTGGAATTGAAGGATTGCTGGGGAATGGTCCGCCCTTCCATAACCGAACCTATCTTGACTTTGCGGTTTGAAGGGAAGACCAGAGAAAGGCTGTCATTTATCACCGATTTAATTCTGTCCGTCTTGCCAGGTGAAATAAAATTCAGGTCAAAAGAAATCCTGGCAACCAGCCCTTTATTCAAGGATTGAAAAAACAATGTACCCGGAGAACTATTTCAGGCGTTTTAAACTCGAAGCAAACAAGGGGAAATTTATATGAAGGTAAATCTCCTTGGCGCCAACATAGACGCCCTTACTATGGAAAAAACCGTTGAGAAGGTTGCTGGTTTTATCCGGAGCGGCCGGCCGCACTGGATCATAACTATTAACCCCGAGTTTTTATACCGGGCGCAATTTGAAAGGAAGTTACTGGATCTTGCCAACCGGGCGGATCTTATAACGCCGGACGGGATGGGAATTGTCTGGGCCTGCCGGCTGGCAGGCTACGCAACGCCAGAGCGGGTAACTGGAACCGACTTGATGCTTCGCCTATTGGAAATGTCCGCCAGCGAGGGGTGGCGCGTCTATCTGGTGGGGGCGGCACCCGGGGTGGCTGAAGCAGCGGCTGAAAAACTCCGTTCGGCTCACCCCGGCCTGCGGGTGGTGGGCACCCAGCACGGTTACTTCAAGGATAACGAGGAAAATGAGGTTGCCAAAGAGATCAAAAAAGCAGGCCCCGAGCTGCTCTTTGTGGGACTGGGAGCGCCCAAACAGGAGCAGTGGATCGACAGGTACGTCGAAGAAACCGGCGCTGCCGCTGCCATAGGGGTTGGAGGCAGTTTTGATGTTGTGGCCGGAAGGGTGCGGCGTGCCCCCCAGTGGGTCAGACGCCTGAACCTGGAGTGGCTGTACCGCTTATTGAAGGAGCCCTCCCGCTGGCGGCGCCAGTTGGTTCTGCCTTTATTTGCCTGGCTTGTGATCAGGAAATACAAACTGAGATTTTTTTAGAACAATGGAAGATAACAGGAGAAACTTTTATAAAAAAATTATCGCAACACACATACCACAACAAAGTCGTTCTTTAACCCAACCCCGGCAAGGCCGAGACGAATGGCGGACATCTTTTTTTGTTTCTCAATGGAGAGCCGGCTTAAGCGCGGAGGCGATCTTTTGCCCTGCCTTGCCTATGGAGAACTTGTCGATAAATTCCTGGTTAATGTGGATCAGCCTGATCACGTCGGCAATGTCACCCTCCAGAGATGTTAATGCCCGAGTAAGTCCGTTCGTAAAATTGCAAACCTCCATTCAGCCTGTCTTAGTCGTTCTTCCATCATTAATTCCAATGCCGGTATACGGGCAACACCGGCATCCGTAATAGTATAAACTCGCTTACCGCGAGTAACCGGGCTATCCCATTCTCCGACTATATATCCGTCCCCTGCCCTCCACCAGTTCAAGCTAGCCCCTGGCCAAAGAATTTTCTGGGGGCTTTTTCATATAAATGGCGGCAAGCACGGCAAGCACGAGAACACCCGTCACCAGTCCGCACATGAAAAAGCCAATGCCAGGGCCAAATTTTTCAGTTAAACTGCCGGCAAAGAAATTGCCCAGCGGAGTGGTGCCGGCAAAGGCCAGGGTATAAACGCTCATTACCCGTCCCCGGAATTCGTCACTGGAATTTAACTGCACCGTGGCGTTGACCATATTCATGAAAATAATGCTAAAGAAGCCCACCAGGGCGATGGTCAAAACAGCCAGGGGGAAAAAGTGCATAAAAATCATCAGCGCCATAAAAAGTGAGACCAGCAAGGCACTGGCAAGCATTACCTTTTGGCTGGGGTGGTTTTTAGCCCGGGAAGCCAGAAGTAAAGAGCCAATCATAGAGCCGGCGCCGGAGGCGGACATTAAAATACCGTAGCCATGTACACCCTGGTGCAGTGCCTTATCTGCAAATACCGGGATAAGCACGGGCATATTCATGGCAAAGGTACCCACCGCCAGCATGGCCAGAGTAGAGCTAAAAAGCAGGGGCTTACCGGCAATATACTTTAGGCCTGCCATGATACCGGACAAAACAGCCTTTTGCCTGGGCTTGATGAAGTTAGCTAATGGTTTAATCAGTAAGATTCCTCCAATTACCGGGATAAAACTGATGCCGTTTAATAGAAAGCACAAACCGGCCCCAAAGCGGGCCATTAACACTGCTGACACCGCCGGCCCCAAAATCCTGGCCAAATTAACAATGGTGGAATTAAGGGCAATGGCATTTGGCAGATCCTCCCGCCCCACCAGTTCAATGATAAAGGACTGCCTGGCCGGCATGTCCAAAGTATTGACAAAACCCATGGCGATGGCCAAAACCAGTACCTCCCAATACCGGACATGGCCTAGATAAACCAGCGCCGCCAGGATAAAGGCCTGCACCAAAAGGGATGTCTGGGTAAAAATCAGAATTTTTTTCTTGGGATAGCGATCAATAAAAACCCCTGCAAAAAGGGAAAAGAGCAGCACCGGGCCAAATTGCCCCACTCCCAGTATGCCTAGCAGCAATGCTGATTTTGTAAGGGTATAGACCAGCCATTGCTGGGCTGTGCTTTGCATCCAGGTACCCAATAATGAAATGCACTGACCAAACCAGAAATACTGAAAATTTCTGTGCCTAAAGGCGGAAAAAGCGCCAGGATTAGTTGGTTCAGACTGATCCTTCAAGGCTGCAAAACACCATCCTTAATTAACAATCCCGTATATCCAGTACTTTTTAATTAAAACCGGAGAACCTTAAAGCATCGATAAGGAATCAGTCATTAAAGCCGTGAATGTATTTTTGGCCCCGCATGACGGAAGCCACCGCCGCCGGAAGGCCGGCACCGGCCAGACCCTGGTACATCACCGGGGGCAGCTTGGCGGCCAGCCCAGCAATAACAATGGTGAAAATAAGGCCTCGGAATTTTGAATGGTGGCCCGCATGCCCGAGGCCACCCCCCTGTATTGCGGGGGAACGGAATTCATAATGACCGTGGTATTAGGGGCGGCAAAGATGCGGATGCGATTTACATAGCTCTATTTTCACTCGTTGGACGGCCCAATTTGCAGCTTTAGGCCACCAATTATTTTTAACAAAAAGCCGTTGATGCTCTCCAGTTCGGAACCGCTTAAAACCGGACTATCACCGCCAATGCAGCCAGTGACATTATCAATATCACCATCCTCCAGGGAGAATAAAGCCGCCCTTAAACAACGGCAGCGGAAATTCAACACCTCCTGGTATACAGTGCGACCGGCCTCTGTTAAATGCAGGTACACCATACGCCGGTCCCCCTGGTGCCGCACCCGCATCACCAATTCTTCCGCCTCCAGACTATCTACCAGTTCAGTGAGGCTGCCCCCGGAGATAAGCAAGCGGTTTTGCAGTTCGCTCATATTTACGTTCTTTTTGTATTTTAAATAGCGCATTATCCTGTAGCGAGACAGGCTCAAGCCCTTTCTTCCCAGAAACAGCTGGGTGAGGTATTTTAGTATTCTGTTGGCCCTGTCCATATTTTCTTCAAATTGTTCCAGTATGTTGTCATTTATTAGCAGTTGATTAGTTTTATCCAATTTATCCAATTGGTTATCAGCTTTTTCCTTATTATCCACGGGCAAAACTCCCTTTTTTATACAGATATCCTAATCATAAACGTAGTGTAAACCTAGCCGGGCTGCGCTATTACTTACTGACACCGTGACTGTTCTCCGGTTTTCAAGTAAACTCAGGTATCCTTAATAATTGGTTTCCTAATATAAAGGCTTCCGAAGTAATCATAGCACCTTACATTATAGGGGTCAATCAGACCATTAAGAAACTCTCTTCAAGCCCAAGCGAGAAGAGGGTTTCATATCGAACCTACACTACAACACCCCTGCCATTGCTTAATGGCAGGGGTGACGTGGATAATATCATAATGGCGGGACTCTGCTTTTTGTTTCATCTATCAGCCCTGCGTAAACCACCAGGCGTTCCTCGTGGGTTCCCTTTGTTTTATCAAATGTGCCGGTACAGGTAATTAGGTTTAGATTAATATCCCCGGTAGGCCCGAATATTTGTTCCATTGGAGCATTGTTACACTGGTAGATAATCACTTTCTTTACCGAAAAAGCAAAGGTGGCGCAGTTACTGGCCCTGATTAGAATTATGTCCCCCTGTTTAAGTTTATTCAGGTTGTAGAAAACGGCTGGCCCAGTTTTGCTGTCCACATGGCCAGCCATAACTGCGTTCCCCCTATCGCCGGGATTGGCCCCGGGCTTATACCAGCCCACAGCATCTGTGTTCCGGGGAACCTCCATCTGCCCGTCAGGCAGCACTCCCACCGGAACTACCGGCGCCTTTACCCCAATGGAGGGTATTTCTATAAGTTCAGGTACTATCTCATACTGGCCCCACCCATCCCTGTTTTGGGCATAGAAGAAGGCTGTATGTTGGCGTCCACAGTCAGGTGGCCCTCCAGCCCAGGCTGCCCTTTCGAGAGGCCAAGGGCATACAGGGAATATAAATTGTCTGGTTTTAGCCTCACATTGCGCATATCGAGAAGAACTTTTTGGGTTCCAGCTTCCCTTATTTCCAGGTTGGCCGTTGTTGGCTTTATTTCTATATAATCAGAGGCGTTTCTAAAAGATACGTGGTGGAACAGAACTCTACCGCCCCTAATCGCCACATCCACCGGAGGCGAATCGGGTGAAGCGTGCACGAAGCGAATTTTGCACGTTCCTCTGGCTGCCTGCTGGTTACTGACCACGGGAAGCAGATGAATGCTGCGCCTATTTCCCACAGCCATCAAGGAATATTTTTCATTGGGGCGGACATTTACGGTTTCGCTGATTAGAGGGGTTCCATGAGGGCCGCTGCCGGCTGTAATTATCCTAACATGGTGCGAACCGGGAGGAAGATTTAAATAGTTTGACACATGTCTGTATGCCTGTTTGCTGAGTAGCAGCTTTCCGTCAACATAGACATCTACTGGGGGCGAACCGGGGCTTGCATGGATGACTCGCACCATGGAATTGTGCATGGCCCCTTGCTGCTGCGCCAAACCAGCCCCAGCGAACGCGGTAACCATTACAATGATTAACAGGCCGGGGATGGCAAACCTTGCTTTTTTCATATATTCAACCTCCTTGTATTTTTTGTTTTTTTAAGATTCCCCCTTTTATATTTATAAATGCAACTATCATAACAATCTTTCTGCCTGAACAAGTGAAATAAAATTCCCGGGGATATCCCCGGGGCCTGGTTTTTTTACAATTTCCCATGATTATTGCACGAAACTTAATTTCTTTTTCAGCACTATTTTAGAAACATCAATCAGTGCACTGGTGGCCGTCACGGTGCAGGACATACTCACGCAAGTTCCAGAAAAGCCCTGGGTGAAACATCTGAAAGCAATATCACCTTCGACTGGAAGTATTCCCGGGCTCCAGCCTGCCCATGGTACCAACAATTAAACACCGTTAGAGAAAGAATGGATATTGCGCAACATATTTGAAATGTGCAATATTTCGACATTATTGTCAAAGGATTATTGAAATCAAATAGAGAAACACTTTATTGATAAATTTTCCTGTTGGTTTATCTATTTAAATATTTTTGTTAAGGAGTGTTATACATGCAGGAAAATAACGCTGATCGACTCAAAAAGTTTTATAAATGGTGGCTACCAATGTATCACATAATAAATAAAATAATGTGTGCATACTACCGGAAGGCAATGCCAACTTTGTTAAGAAAAATTGCTATTACTGATAAAACCACTGTATTGGATATCGGTACCGGAACTGGTGGGTTTGCCGGAATATTGCTTGAACACACCTCCCATATTACAGCCATAGATTTCTCCCCGGATATGCTGAACGAAGCAATAAAAAATTATGGGGATAAAATTAATTTCATAAATATGGCGGCACACGAAATATCCCGGTTTGAAACCGCGTCTTTTGATCTGGTTACAACTGCTTACTGCCTTCACGACATGCATGATGAATACAGGTTTAGCGTCTTAAAGCAAATGAGACGGGTTGCCAAAGAAAAAGTGATAATATTTGATTTAGCGAAAAAGATAAACCCTATAATTAAGTTTATTGAATTTTTAGAAGGTAGTCATTACAAGGACTATGCTAATAAAATAGATCATCAACTTAATTCTATTTTTCCTAAAGTCGAGGAAATTCCATTTTTGAAAATGGAAATGATAATTCATATTTGCGATGTTTAATGTATTGGTATATCTTATGTTGCACTTTTATAACAGAATACGCCATCTTGTTTCTGCGGTAGCCGCAGAGGAGCATTCAGGAGATCATGGGATTAATTTTTCGTATGGTACTCTTAAAATAAGTTATTGCAAAACTCCCCACGGGAAGCGTAATGCTCTTACAATTTGCACCATCAACTAACTCACACGATGGCCTGGAAATGATTTTATTTCTTTTTGTTTATTGCCCTTTTCCGCTGATTAGCTTTGCTAAAATCTCGGAGCCCTTCTTTAAGTCACTAATCATCTTCCGCATCTCACGTTTGCCTTGCAAGCCGCCGTCCAGAATACAATCGACAAATGCTCCGGGATTTTTTATGTCGGAAAATAGCGGTAACACACGATTAACTGCCTCTTTCACATTCATCCCAAAGAGCTTTAGCATGTCTCTGGGAGTATAATAGTTTTCCTTTTCGTCTATAAAATACCCGGTGGGATCTTCCCATTTAGGATACAATTTTTTACTTGCAAACTCTTTATCATATTTTACGTCGAATAAACGCAGCATAACTTCACAGAAAAAACAGACCGGATTACTGGGATGAACTTGAAGCATCCGGTTAGCAATGCCGTCAATCACCATCATTTTCATCATATAATATAAACCGTACATCTCTGCATGCATATTTTTAAATCTGATGTATTAATAAGTAGTTCTAACTTGTTCTCTTTAGTTAACTTTTTCATCCCGGGATATGAACGCTGGGCCAGGAAACCCCAGTAAAATTCTGATTCATCTTCAATTTCCATATCATCGCTTTTTTCTTTTGGAGACTGCTCTTTCTTTTCATCTTCCATTTTGTCCCCGGATTCTGATTTCACGTTACCGCCAATCAAATTTGATTCAATGGCCGTTTCAAAAACGGCAACAGCAGTTGTATTTTGGGCCAAACGGCTGGGATTTAACTTTCTACCATGTTCTTTCTCGTAAATTTTGGCGCATTCATCATAGGCATCAGTTGGCAACTCACTATCTCCAAATGCGCCTTGACATTGACATCGTGATGCCCAAAAGATTTTTGGATTTCATCAACATGAGGGAGTTTACTCGCCGGCGTACTGGTACCCTCCCGCGCAGCTTGTTGCAAATGGCCGTTGGCGGATTCTTGATCATTAGCTATACGATTTCTATTTGCCAGAAGCCATCCCACAGTCTGATTGCCGATGGTACGTTGAAGCTGCAATATGTCAGACGGTTGTATCGTCCCGAGGCTACTCATTATTCTAAGTCAATTATACGAAGTTAGGCACGCAAAAAAGCTCAAGCTATCTATTAAGCTTGAGCGTAGGAACGGCAGAAAAGCAGATTAACTGCAGAAAAGCCTAACTTTGGATAATTCGGATAGCACGAAACCGCGTAAACAGGAGCACTGTCTATGGAAATAGTAAATCTACACTACATTATTTTTAACGAGATCGAAATAATTAGAATGCAATGATAACCCGCATAATACAAGGATTTTGAACTTTGTGTTTCGAGGTGGAGTTGGGATATTATACACCCTCCCCCTCCCCACCAGTAGTTAGCTGGCCGCTTTTATGGGGCGTTCCGTGAGTTTCAATTTGAGCTTAAGAATAAGGTATTTTACGGGTTCTGTCAACAGTAGGAAAACTACCACACTGGCAAGTTCCGTTAACCACCGCGCAGCGGTTTAGTGCTATCCTTTGAACGATTTTTTGAGGGCTTGCAACGTAATCAACTGCATAATCCCTAGCATAGTTGTATTCTCATTTGTTTTAGATAACTTGCTATAACATATTCCATACTCCTTTCTTAGAAACCTTAAATCCTTCCCCAGCGGAGTCACTCACAGAACTATCTGGCTTTGTTACAAAATTGTATCTATATGCCAACTGAACTTATTGATAAAATAGACACAATAACCATTCACCTGTGTTGTCTTAAAGTATTATTTCCAAGAAATATAATATAGGAAGGAGAAATTGGTCAACTGCTCAATCTTATTGCACATTGTATTTGAAATACGCAAAAAACTCAACATTTCAATAATATTTTTCATAACAAAGACTTATTAATCAAAGGAATTATTTGGAATACGGAGAATAATATTAAAGGCATGATTATTAGGTTGTTACTCTCACCGGACAACAAATTTAATGGAGGGAAACTAATGAAAATAGAGTCACTGAAACTTGTTTATTTTTCGCCTACAGGGACAACGAAAACGATTATTGAAGGAATTGCACGCGGAATTAATCAAAGTCCTGTGGAAACAATAGATATTACGAAACCAAAGGTAAGAAAACAACAATTGCAAACATCGGATAATGAATTACTTGTTATCGGTGTGCCAGTTTATGTCGGCAGGGTTCCGACTATTGCAATTGAGTGGCTATATACGATCAAAGCTCGTAGTACGCCTACCGTATGCATTGTCGTTTATGGTAATCGTGAGTATGACGATGCTCTACTCGAACTGAAAGACACCATGGTAAAGCATGGATGTGTGCCGATTGCCTATGCTGCATTTATTGGGGAACACTCCTTTTCCAGTTCTGAAACGCCTATTGCCGTAGCTCGTCCTGATGTAAGTGATGTAAATCACGCAAAGTTATTTGGGGAAAGAATAAATGAAAAACTATTGTCTATTGCATCAGTTGATCATATTTCCGATATAACTGTACCTGGCAACTATCCCTATAAGGAGTTTAAGGCATGGGTTCTTGATTTTATAGCAATCAATGATAATTGTTCGCAATGTGGAGTTTGTGCACAGGTGTGTCCTGTTGATGCTATCGATTTAGAAAATAGTGCTTTGATTGATACCAAGAAATGTATTTTGTGTTGTGCTTGCATTAAGAAGTGTCCTGAGAATGCACGAACAGTGAAAACTGGTATAGTTAAAAATGTTGCAATGCGTCTGAGTCAAACATGTCAAAGTCGAAAGAAGCCGGTATTCTTTTTATAAAATGTATAAACATAGTACCAGAACCTATGCCATTCCGATCCCATTATTTCCTTTTTTCCAGGTTTCGCTATTGCATTACATATTTGTGATGTGTAACAGTTTGGATATTCTTTCCGATGAAATAAAGAGGGTTATTTAATTCCCCGTGGAAATTTTTACAACATAAAACCATAAAACACAAAAGGAGGAAAAGATATGAATAACGGACAACCAGATAAACGGCTAGCCGCCATTTGCGGATTGTTTTGCCCTGCGTGTCCCTTATTTATTGGAACTAAAGAAGAACCGATAAAACTTAAAATGATGTCAGAGCACTTCCAACGTTCGATTGAAGAATTAGAATGTGAGGGTTGCCGATCAGAAAAACGGTGTTTTCACTGTAATGAGAACTGCAAAATGGTAAAATGCGCTGCTGAAAAAGGTATTAACTTCTGTGGCGAATGCACGGAATATCCTTGTGAGGAGCTGAGAGTGTTTCAAGCCGAAATGCCTAATAGAATTGAGCTGTGGAAATCTCAAGAACGCATCAAAGAAGTCGGGTACGAAAAATGGTATACTGAAATGATTGAGCATTACTCATGTCCCGAATGTCGTACTTTAAACTCTGTTGCTGATATAGCTTGCAGGAAATGTGGTACAACTCCGAGTTGTACGTATGTGAGTCTTCATAAAGACGAAATCATCCAACATCGGGCTAGGATAAGGGCTCAAACTTAAATAAACCCACATATTTACTTTAATGATTATGTCGCATAAATAACAAAATACGCTACACTATCGGGCTGGTATGGTAGGAATTATTGGCTTTACTTGGTAATATATAGTTATGTTATAAGTTTTTTCGATGTAATATAGGGCTTGCTGAACCGATCCTCATTTCAACAAAAACAACCTTATGATGGTCTAG
>CAZXQO010000039.1:0-35161 GCA_964643075.1 uncultured Peptococcaceae bacterium
GGAATACTGCGATACTAAGAGATTTTTAGCCGGACAAATGTCCTAATTGTAATTGTCGAATTACAAAAAAATTTGACGTAATATAAAAAAATTTTCCCGCGACCCCCTAAAACCGAATGACATGATCGTATTAATTAATAATGTTTTTGATCCAAATTGCGGTAACATTCAATTAATAACATATTCTTTTAACTGAAAAAGGCAAACTTACCGAAAGGTACGGGCGCAAAGCTACGGGTCTAAAGCCTGGCATTTTATTTTAGAAAAAATGTCGAGCCATGATTGCCGGGCCGCCGAAGGGAAAAGCTGCTAATTTCTTGAAAATAGCAAGGTTCCGCTGCCGGCGATCCGGAAGCGGTTTTTTTATGTTTAAATGTTCCATGTAAATTTAGACAAGAAAATGTAACTTTTAGACAAGCGAATGTAGCTTTTCGACCTGATAGGCAGGAGCCGACTTTTTTTCAAATAAATAGATCCGATAAGGAAGGTAACCCTTTGGATACGATGACTCTATTTTCCCTGTTAATGGTTTCGTTTCCGGAAACCATCCTGGTGGCTACCCTGGGATTTCTGCTGGTAGGGCTTAAACCCAGGTGGCGCGATATACTTATAATCGGGGCTTTTCAGACGGGTTTCGCTTATATTGTCCGGCTTTTGCCGGTGCCTTTCGGGCTTCACTCAATACTGGAAATTTTTATATTTATACTAAATATCCGCCTGGTTACCCGTCTGCCATACAGGATAGTTATTCTTTTGTCTTTACTTGGTTTGATCTTTTACGGCTCAGTAGAAACAGTAGCGATACAGTTCATGTTGCATATCAAAGGTTTTTCACTGACCGAGGTTTGGAATTATACCTTTATGAGAGTTTTTTTCTTCCTCCCTCAGGCTCTGGTCATGCTGATATTTATAGCAGCCTGTAAAATTTTTAATATCTCTTTAATCGGTTATGCTCAAGATTATAGTCGTTCAGGTCATTTATCAAGAAAAGAATTTCAAGAGAATTTGAAGGCAGACATTGTTAACAAACATAATCTTCTTGTATATGTAGTCGTTCTCCTGCCCTTACTTTTACTGGTGATATTAAACGCTGCTTTTGAGGCTGCCAGGTTGAATATTTTTCCGGGAGAGCATTTTATTATCTTTAACGGGCTCATGGGAATATTCATTATTGTTCTAACGGTACTGTCCACTGTCGCCGTCAAAAAAATCGTACAGTACATAGAAAAGGAATACGAGGCTAAGAGAGCGGAGGAAAACTTAAAACAGATCAAACAATTGATTGACTCTTCCAGAAAGCAGAGACACGATTTCCACCACCAGCTGCAAACCATTTACGGACTGCTGGAAGGTGGCTCCTATGAGAGAGCGCGGGATTATATAAGCAGGGTGTTTGGCGACATATCCAAAACCGGGGAGTTGATAAAAACTGACAATTTTACTATTAGTGCCCTTCTCTACACCAAAATAGGACTGGCCGAAGCCAGGAACATAGAAATGGAAATAGCCGTTGAATGCAGCCTCAAAGAAATACCTTTAACTCCTCATGAAGCAAGCTCCTTGCTTGGAAACATGATTGATAACGCTCTTGAAGCCGTGGCAGATAAAACCGGTGCAGGCAGGCAGGTAAAAGTAGAAATGACTCGTGAATATGGGGCATACGTAATCATAATAAGCAATACAGGGAACCCTATCGTACATGAAATCAGAGAAACTATTTTCAAATCCGATTTTACTACCAAAAAAGATCACTCCGGTTTGGGCCTGTCCATTGTCAAAGATATCGTAACCAAACACCGGGGCAACATCGAATTGAGCAGCAACACTGAAGAAACAACTTTTACTATTACAATACCTTTCAAAAAATGAGGTGGAGTTTAATGAATCTAAGCCAAATGGCCGGAGGAACTGCAAATTATCTGTCTAAGGAACTGGCGCTGGATACTGGTAAAATCGATACTCTACGCTTCGGCCTGGAAATTATTTTTGCCGCTCTCATTAAAGGGATTATCCTTATCAGCCTGGCCCACTTCCTTGGAATACTTCCTGAAGTGGCATTTGCAATGGCTTGCGGAGCTGTTTACCGGCTCTTAAGTGGCGGAGCCCACTGCAATGGCTACTGGAGATGCCTTACCCTGGGAGTTTTGATGTATCTTGGAGCCGGAGAACTGGGATTACATCTGGGACGTTATTTGTCAGCAGATTTACTGGTATATTCATTGCTGGCCGGATATTTACTATCTTCCCTCTGCGTTATGGCCTGGGTGCCGGGGGAAGTACCTTTTAAGAAGATTACAAATATTTCCGAAAGAATCATGTTTAAAATTCTTTCAATGGCCTATCTTAGCTTATGGTTAGGGGCCAGTATAATTATTGTCCACTATGCCAACTCATCCCTTGCCATTGCCGGTCTTATTGCTGTCATTAATCAGACAATTAGTTTTTCTCCGTCAGGCTACAAGACAATCCACCAATTAGATAGACTTTTGGAAGGATTATTTAAGGAAAGGAGGTGCCCAGCAAATGCAGCTGACCGTTAAAAGAATAATGTTTACCCCCGTCGTTATGCTTGCCCTGTTTGTTGCAGCGATTGGTCTCAAGCCAGTTTGTTTCTTTTGGTTTTACCAACCCGCCCCCCCTGTAAAATCTGAATAAAGGACGAGCAAATTTCGCATGAAAATAACTGTCTTGATTGCTGAAGATGACCCGGACATGCGTCATGTGATCAGAAAAGTAGTTGAAGAAGTTGAAGGTGTAAGAGTCATTGGAGAAGCCGGGGATGGGCTGGAAGCAATAAAGCTGATTGAAGAAATATCACCCCAAGTGGTTTTTGTAGATATCGACCTTCCGGGGAAAAATGGTGTTGAACTGGCCCGGGAAATATTCGATATTAATCCCCGGACCTTTATTGTATTTGCCACAGCTTCCTGCGAATTCAGAGGTGAAGCCTTTGATGTCTATGCTTTTGACTACCTCGTCAAGCCCTTTAAAATGAACCGGGTTCGGCAGACAATGGAGAGGATCAAACTGGTTCTGTCCGGAAAAGTTGCTGCCAGGCCAAGGCATTACTCGAAAAATATGAATAAAAATGTTAGCAGAAAACAATTTTTTAGAAGTGACAACAAACTTGTTTATTTGAACCTTGATGATATCATCTACGTCACCAGGGAAGGCCGCAAGTCCACGATCTATTTTATCGGCGGCAAAGTGCGAACAAACGATAAACTTTCTGTTCTTGAAGAGCAATTGGAAGGATATCCATTCTTCAGAGGCCATAGCGGGTTCATTGTAAATTTAAAGATGGTCAAGGAACTAATTCCAACGGGCAGAAGCAGCTATGAACTGGTTATGGAAAATACAAAGGATAGACCTTTAATAACAGTTGAAAAGTTTAAGGAGCTCGAAGAATTGACAAATGTCAAAGTTCCAAAGAGAGTTGAAGGGTTCTAAGTGAACCCTTCTTTTTTTTGGGGGTCAATGAAAATACCGACAAGATTATGTAAGAATTAGACACGATATTGCTACATTTAGACAATAAATATAGACAACAAGTTTTTATATTGCTAACTTTAGATTGGCTAATATATAAAAATTTTTCTGGGGGTGAATACAAAATCGTTACTACAAGAGTTAATAAAATTAAAAGGAGGTAAAAAGTTGGTAATAGTACTGAGAAGGCGAATAACTGCGCTAATACTATGTATGCTCATGATTTTCAGCGTAACTTTTACCCTGGCACCGCCCCAGGCACAGGCCAATACCGTTAACGATGTGGTAAAACAATTAGAGAAGGTTGACGATCAACTGGTACTTGACCCTGACGGCATGAACGATGTGGCTGCGGCGAAGGCAAATCTCGCCAATCTAAGCAGGGATCCTAATAGCGCCCCATGGCCGGATGTTTTCGCCATATTACTGACTAACCAGGTAATAACCAGGCTGGGCGGTGAGGCTGTGGCAAAGGGCAAAATAATCGATCTTGTCTGCGATTTTGCGGCTGTCCAGTATTCCACCAATTCAGGCGATTTAAGAAAAAATCTGGAAAATTTCAGAGTACAGCATGCCCCCACGGTCACGGCGCTGTTTGGAAGCGACTTCTCCATCGACGACCTGTATGATTATTTACTGGCGGCCAAAGGGGAAGTTCCGAACGTTATTACAGGTAATATGTCAGATTTGATTGCCCTTGCCTCCGGAGACTACTGGCAGATACGTGGTAGCATGGAAAGATGGATCCGGTATGCCTTGAATAATGCTGCTACCGGCCAATACAGTCTTTTCCTGAACAAAATCGGCGCTATAGGATGGAGCATCGACAAACTGATTGTTGCTAAGGATATTATCAGTGCCAATGTGGATCCGGGCTATGCCGGTGAGATTGCTCTGATAAAAGCATACGTACGATCAGAAACCCACTTCCTGAAAGACGGGAAAGAGTGGGATAAAAACATTAATCTGAAAGCCGGCGACACGTTGCCATTAAAATTGTCGATACTGGGCTTCTCCCTGGCCGGATACGTTTTACACTGGAAAGTAGATGATGCCAGTATGGCAACAGTGAATGATTCAACAAAAACTTTGACAGGGGTAGACAAGGGCAAAACAAAGCTCCGGGTATATATATATAACCCTGATACTGATTGGGTCTACCAGGGAACTGTTCATGTAACCGGAGGTGGCGGTGGCCACGAAAAACAGGACTTTAATAACAGAAGAATAGGTCTTTAATAACAGTTGAGAAATTAGAATAACTTGAAGAATTAACAAATAACAAATAACAAAGTTAAAAAGAGCAATTGAAGGGTTCTAAGTGAACCCTTTTTTATTTTATGGTCAATACAAATCCAGACAAGATTATGTCAAAATCAGACACAATATTGCTACATTTAGACAATAAGTATAGACAATTAGCTGAAATATTGCTAACTTTGGATTGGCTAATATATGAATATTTTTCTGGAGGTGAATTAAGTGGGTCCAATATTATTACTTTAGGATATCTATAGCAGCAGTTAATAGTGACAGTAAGCGTTTATTAAGTAATAGATTCGATTAATATCATGCAAAGAAAATTAATTGTTACATTAAGTTTTTCTTGTTCCAGTACAAAATGAATCCCGGTGAACGATCTACTGTATAAAAGGGGGAGAAAACATGATTTCCACAGTAACCACCGTAACCACAACTGCCGCGAGCACGGTTACCACAGCCACATCCTTGGTGGCTGGGTTCGGCCTGATTGCCACGATAACCTTGATCGCGCTGCTTATCGCAAAGGAACTGGCGGGGGCGGCCTCGGAGAATTCATCCGCTCCGGAATTTACCCTGTCTGGCGCACTGGATAGGGTCTTGAATGTTGGTATCATCCCGCTGTCGATGGTTTTTGTGTCCGTCGTGTTCGTTAAAATCGTAAATATCCTTTAAAAAGCCGGCTCCTTTAAAAGCCGGCGAAGAAGGGAACTGTCCTGTATGAATTATGACGTCATAGTGATTGGTGGAGGCCCGGCGGGTTGTGAGACAGCCCGACATATTGCTGAAAAAGGTTATAAGGTGCTGGTAGCTGAGGAGCACCGGAAAATAGGCGAGCCCATGCAGTGTGCAGGGCTCGTCAGTCCCAGAACCTTGAAGGCCGCAGCCATGCCGGATAGCCTAATCATCAACCAAATCCACGGCGCTGTTGTCCACTCTCCTGGCGGGGAAGTGCTTTTTATCAGGGACAAAGAGGCATACGCTCTTGTGATCGACCGCTCGGAATTTGACCGAAAGTTATCGGAAAGAGCTCAGTGTGCCGGCGCGGAAATACTGACCGGGGTCAGGGCTAGTGTGGGTGAATTCTTTTCCGGTGAGGCTAGCGTAAAGTTGAAATATCGCGCCGGAGAGTCTACAGCCAGAACCCGTTTGCTGATCGGGGCTGACGGGTCTAACTCCTGTGTTGCCCGCCGGATCAATGCTCCCGAAGCGGAGAATGTGATTCGCATGTGCGCAGCTGAAGTGGAGCTGAAGTGCCCGGAAAAAGATATGGTTCACATCTTCCTGGGCAGGGAAATCGCACCGGGCTGGTTCGGATGGGTTATACCGGTGGACGAAAAGCACGCAAGGGTGGGGATTGGCGTAAGCGGGAGGGACAAGCATCCCAGAGCTTACTTTAACAGGATGGTGGAGGCCTATCCCGGAATTTTTGAGGGCATGAATATTGTTCGCAGCACGGGTGGCGTTGTTCCCATCGGTTTGCTTCCCAGAATTTACGGCGAGAGAACCTTGCTGGTGGGGGATGCTGCCTGCCAGACCAAGCCCATATCAGGGGGAGGGCTGTATCTTGGGCTGCTGGGCGCGGAACTTTGCGCCAAAGTGGCAGTTAAAGCGCTCTCCAAAGAAAATCTAACCACAGAGTTCCTTTCAGAGTACCAGTGGTTATGGGAGAGGAAGATGGCAGACGAAATACAGACAGCACTCGGGTACAGGAATATTTTCCTGACTATGTCCGACAAGGAAATGGACACATTGCTCCGTTTTTTCAGCCGTCCCTTATGGCAGAGTATCATATCCAGGTATGGCGATATCGACTACCCATCGTGGCTGGCAGGCAGACTATCCTTTGCCAGGCCCTGGGCAGAGAAATTCTTTATGGCAGGATTTAAGAGGGTTTTAATGTTGTGCTCAACAGCCCGGATATAGAAAAAATGAAGACCGCTTAATATCATGCGGAGCCATGGGGACGGTTATAAGGTACGGGGACACACCTCTCTTTAGGGTATGGCTCTGGGGGTCAGAGGAATGTCCCCATGTCCCCGAAGCGCAGCGATAGAATCGGGGACATTCCCCGAAGGGGTGTGTCCCCATACCTTAATCGGGAAGACGATGGAACCGTCCCCGTGGCGTAGCGGGCATAGCGGAATAAGCAATATTACGCTGTAGGGTTAGAAAAGGGGGTATTAATAGTGTCTATGGAATTACTAAAAGAAGTGAAACAAATAAGCTCCAGTAAAGGATTTTACTGTAATCAATATGCTAAAAATAAAGGTGAAATAAATCCTAAAATTACAGCTCTTTTGTGTACTCTCAATGAAGAAAGAAATCTACCATATGTATTGCCTAAAATTCCATCTGATGTGTACGAGGTTTTAATTGTTGACGGTAATTCCAAGGATAATACTGTTAAGGTGGTAAAGCAACTCCTTCCCAGTGCCCGGATTCTTTTTCAACCTGGCAGAGGTAAAGGTGACGCGCTCAGGTACGGTATTAGAGAAGCAAAAGGGGATATCATTGTTATGCTGGATGCTGATGGATCAATGGCCCCGGAAGAAATACCCCTGTTCGTTGAGCCTCTGTTACAAGGTTATGATTTTGTAAAGGGATCAAGGTTTCTACCTGGTGGAGGGACTTCAGATATGTCTATGCACAGAATTTTTGGAAATTGGGTTTTTACTACACTTACAAATATACTTCATCGCTGTTGTTATACTGATCTTTGTTATGGATATAATGCCTTCTGGAAAAATGCTTTTGATGCGGTGAATTTCAATGGCAATGGATTTGAAGTGGAGACTGAGATTAACATAAGAATACGTAAAGCAGGACTGAAAGTTGCTGAAGTACCTAGCTTTGAGACGGAAAGAATTAATGGCGTAGGAAATCTACACAGCTTAAAGGATGGCTGGAGAATTTTAACTACCATTTTTAAAGAGGTTAGAGCATCGGTATAGTTGGGTTGTTAAGTTGTATGAACGATGCGTATATGTACTGTTGCAGTAAATTATTTCAACTTCGCGGGGGAAGGGAGATTCTTTTAAAATGGGATTAAAGTGGCTAAAGATGATATTAGTGTAATGCTATATTAATGAAAAAGGATGGGCTACCTTAAATGAAAGCATCGGTTATTATTTGCACTTATTCCATGGAGCGCTTTGATGATACCATTGAGGCTGTTAACTCGATTTTTCAGCAGACCTATAGTAACTTTGAAATTATAATTTCAGTTGATCACAACGAGGAAGTCTTGGTTGCTCTAAAAGAAAAATTGCCGAAAAGTATAATATTTGCTTTTAATGAGGGTGTCCGTGGTCTATCTGACAATCGTAATGCAGGAATGAAGAAAGCAACAGGAGATATAGTTCTGTTTATTGATGATGATGCTATTGCAGACAAATTGTGGCTTGAAACTATAGTATCTAATTATTTAGATCCGGAAGTGGTCGCTGTTGGGGGGAAGTTGGTGCCGGTATGGGAAAATAATAGACCCTGGTGGTTTTCGGAAGAATTAGATTGGATTGTTGGTTGTACTTACAGAGGGCACCCTCAGGAAAAAAGAGAGGTCCGTAATCTCATTGGGTGCAATATGTCATTTCGTAGAGAGGTAATAGAAAGTGTGGGTTATTTTTCTACCGCTGTAGGAAGGTTGAATAAACTACCGCTCGGGTGTGAGGAAACTGAGTATTGCGTTCGTGTAAAACAAATTCACCCTAACAATAAGATTATCTATGAGCCAAGGGCTATTGTATATCATAAGGTTGCGAAACAAAGAGAGAAAATAAAATATGTTATTAATCGTTCTTATGGCGAAGGTATTTCTAAAAAACAGGTTCACAGATCTTTTAGTAAGGAGAATGTGCTGGCTTCTGAAAATAATTATCTTATATTTCTTTTGCAACAAACGCTTCCTGGTTTATTTTTTAACTCCATAAAGTTAAAAAAGCCAATTGAGAATACCGGTAAGGCGTTAGTTATATTGGGAGTAATAATAGCCACAGGAGTTGGATATTTAAAAATAAAAATTTAATGTTATATAGTACATTTAACACGAAAGTACTGTGTCCTCCAAAAAGTATTTGGCTGATATATTTTAGGATAAGCCGTGCTTGTTTTTTTTGCCGGATTATCTTTGACAATATTATATGGGGGGAAGGCCTTGTTTAATATTTTTATTCTACATGTTGGAACTATGGCCAACAAGGGTACCCAAGCGCTAGTGAAAACAGAGTTCGATCAGCTAAAAAAAGCATATAGACAGGTTGAAATATCCGTGTCTACAACTGATGTGCCTGGGGTTAAAAAGTTTGGGCCAGCTTATAAAAATGTTACTCCGACCTTAATAGATATTCCTTACGAGATGGCCGATGAACGAGCTAAAAAATATGGGTATGATAGAAAAACTATTATTTATCTTCTCCATTTGGCTTATAGAATGGTAGTCGCATTCCTTCAAATACCCGGTACTTTTATTTCGGCAATACTCACAAAAATAGGACTGCCTTCTTTCTGTAAGAAAGATACGTTGCTTTGTATAAAGGAATGCGATTTAGTCGTTTCAACCAGTGATGAGAATTTTAAGGAAGGAAGTTCAAATCTTCCTCTAAAATTTTTTTGGCTGTTAACATGGTGGAATATATTATTTTCTCGCATGTGGGATTTAATAATTGCTAAAAAAATCTTTGGCAAGCCCGTAATATTGTTTCCAAATTCCGTTGGACCTTTTAGAACTGTGATTGGAAGATTTTTAGGGAGAAATATTCTTAATAACATTGACGTTGTAATAGTTAGAGAAGAATTTTCCGTAGAGGCAATTAATAAGCTCAATTTAAAAGAGGTTAACTTAAAACTAACTTCTGATATTGTACTACTATATGAGACAAGTAAAGATAAAATGGCTATTGATTTAAAAGGTAGTTATATAGGAATTTGTCCTGGTTATTATAGCGGAAGTTTATCTGCTGAGAGCAATGAAAAATACATACAATCACATGCGCAAGCTTTAGATAAATTCATTGATGCTTATAATGTTAACATTTTGTTTGTACCGCACTATAAATCTGGTTTTAAAAATGATGATCTGGATATTTCTAAGCAAATACTGGATAGAATGTCTAATAAGAAATCAGCAAATATTATGATGGTTAATACTGTGGAGGAATTCAGTACTATTTTAGGCAGTATGGAAATGGTTGTCACATCCAAAATGCATCCAGGCGTTTTATCAATAACTAATTTTGTACCTACACTAGCTGTTGTATATGACTATAAGCAATCAGGCTTCTTTGAGCAATTAGGAATAAGTGAACACAAAATATATATAACAGATTTAGAGCCAACGACACTTTTTGTGAAGATGGAGAAATTATGGCTGATTCGAGCAGGCATCTGTTATCACCTTTCTAAATGTGTGCCTTTGTTGCAAAAAGACATTAAGGAAAAAATAAATGAAGCCCTAATTGAATACGGGGGTTTGAGTTTACATGGGAAAAATTAATATTCTTCGAAAAATTATTGATAATCGGTTATGTGTTGGATGTGGAAGTTGTTTCTCAGTGTGTTTAAACAATGCAATAATAATTGATTTGAAAGCGGATGAAGGAATCTATATTCCTTCTATTAATGAGGATTTATGCGTTGATTGTGGGAGATGTGTAAAAGTATGTCCTGCTCTTGAATTTGATCATCTAAAGTTGTCATGTTTTGATATAGATTCAACAGGGTCTTCAAATAAACTAATTGGAAACTATATAAAATGTTATGTCGGCTACTCAACTGATCAAAATCTAAGGAAGAATTCTTCATCTGGCGGTTTAGTTTCAGAATTGACACGTTTTTTGCTAACAGACGAATACATTTCAGGTGCTATCCTAGCGAAAATGAATGCTTTAAACCCCTTAGTCCCGGAACCATTTATTGCCAAAAGTGAAAACGATGTACATTTGGGCGCAGGCTCAAAATACTGTCCTGTTCCAATGAATAGCATTTTTAAAAATTTAGCTAAAAATAAAGAGAATTACGCTTTTGTAGGTTTACCTTGCCACATTAAAGGACTGCGAAAAATGCAGATTAATAATAAAGTGTATGACAATATAAAATTTAGTTTGGGATTGGTCTGTAATCACACTCCAAATTTAAACAGCCTAAAATTTATTATGAAAACTCTTTCAATTGATGTTGCTTCAGTAAAAAGCATTCAATTTCGTGGCAACGGTTGGCCTGGGCAGATGAATATTAATCTAAAAGATGGTTCTAATATAAGCGTACCACACTTTTCTGAATTATATTGGGGATTTGTTAATGCATGGTTCTTCTGGCCATTGCGCTGCACACTATGTAAGGATAAGATTAATACTTTTGCAGATATATCATTTATGGATGCATGGCACAGACTTTATAATTCTGATAATCTAGGTACTTCCTTGATAATTGTTCGCAGTGAAATGGCAGAATCTATTGTTAATAAAGCGAAGGTTAAGGGAAAAATTGTTTTGGAAGAGGTTGACTCCAAAATGGTTATGGAATCTCAAAGATTACAAGATTATTATTACACAGTAGAGAATAGAAGAAATTATTTAGTATCAATAAATAAGTCCTTAAAAGATTTAATACCTGTTGAAGAAAATCCAAGAAATAACTTAAACTTTTATTCATCATTGTTTTACTTTAGAAATTATTTATCTCAAAAGGAAATGTTTTGGCCCGCTATTAATTTCCTACGCCTTATGGCATCACAATACAAAAAAATTACGGGTTATAGCAATAAACAATAATATTATGCCTTATCTTCTAATGCCACTTCTTGAGGCACTACTTTATGTGGCATAGCATCCATAACAATGGTGCTACAACAGCACAGTTAGGAGGTTCCAATATGGTAGTGCAAAAATTAGAAACAAGAAGCTTTGTATACTCGTGCTTAATATTTTTTTTAATTGGCGTTGGCATCATAGTAAACACTTACAAAATATCATATACAAGCGCTTTTCCATGGCTATTGTATTGGGTTGGCTTTATCATTTGCGCAATGTCTGTTTTTAAAGCAATCTCTCAAGAAAACGCAAGTGCAAAAACAATATGTGCTATGCTTTTTCTATACGGACTTGTCTTTTACATTATTCAATACTTCGGTTCGGGCGGTTATTATGATTTTAGGGATGAATATCTATTTGACAACCTTACGAGAGTTATATATTCAAATGAAACATTGAATGTAGCGGATAAGCTTGCAATTAATAAAATATTTTTATGCTTCCCTGGTTTTAGTATATTAATAGTTTTACTACAAAAAGTGACCAATGTTGTCGTGTCGTATCCTGTTGTTGCTATTATTATTGCAATATCTCATTCGATGGTGTTAGTAATAGCGTTTTTAGCAATTAGAAATATTTCAAACACACAAATCGCCGCATTAGCATCTTTTATATATTCAACCAATATCGATTACTCATGGTTTAACACAATATTCCATTATGAGTCCATTGGGCTACTGATGTTTTTTCTTGGGATAAATTTGTTTATATCTAGATCGATAAGTAAATGTACAGATAAATCTCCTTTTGTATTTTTGTTTTTGATAATAATAATATCGTTAACCATTACACATCATTTAAGTTCGTACGCAATAGTATCTATATTAACAATATTTGTTGTCATGCAGTTTGCCCTTACAGCTAGCATCTCCTACAATTCCCTTGCAGTTGTTATAGTAATAACTTTATCCTGGATAATTTATAGCGCTTCATACACAATCAAATATTTTCATTACAATATTCAATCAGCCGTCATGCAAATTTTGAATTTCTCATTCTTAAACAGTGTTAAAGATAATATTAGCGGCATTCCAAGTTGGGGTGTTGGACTTCCGCAATGGGAGCTATATTTATATAAATATACGTATATACCGGCGCTGGTGCTGATGTTTTTGATTGGGCTATACCATATAAAAAAAGAATTTCTATTAGACAAAAGCTTTAAACAATATAAATATAGCCTAATTATAATAGGGTTTGTTGCCTTTGGTTCTATTGCTATGAGCGCGACAGGTCTATCAAAGGCAACAGAGATAGCGAGAAGGTTGCTACCATTTTGCTTTATAGGAACAGCATTTGTAATAGCTCATGCATTTAATTATTACAATGAAAAGAAGAAGTTTGAAAAAATAGCTATACTTACGCTAATGATCCTGATAATTTTTGGCGGCACCGGAATTGGTACAGTTCGTGTGAGAGGCGTTGAAGGCGGCAATCCTAAGTATCTGTACACAGATGAAATTGCAAACAAAGACATGGCGGCAGTGGGGCAGTGGTTAAAAAATAATGGCGACCCGACTAATACTGCAACAGATAAAATAACTTCAGACATGCTCAACATAGGCAAAGAAAATATCAAATCTGCAAGTGCACTCTTTTTATCTCCAACTATTATTCCAACCGATCACAACTATATCCTTGTAAACGATAAGATATTACGCAAAAATTGGGAACCAGATAAATTGGTCATATTTGATACCAAAGGAATCAAGTATATGGCCGGAGATCAGGTAATCAAAAAAAGTATGCTTGATAAATTTAAGAATGATCGATTGATTACTCTATGCTATGACAATGGATGCCAAGCCGTGTATTCAAAACAATAATTAGGCAGTTAAGCGCTATAATATAAAATTATTTTTGAAGGATTGATGATTTTGACAAATCATGTTCACTGGACCCGTATAACGGGTTGTCGAGTTTTCTTGGATTCATACCTTATGTGGAGGAATGCTCCTCTATACAATAACGCTATTTATCTAATGCTGAGCAATATTACAACATGCTTATTTGGCTTCGCTTTTTGGAATATTATGGCCCGTTATTTTAAGCCTTCACAGGTAGGTATCGGTGCTTCGCTGATCGCAGCATCAAGTCTAATTGGTATTCTTGCCGAATTGGGGTTGAGAATCGGCTTAATACGGTATGTTCCAGAAAGCGGAGAAGATGCAGGACTGTTAATTAACACTGCTTACACTTTAGCCAGTTTATCATCCTTGATTGGTGGTATGATTTACCTAGTTGGTATAAAAATATGGTCGCCAGCGCTCAGCTTTATTCAGGATGACATATTGTTTCTGTTATTGTTTTTGATATTTACATTAACTAACACATTGTCTGGTTTAACTGATGGCTCATTAATAGCAGGCAGAGCTTCAAGATATGTTTTTTTTAAAAGCGCATTGGTCGCTATGCTTAAGATTCCTCTTCCTGTTTTTATTTTTGCCCACCTTAAAGGTTTTGGAATCTTTGCAGGTACTGGAATAAGCTTAGCCATTGCAGTTCTAGTTGCCTGGTCATTATATCTACCGAAAGTATATAAAGGATATTTACCGCGGCCGATCATAGCAAAAGGTATATTGCAAAAAGTATTGCCCTATTCATTTGCCAATTATATGGCAAATATGCTTAACCTGTCTCCACAGTTTATTTACCCCCTTATGGTGTTAAATGTGCTTGGCCCAGAAAACAGCGCGTATTTTTACATTGCTTGGATGACGACAATGGTACTGGTGGTAATTCCGAATGGCGTATCGCAGTCTCTATTGGCTGAAGGTTCCCACAACCCAAATAAAATGGGTCGCGATGGGCGCAGAGTATTGTATCTATCGTTGGCATTATCTGTTCCGGCAGTGGCGGCTATGATTGTTATGGCGCGTTGGCTGCTCCACTTCTTTGGCCCTGGATATGCCGAGCATGGCACCCCTGTGATTCGCTTTTTAGCACTCGCTATAATACCTCAGTGCATAAATACTCTTTATATCACGGTGAACCAGATAAGAAAGCAAGTATACCTTATAATTGCCCAGACTGGTTTTTTAGCGATTGTAGCTATTGGAGTTGCTTACTGGTGGTTTGGCCGAGTTGGTCTGCCCGGGGTGGGAATGGCTTATTTACTAGCCCATTCAGTTCTGGCTTTAGTCGTCATTAGGCCGTTGCTGAAGGTACTGAAAGAAAAAAGCGGTGAGACAGTTTCTGGAGCATAGTTAAATATAATTCATGCTGCCGGACATTATTGACAGAAGGGGGTAGTGCATATGAATATCCTGGTTACCGGTGGCGCGGGCTATATCGGCAGCCATACTGTCCGTGAACTTGTTAATAAAAAGCACCGGGTGGTGGTGCTGGACAACCTTTCCAAGGGCCATGAGGATGCCGTAAAGGGTGCCCAACTTGTACGGGGGGATACTGCCGGCCGTGAGTTATTAAAGAGCCTTTTTCGGGAGCATGGCATCGAGGCGGTGATGCATTTCGCTGCCAGCAGCATGGTGGGGGAGTCGGTCCGTCTCCCGTCCTGGTATTATCACAACAACTTGGTAAAGGGATTGTTGCTTTTAGACGCCATGGTGGAGTCAGGGGTACGTTACCTGGTCTTCTCTTCAACTGCAGCGGTATACGGGGAGCCCCGGGAGATCCCGATTCCGGAGAATCATCCTGCCGCGCCGACGAACCCTTACGGGGCGACCAAACTTGCTCTGGAGGGGGCGATGCGCTGGTATGGTGAGGCCTACGGCCTGCGCTCCGCTTCCTTGCGCTATTTTAACGCTGCCGGAGCGGATCCGGCGGGGGATATCGGGGAGGATCACGACCCTGAAACCCATCTAATCCCGTTGGTGCTGAAGGTGGCTATGGGGTATTTACCCCGCCTGGAGGTTTTCGGTACCGATTACCCCACCACAGATGGCACCTGTATCAGGGACTATATCCATGTCAACGACTTGGCCGATGCCCATGTTCTAGCCATGGAAGCACTGGCTTCAGGGGCTCCTTCATCGGTATATAATCTGGGCAACGGTAACGGCTACACTGTTCTGGAAGTGATCCGGGCAGTCGAAGAGGTGGTGGGCAAGCCCATCCCTGTGCATTACGGGGCACGGCGACCGGGAGACCCGGCGATGCTGGTGGCCGGTTCGCAAAAAATAAAGGCCGGGTTGGGCTGGCAGCCCCGCTTCACTGATTTGCAGGTTATCATCGAGACGGCTTGGCAATGGCACAGGAACCGCCCCCGGGGTTTTTGAAGTATTGGCGAAAGGTCTTGTATTGGAATAATAAGTGGGCCGGTTGGATGATGCCACAGGGAAATAGGTGCAGACAAGTTTGAACTTCAAAAATATTAGTAAAGAAAGGATGTGTCAAGTGCATGCCTTTTGTTGTAATTATGGCCGGCGGACGGGGGGAGAGGTTTTGGCCGCGCAGCCGGATGGCGGCGCCGAAGCAGTTTCTGAATCTCCTCGGCGACAAGACCATGCTTCAGCTGACTGTGGAGCGGGTGGAGGGTTTGGTGGGGATATCCGGCACATACATAGTGGCGGGTTCTGATTTTAAGGATATCATTATGGAGCAGGTGCCGCACTTGCCGGAGGAAAACATTATCATTGAGCCCTTTGGGCGGGATACTGCGGCTGCTATCGGGCTGGCCACTTTGTTTATAGAGCGTAAAGACCCCCGGGAGGTTATGATTGTACTGCCGGCGGACCACTTCGTCTGCGACGTTCCCCGTTTCCAGGAAGTACTGAAAAGCGCGGTGGCGGCGGCCTGGCGTGGAGAAGAAATAGTGACGCTGGGCATCAAGCCCCACAGGCCTGAGACGGGGTACGGCTATATTTGCGAGGGGGAATTGTACGACACTTTTGCCAGCACGCCGGCATGGCGGGTCCTCCGTTTCCTGGAAAAGCCTGATTACGCGAAGGCTGTAAGATTTCTTTCAATGGGAAATTACCTGTGGAATAGTGGCATGTTTATCTGGCGGGTGGATTTGGTTCGTCAACTGATTGCAAAACATACCCCACAACTTGCCCAGGGCCTGAATAAGATTGGACAGGCCATAGGGACGGAACAATACCTGGCTGTACTGAAAGAAGTCTACGCGGAGCTGCCCAAGATTTCGGTGGACTACGGTATTCTGGAAAAGGCGGACAGCGTTCTGGTGATGCGGGGGGATTTCGGCTGGGACGATATCGGCTCCTGGACGGCCCTGGATCGTTATGCTGAAAAGGATAAGCGAGGAAATTTCATTGAAGGCCGGGGTGTGCTGCTGGATACAAGTGATACTTTCATTTATTCCCCTGGCAAGACGGTAGGTGTCATAGGGGTAGAGAATTTAATCGTGGCAAACCACCACGACAGCATCCTGATCTGCCGCAAGGACCGGGCACAGGATATAAAGAAGGTCGTGCAGGCTTTAAAGGACAAAGGCCTGGATGAAGTGCTGTAGGGAAGCAAGGGTAGGGACATGGAAGCATGAGAACCGTCCCCCTGCTTCCCCCAAGTGAGGCTCTCATTAGAGGTGTATCCCCTTTCCTATTTAGCCTTAAGGAGGAATTTCAATATGGTAACTGTTAATGAACATATTTTTCGCCAGTATGACATCCGGGGCGTAGCTGACCGGGACCTGACGGATGAGGCTGTAACGCTCCTGGGTAAAGCTTTTGGAACTGTAGCTATACAAAAGGGCTTATACAAAGTACTGGTGGGGAGGGACAACCGCCTCAGTTCCGAACGCCTGCGGGACGCCCTGGTAAAGGGCCTTATGTACGTGGGCTGTGACGTGATGGATATAGGCCTGGTAGTCACACCCGCGCTATACTACGCCAGGGTCTACTTTGGTATCGACGCTGCGGTGATGATTACCGGCAGCCACAATCCACCAGATGAAAACGGATTCAAGATGGCCCTGCGTGCCGGGACCATCTACGGAGATGATATTCAGAAGCTTAAAGAATTGATGCCGGCCGGGGAGTTTTCGCACGGTTCCGGAAGCCTTGAAAAGGTAGAAGCCATCAACTCGTATCTAAATATGCTGATAAAAAAAATACAGCTTGGTCCAAGAAAGTTAAAGGTGGCTGTGGACTGCGGCAACGGCACGGCTGCCTTGTTTGCTGAAAAAATATTGGAGAACTGGGGCTGCGAGGTGATACCGCTCTATTGTAAATCCGACGGCTCCTTCCCGAACCACCAGCCGGACCCGGTAAAGACGGCCAATCTGGTGGAGTTGAGAAAAGCGGTATTGAAAGAGAGGGCGGATCTTGGCATAGCTTTTGATGGTGATGCAGACCGCATCGGGGTGGTGGACGAGACCGGGAATATTATCTGGGGAGATTTGCTGATGTGTCTTTACTGGTGGGAAATTATGCCAAAGTACCCCGGGGCCGAGGCCATCATCGAAGTGAAGTGCTCCCAGGCCCTGGTGGACGAGGTGGAGCGCCTCGGTGGCAAGCCTTTCTTTTACAAGACAGGCCACTCCTTGATTAAAGCCAAGATGAAGGAATTAGGGGCGGTCTTCACCGGGGAGATGTCCGGGCACATATTTTTTGCAGACGAGTTTTACGGTTATGACGACGCCTTTTACGCTGCTGGCCGCCTCTTGAGAATTCTCTCCAATTCCGGTGTGCCGCTCTCAAAGATGCTCTCAGGCATACCGAAGTATTACTCTACGGCTGAAACCAGGGTTCCCTGCCCGGACTGGGATAAATTCAAGGTGGTCAGCGGGCTGGCTGAGCGTTTTAAGCAGGAATACCCCGTGGTTGATGTGGACGGGGCAAGGGTGCTCTTTGGCGACGGGTGGGGCCTGGTGCGGGCTTCCAACACACAGCCTGTGCTGGTGGCCCGCTGCGAGGCAAAAACTGAAGAAGGAGTGCAGCGCATTTGCTCCATTATGAAGGAAGCACTAAAGGAGTTCCCGGAAGTGGAAGAATTTGAGTGGGAGTATTAAGCTTCCATCTGAGATTACATAGTAAGGGGTTATAAATATGAAACCATATCCTTTTTTATTCAGGCCCTCATTTAAAGAAAGAATTTGGGGCGGGACAAAGTTGAAAAAGATATTTAACAGTACTGATTTAGAAGGAAATATTGGTGAAGCCTGGGTAATTTCAGACCATCCCAATGGTAAAAGCGTTATAGCAAATGGGGATTTCAAAGGAAGAGCATTAAGTGATTTGCTGCAGATTCGTCCTGAATGGTTTTTGGGTGCAGATATACAAGGTTTTCCACTGTTAGTTAAGCTGCTAGATTCAAACGAAGACTTATCAGTACAAGTTCACCCGGATGATGAATATGCAATCAGAAATGAAGATGGTGAATCCGGTAAAACTGAATGCTGGTATATCATAGAGTCCGAACCCGGTGCCGAAATTGTATTCGGCCATAAAGCTAAAGATAAAAAAGAATTTATCGAATTATCCAAGGAGAATAAGTGGAACGAATTATTAGTACGAGTTCCTGTCAAGCCCGGCGACTTTTTCTTCATTCCCAGTGGTACTGTTCATGCCATAGGAAAAGGAATTGTACTAATCGAAGTTCAACAAAATTCTGATCTTACATACCGGATATATGATTATGATAGAGTAGGGTTGGATGGCAGAAACAGGGAATTACACCTCGATAAAGCCCTAAATGTAATTAATTTTAAATCCGTAAGTTATAACGAAAGACAAGGTGTATCTGGTGAGGATTAAAACAATCTTAGCATCATGCAAGCATTTTATCGTAGAAAAATGGTTAATAAAAGAGTTTTGTGATTTAAATTCGCTAGATGTGTTTTTATTGATTTGTATAATTAATGGAAAGGGGGAACTTATTTTCGAAGATAGTGTGATTGTATTGACATTAGGCTCTAATGTTATGATACCGGCCAACATGGGCAACTATCAAATTAAAGGCAATATTGAAGCAATAGTATGCTATGTTAATATGTATTGATTTGCGTTAAAGTATCGCACCAAACGACTAACTCGGATATTGTAAAATAACATGGGGATGAGATTTTGTCTTTACTGTTCTTTTCAATTCAAAACGCCTTTCGTAAAAAAGCAGTTGTGGTCCTGGCCATACTCGGAGTAGCCTTTGGTATAGCGCTTATGACTTTCCTTTTGTCCCTGGTTGCAGGAATGGAAAACCGGGCTGAGCGTACCCTCGGAGATCTTTCAAATAGAATCATGATTTCCGGCAGAGATGCGCTCTTCGGCGGCTTGTTCCTGGGTATGGGTACAACCTCTATACCGTCTTCTTATATGGAAACCATAAAAAACATACCGCATGTGGAAAAGGTCTATGCACAGGTTTCAGTGATTATGCGCCCATTTAACGTGGAATACGACATGCCTTTTTATGGATACGGAGATCAAGATATTTCAACTGTTACCAGCATACCTCATAACAAAATTATTCAAGGGACTGTTCCTGAAGATGATCAAGAGATTATCATTGGGGCCAGTCTTCAGAAGTATATGAAGTTTATTAAATCTCCTTATGAAATAGGAAATTTTTATCGGTTTATAGTCCCTGAGAAAGGGCATGCGAAGGTGCTGGAGTTAAAGGTTGTGGGTGTTTACCAGACTGGCAACGAAGTATTGGACAGTGCTTTCAGCGGATCTGAACACCTGGCCAGGGATATTGGCAAGATACCTGCTGGAAAAGTATCCTCCATTAATGTAACAGTGGATGGAATCGATAATTTGGAATCTGTAGCGCAGTCCATCCGGAATGATCTGTCCGACAAAAAACCGGAAGTTCAGGTAGTGTTGCCCAATGAAGTGCTGAATCCGGTTAAGGATGTACTGGACATCTTCGGCAGGTTTATCATCGCGGTCTCCGTTGTGGCCGTGGTGGTCGGGGCGCTTACCATCATGGTGGTGATGCTTTTATCCGTCATCAACCGGATGCGTGAATTCGGCATCCTGAAGGCGCTGGGCTGGACCCCTGCCAACATCATCTTTTTGGTGATGGTGGAGTCTCTAATTATGAGCATGCTTGGAGCCGCCCTGGGGGTGGCCTTGGGTTACGCCGGCCTGGTTTTGGCCAGAGATCTGATATCTTTGGATTTTGCCAATATCACCTGGCGGACGGCGTTTTATGTATGCCTGGCCGGTATCCTCATCGGTGTAGTGGGGGGGATTTATCCGGCCTGGCGCGCCAAGAGCGCGGCGCCGGCGCGGATACTTCGGGGAGCATAGCTTGCGGAGGTGCGTTTTATTGGAGCCGGATGTGTTGATCTCTGTTGAAAACCTGACCAGGGTTTACGGGAAGAATAAGCTTGCGGTTAAAGTGCTGGACGTGAAAAGCCTGGCGATCCGGAGGGGCGAATTTATAGCGCTGACGGGCCCTTCCGGGTGCGGTAAAACCACCCTGCTGAACCTCTTGGGTACCTTGGACAGGCCCAGCGGCGGAGATATTATTTTTGAAGGGAAAAAAATTTCCGGACGGGGCGAGGCGTCCCTGTGTAGATTTCGCCGGGAGAAGATCGGCTTTATTTTTCAGGCCTATCATTTGATTCCCACTTTGAGCGCCCTGAGGAACGTGCTTGCGCCGGCCTTCCCCCTGGGAAACGGTTACCGGCGGCGAGCGCTGGAGCTGCTGGAACTGGTGGGCCTGGCAGGCAAAGAAGGCCGCCGCCCAGGTGAACTTTCCGGAGGGGAGCAGCAGCGAGTGGCTATCGCCCGGGCGCTTCTGCTGGATCCGGATCTGATCCTGGCCGACGAACCCACAGGTAACCTGGACTCGGCAACCGGCGCGGAGATTACGGAATTACTGAAAAATCTAAATCATCATGGGAAAACTGTCCTTGTGGCAACGCACAACCCGCAGACAGCGGAGATTTGCAGCAGGGTGATCAGGATGGCAGACGGCAGGATTGCGGCACTCTGAAGAAGTAATAAGCTCTGTTATACGCACTCGTTGAGATATTCAACGGGTGCGTTTTCAATTATCGAATCTGTGGTTGTTTGAGATTATAGATAGAAATCAATATAATCATCTATGCTCTGATCTGTTGCAGTTGGTCGGATAGTTTAATATCATTAGGGTGAATTTCTAAAACCAGCATAAGGAGAAGAATATGAAAAGCCTCATTTTAGCCGAGAAACCTTCCGTGGCCCGGGACTTAGCGGCAATTATCGGTAAGTTTAACAATAGAGATGGTTACATGGAAAATAGCGAATACGTGGTCACCTGGGCCATAGGTCACCTCGTGGAACTGGCTGCACCTGAGGATTACAGCCCGGGACTTAAAAAATGGACCATTGGAGCACTTCCGATTATACCGGAAAAATTCAGGCTGAAACCAAATCCCAAAACTGTAAAGCAGCTAAAGGTGATTAGGGAACTCCTGAGAAGGTCCGATGTTGATTCTTTGGTAAACGCCTGCGATGCCGGCCGCGAGGGCGAGTTAATATTTCGATATATTTATCATATAATCGGTTGTAAAAAACCGTTCAAGAGATTATGGCTATCAGAAACAACTCCAGCAGCAGTAAAGAAAGCATTTACACAGCTGCGACCGGGCAGCGATCTGGACCTCTTGGCTCGTGCGGCGGAGGCCCGCAGCCGGGCCGACTGGCTCATCGGAATTAATGCTACCCGGGCATTTACCGTAAGGCACAATAATTTACTATCCGTGGGCAGGGTACAAACCCCCACACTGGCCCTGATCGTAAATCGGGAGCAGGAAATAAACAATTTCGTATCTTTGCCGTACTGGGAGTTATATGCAGTATTTAACAAAGACAATGGACAAAGCTATACCGGCAAATGGTTTGAAGAGGATCAGGACAGGTTTGATAACCCTGCGGCTGCCAAGGTGATTCAAGATAAAATTGCCGGTAAACCTGCAGTGGTGGCAAGTGTTGAGCAAAAGGCAGTAACTGAATTACCGCCGTTGTTGTTTAACCTGAATGATTTGCAAAAAGAGGCCAACAAAAAATACGGTCTTGCGGCGGCAAAAACATTGGAGATAGCCCAGGTGCTCTATGAAAAGAGAAAACTGATCACTTATCCCCGCACGGATAGCAGGCATTTAACAAAAGAACTGGCAAACACCATAGGGAAGCGCCTGGCTGCCCTTGCTGGTACTGATGAATACGCAGCTTTAGTACAGACGGCAAAAGAAGCAGGGATGCCGGGGAAAAGATATGTAGACGACGGTAAGGTAACCGACCATACGGCGCTTCTTCCAACTGATACTAAACCTGACAAAAGCGCACTAACCCCGGATGAACGCAAAATATATGATCTGGTGGCCCGAAGGTTTCTGGCTATATTTTTTCCGCCGGCCCGGTACAAGCAGACCAAGGTGATCACCAAAACTGAGGGGGAAACATTTCTGACCACCGGCAGGGTGGAACTGGACCCGGGCTGGAAAACGGTGTATACCCCCGCAGCAGAAAAACCAGACCAGGGCGAAGATACGGAAAATGATGAAATTGCTGTGATACCGGAACTGACCCGGGGCGAAAACGTTGTTACTGACAGTACAATGATAAAGGAAAAGCAAACTAAACCACCCAAAAGATACACTGAAGCTATGCTGCTGGCCGCAATGGAGGGCGCCGGCAGGTTTATGGAGAACAGCGAGTTAAAAAAAGCTATGAAGGGGCACGGACTGGGCACCCCGGCCACCCGGGCTGCCATAATAGAGCGCCTCATACAGGTGGGGTACATAGAAAGAAAACAAAAAATATTGTTGCCCACGACGAAGGGCGTGTCCCTGATAAACCTTGTACCGGATATAATAAAAAGTCCGGAGATGACCGGGCAATGGGAAAAGTCGCTGGCAGACATTGAATTAGGCAATGTAAATCCACGTGATTTCATGGCCGGGATTGTAAATATCACACGCCAGACCGTGGAAGTGGCTAAAAAGCAGACCCCCACTTCCCAGCCAGGGCTACAGGGACGTGAATCACTGGGTAAATGTCCGGTCTGCTCCCGTGACGTAGTTGAATATCCTAAAAGTTACGGATGTACGGGCTACAAAGAGGGCTGCAAGTTTGCCATTTGGAAAGAAATATCCGGTAAAAAAATAGCCCCAACCCAGGCTAAGTTACTCCTCAATCAAGGCAAAACCGGAATTATTAAGGGTTTTTTGACCAAGGAGAAAAACAAATTTGATGCGGTACTGGTAGTAAGGGAGGATGGTAAGATTATATTTCAATAGCATATCTTGCCAATAATAAGGTGTTTTTTTTTTGCTTACTAAACTTTTGACTAAAGAGCTACTGCAATATAAAATATTTAAGGCATACTCTACATCAGTCATAAAGGAGAAGCAAATGAGTGTATTGACAGTAGAAAATGTGACCCATGGATTTGGTGCCCGGGCTATTTTGGAAGATGCATCCTTTCGTCTGTTAAAGGGAGAACATGTTGGGCTGGTGGGGGCCAATGGAGAAGGGAAAACCAGCTTCTTAAATATTATTACCGGAGAACTGATCCCTGATAAGGGAAAAGTAGAATGGTCAAACCGTGTTACAGTGGGTTACCTTGATCAACAAACTGTTTTAACCAAAGGAAAGACCATCCGTGAAGTTTTAAGGGAAGCCTTTAAAGGCATGTATGATTTGGAAACGGAAATGTTTCAGATTTACGAGAAGATGGGTGAAGCATCCGAAGATGAAGTTACCCGGATGATGGACGACGTGGGGGAGATCCAGAACATCTTAGAAGGTAACGGCTTTTATACCATTGAAGCTAAGATTGAAGGAATTGCCAATGGCCTGGGATTAACCGATATTGGTTTGGACAGGGATGTAGCAGATTTAAGTGGAGGTCAAAGAACCAAGGTGTTGTTGACTAAACTGCTGCTCCAGAATCCAACCATTTTGATTTTAGATGAGCCAACCAATAATTTGGATTTTGAACATATCGAATGGCTAAAAAAATATCTTATGAATTATGAAAATGCTTTTATTCTGGTTTCGCACGATGTAAATTTTATGAATGATGTGGTTAATGTTATTTACCACGTGGAAAATACTATTTTGACCAGGTACACCGGTAATTACGAACAGTTCCTGCAGTTACATGAATTAAAAAAGCGCCAGAGTCTAAAAGCCTATGAAAAGCAGCAGAAGGAAGTCGAAAGACTTGAGGACTTCATTGCCCGTAATAAAGCCAGGTTTTCTACCACCGGCCGTGCCAAAAGCCGCCAGAAACAGTTGGATAAAATGGAAATACTGGAAAGACCCAGGGAAAAAATCAAGCCAATTTTTAAATTTACCGAAGCCAGAACACCCTCCAGAATTATTTTTGAGGCTGAAGATTTGGTTCTGGGTTATGATGAACCCTTAACCAAGCCTTTAAATGTTGTTTTAGAAAGAAATCAAAAGGTAGCCATACGGGGAGTTAACGGCCTGGGTAAATCCACCCTGCTGAAGACTCTTTTAGGCATTATTAAGCCTGTTTCAGGGTCAGTGCTGTTAGGGGAGTATATCCATTCAGGTTATTTTGAGCAGGAAAGCGCCCAGGATAACAGCAACACAGCAATGGAAGAGATTTGGTGTGAATTTCCGGGTCTCAGCAATTATGAGGTTCGCCAGGCTTTAGCTAAATGCAGCCTGACAAATGAGCATATTACCAGTCAAATGATGGTTTTGAGTGGTGGAGAAAACGCCAAAGTAAGACTCTGTAAGCTTATGTTAAAGGATGTCAATTGGCTGGTGCTTGATGAGCCGACGAATCACCTTGACGTGGATGCGAAAGAGGAATTAAAAAGAGCACTAAAGGAATTTAAAGGGACAGTTGTTTTAGTGTCCCACGAACCGGAATTTTATGAGGATTGGGTAACTGATATATGGAATGTTGAAGACTGGACAACCAAGATAGTCTAGAAAAATACCCTGACGGTAAAAACTGCCTGACCCAAAAGCCAGTATTCTCAAGTAATGGAGAGACTGGCTTTTTTGTTTTAGCTTAGGTGGTAACTAATATGTGGCATAAAAGCAGCGCCGGAGAGAAATATATGCCTTCGCCAAGGCCATGTAATTATTTTTATCCCTATGACAAACTGCTGTCAGGACCGGGTGTTACCCTTTAAATTAATAACTTGTTTGATTAACACTATCAAAACTATTAGTTGGGAGGGTAAATATTTATGGGGTTTATGTAGCATTCCTGAAACGGCTGGATTCACTGGTTGGATAGAAATGTTTTTTATGGCTGAATTAGTAAATATATGGAGGTGTATGTATCTTTCCGGCGAAATAATAACCAATTAATGAGAATTGAACCGGGGGTATAGCAATGGCCGCAGAAGTAAAGAAAGATGCCAGCAGGGGCCAGTGTTTGAAAACATGATTGTTCATCTCTACCGGGATTCTTAATTTGGTTTGCGCGGACTGTGAGTCTGCATGCTTTCACTTGGTGAAGGTGATGGAATTAAAGACTTGGAAAGAAGGGTTATCTTGGCTTATTATGCTCATTCGGACAGTGAAATGGACAAGAGCCAGTGGCATTTACTGAGAGCCCATTTGCAGGACACTGCTGAGACTGCGGCTACCTTTGCAAGAGGATTTAGGGCAGAAAGAATTGCCTTTCTGTCAGGGCTTCTGCATGATGTAGGCAAATACGCTCCCGAGTTTCAAAGTCGCCTTGAAGGCCGGGGCATTAAGGTCGACCATTCAACTCCAGGCGCGGTGGAAGTGGAAAAACGCTACGGACTGATCGGTAAAATATTGGCTTATATAATATCTGGCCATCACTGCGGCCTTCCTGATTGGGGCAGCTTGGCGGACGAAACCTCGCTGGAAGCCAGGTTAAACAAAAAATTAAATGACTATAGCGCGTTTATTCAGGAAATAGTTTTGCCTTCCCCCCGGGATATTGTTTTTCCTGCCATGAGACCTGTTGTGGGTATGGGATTCAGCGCCCAGTTTCTAATCAGATTTATGTATTCCTGCCTGGTTGACGCAGATTTCCTTGATACAGAAAGAGCCCTGGCTTCAGAAAAGGCGGGTTGCCGAAACAGGCAGTATTCGTTGGATAGTTTAGCGGATACACTGGACCGGTTTCTGGACAATCTGTCCGCCCAGGCCCCTGATACTGCCGTTAACAGAAGACGGTCAGGGATTCTTGCTAACTGTAGGGAAAAAGCTAATCAAGAGCCGGGTCTCTTCACACTAACTGTCCCGACTGGTGGGGGCAAAACATTATCATCTCTGAGTTTTGCACTGAGACATGCATTGCGGTATGGGAAAGAACGTGTGATATATGTAATACCATATACCAGCATAATTGAGCAAAACGCGGCTGTATTCAGAGATGTGCTTGGTGAGGAAAATGTACTAGAGCATCACAGTAATTTTTCATATCCGCAAGAAAAAAAGGCAGAAACCGAAGCAGAGTATGCCGGGGGAATGGGGCAAAAATTAAAGCTTGCAGCAGAAAACTGGGACATGCCCATTATTGCCACGACCAATGTTCAGTTCTTTGAATCTATGTTTGCGGCCAGGAGTTCAAGATGCCGCAAACTACACAATGTCGCCAATAGCGTTATCATCATAGACGAGGCCCAAATGATCCCTACGGGCTTTCTTAAACCTTGCCTGAATGCGCTAGCGGAACTTGTTACCAACTATAATGTCACAGTTGTGCTGTGTACAGCGACACAGCCAGCTATCAGGAAATTCTTGCCGGAAGAAATCAACCCTGTTGAGATTATTGATGACCCGGAAAGTTTATACACGGCTTTTAAAAGGGTGCAGGTACGTAGCATTGGAGCGATGTTTGATGATGAACTGGCAGAGAGGATAGCCGGGCATGACCAGGTGTTGTGCATTGTAAACTCAAAAAAGCATGCCCGCATACTGTTTGAAAGGATTCGTGACGAGGGGACCTTCCATCTGAGCACCAGGATGTGTCCGGCGCACAGGACAAAAATGTTGGAGACTATAAAGAGCAGGCTAAAGGAAGGACAAATGTGCCGGGTGATCTCGACGCAGTTGATTGAAGCGGGGGTGGATGTTGATTTTCCAGTGGTCTACCGGAGCATGGCAGGTATTGATTCGATTGCCCAGTCGGCAGGCCGGTGCAACAGGGAGGGTTTGAGGCAGACGGGAGAGGTAAATGTATTTTGGCCCGAAAAGCACGGGATGCCCAGAGGGTGGTTAAGCCGCACGGCTTCCCTGGGTGGAATAATATTTGAACGCCATGAGGACCCTCTGGGGCTGGAAGCGGTAAACGACTACTTTACCTCTTTATATGATATCGATGCCTCAGAACTAGATAAAGCGTCCATCCTGGCTGATATTAGGGAACAGGAAAAACAGTTGAGGTTTCCCTTAAGGACCATTGCGGAAAATTTTAAGCTTATCGACGACAATGCCAACACGGTTATAATTCCCTGGGATGATGCATGTAGAAAAGCGCTGGCGGAAGTAGAACACAGTCAGTTTCCCGGGGCATTTACCAGAAGACTGCAGAGGTATGGGGTTGGGGTATTTGAAAAGGAATTCAACGAACTGCTTGAACTCAGAGCATTGGAAGCAGTTGCCGAAAGGTTTTATGTATTACGTGAGGAGGTGTTTGGCCGGTATTACAGTCAGGAAACAGGGCTCAATCCGTTTACGGAAAGTATGTTTTTGAATGATACTCTAATCATTTAGAGAATGGGGGAATGGTAATGGGTTATGGTATCCGGCTTTTTGTCTGGGGGGAATACGCATGCTTTACAAGGCCGGAAATGAAAGTGGAAAGGGTTAGCTATGACGTGATCACCCCTTCCGCCGCCAGGGGTATTCTGGAGTCAATACACTGGAAACCAGCCATAAGGTGGGTGATTGACAGGATTCATGTGCTAAATGAAATAAAATTTGATAATGTGCGGCGCAATGAAGTGGGGGGCAAAATTTCTGCGGCTAACGTAAAGAAAGCCATGAAGGGTGAACCAACCATATTGTGCCAGTACGCATCGGACGACCGCCAGCAGAGGGCGACCCTTCTCCTGCGTGATGTATCTTATGTAATAGAGGCGCATTTTGAAATGACCGGGGAGGCAGGACATGATGATACACCAGAGAAACACCATGCCATCATTTCGCGGAGGGCCAGGCAGGGGCAGTGCTTTCAGCAGCCCTACCTTGGGTGCAGGGAGTTTCCGGCCAGGTTCCGGCTTATTGAAGAAGACGAACCGGTACCTCATTCTCTTCACAAAGGGGAAAAAGATCTGGGGTGGATGCTGCTGGACATAGACTTTGCGGACGGGATGAGCCCTCTGTTTTTCCGGGCTACCATGAAAGACGGCTTAATTGAGATACCCCGGATGGAGAAAGGTGTGGTGGCCGGGTGATAGTCAATACCCTGTATAAATACTATGAGACTCTGCTGGATGACCCGGATTCCGGGGTAAGCAGACCGGGGCTCAGCAAGGCGAAGGTGGCATATTGCCTGGTGCTTTCCCGGGCAGGCCAGTTACTGGATATAGTTGATTTAAGGGTGGAGCGCCGCAATAAACTGGTGTCCAGGGAGATTGACGTACCCGCACAGGTCAAAAGGGCAGTTAATATATCAGCGAATTTCATGTGTGATAACTGTACCTATGTGTTGGGGTTAAGTCAGAAGAACAAAGAAGAAAAGAAGGACAGGATTAAAAAATGTTTTGAGGCATTTGTTCAACTTCATGAAGAAATTCTTAATGGGTTGAATGATGATGGATCGATAGCACTATTACGATTTCTTAGGGGTTGGGATATTGCTTCGGCACCGGAGCAGCTCATTGTCGCCAGATACCTTGACGGCCTGACAGAAGGCAGTAACATCGTTTTTAAAATTGAGGGGTCGGAGGGTTATATCCATGGACGAAAAGCGGTGATGGAGTCATGGAACGGATATAAAACAGACCATGCGTCTGATGTGCAGATGCAGTGTCTGATAACCGGGCGGACGACGGGAATAGCTCGACTGCACCCGAGTATAAAAGGTGTGACCGGGGCACAGTCAATTGGGGCATCCTTAGTTTCTTTCAATCTTGACGCCTTTACGTCTTATGGTAAGACCCAAAGCTTTAACTCACCGATCGGAGAAGAGGCCACTTTCGGTTATACCACTGCGTTGAATTATTTACTGAGCAGCGAAAAACACCGTATCAGAATAGGCGACACAACTACGGTATTCTGGGCTGAAAGCTCAACCCACGGGCTGGAGGAAGACCTGCTGGGGGCGCTGTTTTTTCCGGTATTGGATGACAACGGCGAAAGCGAGAAAAAAGAGGGTGATACCTTCCGTCGGATAGTCAGGGACCCTCAGACGGTAAAACTACTGCATGACATATTTGCCAGGGTTAAAGCCGGCAAGCCTGTCAGCCAGGATTTGAAAGGAATTGACCCATACACCAACTTTTTCATACTTGGACTGGCCCCCAATGCCAGCAGGCTGGCGGTGAGATTCTGGCACGTGGATCAGTATGGAAAGTTTCTTGACAAGATTGGACAGCACTATGGCGACATGGCCATAGTCAAGAGATATGAAAAAAAGCCTGACTTTATTTCCATTGGCATGATCTTAAAAGAGACGGCACCGCTTAAAGATTCTAAAAGAATCGCGCCGTTATTAGGTGGCGTCCTTATGCGGTCAATCCTGTCAGGCACACCTTATCCGATGGTTTTGTATAACTCAATCATTTCCCGGATAAGGGCGGACCAGGAAGTCAATTATGTGCGCGCATCAGTAATAAAAGCATGTTTGGTCAGAAACCGGCGTTTTTACAATAAAGGGAACGAGGTGGAGTTAACCATGGCATTAAATGAACAAAACCGTAATGCGGGGTATATGCTGGGACGTTTATTTTCTCTGCTAGAAAAGGCCCAGGAGGATGCTAACCCCGGTATAAACTCAACTATTAGGGACAGGTATTTTGGGGCGGCTTCCGCTGCGCCCGGGTCGGTCTTTCCGATATTGTTAAGGCTTGCCCAGCACCACATTTCAAAAGCGGAATATGGCCGTTATACGGACAAGCGGATAGAGGACGTTATTTCCTGTATTGACGGCTTCCCGTCTCATCTGAATCTTGAGGACCAGGGACAGTTTGTCCTGGGTTATTATCAGCAGCGGCAAAATTTGTTTAAGAAAACTGATAAAAAGGAGAGTGCTGAATAATGGCAGGCGTGATTAATAAGAGGTATGAGTTTGTGTTATTGTTTGACGTGGAAAATGGTAACCCCAACGGTGACCCCGATGCCGGAAATATGCCCCGTATTGACGCCGAAACAGGCTATGGACTGGTTACTGACGTGTGTCTAAAAAGAAAAATAAGAAATTATGTGGATGTTGCAAAGCAGGAAGCTGAAGGTTACGATATCTACGTGCGTGAAGGATCAGTGTTAAATACCCAGCACAGGAAGGCATATAGTTTTGCCGACATCAAACCTGAATCTAAAAAACTGCCCAAAAACGAAGAAGAGGCCAAAAAGATTACTTCTTTTATGTGTAATCATTTTTTTGACATACGCACCTTTGGGGCGGTCATGACCACAGAGGTCAATTGTGGGCAGGTACGCGGTCCAGTGCAGATTAATTTTGCACGCAGCATTGACCCTATAGTACAGCAGGAAGTTACCATCACCAGAATGGCGGTAACGTCTGAGAAAGATGCCGAGAAGAAGGACAGGGAAATGGGGCGTAAGCACATAGTACCCTATGCATTGTACAGGGTGGAGGGATATGTTTCCGCCAATCTGGCGGATAAGTCCGGATTCACCACTGAAGACCTGGAACTGATTTGGGAGGCACTGACCAATATGTTTGACCATGATCGGTCGGCTGCAAGGGGTAAAATGGCGACCAGGAAGCTGATTATTTTTGAACATGAGACTGCGTTGGGCAATGCTCCTGCGTATAAGTTATTTGATTTGATCACGGTTTCCAGAAAAGATGCGGCGCGTCCCCCCCGGGCTTATTTTGATTATGAGGTGACTGTTGATACGGCAGGAGTGCCCGCAGGAGTCAGACTTATTGAAAAGTAATGATGGATAAACTGTATAACGAAGATGACTTGCTATCTTTGTCCGGCATACAGCATTTTGCCTTTTGCGAAAGACAGTGGGGACTCATTCATATTGAAAATCAGTGGGTTGAAAATGTACGCACTGTTGAAGGGAAACATTTTCATCAAAAGGTGGATGACCCGTATTTTACGGAAACCCGAGGCGATGTGAAGACGGTGCGCTCAGTCCCTCTTGTTTCCAAAACGCTTGGCTTGTATGGTGTAGCAGATGTACTTGAACTTCAAAAAATACCAGGAGACAACTCCGGTGTAAGATATAGTATTGTTGAATACAAAAGGGGAAAGCCCAAACCTGATGACAGGGATGAGGTTCAACTGTGTGCTCAGGCGATTTGCCTGGAAGAAATGCTTGCCATTGAGTTAGACTATGGATACTTTTACTATGGCGAGACAAAACACAGGCACAGGGTTGTATTTGATGATTCCTTAAGGACGAAGGTTAAAGAGCTCGCAGAAAAAATGCATATGCTATACGCGCAGGGAGAAACCCCACCGGCCTTAAAAGGTAAGCGATGCAAAAATTGTTCTATGGTTAACATATGTATCCCGAAGATTGGAAAGGGCGGTAATAAAACGGGAAAATACTTGGCCAGTGTGTTTGACGAGATGAAGAACGAATATTAGGGAGAACATGGCATGAGGAAAATGTTGAATGTTCTTTACGTTACTAATCCTGAGGCATATCTAGCAAAAGACGGGGAAAACCTTGTGGTAAGAGTTCAGGATGAAGAAGTGTTCCGGACCCCTGTTCACTATCTGGAGGGCATAGTCACCTTTGGCTACATGGGTGCAAGTCCGGCTTTATTAGGTATGTGTGTCGAAAAGGGAGTCACCATTTCATTTTTAACTGCACATGGCCGACACCTGGCCACGATACACGGTCCCCCTAAGGGAAATGTGTTATTAAGGAGGAAGCAGTACAGGTGGGCTGATTCCGAAAGCGATTCCGCAAGGCTGGCGTCAATGTTCATTATAGGGAAAATTGCCAACTGTAGGACGGCACTACGGCGCTATATCAGCGACTATGGAGATAAGCTTGAAACCGAGCAGGTCAAGGATGTCAGCAAAGTGATGGCGCGAAATGTGCTGCGGTTAAGTAATGAACAAAGACTTGACGAGGTGCGGGGGGTTGAAGGAGATTCCGCGCGAAAGTATTTTTCAGTGTTAAACCAGTTAATTGTATGTCAGAAGGACAGCTTTTATATACGGGGAAGAAATCGCAGACCGCCTCTGGACAATGTGAATGCGTTACTGTCGTTTCTTTATAGCCTGCTTTTACATGAGACAAGGGCTGCTCTGGAGACTGTGGGATTAGATCCTTACGTCGGTTTTTTGCACCGTGACCGTCCGGGCAGGGCAGGATTAGCCCTTGACTTGATGGAGGAGTTTCGGCCATATATGGCAGATAGATTGGCATTAAGCCTGATTAACAGGCGAAGCTGACCGGCGATGATTTTTTGAGGAAGGAATCAGGTGGAGTTATCATGAAGGACACTGCCAGAAAAACAGTAATTGAGGCCTGGCAGAAAAGAAAAAGGGAAGAAATAACTCATCCTTTTTTAGAGGAAAAAATACCTGTCGGTTTATTGCCATATGCACAGGCATTGCTGCTGGCCAGGCATTTAAGGGGAGATTTGGACGGGTATCCCCCATTTGTCTGGAAGTAAGGGGGGTGAACGGTTATGATGGTACTGGTAACTTATGATGTGAATACCACAGATGAAGGGGGTAAAAAAAGGCTGCGCCATGTAGCAAAACAGTGTGTCAATTATGGCCAACGGGTGCAGAATTCGGTGTTTGAGTGTCTGTTGGAGCCTGCACAGTTTGCCGCATTGAAGAAAAAACTTGAAGAAATAATTAACAAAGAGAAAGATAGTCTGCGTTACTATCTTCTTGGCAGCAACTGGAAAAGAAGGGTTGATCATGTTGGAACAAAGCGTACTTTTGACCCTGAAGGGACACTTATTGTTTGAGTGCGAACCATAAGCGAACACGAAAAACTTAGGGTATCGCAAGTCGTTGTTCGTAGTGGATTGCACAGCACCCGCTGAAATACTGGAGTACAAAAACCAAGGTAAATTTTAGGTTCGCGGAAACAGTCTTTAAAATCCTTTATATTTAAGGAGTTAAGACGGGTGCTGTCGCCCCCCGCACGGGGGCGTGGATTGAAACTTTTCCGGGCCTCCCGGCGTTCTGTCAGCGTTTTTGTCGCCCCCCGCACGGGGGCGTGGATTGAAACCGCCGTCCACCACCGCGTATTTCCCCGGCCACAAAGGTCGCCCCCCGCACGGGGGCGTGGATTGAAACTTAATGACGAGGAGGAGAAAAGATGACAGCGGTGGGTCGCCCCCCGCACGGGGGCGTGGATTGAAACTCGGCTGTTGATAGGCTTACCGCTCCTATGGAGGTCGCCCCCCGCACGGGGGCGTGGATTGAAACTCGGGCAACTTTCCGCCGCACCATTTGCAGGTGTGTCGCCCCCCGCACGGGGGCGTGGATTGAAACCACTGGCGGCCCGGGCAGACATACCAAGGTTGGAGGTCGCCCCCCGCACGGGGGCGTGGATTGAAACGACGATGAATCGGGCATATACTACATGGCCAAGCGTCGCCCCCCGCACGGGGGCGTGGATTGAAACCTGCCGACCACCCGGACAGCCAGTACGTCACCGAGGGGTCGCCCCCCGCACGGGGGCGTGGATTGAAACGTGACTAAGCAGGAGATAGGGATTTTACTCGCACTGTCGCCCCCCGCACGGGGGCGTGGATTGAAACAAAAGCGGTGAGGCCATGATTAAGCAACTGGGCCTAGTCGCCCCCCGCACGGGGGCGTGGATTGAAACATAACGGAACCGTTGCCGGACAACATTATGATATAGGTCGCCCCCCGCACGGGGGCGTGGATTGAAACCTGCCGTTGGCCCGGCATAGGTTGCATTGCTGGGTGTCGCCCCCCGCACGGGGGCGTGGATTGAAACATCGTATACTTCGGACTTGTTTTCCCCCACCAGGTCGCCCCCCGCACGGGGGCGTGGATTGAAACAACTGGTCCAAGTGATTCAGTCACTTCCTGATCCGTCGCCCCCCGCACGGGGGCGTGGATTGAAACCTGATGGATCTATTAACCATGAAACAGGCGAGTTAGTCGCCCCCCGCACGGGGGCGTGGATTGAAACCATTACACCGAGGAAAAGGGGTTAGACGGCATCCGTCGCCCCCCGCACGGGGGCGTGGATTGAAACGCACTGGCCTCCGGCGCGGCGAACTCCTTGGCCTTGTCGCCCCCCGCACGGGGGCGTGGATTGAAACTTTTAAATGTCAATATTGTGGGGCTGTAGCGCCAGGTCGCCCCCCGCACGGGGGCGTGGATTGAAACATATATCGAGAAGATTTGGTAAAAACAAAACCGGGTCGCCCCCCGCACGGGGGCGTGGATTGAAACAAGGAGTTCGGCCTTGGCCTGCAACCCTGCAGCTGTCGCCCCCCGCACGGGGGCGTGGATTGAAACATGATACGACCAGCCAAACACCAACATGGAGATAAGTCGCCCCCCGCACGGGGGGTTACTACACAGGACACCCCCCGGAACTGCATACCCCAAAATTTTTCGGCAG
>CAZXQO010000040.1:0-34366 GCA_964643075.1 uncultured Peptococcaceae bacterium
GACTGACGGTTTCCGTTATTCCGGAACTGCGGTTTCACCGCAACGGTATATCCATTATGCCCATAGCTCTTGAGTCTTTATTACTGGTAAATATTAACACCATTATCCCGAACATATGCAGGCCATTGCTGCTATCGAAATAATTCAGACTTTTTTCTTACTTGAAAAAATAAGTTTTTGCCTTCTCATATAAACATTCATCAGGATGCCAATGGCGGAAAGATTCATAATCATATTACTGCCACCGTAGCTGAACAGGGGCAGGGGTATGCCGGTTACAGGCATTACCCCTGCAGTCATGCCGATATTAACCAGTACATGAAAAAAAAGCATCGAAACCACACCTATGGCCAGCAACCTGCCGTAACTGTCCCTGGCCATGGTCGCCATCTGTACACCACGGTATAACAGTACGAAGTACAGACTCATCAGAAAAACGGACCCTACAAAACCAAACTCTTCGCCTACCACAGAAAATATGAAATCTGTGTAACTGATGGGCAAAAAAGTGTAATGGCTCTGGGTTCCTCCCAGCAGGCCCTTACCCCAAATACCTCCCGAACCCAGGGCTATTCTTGATTGCCAGACATTGTATCCGGCACCCAGAAGATCGCTCTTAGGATCCATGAATATTATAAGCCTATTAAACTGGTATTCCTTGAGGGTTAATTGATAAAATTTTTCAAGTTTTGCATGAACTATTGCATGTTCTTTGGAAATTATATTGTAATAGTTCTGTAAATCTTTTTTGCTGGTGGTCAGCTTGTGTGCTTTTAAATCATTCAAAGCATCTTGATCGTTTTCAAGGTTAATAGGGTTTCCGTTAATAGCTTCCTTCACCTGGGTCATGCGTTCTTCCAGGGCAATATCAGGTTTATGATAATATTCGTGAACTTCATATAAAGAGACTATCATTATCATGGCCGTAACTAGCAAGCCTACCAGCAATGCTGGCCGGGCACCGGCGGCAAAGAGCATTCCGAATGTAATGGCGATAAATACCAGGGAGGTGCCCAGGTCCGGCTGTTTAAGTATAAGCAGCATGGGCACCCCAATAAAAATAAAGCAAGGAATAAGGTCCCATATCCGATTAAGCCGTCCTTCCCTTTTGGCCAGGAAATCAGCAAAGGTTATTATAATAATCAGCTTGGAAAATTCGGAGGGCTGAAACTGAAAGGAACCTATAGCGATCCAGCGCTGGGCGCCTAGGGCGGTACGCCCTATAAAAACCACGGATAACAGTAAAAATAGGTTCAGTACGTATAGGTGCCTTGAACACCTTCCTATACTCTCGTAATCTACGTACAAAATACAAAGCATTGCTACCATACCCAGCACAATCCATATTGCTTGCTTAACAACAAAACTGTAATTAAGCTTAATAAGGCGCATAAACATGTTTAAATCTATTAGTTTAGTATCCGCTGCACTGGTAAAAACAAGGGTTGCGCTGCCTATAACAATAAGGCTAAAAACCATAATTATCAAACATGTAGTTGCCACAGTATAATCTATGTTCGCAATTATTCTTCTTAGCAAGTTTTCACCCTTTCCGTTGGTCAATAAATCCATTTTGCAATTATGTAACTATTCAATTACCTTTTCTAGCACCACAGCGTAATTTAAAGGTTAGCGGAGCCATGGGGACGGTTCGAGCGTCTCCGAAGCGCAGCGAAGAGCCGAAGGGAAGACGATGGAACCGTTCAACCTACAAATTTATTTTTCAAAAAGAATACCGCCTGTATATGGAGGCGGCAAGGAGATTTTATGAAGAAGGATTTTGTGGCACATGCTTTGTTCTGCACCGGCTAATTGTATATTAGCAATTGTTTCTTAAATGACACTGAAAAAGACGTACAAATCCTGTGTTAAAACTATGGGAAATTATTAAACAAAGATAACCTTGTTATCACTGTCCCAAAAGCAAAATTTGGGGCAGTTTCTTTTTATATCAACATCTTCCCCTAGTACTACAGCGTAAACAAAAAGTTAGCGGAGCCATGGGGACGGTTCGAGCGCTTCCGAAGCGCAGCGAAGGACCAGAGTGAAAGCGATGGAACCGTCCCCGTGGCGTAGCGTGCATAGCGAAATAAGCAATATTACGCTGTAGTACTAGGCAAAAAGGCTCAGCCGGTAAATATAACTTTAAGGAATCTTTAATAATTTTCATGTAAAATACAGGTTGTGTCGACAATAACAACACGCCGGCAAGATAATGGCAATGACGGAATAGATTGGGGGAAACTGCATTGGGTAAAAGGAAATTGAATGTAGGGAATTTATTTAAGCTATTGATCCTGACAGCTCTAACCATTTGCTTCCTGTCGGGAGGTTGGGTTATATATGTCAGTGTGCGGGATTTGCCTTCCCTCAATCCTGATTATTTGCATACTGTGGAGCCAACCGTTATTTATGACTCTAATGGTAATTTTGTTAACTGGCTGGGCTATAAAAAAGTATCTCCGGTTAAATTGTCGCAAGTACCGCAGGTAGTTAAAAACGCCTTTCTGGCCGCTGAAGATATCCGTTTTTATCAGAACAGCGGCATCGACTTGCGTTCCTTTGCCCGGGCCGCCTGGAACGACCTTACCACACTCAGCTTAAATCAGGGCGCCAGCACTATTACCGGTCAACTGGCGAAAAACGCTTTTCTTGCGGACAATCACAGCATAAAGTATAAAATACAGGAAACTTTGCTGGCATTAGAACTGACTCATCAATATTCCAAAGATGAAATACTGGAAATGTACCTGAACAAGATTTACTTAGGTGATGGCGCTTACGGCGTAGGGGCGGCCGCCAGAGCATACTTCAACAAAGATATAAGCCAACTCACCCTGAGCCAGGCCACCCTCATAGCCGGCCTGGCTCAGGCGCCGTCGGCCTATTCTCCGGTCACCCACCCCGACGTTGCCAAAAAGAGGCGCGACGAAATTTTGGTGAAAATGGTTAAATATAATCTGATCAATGAACAGCAATACCAGGATGCGCTATCGCAAAAGATAAGCTTAGATAAGTCACAGGATTCAGGTAAAAAGTACCCCTACTTTGTCGATTATGTAGTTAGCCGCCTGGCTGAACGCTTGGGTGAGGATAATGTCTACCGTGGCGGCCTGAAAGTGTACACCACCCTCGATCCTACAATTCAGCTGGCCCTGGAAAAAGCATTTACCAACAAAAACAATTTCCCGCCCTCAGTGTATGATGCCAAAGGCGTTTTGCAACCGGAAGGCGCATCGGTTTTCCTGAATCCTCAAACTGGCGCCATACAAGCCATGATCGGCGGTCGGGTATCTACTGGCAGCCAGGTTCTGAACCGGGCCGTACAAACATACCGGCAGCCGGGATCGTCGATAAAACCATTTGTAGCATACGGACCAGTTATCGAATATGACGGCATGACCCCTGACTCAATAGTGGATGACAGTCCGGTACGTTATGGCAACTACGAACCACATAACGACGACAATGAATACCAGGGGCCGGTTTCATTACGCACGGCTCTGGCCAAATCAATAAACGTGGCGGCGGTAAAACTGCTGGACATGGCAGGTATCCCCCAGGCGGTAAAATTTGCCCAGGGCGTAGGCATAAACTCCCTGGTTCCGCAAAAAGAAGGGCTGAGCATGGCTCTGGGCGGGCTATACAAGGGAGTATCCCCGCTGGAAATGGCCGCAGCTTATGGCGCCATAGCCAACTGCGGAGTATACGTCAAACCTTTTGTAATTAGCAAAGTCATTGATAGGGACGGCTCCGTACTTTATGAAGAAGAACCGGAAATGCACCAGGCCATGCAACCACAAACTGCCGCAGATCTTACATCAATGATGCAAACTGCTGTTTTAAATGGCACTGGCACAAACGCCAACCTGTCTCTCCAGCCGGTGGCCGGAAAGACAGGCACCACTGAACATGGCAAAGATTTGTGGTTTTGCGGGTTTTCACCACAACTGGCGGGGGTAGTCTGGATCGGTTATGATCATCCCCAAAACATGCCCGGTCAATATGGCGGAACGCACCCCGCCCAGATCTGGCAACAGGTAATGAACGCGGCCCTGGCAAATAAGCCGGCAATTCAATTCCGGGATCTATATCCGGGCATTTACCCGGAACCGGCAGTTTCGCCTGATGACAATAATTCTTCTACAAATGATAATACCAATAACCTTGATAATCAAACCCCACCGGATAACAATCCTCAAGCCGGAGCGGGGCCGGAAATAAAACCGCCATCAGGCAATACCGGACCAGAAGTCAATGATAATACAGACTCTGGAACGAAGACGGATAACTCCTCATCTCCTGGCGCCAGCAGCACTCCATCAGACGGTACCGGGACACTACCAGCCTCCGGGTAGCATTATGCCCAGTAATCCGAGGGGCGCAGCCACCAAGCAGACCGAAAACTGGATGATACCATAAATTCACTCAATATCCATTGGATTGGTAATTTTATCATTGTATTTATCAAAATACAATGTGCCGTTGGTACTTAGGCAAGCATAGGCTACATTTTTAAGGTCGGTTATCCCGTACTGGGACAGGGTTGTGGCCAACCATTCCTTTGAAAGATTATTTTCCTGCAGATTTTTCTCGATAACCTGCCCGTCCATAATAAGTTCAATTGCAAGTCCTTGATATTTGGTGGTAATTTTCAAGTCTGCCGGATTTAGCGGTCTATATTGTGACTTTGAGAGGACACTTAATTCCCCGTTAGGTTCAATTACGGCAAATTCTACCTGGCTGATATCAAAAATACTCTTCTTGCGGAGCTGGTGGTTGAGATTATCAAGGCAATAACGCATTTTAGCCATATTATGTTCCAGAATTTTGCCATTTTGAATTACCACGGTTGGTTCACCAGCTAAAATTTTTCTCGCTGCTCTATTTTTTAAAGAAATATAGGCTGTAAGCCAAGTGATGCCGGTAAAAAATCCCAATGAAAGTAAAATATTTAAGGGATTCAAACTCAGAAAAAAAGAAATGCCGGCCCCCATTGCCCCAAGGGTAATAGAAGCAATGAAATCAAAATATGTCATTTGAGCAATGGTCTGTTTGCCTAAGATCCTGGCAGCAATTAAAAGGATTATAAAAGCAATACCTGTTCTTAATAAAATCAGCCACGGTTCAAATACCATTTAAAATCCGCCACCTAACTTTTGGGTAAAATAGATAAACCCCAAATTTCGAGCATACTTTAACGCAACTTCCTCTTTATGTTCTGCAATAGTGGTGCTTCCTCAACCCTTTCGTCAATGGTAATATTTTGCTTTTGACCATTGGGTCCCTTTTCTTTTGCCCCGTTCTTTCTAACGATTGATTTCCCCACAACAATTAGCGCAAACAGGATTCCCATAGTTAAGATAAAAGAATATTTTTGTTCCGGAGCACGCAGACTTAGCACGCTAATCAAAAAAATAGCAGCAAGGCCAAGGGCTGTTGTCGTAAGACCGCGCCACTCCATCCGGCCTTTGTTCTTATGTGGCAAACAAAGCATTAGACGGGCCAACAGGATGGAGCCCCAGATAATAAAGCTAAAATATCCGGTGGTCGTTACAGCGTAATTATATATATTGTGGGGCAGTATCTGAACCAGCAAGGTTAATACCAACAAGGTAACAGCTGAAACCAGCAGGGCATACAGGGAAAAATTATTCCACTTTTTAGCCAAGAATGCAGGTGCTTCCCGGTCCTGTGCCATCGTGGACAGCATGATCACTGCAGTGAACATAGAACCAACCAGGGACGAAAATGATGATATTAGAACAATAGAGTTAAGTATATTACCCCCCAGGTGGATCCCGATATGGTTCAGGGCGGTAACAAAAGGACTGGATCTGGTGGAAATCGCCGTCCAGGGGACTGCCAGCAGCAAGACCAGGGTTGGCACTGTAAAGAAAAATATCTGACCTGCAGTCATGCCCCAGGTTGCTCTGGGGATATCCCGCCGGGGATTGCGGGTATCACCGGTAGCTGCCCCAAAAGCGCTTATGCCATATGCAAATGTGCATATCACAGTCGCCTGCATGAATCCGCCTGCCCCCCGCGGGAAAAAAGGGATTAGATTGGCTGTTCCTATACCGGCTGATGACACATGCGGGGTGCGAAAAATAAAATAACCCACGGTTAGCATAAATACTAACAAAGTTCCGGTTTTTATAAATGTCAAAGCACCTTCAGATTTATCGACTATTTTAATTCCGAAAAAGTTTATTCCTGCAGCTAAAATACCATATACCAGCGACGGCAGCCAAAGCGGCAACCAGGGAAACCATAGACGGGTGTAAATTGACATGGCTATTGCCTCAGCCACCATGGATACAACAGCTGTAAACCATGCTGCCCAGCCAGCAATAAAACCACCTACCGGGCCAACAGACTCCTGTACGTAACCGCGAAATGATTCCTTATCTTTATATTTTAAAGCCAGATGTCCCAGAGAAACCAGCACCAGGTAAATTATACCTCCGCCGATTAAATAACCCAGCACCACCGAAGGGCCGGCCATTTGTATGGCTATGCCGGAAGCCAGGAAAAAACTGCCTCCTATTATTGAGCCAAGTCCAAGAAAAACAAGTTCGAGGGCGCTTATTTTTCCCTGTTTGTTGCTGGTGGAATTGGAAATATTACTTCACTCCAGTATGTCTTTAGATTTGTCTGCTGTTGGCTTAGGGTTAGGCCCTTACCACTTCTGGCGTAACTATCCCTTCTATCCGCCAGAGCGGAGTTATAATAAATACAGCACAGGTTAAGCCAATGGGTTATGGTTTTTGTCTGTGCCTTGGTAGTATATCCGAAATTTGTAGTTCCTATGTTCCTTGGGATTGTCATCTATTCGCTAGGCGCTGGATTCGGCGGTGGAAATAATCAAACAAAAGAAAAGCATCTAGCAAAAAAATATATGGACAAGCAGTCTTTACGATTATATTATTTAGTTTGGAAAATATTTTAAATGGTTAAGTAATTATTAAAAATGAATCCATATTTTAAAAAACTATTACAAACACACTGCCAGGTGTGTTTGTAATACAGTGGCTTTCATGCCATAGCGAGGTGAATTACAAAAAACAATCTACAGAAAAGGGATATGACGGGTTTAAAACACATTTCCCAGGGTTCGACATCATCTTTGATTAACGGAGGTAGAGGTTTTGGGGAAGAAAAGTAAAATAATAATAGCCGTTATACTGGTGGTAGCCATCTTAGCTGCCGTGGGAATATTACATAAGCAAGGACAGAAAGCTGCTCCCATTGCGTCAGCAAAAACAGTAATACCGGTACAGGTAATGGAAGTAAAGGCCGGGGATTTGAGTAGTGTCAATACCTTAACCGGCACTGTGGAACCCAGTATGCAAACTACTGTGGGCAGCATGGTATCCGGCCGGGTGGCCGGGGTTAACGCAGATATGGGACAAAGCGTTACTGCCGGGCAGATACTGGCCACCATTGACCCCACAGATATACAAAAACAACTGGACCAATCCCAGGCACAAATACAGGTTGACCAGGCCCAACTGGCCAATGCACGCGGCAATGCTGCCCAGTCCGAGGCAGACTACCAGAGAAACCAGCAGCTTTATCAGGCCGGGGCTATAAGCCAGCAGCAATTGGAGCAGTCCCAGCTTAAAATGGAAACCGACCAGGGTACGGTCAAACTGTATCAGTCCATGCAGGAAAAAGATCAGGCAGCGGCGGCACAGAAACAGCAGCAATTGTCCGAAACCACTGTTACCGCCCCGGCAAGCGGTGTTATTTCTGCCAAGAATATTGAGGTGGGGATGATTATATCGCCTCAAACACCACTTTTTTCTTTGGTGCAAACGAATCCTGTCAAGGTAACAGTTAATGTTCCCGAGCAATACATTACCCAGATACATCCGGGCACCGGAGCCACTATAACGCTGAATCAGATGGAGGGTAAAAATTTTACAGGCCAGGTAACCAGAGTAAGCCCGGATATTAATGCTGCCAGCCAGGCTTATCCGGTTGAAATTCAGATTGAAAATACCGGAAAATTAATTGTGCCCGGTATGACCGCCAGGGTGGTATTTACAGGACTTTCCACCCAGTCAGGGATTGTGGTACCCGCCCAGGCGGTAGTGGAAACCACCCAGGGCAGCGAGGTATTTACTGTAGAGAAAGGCAAAGCCAAAATGCATATAGTAGAACTGGGGGCTGTTTCCAGCGACCAGGTGGTAATTATCAGCGGGCTAAAAGCCGGTGAGCAGTTGGTAATCAACGGGCAGACACTTTTATCCGACGGTAACAGTGTAAATGTGGTGCAGGAAGCCTCCAAAGCCGGGGCCAACGGTCTCATAGACCAGATCAAGCAGGGGGCCGGAAAATGAAAATAGCTGATATGTCAGTAAACCGCCCGGTACTTATATCCATGCTCATGGTTGCCCTGATACTTTTGGGACTGGTGGCGATGCCCCTTTTGCCGGTGGATTTATACCCCAATTTGGATATTCCGGTGGCCATAGTCACTGTAAGCTGGAGCGGCAATACCCCACAGGTAATTGAGCAGCAAGTCACCAAACCGCTGGAAGCAGTAATGAGCACCGTACCAGACGTCAGCGAGGTTGACTCCACATCCAGAAATGGCCAGTCCACTGTTATTTTGCATTTTAATTACGGAAAAAATATGGATCAGGCCATTGCCGATATGCGGGACAAGCTTAATCAGGCGGTCTCCCGCCTGCCCTCAGATGCCGGGACACCTTCCCTGCTGAAAATCGACCCCAACAGCCAGGCCATAATGACCCTGGCCCTGTCTGGAGGGAACGGTGATGTGGAGCAGCTGAAACAGCTGGCCAATGATGTTGTCTCCTCCCGACTGCAACAGGTAAGCGGAGTTTCCGCCATCAATGTTAACGGCGGTAAAACCAGACAGATTCAGGTGCTGGTAGATCCTGACCGTTTGCGTAATTATGGCCTTTCCATTAGTCAGGTAATAAACGCCCTGCAGACCAGCAACCTGCAGGGTGACGTTGGCCTGGTCAATAAAGGAACACAGCAAATAACTGTGCATGTTAACGGACAGTATATTACCCCGGGCGAAATATTAAATGTGCCTATAAGTCTTCCGTCCAAGGGCAGTATCAAAATTTCTGATCTGGCCCAGGTAAAGGATACCTATGGAGATGTTAGCCAGTTGACTCTGATCAACGGCAAACCCTGTGTTTCCATAGATGTTATGAAGGTTTCCGGCGGGAATACCGTACAGGTGTCGGGTAATGTGCAGAAAGTTATTCCGGCCGTTGATCATGCTCTGCCGGATGGCGTAAAGCTTACCTTGATTACCGATCAGGCAAAATTTATCAGGCAGTCCATTTCCACAGTAGTAAGCCACACACTTTACGGAGGAATTTTTGCACTGCTTGTACTGTGGCTTTTCCTGCGCCGGGTGCGTACCACAGCAGTAATCGGTATAGTCATACCCATAGCCATGATTTCAACTTTTGCCGCTCTGTTTTTTGCAGGCCAGACTATTAACACCGTATCCCTGGGTGGCCTGGCTTTGGGCATGGGCTCACTGGTAGACTTTGCCGTGGTGGTTTTAGAGAGCATTTTCCGTATGCGGGAAGAAGGAATGGATGCCGAAGATGCCGCCAAAAAAGGAACAGCCCAGGTGGGCACGGCGGTTTTGGCCAGCGCCCTTTCCCAGATCAGCGTTTTTGCCCCCGTTGTTTTTGTACAGGGATTTGCCTCCCAGATATTTATGCCCATGGCGCTGGCGGTAATATTTTCCCATTTGGCAGCCCTTTTGGGTGCGCTTACCCTGGTTCCCATGCTGGCAGCCAAGCTCATGCGCGGTAAAAATTTCAGTGTTACCGGTGAAAATGAATCCGGGCGAAGTCCGGCTGTGGTATTTTCAAGAGGTGTGGATAAATTAAAGGTACACTACAGGTCGCTTTTACAGTGGTGCCTGGGTCACCGCAAAACCGTAGTTCTGGCCACTGTACTGCTGCTGGCCGGCAGCTTTGCCCTGCTGCCCGTGATCGGCTTTGAGCTTATGCCCAATACTGATCAGGGGCAATATTCCGTAAACATCACCATGGACAAGGGCACTAAGCTGGAATTAACCAGTCAGGTGGTTAACCAGGTGGAAAAGGCTCGTTAATAAAACGTTAGGCTGCACTCAAAGTATGTTATACTAAATAAAATTTAACAGGAGTGTTAATAAAATGGCCTTTTATTTCAATGAGCCGAGTCGAACTTTCAGCGAGTATCTGTTAGTTCCCAGTTTAACCCGAAAAGAATGTGTTCCGAACAATGTTATTCTGAAGACCCCATTGGCGAAATTTAATAAAGGTGAGGTTTCGGCCTTATCCCTCAACCTACCGTTTACCTCTGCCATTATGCAGGCAGTTTCCGATCACAAAATGGCAATCTCCCTCGCTCGATGTGGGGGTTTATCTTTTATTTACGGTTCTCAGCCGATTGAGGATCAAGTGGAAATGGTTCGTCAAGTAAAAAATCATAAAGCAGGTTTTGTAGTAAGCGATTCACACATGAAATCAGACCAAACTCTCCGGGACGTCGTTGAACTCACAAATAATACAAGTCACTCCACGATCGCCATAACCGAAAATGGCTCTCCTACAGGAAAACTAATGGGAATTGTCACCAGCCGGGATTATCGCGTAAATAAGTATCCGATGGACCTTAAAATACACGAGTTTATGACCCCATTTCATTCTCTGATTTACGGGAACGAAGGCATCTCCCTTTCGGAAGCAAATGATATGATCTGGAAACATAAGTTAAACTGCCTGCCGATTATTGACGAAAACCAAAACTTATGCTACTTCGTATTTCGAAAAGATTACACAGACCATAAAGAGAACCCCCTGGAATTAATTGATTCCCATAAAAGATTGATTACTGGCGCGGGAATCAATACTCGAGATTATGAGGAACGGGTACCTGCTTTAGTTGACGCCGGGGTTGACGTTCTATGTATAGACTCCTCCGATGGTTTTAGTGAATGGCAAAGCGAAACCCTTAGTTTTATTAAAGAAATGTACGGGGAAAAGGTTAAAGTTGGTGCCGGTAACGTTGTGGACCAGGAAGGGTTTCTTTACTTGGCGGAGGCAGGAGCCGATTTTATAAAAGTAGGTGTTGGTGGTGGTTCGATTTGTATTACCAGAGAACAAAAAGGTATCGGGAGAGGGCAAGCTACTGCGGTTATTGAGGTGGCCAAAGCGCGAGATGAATACTACAAGAAAACTGGAATTTACATCCCGCTCTGCTCCGACGGAGGTATAGTCCACGATTATCATATGGTTTTAGCTTTGGCAATGGGAGCAGACTTTGTGATGCTCGGTCGCTATTTTGCCCGGTTTGATGAAAGCCCCGGCCGTAAAATAAAGTTAGGTAGGATGAACTATGTTAAAGAATACTGGGGGGAGGGTTCGAACCGGGCCCGCAATTGGCAACGCTATGATATGGGAGGTGAGAACAAACTATCCTTTGAAGAAGGGGTTGATAGTTATGTCCCATATGCAGGTAAATTGAAGGACAATTTAGAGATTACGGTTAGTAAAATTAAGTCAACTATGTGTAACTGTGGGGCATTAAGTATACAGGAACTGCAAAAAACCGCAAGGCTGACACTAGTTTCGGCAACCAGTTTAAGGGAAGGTGGAGCCCATGACGTCATCCTAAAAAATGATAATGAGTTTGAAAAATAGCGTCGCCTACGAGAAGAAGGACACTGCAGACTACCATCAGTGTTGTTTTCATAAAAACTACAAAGCACATTACATCACAACGGTGGAAATTATTGGGGGTGGCTTCACTAAACCGCTGAGAGTCCCTGTTGATCGCCTGTATATATGCTAAGTGCCATACAGCTTAAGGGATGGAAACCAGAAAAACTTATAGAGTATATTCAGACTAAAGGATTAAAAGGGGTATGCAATTCCTTGAGCGCTGCCTGGCTAACAAACCTGATCGCACCAGGAAAAGATGATGTGGGTGTAAATGATGAAACAATTGAGAAAATAGAGTTGTTAAAAAGATAAAAGGGGTAAAAGAATAATGAAGGGCAGGAGATGTACCCCTGCCCTTTATAGCAAGAAAATATTTGCAGTCTTTGCAGCGTTGAATGGCCTTCGTGCTCATATCCGGTAGGTATATTTTATATCACTTATATTACTAGCTTACAATTGGACATATAAAGCATTTTCTTCCTTATTATATTGAGCTTCAAATTTCCCTTTTTTCTTGATATTAAACTGATTGTAAAATCCCTTACCGAAAACCTTGGTCTTTTTTACTTCCATGCCTGAGCTATTTTCTGCCGCTTTGATCCTAATCATATCTGTTTCGGGATCATAAGCCAATTCGATTCTATCAGTATTCAGCTTTTCCCTTGCTACATTATTCAATACAATAGAAGTTTTTGATAATGATACTACAGGCTGTTTCTCCTGTTTTTCTCCCCTTGGTTTATAAACTTCAAATGCCAATTTTAATACCTCCAACAAAAAAATTAATATGTAGATATTTTAGTTATTATATTTCGTTTTGTCAAGAAAGAAGGCCTATTAGCCGGGCAACTTAAAGTATTTTTTTCATATAGCAGAAAAGGGATATGGCCGGATTGAAAAACGTACTATTCAGGTAGTAGCTCGATTTGATTTTTTTGCTAATTTTTCTTTTGAACGAAGGATCACCATAATAAATGCAAAAGTTGTCAAAAGCAAACCAATTAAAATTGCGATCACAGCTCCTACCGTGAAAGCAGAAACATAAAACATTTGATTTATCCCTGCAGGAGTTTTAAGATCTAGCCCTAAATAAATTGAGTTCGCACCTATTATATAGTGAAGTTGATAAATAATATGTCCGGCTAAAACTAAGGGAATAAAAGAAAAAGCCAACTTAATCCGCCTGGATGTTGCCTTTGTTTTAAAAGGCTTGGTAATAAACCATGTAATCAAGCCAGCGCCAACCGCAGTTCCCCAGTAAGTTAGACTGAACCATAAGCGCCATACGGAAAGCGGCCATATCGATTGCTGTGTCTCAAAATAATTTAGCGGGACCAATACGGCTAAAATTACTCCGATAAAGATAGCAAAACCCTGGTTAACCCTAACCAAATGCCAAACTTCCCTGGCCGGGACCCGAAGATTAAATTGAACCGAACCATTAGGACAATTGCGTACACAATTAAAACAAAGCTTACAATCGAGATTATTATCAACGTACGGTAAATGTTGGAACATCGGACAGCCGGGAATGGTTCCGTTGCCGACATAGCACTCGTGAGTCGTACATTTGTTAAGACAAACCGTCGGATTAGCTCTTATTTCAAGTGCGGAACCGATAGAAGCTGTACCCACAAATCCTCCGAGAGGGCAAAGGTAGCGGCACCATGTATGACGGGTAAAAATAATGCCCACAATTATTGCAGCTAACTGGATAGCGAATAAAAGTATCACAGTATTTTGGGGACTGTATCGCATCCCGGAAACAACTTCTGTCCAGAAAATAAAAAGAAATAAAAAAGTAATAAACAGATAGTCATACTTTTTAAGCAAATTTGGAACGGGCCTATCCAGGTGCAGCTTTTTTTGGAAAAATTCCATAATAAACGCAAAGGGGCAAACAGTACACCATATTCTCCCTAGAGAAGGTGAAATTATTGCTAAAGCAGGCCACCATAAACCCCAAACTAAAATAAAAATTAAGTTAGCAATAGCTGCTTTGGGAACCAGCATTAATAATATAATTATGGATATAAAAATAGTTGTAGTAAAACGCCTAAGCCAGGAAATAAGTACTCCTTTTTTTAATGTGTTTTCAATACTTGGCCACAAAAGAAAATTAATCGTGCTTCCGATTTTTTCAGCAGTCGGACCAAAAAAAATGTGTTCCAGGCTAATTGAATTATCTTCAGCCAGAAAAAATGCCCTTTCTATCACTTGAATTAACTCAGTTACGTTTCCTTGCCGGTAATGATGGGAAAGAAGCAACTTAACCGCTTCTGTATTGAGTACAGGGCATGTTCTTTTATGCTTAAGGGCTAGTTTTTCTAAAATACCCTGGGCTATGATCGGGATATCCCTTTTTCGTTCTCGTAACGGCTTAATTGTATAATTTTGGCTGAGGCATTCTCTTAATTCCGGTATAATCTTAGGGGACAATTGCTCCGGATTTTCTTGCAAACTGGCTACCACAAGGCAGTTCTGCTTATTCAGTTTCAGGCATTCAGCCAATTTTAGTTGGGCTTTAGGAGAAATTTTATTTATTTCCCGGAGCAATAATGTTCCATTCTCGACTATTCCAAAAAGATTTAATGATGCTGAAGTATCATTTTCACCAGATTCAAGCATTATATCGCTCCACTGCTGACTAAAATAACGCCCGTCAACAACTACAAAGGTTGCCGATTCCCCAAACCTGCGTTTATGTAAATACCAGGCCAGCATTTGCCGGCCTGTACCCCGCTCGCCGATTAAAAGCAAGTTTTCCTTTGTATCTACAAGCTCAGCAATTTTATCTTCAATTTCCCTGGTCGTTCGGGCACTTCCCCAAATCCCGTAAAATTTATCCTCATATTGGGTTAGCTGCAGAGTTGAACGCAATAAATCTTTATATTTGGCATCCCATATTTCACGATTGGCATCATTTAAATTACTGTATAGATGTTCAATGAATTTATGATAAAGTTTAGGCCATCTTGTGAGCATCCGGGCAAAATTATCAGCATTTAATACTAAAACACGGCAATCTTCTAAACACCGGACTGTCGTTGGCGCAGGCTTGCCGGTAAAAAGAGAGATTTCACCGAAAGTATCACAGGGGCCAAAGGAATTAACTTTCCAGGAATTATTTCCCTGCATCGAAATTAACGCTTCGGCTTGTCCTTTAGTTAAAACAAAAAAATAGTGCTCCGTCTGGCCTCGTTTTATGATATCAGCGCCTTGTTCATACTCCTGCCAGTTAAAGTCATTGGCTAGTTCACTTAATTCATGGGCAGTAAAATCGGCAAAAAATTGAACCTTAGATAAGAAATACACTTTTTCAGTAATCATAGAACCTCCAATACCCAACCCCTTATTTCAATAAATTATCCTGACTTTACCAGTTTACCTGTTCAATCTCAATTTACGCAAAGGTCAAGGAATTAAGCGCTTCCCAAATTTTTTCCAGAGAAGCTGATTCCTTAGCTTTTTTGTTAGGGCTTAAGTCTAGTTCTCGGGCTACCTCAGCGGCAGACTTTCCGCTTTCCACGATTGACCGACATCATCTTATATTCTATATCAAACTTCCTCATTTAGGGTACCTCCGTGATTTTATTGTACCTCCGTGATTTTATTGTACCACACGTTCTGCGTGTCCATAAAATCGCGGCAAGGTCAAGATTTCTGGTTTTCATCTTTCTAACAAGAGGAACGGAAAGTGTGAGAGCCGAGTCGCTCATGCATTTTTTGATCTATAATATAGGCAACGGCACTCACATGCTCATCGTATGCCCCACAGACACTAAGCTTTTTTAGCTGGCTGGGCGTCACCTTATCATTGCCCCGCGAAGCGGTAGCGGTATTCGCTACCACGGCATGCCCGTATAGTTGGGACGCTACGGGAATGCTCAGAAAGATGAAATCGACCTTGGGGGGTATTCCTTTGGAGAAAATTTTAATTCAAAATGGGTTAGTTCTAATGAATTTAGGAATTGTCAGGCTTTACATAGTTGGCATCTGGAGTTTAACCATCCTGTCACAAAGGAAAACATGCAACTGGAGGCCCCTCTGCCAGCCGATATGACATCTTTAATCCATGAATTAATAAAATGATTATTCTAACTTTCGTTATGAGCTTGGTGAAGCTTCCGGCAATTTAAAATGGATAAAGCAACAGCACCGAGCGTACCGACGGTGCTGTTGCTTTTATCTTGACCTTGACGTTTGGTAATGGTTTATGATAGGTAATGCAGGAGGTGAAAAACGTGGCATACACCATAAACAAGATTGCCCGGCTCGCTGGAGTGACACTCAGAACCCTGAGATATTACGACAAAATTGGCTTGCTAACACCGTCTGCTAGAACAGATGCCGGTTACAGACTTTACTCGGATGAGGATGTGCAGCGACTTCAGCAGATACTTTTTTATAGAGAACTGGACTTTCCGCTTGCTAAGATTGAGGACATATTGAATAATCCTGCGTTTGACAGGAATGAGGCATTGCGAATGCAGGCGGATTTTCTTGAAAAAAGAGCTGAAAGGTATTTGAAACTATCGCAACTGGCCAAGGACACATTATTAAACTTAGAAGGAGGAACTGAGATGGAAAATAAAGATATGTTTAGCGGTTTTGATTACGACAAAATGATGGAAGAACAAAATCAGTACGAAGCAGAAATAAAAGAGCGTTGGGGTAACAGCGATGCTTATAAGATCTCAATAGAAAGAACTGAAAAATATACCAAAGAGGATTGGGAACGATTAAACAAAACTCAGATGAATAACCTCAAAGAGTTGTGTGACTTATACAACGCTAAAGTTCCACATGATGATCCCAGGGTACAAGCGGTGGTTGAAAAATCACATAAATTCATCCATGATACCTTTTATCCTTGTTCCTTGGAAATATTTAGCGGCCTGGGGAACATGTATATTACTGATGAGCGATTTACTGCTTATTATGAAAAGTTTGCTCCTGAACTTGCGGCATATTACAACGATGCAATTCAGCATTATTGCATTGTGAATGCATAAGCTCCGCTTAATGGTGAACCCTGTTTCGTTGGTCGAGTTGTCCTTCCATTCCAGGCCGACATAAAGGGGCCTGCAAAACTTGTGGCTTTCAGGTCTGAAAGCGTTTGCCGACCCCAGCTGCGGGGGTGGTCTGGTTATACGGAGCGGTTATGACTCTGCTAATCCCCGGCGGGCATGGTCGGAACCGGGGCGTGTTGAGGAGGGCAGGGCATCCACTTATCAACTATGTTTGTATTCACTATTTCCGATAAATAAACAAATTCTATGCCCTGTTTTTGTAATTGGGGGATTTTTTCTTTGAGTAAGCGGGCGGTGATATTACCCCCCTGTCCTACGTGGCCGATGGCCACAGCTTTTCCATTTTTCAGGGCCTTGCGGGCCAGAATGTCAAATTGCTTACCGACTTGGCCAGGGCTTTTGACATTATCGAGGAAGATATCCCTTTGTGCACAGGCAATGCCCATTTCGTTGGATAATACCGGTATTATCGATTTCTCGTTGGTTTTGCTGTCCAGTACGAAAAATCCATTCTCTCTGGCCACCTGTAGAATTGGCCTCATCATTTTGTTGCTGACAGTTACCGCCGAGCCCATGTGATTGTTAAACCCTACGGCATGGGGGACAGATGCAAAATCATTTCTGACCAGGTTTGTTATTTCATTTTCCGACAGGTTCATAGTTATGGCCCCGGGTCCCAGCCAGCTTTTCTTACCGTTAATTGGTTCCAGGGGCAGGTGCACTATAACCTGATGGCCTCTCCTGGCAGCTTCCTCAGCGTGATCGCGAGTGTTTTCCAGATTAGGCATTATAGCGCAGGTTATGGGTATGCCCAGGGACATGATATCTTTTACGCCGTCCGTGTTATGCTGGCCGAAATCGTCAATTACGATGGCCACCCGGGCTTTTTTATCCTGGTTGGGTTTGCTGTTGGAAAAAGAATTTTCTTCCAAAGTGCCTGCGGAAAAAGCATGTCCGCCTTGAACAGGTACAGATGACATAGATAAGCCAATAAAGGCGAGGAACAGTACCGTCATAATTTTGATTAACCCGCGTGACATGGACAGGCCTCCTTATAATGTTCAAAATAATAGTCCAACTGCCGACTTTAAACGTTGGAAGCGGAATAAACCCACAAGGGCGTATGCCTTGTGGGTTGTTTGACTTTCTTCATTTTGTTTTCGGAGTCATCCGGTTGCCTATTTCCCTTATTTCCCTGTCAAAGGATGATACCGTTTTTCCCTGGCTGATTCCCCTGGCTACGTTTTTAATCCTGGTCACCGTATCAACATTAGAGGTTACGGTAACTGTGTAATTTGGTTCCATGTTTTTTACTTTGTTCAGAACCGCCCTTTCTACATCCTTTGTTTTGGTTTTTGTGACGTTAGGTTTAAGGTCCAGTCCCAGATATATGTTCTTTCCCGATACTATTGCGGTTGCGCCCCGGACATCCTTTACTTTTTTGGCTTCACTGGTCACCCTGTTGGCTACGCCTTTGGGATAAGCCGGGGTGGCAGGCGTTGTGGCTCTGGGTGTCCCAGGGGCCACGGGGGCCGGTGTGGTGGGCTTTTTGGCTGCTGAACAACCCCCGAATACCAGCGAGGCCCCCAGTAAGGCAGTTAGTGGTAGTATTACCAGTGCTTTTGGTGGTTTCATTAGTGCACCTCCGTTTAATATTTTATCTCCTTTTATTATCCCGTTTAGCTCGCCGATTATGCGGGATTATTTAGGATAATTGGTTGGACATAATCCCGTCACATTTTAGTTGGAGATGGTTGTTGCAACTAAAATTCAAGAAGGTTTTAGTACATGAAAAAGCACGTTATAATAAGGTACCTGACCACAAGCCTGCTGTGAGGGGCCGGGATTTGAAGTGTATAGTAAAAAGATGTAAGCGCGGCTCTGCAGGATAATAATGCAGCCGGGCTTAATAATAAAACAGTAGTGGGGCGGGGGTTACTGTGGGCCAGGTGGGAGACTTGGAAGTGGCTAGTAAGACAATTGATAAAATGACAAGGGAGAGATAGATTTTGCACTGCCAGTTGGATGAACTAAAGATAATATTTGACGTTGCCGCCTCGGCCAGAGACGCGCTGCGTAAAGCATTTCCCGAAGGCGTAGATATTCAGGAATTTACCCGCAGAGCGGCTAACATAACTTGCGGACTTTTGCTGTTGGATAACTACGATGTTTTCATACAACAGGGCGTAATTAATTTTAAGGAAAAGGAATCCTGCTACTACTGGGTTGAGCTATATCTGGCCGGGGAGGCCTTCGTGCTGGATGCCGTCCTGCCACTATTTATGGAGGGTGCGGGTGTTCAGGCGACGGATATAATTTTCCTGCCTCTGGACGAAGCATCGGCAATGTATGGCTATGGCGCGGGCAGTGATTATGAGTGGCGGCGGGAGGACTGTGAGGAGATCGTCTGGGAAACCGTTCTGAAAACGCTGAATATTAAAAAATCGCCGGTTGAAATAATGGTGGAGATAGCAGATATTTAAAAACCCGGCATTTTCGGCGTAATGGATTTTATTTATAAAGGAATCCCTTGATATGTGTCTAAATATAAGATTTGGACATTTAGCGGGGGGTTTCTTTTTTGAAATTTTGCAGTCTTTCTTCCAGCAGCTACGCCAACAGCGTTGTAATCCAGGACAATAAAACCTGCGTTTTAATCGATTGCGGCTTGAGAAAAAGGGATATCAAGCCCTTTTTGGGTAGTGTGGGACTATCCCCTGGCGATATAGACGCCGTCCTGGTAACCCATAGTCACGTGGATCACGTGTACGGCCTAAAATTCTTGCTCAAGGAAAATAATGTTCCGGTATATTCCACAGCCGGAGTGCTGCGAGAGATTGACTCCGGCTATAGCTTCAGCATGCAGCCAAATTTTCAGGTGATGCAGTTATTTGAGGAGATTGGCATCGGCAGCATGTCTTTAATACCCTGCAGGCTGTCCCATGATGTCGAGACCATAGGATTTTTCATCAAGAGCGGGGCTGAGAGAATGGGGGTAATCACCGATACGGGCTTTGTTCCGGATAACTGTATGAAAGCCTTTAAAACTCTCGATTATTTATACTTAGAGTCGAATCACGATATTGAAATGTACAGGTATTCCGGCAAGCCCCGTCACGTGATCAAGCGCAACCTCGGTCCCAACGGCCACCTCTCCAACGGGCAGTGCGGAGAAGCCCTAAAATCTTTAGGGCTAAATAAATGCAAACTGGTTACGCTGGCACACCTCAGTGAAGAAGACAATACTCCACGCAGGGCGCTGGAAAGCGCCACAGGGCACCTCGTTCCAGGTACGGCGCTGGTTTGCGCCCCCTCCAGAGTTCCTGGCCGCTGGTCCGATTTGCTGCTGAAATAATAGGTTGCACTCTTAAAAATATGCAACACAAAACTACTGAATGGCGATAACGTCCAAGTATAAGTGTTTTATACCGGCCGTCAGGTTTTATGCTGTGACGGCTATTTTGTTCTATTTCCCTGCCTTTTTGGAAAAGCCGTATGTACCCAGTTTGTCTGACATTAACCTGTATTCACTGAGGCAATAACCATAGGGCTTTATTTTATCGAGATCCGGGCGTCCGTTTTCCTTCAGGACATCTTCATTGAAATGAACTGCCAGTACATCACCCACGAAAACATCATGGCTGCCAAGGGGTATCACCTGTCTGACACGGCATTCAATGTTGACCGGACATTCGGCAATTAACGGGGCCTTGATACGGGAAGCGGCCACCGGGGTGAGGCCCGCCCCGGCAAATTTATCTTCATCCTTGCCAGATACGGTTCCGCAGTAGTCCACAACCCGGACCTGATCTGCCGAGGGGATATTGATGGCGTATTCCCCGGATTTTTTAATCAATTCGTAGGAATGCCTGCCCATCGGGCGGACGGCGACATATACCACCGGCGGGTCCGAATTCATGATGCCTGTCCAGGCGATGGTGATAATGTTGGGCCGGAATCCTTCCAGTTGAGAGGTTACGAGAACCGTGGGCACAGGAAAAAGTGCCGTGGTGGGTTCCTTAATGATTTTTTTCACTGTCTTCACTCCTCTTTTAAGGTGTGGGGACACACCTTCCTGGGTTGGCTAAAATCCTTATCTCTTACAAATTTGAGAAGGAATGTCCCCAATTTATGTTTGTATAGCATTATTTATACACCAAAAGCAGTAAAAATAACAATATCGTGATTGTAAAAGCAATCATCGTTTCAGTATATATCACGTGTGGGAATAATGTCTTTGATAAATTGTGGTCTTGAACTATAAAATATGCCATATGTGATTGGGGTCAGTTATCTTTGCGCTGAATATAGCCAAAAACAATTAATGTAAAGCAATTTGATTATGAGGAGAGTACGGATATTGAAAGCGATGTACTAAGAATTGTGGTAAAATAAAAATATTCAAGCAGAGGATAGTGTGATGGGTTTGTATCGTTTCAATTCCGTTGCTGATTGAACTGACCAATAGATATTGATCTGTTATGCGACAGTGGGGGCGGTTCCCTGTGTCGCAGATAAACCGGCACGAAATACAGGTCGCAGTAGGGCTGGTGAGTCACAACGCAAATTAATAACAATTTTGGAAAGGTTGCTTTGAAAATGACAATAATAAAAACAATTTGGAGTTGGGTAAGCACTGTTGGGATAGCATTTGCTCTTTCATTATTTATAGGCATTTTTATAATCCAACCCTACAAGGTAGAAGGACATTCCATGGATCCAACTTTGCATGATCAGGAACGGTTATTGGTGTCAAAACTCCCGCATACCTTTTCCCGTACTCCAGAATATGGAGATATTGTTATTATCGATAGCCGGGTTGACCGAAATCGTTCTTTTAAGGATGATGTTTCAGAATTTCCTGTTTTTCAACTTATGTCAGGGAAAACAGATCATATTTTCTATGTAAAGAGGGTCATCGGAAAGGCCGGAGACGTTTTAGAGTTTAAAGATCATAAGGTTTATCGAAACGGTGTGGTGTTAAATGAGCCTTATATCAAGGAGACCATGATTTATTCTTCAGACAAGAAATGGCTCGTTCCGGAAAATCATATTTTTGTTATGGGAGATAACCGTAATAATAGTAATGACAGCAGAACAATCGGTTTTATTCCCCTCGATCATTGTATGGGTAAGAAGGTTCTATAAACCGGTACCGGTTAATTTATGCATAGTAAATCTGGTGCCTTCTGCCAATAAAGAGCGGAAGGTATCTTTTTTATGGGCAGAAATACGAGAGTAGAATATAATAGTATCCGATTAGTACTACAGCGTAAACTAAAAGTTAGCGGAGCCATGGGGACGGTTCGAGCGCTTCCGAAGCGCAGCGAAGGACCGAAGGGAAAGCGATGGAACCGTCCCCATGGCGTAGCGGGCATACCGAAATAAGCAATATTACGCTGTAGTATTAGGAGATAAGCTGCAATAGGAAGGAAGAATAAAGGAAACATTTTTAACAACTGAATGGGAATGAAAGGGAATAAATCATGCAAATTAAAAAAATTGTGGATTTATCCATACCAATTACAAACTTTATGCAAATATATCCCGGTGATCCAAAACCGGACATAAGGCCGGCGGCAAATCTGGAGACAGATGGTTATAATTTGCATTATATAAACATTGGCTCGCATACCGGGACCCACGTGGACGCGCCCTATCATTCGCTGAGCATCGGGCAGAGGATTGATCAATCCGATTTAAATCTTTTTACAGGCGCCGGTGTGGTAATTGACGTAACAGGTAAAGGTGAGCAGGAGCACATAGAAATTAAGGATGTTGAGAATTATCTGGAGCGGCTCCGGCCTGGGATGATAGTTTTGTTTCATACCAGCTGGTCCAAATACTCCGGGGAGGATAAATACTTCAGACACCCCTATGTAAAGGTAGAGGTTGTTGAGGAAATGATTGGCCGGGGCATTCGCTCCTTCTTTATTGACGCGCCTAATATCGATGCCACGGGAGGCGAGACCTTCCCAGCCCACCGTGCTATTTTCGAAATCAACGGGGTGATCGGAGAGAATTTGACTAATATTGAGTATATAGATTTTGAGAACCCTTGGATCGTAGCCTTCCCGCTGAAGATTGCCGGCTGTGACGGCTCACCCGTGCGCTGTGTGGCGCTGGATTTAGGGTAAACCAATGGTGGCTGACCCCTTGTTCCTTTTTCGTATTCCTTATATATAGCGGTTAGATTAAGGGTGTCCACGAGGTCGCTGATGAAATATACAAGATGTTCCTTGGGTAACCATTCGTTCGGCGACGGCGGAAATAGATATATGTGGTTGGGGTCGTACATTTTATATCCTTTTATCATAATAAGGTACATTTCGCCATCTAAAGCCAATTATCCTGGTTTCTGTTAATATTCAGACAGCCTCCTAGCCGGAGTATTAGGCTTTTTCAAGTTCACCACACTTGTCAAGGGGTTTCCGCCTTTGAATAATCATCAATACAGTTAGTTGGCGGAATCGCAATTCCACGTTCTGCCTATTATATTCCTAGTTTCTTAGGAGATTGTCAGGCAACAGGACGCACACACATTCCAAATAGAAACGGCAGAGAGAGTTTAAAAAGTGTATGAGAATATTTACTAAAAAAGTCTTCTTGTACCAGGATCTTTTTTATTCCTCGTTCCTCTTGTAACGATTTGACATCATCTTTTATTATTAACATCGTCTATTATTTCGTGCTCTTTGAGGATTTTCTTGTCGTGCGGGATGCCATGTTTAACGATAATCCATGAAGTAAGAAATCCTAGTATGATATGAACAGCCAAGTGGACTGAATTTGTACCAGGATCAGTTGGATTAATTCTGCTGACTCCAAAACGTAGAAGCATACCATAAATGAGCAACCAAAATACTATAGTAACACCTATACCTTTAACATAAAAGTAATCAGTGCCTGTGTAATATAGAATATATATTATGAATATTCCAAGAATGGCAGCTATAGAAAAGTCGTTTATGGCACCAATAATTATTGCAGGTAAAGTATTAGCATCAGAAAGTTTAAAATATGTAGCAGCTGCAATATGGAAATGATGCCATTTATTAACACCAAGCAGATAGAAAACATAATCTATAATTTCAACCACAAAATTGGATAATATTCCAGCTGCAACGCCTAAAGTTAATTTGTCTTGAATTTTCACCATGGTTTTCACCTCAATAGGACTTTATTATTTATTATTTCCCTAGAAATCCTGATACTATTCAGAATGCATATTCTAAATAGAGGTTGTATTATACGAATCATCGAAATAAACTTTAGGTTACTCCAAAGTGATGATGGCGATATATGAGTCAGCATTATAGATAAAGATGGCATTGGTGTTAAGAAGTCGGTTTGCACCTCTCAAGGCGCTGGATTAAGGAAAATGAATATCAGGATTGCATTGCAAGGGGTAATAGATGAGGCCGAAAAGGTCGGATATACAGGTGAACATTACAAAGAATTTGTGCAGCAATAAAAATAATAAAACAATTTTCGGGGTAATACAAAATTTACCGGGTTAATGCCTGGTATATATTTTAAATAGATGTATAGATAATTATAAAAATATCTTTACAAGGAAAATCTCATGGATATATAATGTCAATAAGATATTTAGACGTTTGTATAAACATCAACCAGGGGGGTGAGCCATTGTTTTATAACAATTTGTTTAAAGCTCTTTCGGACCCCACCCGCAGGGAAATATTAAAAATGTTAAAGGAAGGGGATATGACAGCCGGGGATATTGCTGACAAGTTTAACATTTCCAAACCGAGTATCTCCCACCATTTGAACATTTTGAAGCAGGCTACGCTGGTTCAGGATGAGCGCCAGGGACAATTTATTCATTATAGTCTGAATACCACCGTGTTTCAGGATTTGATGGGCTGGTTTTACGATATCCTGAAAATTAAAGATGAGGAGGCATCCGAAGATGACGAAAAGAAGGTTTGATCTGAGTAAAATGCTCAGGGAAATAAAGTCGGACTGGATTGTTTTGTTATTAATAGTGGCAGAGTTCATCGCCGGGGTTATTCTTTATCCCCACCTTCCGGCCAGGGTGCCTGCGCACTGGAATATACACGGACAAATAGATAGGTATACCTCCAGCTTCAGGGGGGCGTTCGGCCCTCCGCTGCTGACCCTGGGCATATACGTTATGATGTTGCTGTTGCCGCAACTGGATCCCAGGCGTGAAAATTACGCCAAATTTGCCGGGGCGTATAGGATGCTGAAATTTATCTTTACCGGTTTTTTTGTTCTTTTGTATGCTGTAACGATGCTGATCGCCCTGGGCTATATCGTTCCGGTGGACCGTTTTGTGATAACCGGTATAGGAGTACTGTTCATGGCTATAGGAAATTTTATGGGACAGTTCAGACATAATTATTTTGTGGGCATTAAAACCCCCTGGACCCTGGCCAGCGAGACAGTGTGGCAAAAAACTCACCGACTGGCATCAAAGCTTTGGGTGCTGGCAGGCCTGTTGATAATTATAATCGGCCTGGTTATTGGAGGAGAAAAAGGCTTTATACTGTTTTTCACCATAATTGGGCTGGCGACTGTGGTTCCCATCGTATACTCATATTTTTTATACAGCAGGGAAAAGGCCTGATTTGTGGTAAGGAAACTCGTGCGAATAAAATGGAAACGGTGCTTAAGGAGATTTTCCTAAGCACCGTTTATTCTTTCCAGTAACTGGCTACCCGAGAAGAAAAGTTGCTTTGGGCTTTCGGGTAAAAGCTGTGTATCTACTTTGAAATTAAGCACACAGTGAATATTATTATTCAATTATAAATACATAGCAGACAGACACTGGATAGAAAATAAGGTGTGTATATCTTAATGCAATAGTTATTTTAATGTTTATTGGAAAAACAGAATAAGCCAGCGTGCACATGTTGATATTATAAAATGTTGGAGATAAATATGATTTACCACTTTAATAATGGTAACCACAATACTGTGCGAAAAGCAAGCCGTATCTATATAATATACCATAATTTATAAAACCACTAATTACCTTTGACATATCTATTGTTTATGCTATATAATACGAAAGCCACGGTAAACTATTAAAGGAGTTGATACTATGGCTGTTTTTATTGTAGAACAATTGACAAGCTATAAAAAGAAGCTATCATTTCTGTGGGGTGTACTCAAAAACAGAATTGCCTTAAGTGAGCTGAAAAACAAGATTACTTGGAGTGGGCTAAAAAACAAAATTAATATATTGATTTGCAATGCAAATATAAAGGTGAAGGAACTTAGATGTTACTTCTCTTTTACCAGGGAAGACCTGAATATAGATATGCTTGTTAGGACCATAAGGAAATATCCTGTGCCTATTGCTGCAGTCCTAGCGCTGTTTACAGGTCTGACATTGGCCGGTCATGTGGCAGCCGGTGCAGGTTTTCCTGCGAACAATGCCCTGGCTAAAAACAGTACGGCGGATAAAAATATATTAATACAGAACCGTGGCGTACCATCATCTGAAATTAACCATTCCCGACGCGATTACCGGGCGGGTGGAGATATTTCCCGGGGTTGGATTAACCGCAATGATACGCACCTGTTAGCCATGGTGATTGAAGGGGAGGCGGCGGACGAGCCGATGGCAGGTAAAGTCGCCGTAGGGGCGGTAATCCTCAACCGGACGGATTCCGGTAAATTCCCCCGCAATGTGAGAAATGTTGTTTATCAGCCCTGGGCCTTTGAATCCGTTATGAATGGGCAATACACGCGTCCCTTGAGCCGTGATTCCATAAGGGCGGCTGACATGGCTATCAACGGCTGGGATCCCACAGGCGGCGCCCTTTATTTCTGGAATCCGGTTACCGCTAAAAGTAAATGGGTGTGGCAAAAGCCTGTTACTTTGCAAATAGGCAAGCATGTGTTTGCAAAATAGCGTCCCCTCATGGCCTGTTGATTGGGGTTATGGTCCGGAGGCATTACGCCACCGGGCCATGCATTTTATATGCCCGGAATGTAACGCCCGCTGCCGGTTTTATGCCATTGACATTTATAATATGGTGATGTTACATTTGTCTTTGATGTTACTGAACGGCGGGGGATTACAATGCAGATGCAACTCGTAGTGGTTGATAAAGATAAGTGCAGGCCCGGGGAATGTGAAAACGGCGTGTGCATCGCTACATATTCATGCAACTGGAAGGTGCTGGAGCAGCATAAACCGTATGATTTGCCCGTCATCAATCTTTCCCGCTGCCTGGGGTGCGCCCGCTGCACCTCTATCTGCCCGCTGGGGGCGCTGCAGGTAGTTGACAGGTAAATCTACTCACGGGGTTGTGTAAATAATGAATCAACGTTTTCACTTTTGCCCTAAATGCGGAGGAGAACTGAAGAATAAAAGTTACCGGGAGAGGCGAAGACTGACCTGCCATCGTTGCGGCTACATATTTTATGAAAATCCGGTGGTGGGGGTGGCTGCCGTTGTATTCGACCGGGAAGGACGGATTCTGCTGGGCAGGCGCAACGGCAGTTTCGCCGGACTGTGGTGTATACCCTGCGGCTATGTAGAGTATGATGAAGACGTCTATGATGCGGTGGTGCGGGAATTTAAGGAAGAAACAAGCCTGGATATCAGGGTAACGGGAATTCTGGCGGTGCATTCAAATTTTCACAATCCCGAGGCGCATAGCGTGGGTATATGGTTTAAGGCTGAAATTACAGGTGGAGAACTGAGGGCACAGTCGGACCTGGACCGGATTGGTTTCTTTGCCCTTAAAGACCCGCCTCCCCTGGCCTTTCCAACGGATGAAACGGTAATCAGCAATTTAAGATATAAAGGGTCAGGTAAATGAAATCACCCTGGGTGTCGAGCGTGCCTCCTCGGGGTGTTCCGTTTTAAAGGATATTGTTTTGTGATGACATTTGCAGGCCCGCTGCCAGGTGATCCACGAATTGCCGGGCTGTCCGCCCGGAGCGGCCGTTGTGCCACATTTCCCAGTGCAGGGCCAGGCGGTGTAATTCATTCTGTTCTATTGGCAAGTCCAGCCGGGCTGCCAGTTGGTCCACAATATGTAGATAGCCCTTCTGGTCGGGGGTGGAGAATATCACCGTCAGGCCGAACCGATCAGCCAGGGATAGTTTTTCCTGCATGCTGTCCCCCGCATGCACTTCGTCCCCACGGCGTTCCGAGAAGGTTTCCTTGATCAGGTGATGCCGGTTTGAGGTGACATAAATCAGCACGTTGTCCGGCTTCACTTCGAGACCGCCTTCCAGTACGGCCTTCAGTGTTTTATATTCCTGTTCCGTTTCTTCAAAAGAAAGATCATCAATGAATATGATAAATTTATGCTGGTATTCTGCCAGGAGCCTCATAACTGCAGGGAGATCGCCCAGATCCGGCTTGGCTAGCTCCACCAGGCGCAGCCCCTGGCCCATATAGGTGTGCGCCTGGGCTTTTACCGTAGAGGATTTGCCCGAGCCCCGGTCACCATAAAGTAGCATATTGCTGGCTGGATGACCCGCGAGGAAGCGTTCCGTATTTTCCAGGATCAATTCGTGTTCCGCGGACAGCCCGATAAGTTGTCCCAGGCGAATGGGGTCTGGTCTCGAAATACCTTGCAGGCTGCCTCCTTCGGCCCCCCTTTGCCACCGGAATGATGGATAGCTGCTGAAAAGCCCGTAACCGACCTGATGGAAATAACCGGCTAGGGGTTCAACCACATCTGCCCAGGATGCCGCCTGGAGCAGAAGGTTTTTGATTTTCTCCCGGCGGGTTTGCAGCCAGGCGTCTGCTGTGCCGGCGTCAGGCTGAGAGCTGTCGCTAGCCGATTCTTCTGCGCTATTCTTTTCCCATTCCGGCCATGTAGAAGGTGCAAGGGGATCATAAGGATATTGTCCGCTGTAGGTGGCCGGGCTGCCGGGTCCGGGTTGAAGTTCCTCATGAATTGGGTCTTGGGGGGGTAATATATGCTCAAACAATTTTACGGCTGCATGCTTAAACAGTGACGAGCCGACGGTTGCTAGTTCTTGCAGAATAACCAGATCCCTTGCAGCCAAATCCTTTACCTTCCTGCTAATCCCTTCCGGGCCGGCTGTGGCCGCTTGCCGGGTGAAAAAGTTGTCGTCCTCCAGTATAAAATCAGCCATGCATGCGGGCCATTTGTTTTCCACTGCCAGGGCACAGAAATTATGATAGCTTTTGATAATTTTTTGTGTGGTGGATTGCCCGTCCGCAAAAGTATGTAGTAGATCCTGCAGCGATAAAAAAACCTCTTTGTGCCGGAGGTTTTTGTAGATAATCAGGGAATCTCCCAGCAGGGCCAGCGTTTCCATTTCCTTATGTGTGTAGTTGCAGCTCATAAAAATTTATTCTCCCGGTTATTTTTTGCCCTTATATACTACCTCAAAGTCCAGGCTTATTCAACAAGCATCATTCAGACACACTGGGCGCCTGCTCTGCCGGTGATCTACCCATGCCGGGTGGCGCCAGATGGGCGAATTGGCGGGACTGTTTTATTGTTTCAGCCGCAACCGCTTTCTTGCTGAGGAAAAGTGTAAAGGGAATGGCCATGGCGGTAATCACAGAGGATATTATAAAGGCATCAGTTATGCCCGCAACAAAAGCCTGACGCTGCAGAAGCATCGAAAGCATGCTTGTGGCGCCCGCAGCTGCAGCCTGTGGCCCTCCCCCGGCCTGGCTCATGATGCCCTGCAATTTTGATAACGCATCCATGGCAGCGGGCGAATTGTAGTTTACGGTTTCGGCCAGCCATGCGGTGTGCAGGGTCTGCCTGTGCAGCATCTGGTAGGTTAAAAAGGCGATTCCCAGTGATGCCGATATCTGACGCATCAGGTTGTTTAAAGCTGCGGCTCTTGCTACCAGAAACCTCGGTACCGTATTCATGCCTGCTGTAGAGAAAGGCATCATAGCCAGGCCCATGCCCACCGCCCTTTTGACCAGCAGCCATTGGAGATGCGAGTAGCTGGTATCAGTGGTTATTGAATGCAACTGGTAAGTGGTAATGGTCATGATGAGCATGCCGGAAAGACATAGCGGCAAGGCTCCTATTTTGTCGAACAGGCGTCCGGATATGGGCATCATGATACCGGTGGTAAGCGCTGCGGGCATCATCAGCAATCCTGTTTGCATGGGCGTGTAGCCAAGTATATTCTGGGTAAAAAGAGGTACAAGGAACATCGCCGAAAACAAGCCGATGGTTGTAAAGGTAACCCCCAGCAGAGTATAGCTCAAAGTTTTGTTTTTTAAGATGCGCAAGTCCAGAAGGGGCTGGGGCGTACTTAATTCCCAGAGTATAAAAAGTATAAAGCTGAACACTGATACGATAATCAAATTTACAATGTATAGCGATGTCCAGCCTTTGTCCTGGCCTTCGCTCATAGCCAGAAGGAGGGTGAAACAGGCCGTTGCACTCAATACGGCGCCTATTATGTCCAGTTTCAGGTTGGCGCGCCGGGGGGTTTCATTAAGCAGCATGCCTGACAGAAATATTGACGCTACGCCTACGGGCAGGTTAACAGTAAAAATCCACTCCCAGCCCATGTGGTCAACCAGATACCCGCCCAGGGTCGGGCCTATGGTGGGGGCGGCCATGGCGGAAATGCCCCAAATGCCCATAGCCAGGCCCATTTTTTCAATGGGTACGATGGCATAGATCATACTCATGCTTACCGGCATAATCATTCCGCCACCGATAGCCTGGATAACCCTGGCGGCTATTAAAGTATTATTATTCCAGGCCAGGGCGCACAGCCCGGACCCGATGGTAAATACCGCCAGGCTAAAGATGTACATACGCTTACTGCCGAAGCGGTCGCAAAGATAGCCGGTAACCGGCACTACCATACCGGAAACCAGCATATATGCTGTGGCGACCCATTGAATGGATTCGGCTCCCACGCCGAAAACCGCCATTAATTTAGGTAAGGCCACGTTTACAATGCTGCTGTCCAGTATTGCCATAAAAGCACCAATAACAAGTGTCATCATGGCGGTCCATGGAATATTCCTGCTGCCCGGACCGGGACCGTCTACCTTTACGGTTTGTACACGTGAAGGCGGCCCGGTTAACCCTGTCCTGTCCCCATTTGTTTTATCCTCCACACCAAATCTCCTCAAAGCAATGTAAATTTATAAATACTGCCTAAATGCTCCCCGTCTTTTCTTTGGCCGATTTCAATGCGGCCTGGATATCCTGTAATCCTTCGATTATTTGGGCCGTTCTTTTTTCCGGAATGCCGGAAACCAATCTGGAGAGTAGGCGTCTTATGTCGGTTCTGATTAGTTCCAAATAGGCGGAGGCTGATTTAGTGAGGTAAAGGCGTAAAATCCTTTGGTCGGCAGGGTCCGTTCGTTTTTCCACCCGGCCCTGCTGCGTAAGCTCTTCTATAATATTGGATATGTGTGATTTGGCAAGGCCTGTTTGGCGGGCCAACTCGCTAATGGTTATGCCCGGGTTTTCTTCAATTTTTTTCATAATAATGACCGTGGATAGAGGCAGGTTGTGCCTTGTCAGCACATTTCTGATATGTTCGCCAAGGCCCCGGCTTACATCACGAAGCAAATCAACCAGTAATTCCTGCTGAAGTGACATGTTTAACACACCTTTACGTTGATCTCATCTGTTGTTTGCTGGAAAAGGTACAATATCAACTACCCGGACGATATTCCCCAGCGTAAAGAATGTTCACTAAAGAACGTTCTCTGTGGAACCAATTATATCCTTGGTATTAAGATGTGGCAAGTAAAAATTTGTTGCTTTACAAGGTAGTAGAATGCTTGAGTGACAGTATCCTGCTTAGTAGGTGGGTTTAGCGCAGCAGTGATAACTGAAGCTTGGACAAATCAAAAAACATGGTTTTAAAAAGATTAAAAACTCCCCGTTAAGGGGAGTTTTTAAGTGAGTGAAGTGGTTATTTGAACACGATTGCGGCCATCCTCCTTGGCCCGGTAAAGGGCCCGGTCAGCCATAGCTATTAGTTCTTCTGGTGATAAGTCAGGATTGGGAGTCAAGGTGGCCACACCCAGACTAATGGTGACGTAGCTGCAGGTATCCAGGCACGCACTGGAAATCATTAACCCTTCCACCCCGGCACGCAGTGTCTCGGCAACCACTGCGGCACCATTGATATCAGTGCCCGGTAAAACAATGACGAATTCTTCACCTCCGTAACGGGCCACCAGATCCCCATACCGTTTGATTGAGTTATTCAGAACGGACGCCACATTTTTCAAGCAGTTGTCCCCTTGTAGGTGACCGTACGAGTCGTTATATTTTTTAAAATGATCGATATCGCAAAGAATCAGCGAAAGCTGGGTTGTACTGCGCAGGGCACGGTACCACTCGCGATTGAAATATTCATCAAAAAACCGGCGGTTTGGAATACCCGTCAACCCGTCCAGATAAGACAGACGTTGCAACTCCCTTTCCTCACGCCTGTATTCAGTAATTTTATGTTTAATTTGCTGGTCATACTGCTGCAATTTGTTCTTTGTCTGGTTAGATTCCCGTAGCAGATCCCGGTACGGTTCCTTTAGGGTTGTATTAATAACTATTCTAAACAGCCAGTAGGCGGACATAAGTTTTAACAAGTGACCAGTTATGGCCGTCAGGCTGTCGTCAAACAATAAGAAAAACCGGGAGGCCGCCGTTAATGACAGAAAGGCAAGCATTAGGTGAAGCAGGCGGGGGCAAGCCTGCTTATTGTTTTTTATAAGCAGTGGAATGGCTAATGCCAACAATAAAAAAATTAACAGGTTGCTTTCTTTATATAAACAAGGGGATACGGTTCCTGAGGCAAAAAAAACCGGCCAACTCTCCCCAAAATAAATGTCCGCCATGGCCAGGGCGGAAATAGTCAGGTAGATACTGAATACTACACCCGGTTTTATTTTTTTGTGTAGAAATACTGGCGCCAGCAGTAGCGAGAGGCTTTCCATATATCCGGCCACATTTAAGCCCTTTACCTGAAGGTTGGCCGGATTAATAGGCAATAAATCCATTTTGCCCGTGGCTATGGTATGTAAAAATTCGAATCCTGCAACGAAACCGTAGCAGATGCCCAGAAACATAAGGTAGTCATTCCTGGCGATGTGGTAGGTATTCAAAGCCATTATGAAAACGCTAAACATAAGGAAAATACGCAGGGATTCCACCATGCCGTGAAAAAAAAGGTAGTCCGCCCGGGCAATGCAGGCGGCAGGCACGGCAAACAGAATAAACATAATAACGTTTTTAACGATATGCCCGGCATCCAAAAAAGAGCCGGTTCTTGGCGGTTCATCCCTTTCTATGCATCTTTCCAGCATGTTCATTTGGCCTTTCCCGTTCGGATTTCCCATACAATATTAAAATTATTATCAATTTTCAACACGTATTAAAAAAAACCTTTAATGTAACAATTTGTACATAAATGTTAATATGTGTTAGGTGGCTCCCTTTCAGGCCAGTAGAATAATAAGAAAGGATTTTAAGGTTGGCTATAGGAGGTTTTATTCAATTTAAGGATAGGATGATTAGTGCGCCGGCGTTGCCAGCAGAGTGCGCGAGCACCGCGCCTGGCAGACCGAATTTGAGGTAAGATAAACTGTATACCAGGCTGGAAAAGAAATAGATCGGGAATGCCGGTAGACCTGGCCTGTGCGCCAGGGCGAAAAGTGCCGATATAACAGCAACGGCAATAAAAATATATGTATGCCGCAGGTTTTGGGATAAAGTTCGTGACGAAGCGATCAATGCGCAAATCCTGCCCAGGAGGACGTGACGGAAGAAAAATTCCTCCAATAGCGGTGCGGTGATAACAGCCATCGCAACGTATATCCACGCATCGGCGGTTGCAGCGTTGCAGGGGATTTTTAGCTGATTATAACCTGGAGTCGCCGAAGCGCCATGTTTAGCAACCTCTGTAAGATAGCATGCGTTTATTAGACTTACTGTAGCCCCGCTAAGAATGCATATTAATACAGCAGGGATGCCGAATTTGCCAGAACCACCAGCCGGATCTTGCCACCGGAAAGGGAAAAAGGCTGCCAGCAGTCCCACCAGAACTGCCTGGCCCATAAAGAGTTCAAAGGTTGCTTTGTCGTTGGCCAGTTTGCGAAATATCAAATAGCAGACGATTATAAAAACGTAGAAAAAAAGAAAACGCTTAAAAATTAGCCGGTATTTCATCATGCATTCCCCTGTAATTGTTATGTTTGCCAGAGATGTCCATAACCTTCCGGCACGGACATCTCTATTTTGCCTTGTTTAAACCACAGTTATAAAAGCGAAGGCTCCGGCAAGTTCTATTTGCAGTATCTTATTTGCCTGTGCCAATACCCTTGAAATGATAATAAGTTAAATTTTGTAATGTGTCTACCCGTTTATACGGCATGACAAAAGTGACAGTGAAAGGTTTTTTTAACGGAGGGTGAAGTATACAGAAAAAAGACGTTAAACTCCGCAGGTTGATATCTTGGATTCAGGGTGCGGCGCGGATAACTGCCCACGAAAACCCCTCATGGCTGAAGCATCCATAGCTGGAAACGGTTAAATATATTCCACAATTATATCGAAAATAGTAAAGAAAGGAAAATTTTTATTATCGACATATTATGACATATTAAACCAGCACAATATGATAAAA